>NZ_JBHUXS010000020.1:0-134527 GCF_042669245.1 Streptomyces sp. NPDC057249 | reverse complement strand
CAGCATCGTTCTGCAACAGCAGGCCCCACAGCGGCAGTTCCTGCGCCAGCGCCGGAGCATCCACTACCCACTGATCCGGCGGCGCACCGAGATCCGCGACGGCCAAGTCACCCTGCGGCGCTACCTCGATCCCGCAGTCCGCGCAGAGGCCGAAACCCGCCGTAGCGCCCAACGCGGACTCCTCGGCCCCTTGAAGGGCGACCGGCTTGCCGCGGCCGTCACCGCCGACCAGCTCCGCCACGCGATCACCTTGCATGCCCAGGACAAGCCCGTCGCGCAGCCGGCCGAGTACGCCGACGCCACCCTCAAGCTCCCCTCCATCAAGGCCGAGCAAAAGCACCTCCTGCGTGTCGCTTCATACTTCTCGCGCGTTCGATCAGACACTCCACCCGACTGCCTCACCCCCAGCACAACGCCAGATGGAGCCCGTACGTGATGTCCCGCCGTAGCCTTCTCGCCACCTCCGCGGCCGCTGCCAGCGTCCTCGGCCTGACCAGCACGGCCACCGCCGCAGAGAGCGAGACCGCCACCACCGGCGGTACCAGCACCCTGCACCTCGCCCCCGCCAGCAGGCAGGTAGCCGCCCTGCGCAACCGCGAGATGTCCAGCCGCGCCCTCCTCGACCAGCTCCTGGAACACCACACCAAGGCCAACCCCGGCCTGAACGCCGTCGTCACCCTCGACATCGAAGGCGCGCGCGCCGCAGCCGACAAGGCCGATAAGTACCTCGCCAGCACCGGCCGCACCCTCGGGCCCCTGCACGGCCTGCCCATGACCGTGAAAGACGCCCTGGAAACCAAGGGCATGCGCACCACGTGCGGCTCCCCTGACCTGGCCGACCACATTCCCGACGCCGACGCCGACGTCGTCGCCCTGCTGCGCGCGGCCGGCGCCATCATCATCGGCAAGACGAACGTGCCGACGATGTGCCAGGACATCCAGACCAGCAACCCGATCTTCGGCAAGACGAAGAACCCGTTCGCCGACGACCGCACCGCCGGCGGCTCCTCCGGCGGACCGTCCGCAGCCGTCGCCGCGGGCCTGTCCTCCCTTGAAGTCGGCTCCGACCTTGCCGGATCGCTGCGCCTCCCCGCGGCCTACTGCGGCGTCTACGCGCTGCGCACCTCCCGCGGCGCCTCGCCGATCGTCCCCACCCGCGGCCACATCCCCCGCCCGCCGGGCTGGCTCACCAGCTCCGACATGATCACCCTCGGGCCAATCGCGCGCACCGCCGCAGACCTCGGCCTCCTCCTGGACGTCATCGCCGCACCATCCCCGGCCGACGATCCCGCATGGAGCATCTGCCTGCCCTCCCCCGCCAAGAACCGCCTCGGCTCCTACCGAGTGGGCCTGTGGGCCGATGACCCCTACTGCCACGTCGACACCGCCACCCGAGAGCTCATCGCCCAGGCCGCCGCGGCCTTCCGCGCCGCCGGCGCCAGCGTCGACGACTCCACCCGGCCCGTCGACTTCGCGGCCAGCGACAACCTGTTCACCCGGCTCATGTACGCCACCAGCGCGGCCACCTCCACCGACGAGGCGTTCGCCGGCGAAGTCGCCGCAGCCGAAGCGCTCGCCGACGACGACCCCAGCGCCATGTACCTGAAGTCCCGCACCATGCGTCACCGCGACTGGGCGCGCGCCGACGAAGACCGGCAGAAGCTCCGCGCGAAGTGGGCTACCTACTTCGCCAGCCACGACATCTTGGTCACCCCGGCCGCACCCACCGCGGCCGTCCTCGACCAGACGTCGGTCCCGACGAACCAGCGGTACATCACCGTGGACGGCGAGAAGCGCTCGTACTACGACCAGACCGCGTGGATCAACCTCGCAGTCCCGGCCGGGCTTCCCTCTATCGTCCTGCCCGCTGGTGAAACCCCGGAAGGCTTGCCGCTGTCCATCCAGGTCATTGGCCCCTACCTGTCGGACCGCACGCTGATCTCCGTCGCGAGGCTCCTCGCGCCCGTTCTGCCGGCCGCGCCGAAGGCACCCGCTCTCACCGCGTAACCCTGTGCCGGGCCGACCAGCACCCACCGGAGTAGATACGAAGATGGCCCCGACCTCGGTCCGGGGCCATCTCGCGTTGCAGATGTAGGTGCCCTCCCCGCCCCCAAGCCCAACCATGGGTTGGCCCAATTCCCAACATCAGGTTGGAATTACTCCCAACTCGTGGTTGGCTTTGAATGTCGGGGCGCTCGCCTCGATATTCGCGGCATTGACCGGCGCGCAAACGAGCCACCTCCGCGCCCTTGAGGGAGAAGACGGGCATGTCATTCCAAGCAGAAGAGGACCGCCTGCGGGCCATCTCCGATCCGGCCCGCCGGGCCCTGGCGGCGGCAGAGGCCGCTCAGGACGCCGCCCGAACGTTCCGGGCCATTGAGCTCACCGCCATGCGCGAGCTGGTCGACGCACACGGCGGCACCTCCAAACACGGTGCGGTCGCCGCCGCCGCGCGGGAACTGGGACGCGGACCGGAAGCCGTCCGCAAGCGACTCACGGGAAACGACAGCGCGGAAGAAACAGAAGCCATCGAGCCAACTGGCGAGCCCGGGCGCTTCTTCCAGTCGCCCTACGACGCCGAGGACGCACTGCGCGACTGGGCACTCCAGCGCCAGGACGTGACGCTACGCCGAGACCCGGCGGTACGCGGGGCACTGGCTGCGGGCGTATCGCCGCGTATCGTGCGTGACCTGACCGGCGTCTCCCTCGACACGCTCGATCGGCTGGAATCAACCTCGCCTGGTACCGCCGTCGATGTGCCCTACGACGTGTGGGAGCAGGCCATCACCTATTTCACCGACCTCGCCGCCCGCACCTCCCGTCAGTACAGCATCATCCCCCGTAGCGCGGCCACCGGCCTGGCCGGCGTACTCGGCGTGCCCCTCGGCGGCACTGAAAGCCCCACGCAGTCCCTCAACGCTCTGAAGGGCCCCGACTTTGACGCGTTGAGCGCCAACGAGAAGGCAGACCGAATCATGGCTGCGCCGGACGACGGCAGCCACGTTCCCGACGCCGACCACGACGACCTCCTTGCCGGTCCCGATGGATGGGCCGCGTTCTTCTGCGCCCAAATGGAGGAAGCCGCCGGAAGCCAGGACCCGGACATGGCCGCCATCACCCGGCGCATCGCCGCCGACCTGCGCCACATCCGCCTCACCGCCACCCTGCCCAACACCCAGGACAAGGAGACGCACAGTGGCTGACGTCCTGGTCTCAGAACAGCTCATGCGGCACTTGGACCGCATGTCCGGCCACTACAGCGACGACATCGTCGTCATGCTGTACGGAACCGACATTCCAGGCCCCTACTTCGAGGAGTTCGCCGGACGTCTGCGGCGCACCGCTCTGGCCCACGGAATGCAAGACGAACGCCGGCGGGGCGACGTCATGCCCGACGGACTCACCTCCGTGGCCGCGCAAGCTGCTGCCACCTGGCTCGCCTCATACCTCCAGGCCAAACTGCCCCCGGCCCCCACCCCTTTCAACCTGCATCAACAGTTCGCCCACTGGATGTCCGGGATCTGGGGCGCCCAGGCTGGCCCGGGCAGGCTCCAGGACGCCTACGGACCCCTCAGCCGGAGTACCGCTCAGCACGCCGACGACCTCCGGCGAATCGGGGCGTGGACAACCGTTCGTCAGCTCTCCGGCTATGTCACCAGCTCCAACATCACTCTGGCCCACGGCCGGCTCGTCCACAACGTTCTGCGCCTGGCCCTGCCGCTGAACCGGCCCGGCCGGGAACGCCGCTACCTGACTCTGGGCCAGGCCCTCCAGCGTGTCCTCATTCCGGACCCGAAGAGGCCGCGGCCGGCATCCGCCCGACGGATGCCGGTCCCTCCCAGCATGAGGCCCGCAGAGGCCCCCATCGCGCCCGAACAGCACCCCCTGCGCCTGCTGTGGGCGCCGAGCGAACCCGCCAGTGCCCACGATGCGTACGCCAAAGCCATGACGGCCCAGCCCCCGAAGCTCCTGGCCAACCCGGCCCACGACGCACGCGGCATCCACCTGATGCTTTCCACGAAGAGACCACTCGGCCTGGACGCAGGCACCGAGGAGATCGAGCAACTGCTCGCGGCCGCGAACGTCGTCCGGGCTCCCTGGCTCGCGGCCGCCACCGGGACCTGGAACCGCACACACATCGGCCTCATCGTCCTGGCCGCCGAGATCGCCGCCCGCACCCTCACCGAAATCATCGCCGAGGAACAGGACGGTCTGTACGGGTTCGAAGCCCTGGACAGCCTGATCAACCACGTTTACCGCCAACATGACGTCAAGGCCGACACCAGTTACGAACACCCGGTCATGGCCGTGCGCCGCATGCTCCGCACCGCGTACGCAGCGGCCCTGCCTCCGTGGCAGCACCGAGCCATCAGGGTGATCATGCACCGCTACACCGCAGGTGACAGGAGCGGCGTACGCCCCGACGCACTGATCTCCGCGGAGATCGCCCCCCACTGCCGCAAGCACTCAACCACCATCGCCCGGGTACGACACCAGGTCGTCACCGCGCACCTGGAATCGGCTTCAGCCCTTGCACAGGAGGCGGTCGTCACACAGTGACGCTGCCGTCGACCTCGACGCAGGGCCGGCGCAACCGCACAGCAAAACGCCCCCGTCCGGATACTTACCGGACGGGGGCGTCGCCTTCGCGGGGTCAGTTGATCAGACCCCGAAGGTACGCGCGGGCCTGCCGTTGGTGCTCGGCGTCGTCCAGGGCGTGATGGGGGCGACCGGTATGCGGCGGGAGCTGCACCCCGCCCGCCAGCCGGCGAAGCCGGGCCAGATCGTCCCCCCACTGCGGGATCGTGTCCGGCATCACCACCCAGTCGTGGCGCCACAGTGCATGCATCCGGATCACGTCCTGGGCGCCGCAGTGCGTCCACAGGGTCGTGTCGCGGCCGAGATCGGCGAAGAACGCTTCCACCTTCGGACGTATCTCTGCGTAGCTGCACACGTCGGGGTGGTTACGGTTGAGGGAGCCGTCCGCGGTGAGCGGCAGGTGCGGCCATACCTGCTCGCGCATGAAGGGGCGGCGCAGCACCTCGGCCACATCCATATCGGCGTTGACGACGTACAGGGTGCGTCCGGGGCCGGCGGAGAGCCCGAGGGACACCAGGCCGCTCGGGGTCAGGTCATCGGTCAGGAACTCGCAGTCGAGATCCACCTCCGTACCCACGGCGGTATCACCACTCGGTGCCTGGTGCGCGAGCACCGCGGCGGTGAGCCCGTGCAGGGCGTCACACAGGGCGGAGGTGTCCGACGGCAGATGCTGCGCCGTCGTACGGGCCTCTCTCTCAGCGATGCCTCGCCAGCCCGGGCGGGGCTGCGGCGAAGATGTGCCGGTGCCGCCTTCCCGGCGAGCCCGAACGACATCAGCGACGGTGCGCAGCTCCCCCGCGAACTCGGTGCCGTGGTTGCCCTGGGGGTCACCAACGAACAGCACCACTCCGAGGTTGTCCTGGTAGTTGGCGTACACCGCGTACGCGTAATCCGCCTCGGAGGCGTTCCCGAAGGCGAGGAGAGCGGGATGTACCCAGCGGGTGGCCGTCGCGGGCCGCACCGGAGCGATACCGAGGGCGGCCAGATGGGTGTTCACCGTCTGCGCGTGCCTTGCCGCCTGTTCGCGCTGGAGCTGCTCCTTCTCGGCATCCCGCCGCTGCTCCTCCTTCTCGGCCTCAATCAGCCAGTCGGGCTTGGCGGCCGGACTGGCAGTGGACTCTGGTGTCGTCATCAGGGATCTCCGTCGTGTTGAGGATGGGCCGGGAACTGGCCGGCTCCCTGCCCCCGCCCGGCCGTTGAGGAAGACCGGGCGGGGACAGGCAACCGTCAGTTCGCCGTTTGCGTCTCGTGGAGTTCGGCGGCCCGCGCCCACCAGGACTTGCGGAGTTCGGCGCCTTCGCGGGCTTGCCGGCACAGGCCGCGGTGCATGCCCATGCCGCCGGTGAGCGGCGTGAGCAGGTGCGGAATCGACGGACGGAGCAGGTCGGCGTAGTCCTTGCCGCCGAGGAAAATGACGTCCGCGTCGTGCACACCGAGGCTTGCGGTGTGGCGGGCGAGCCGTTCGGGCGTGATCGCCTTTGGATCACCGGACGTCACGTCGTACGGCATCAGAGGACGCTTGAGGTCCACCAGCCCGTGCAGCATGGACAGGATGCGGATCATGGACGGGTGGGTCAGGGCATCGGCGGCAGAGCGCAGAGAGACGTGATAGTCACCGACGTAGAGCTCTCCGGCCGGGTAGCCCGCGTTCGCGTTGCCGAACTCGTTGAAACCGGGGTGGGGCCGCTTCTTGTCCCCGCACGCCACGATGACGAACCGTCGCCGGCGCACATCCACGTTGCCGCGCTGCCGGGCGTACTCCCGACCCAGCGGGGTGAGATACAGCGAGTACCCGCTCTCGAACTCGGTGGCGTATCCAGCGGTCTTGACGGCGCGGAGGGTCGGGCCGCGGAACCACTTCTCGCCGGCCGAGTACACGTCGTTGTCGTCCCGGCCCGGCACCCGCTGGTCGGGTCGGTTGGCCGCACTCACGATCGCCTCATGCTGCGTCTTCGGCAGCTTCGGCAGGATCGTTGTCGTAAGCGGTGCGGGGGTGCTGCCGTTCTTCTGGCGCCAAGTGTCGAGTGCCGTCCAGCCGGCCTCGGTGATCCAGTGCGTGCCGCCGTCACCGTTGTGCGGGATGACCAGGCCGTCGCCGAGCAGGCATGCCATCGCGGCCGGGTGGCCGGAGACGACGCCGTTGTTGTTCGTGTCGAGGATGCGGGCCCCGGTGGGGGTGAGTATGGCTGACATGGGATGTTCCTTCCGGCCCGGCCGGAAGGGTCTGGCCGGGCATGTGCAGGGGTGGTCAGTCGGCGTCGCTGCGGGAGTTCGTGCGGCCCATCCCGTAGGCCGTCTGCTGGACGAACCGCACCGGCCAGGGCAGGCGCAGCGGCCGGTGCCGGCGGCCGTCTTCGGGGCGGTGGACCAGGTAGCGGGTGGAGGGGCGCCACTCGTGCGACTCGGGCAACAACTCGGCGCCTTCGCCGTCACGCCTGGCCGTGGTCTGGATCGCGTAGACGTCGCCCTGGCGCCGTACGTGCAGGCCCCTGTCCTGCGCCTTCTTCACGTCGGCGGGGGTGAGCCAGTCGAGCGCGTCCGCTACGGTGGTGATCGTGCCGGCGACGCGCACGGCCCACGGGCCCGAGCCGGCGTCGTCCGGGCCCCACAGGTAGCTGAGCCGCGCGTACCGCGCGGGCACGCGGCGGCTGTAGTGCCGCCAGCCTTCGGCGTGGACGAGCACCAGGCCGTCGCGGCGGTCGCTTATCGTCAGGCAGGCCAGCGAGGTACGCCCGGCGATGGCGGTTTCACCCCCGCGACGCTGGATCTCCTGTGCGACGGCCGCCAGCTGCCGTTCAAGGACCCGGTCGGGGAGGGGCAGGGGCTTCCGCGGCGGCAGGGTGCGGCGCTCGCGTTCGCGGCGGAGGCGGGCGATTGCGGTCTTCGACCTCTGGCCGGGCATCCCGTGCTTGGCCAGATGAGCGGCCAAGGTGGCCGGGTCCTTGACGATCGTGGGCAACAGGGCTGTGCGCATGATGTTCTCCAGGTGGGCCCGGGCGCCGTGTCGGCCCGGGGGTGAGCTGGGTCAGTGGGTAGTGGGGTGGCGGTCCTCGTACGTCCAGGTGCGACGGACCGGGCCGCGCCCGGTGGCGTATCGGGCGGTCATTACCGCGTCGGTCTCACAGACGGAGGGCAGGGTGATGAGCTCGTGCGCGATGTGCTCGGCGAAGTCGCGGCGCAGGCTGGTGCGCGGGTCGAGGCCGCGGACTTCGGCCCACGCGGCCCGCTCCACTTCGAGGCGCCAGTCGAGACGCATGTGGACCTGGCCGGCGACGACCCGCAGGCTTGTCGAGCCGCAGCCGTACGCCCACCCTTCGGCCTCGTCCAGGGCCTTGATGTCCGTGATGGACGCGGTGACGTACCAGATCAGCTCCCGAGGGACCTCCGCTACGTCGTAACCGTTGTCCTCGGCGAAGGAGTCGACGCCGACACGCCACCACGTCTCAAGCCGGGCAATCACGGCCGCCGGTACCGGTTGCACTCGCGGTCGTGCCGACGCCCGTAGCGCTCCTGGCTGTAGCAGTCGCAGCGCCGGGAGACGGGAGCGGTGAGGTAGTTCGCGATGGCGGCGGCCGCGGCGGCCGAGTCCTCGGCGCAGTCCACGAGACCGGCACCACCAGTCACGTTCAGCGGGTCGCCGATGCGCTCGCCGTCGTCGTCATGGACGAAGATGTCCCACCCGCCGTGTGCGGCCGGGACATGGGCCGTCAGGTCGTTGCGTTCCCGCACGCACAGGTGGAAGCCGTCACGGATGCGCATCGGCGAGGTGTCCTGGGCGAAGGGGATGCCGTAGCTCGTGCCCCGGCAGCCGTCGTACGTGGTGACGCCATCGCTCGACCCGGGGTGCTCGTCCACCGTGGTGATGCCGTACCTGGCGAGCGCGGCCAGCAGCATCCCGCCGGCCGTGGGGCGCGGCTCGGTGAGCCACTGGGCGACGGCCTGGGCGCACCGTGCCGCCTCGATCCCGGCCGGGCCGGTCGGCGCGGTGTTGTAGACGGTGGCGATCTTGTCGTAGTCCGGCACACCGTCCGGCGCCCACGCGGTGGCCTCCAGCGACACGGGGTCGACCGTGACGTGCAGGTGCCAGTACGCCTCATCCGCAGCGAAGGCGTCCGGGTGCGCGACGACGAAGCCTTCGTCGCTGTCCCAGAAGGCGGCGACTCCGGCGCTGGTGAGAGCGGAGATGATGGGCGCGGCCGGGGCGGGGGCGGCCGCCGTGGTGGTGGGCATGGGTGACCTCTCAGCGTGGCAGTTGGAGTCCATGGGGGAACCGGAGTTCCGCACACCCCCGCCCGTGCCGGAGCGCGGGCGGGCAGTGCGGCGCCCCGGGTCAGTGCCGCGTAGAAGCGAAAGTGGCGATGGCGCAGGCGACGTGCGCGCAGTCCTCGGCGAGCGTGGACCCTTCCGGCGAGGCGTCGAGCGTCGTGACGTGCCAGCCGTTCTCGTCGTAGAAGGCGGCGGTCCAGCGTTCGCCGTGCCGGGAAGCGGGCCGGTCGGCATGCTTCTGTGATGAGATGCGGAAGTGCGGGCTCTCGTGGGTCTCCTCGTGGGAGATGAACGGCTCCAGAGGTACGCACAGCCACGAGGCAGGGCCGTCGGTGTCGTCGTAGGCCGGAAGGTCATACGCCGTGAGGGCGGCGCGCAGCGCGTCCCCCTCGGTGTGGGGGCGCTCAATGTCGGTGGGCGTGAGCTCAAGCCGGACTGTGGGCGTGGCCACGTAGAGCCGTCCGTGCGGATCGCGAAGGACGTACGCCTGTTCCTGCCCGGCCCACGCCTCCAGAAGTGAGCGGGCGGTACTGCGCTTCACCGTGGTGTAGTGGACCCCCTGCCAGTGGCGGCCGTCACGGGGATTGAGGTGCAGCACGGTCGCCCGGTACACGGCAGCGGACGCGACCCGGCCAACGGGCTGGTAGACCACGCTGGCGAGCATCCGGCCGTCGGGCCCGCGCAGTTCGGGGCGGTCCGCCCATGCCCGCTCGAACACGGCGGACTCATGGACGACGTCGGCGGCGGCCTGGTGCGCCGAGGCATACCGGTGCTCACGGACGAGCTTCGTACGGTCGTCGCTGAGCTGCGCGTATCGGGCATTGAGGTCCGGGGACGGCGGATACAGCAGGATGCGGGAGTTCACCTTGTTCTGCTCGGCCCGGTTCGCCTGGATCTCCTGGAGCAGGCGATGTGCGACCTTCCGTGCTGCGGTCCGCTCCTCGCTGGTGTTCATGACGAACTCGGCAAGGCGGGTGCGGTTCAGCATGCGCTGGGTCTGACGGCGTAGTGCCGTGGGCAGGTGGGCAAAGTTGCCGGGTGTGGACATGGCTGTCCCCTTCGGATGGGTACGGAGCGTTGGTTGGAAGCGGCTCGCTCGTGCCGTCCAACAAGAAAAACTGTACACCGTGTCCGGGGTTGGGGGTAGGGGTCGGGCATCCCGAGCCCCCTGTTCCCCCGGGGAACACCCCGGACGCTGGCCTACGGGCTGCCCATACTCGGCGGTCCGTCCGGGAACAGCGCCCCGTGCGCCAGGTGCTCACGGTGGAACTGGGTGATCTCGTCGTCGCTGAAGCGGTGGCCGATCATGGCCGCGCACTCCTGCGCGAGGAGGAACCGGCCGTGGAGCCAGCGAAGTCGTGACTCCGCCGGCCATGCGCCCGTGGCCCAGACTGCGGCCCAGTCGTACCCCTCGGCGGTGAGCTGGGCCGCGTACTCGGCAAACTCCCGCATGAGGATGTCCCCGAGCCGGCCGCGCTCCTTCTCGGTCGCCACGGCTACGCCTCCACCGGGGACGCGGTGAACACGAACACATGCAGGCATTCCGCGTGCGCCGGACGGCCGGCCCAGTAGCGGACGTACACGCGCCCCGCGGCTTCGTCGTACGTCATCACCGGCCCGGCGTGCTCGGCAACGATCCCGGAAGCCAGGTCCCGCATACGACTGCCGGTGACGACGCCGGGCACGTCGTACGCCGCGTCCTCGTCGTACCGGGCCATCAGGTCCCGCAACGGCACGAGGAGCCCTGAGCCTTGGTGCTCGATCACGTACTGCGCGGCCTCATGCAGCGGCGGGCCCGCGACAGCCATCCGCCCGGGCAGGATATGGCCGGGGGGAACAGCGGGCACGAACCGCTGCCGCGCGTCCCACCTCTCAACGGCCCGCCCCAAAGCGGCTCTGACCTCGGCGTCGGTCCACGTACCTGTGCCGTCGTCCAGGCCGTCGTTCAGTCCGTCGTACCGGGACGGCACCCACAAACCATCGGTGCGGGTCCACACGTCCATGGTGTGCGTCCACACGTAGCGGTCGCCATCGGTGAAGCGCAGTGGAACGGCGGGCGGGGGGAACAGAGTCGGCCGCACGACCGGGGAGGTCAGGGTCACGGTGGTCAAGGGAATCTCCAAGCGGTGAGTACGACAGCGGGGGCACGGTGCGCCCTGCTCACGGCCGCGACGGTTGCGGCCGAGGGAAGGAAGCAGCGGGCCGGACACCCCGGGGCAAGGACGACCCCGCCCCGGGGTGTGCGGGTCTACTGGGCGACCGCGACGGGTCGCAGGATGCGGATGTTGTGCCACCACTGGTGACGGGAGAGCTGAAGGTCGTACCCGAGCTCACGCAGCGAGTCGTCGAATGTTTGCGGGTGATGAATGGCGTGTCCGTCGAACCGGTAGAAGAGAGCGCCCAGGTGCGCGGCGGGTTCGGAGCCCTCGGGTAGGTCCTCGGGCAACGCCGGCCGCATCTGCACCTCCCACTCAACGTGGGTGAACCGGCCTTGCAGAAACCGGCGCACTGTGTGTGCACGCGCCCATTCCTCGCGCCGCTCGACCGGGGGACGCACCACCAGGTGGTGCAGCGTGCCCCACTGCCGCAGCTCCGAGCCCTCACCCTCGTGCACGGTGTCCACGGAGAACCCGGCGGCACGCAGTGCGGGCAATGCCACGTCGCTGATGGACAGCTCCCGGCAGTTCCAGCCTCCCGTCACGTCGACCCGGGCCGCACCCATGTACGGGGTGACGTCGAACTGGGCATAGCCGGGCGAGCCGTCGCGCTCCAGGACGTGAACGGTCTCCTTCACGATCGGGGCGAGCGGGCCGGCCGGGGCACGGAACACGTCGCCGTCCCACGTGTTGTCCGTGCGCTGCCATCCCTCTGCGGTCAGCACGTCGCGCGCGGCCCTGTTCATCCCCCTCCACTCGTCCTGAGCGCCGGTGCGGAAGATGGCGCCGGCGTGCGGGCCGATCCGCCCGTCAAGCACTGGCGAGACCATCACGGCCCCCTCGGCCACCTCCCGCACTTGGTAGCCGCGGGAACCCTCGGGTGGGGTGCCCTCGATGACCAGCAGGGACGCGGCGGCGAGAATCTGACGGGCGAGGTCGAGGGGCAAGGTCTGCTGCGTGGACACAGGAAGCCTCCAGAAGAGAAACGGGCAGAGGGCGTCCCGGGGACGTGGCGCCCCGGGCCAGCCGGGTGGTCAGAGGACGTACAGGGCGTCGTTCGCGGCCTGATACCCGTCGATCGAGCTGAACGGGAGGTACCGGACGGGGCCGACCGTGCCGTTGGCGGCGGTACGTCGGACCGCGACCGACCCGTACGCGTGGCCCTCCACGAGCGGGGGGGCGACCTCGAAGCAATAGATGGCGTTGCCGACCCGCCGGGCGTACTCCCATCGGCCGAGGGGCATGGGCTGACGCATTCCGACGATGGGCAGCTCATACGTGCGGGCGAACTCGACCAGGGCCCGTCGCGTCTCGAACAGTGCGGCATAGGGGATCGCGCGCCGCACGGCGGTCAGGAACTCCGTCATTGCCTTGTCCAGGGCGCGGCCGTCGGTCGTTCCCTGGATCGCGTCGCGTACTGCGGCCAGGGCGTGCATGCCGGCCCAGTACCCCCGGTCCCAGGCTCGCGCCACGACGCCGCGGTTATCTGCGTTCAGGGCAAAGCATCGCGCCGTCATCATGAGCACGGCGGCCATCACGGGGTGCTCCAGGGTCACTCCGTCGGGGTAGACGATCAGCTGGGAGTGGGTGCGCTCGACGTTGGTCAGGAGTTCCCACTCCTCGGCGTCCTCGGCGAGCGCGATCGTCTTCAGCGCCGCGTGCAGGAGTTCGGACGCCTGGTCGTCCATGTCCAGGACCGGGAGGGCGCACAGGGCCTTGTCGAGCCCGGCGACGGTTTCCGGGGAGCCCCGGTGTTCGGCGGCGCGCACGGCGGCCTGCCCGGCGGTCAGCAGATCCCGCATGGCGGCGGTGATGGTGGTGTGCATGGTCGAGTCCTCCAAGGGCTCAGGGATGGGAGAGGGGGGCGGCCGGCGGGGCGTACGGAGCGCACGCCCTGCCGGGCCGGTTCACAGGGAGGCGATAAGGCGGTCAACGGCCTTGCGGTCCGTGCTGCCGGTCAGCGCGAAGGTGCGCACGGGCTCGTAGGCACCGGACTGTCGAACGGTCACGAGCCCGTGCGGGAACCCGTCCCGCCATCCGTCCTTGACCAGTTCGAACGCGTACCGGTGCTGTCCGATGACCCGGGTCCACTCGATGTAGGAACCGCCGTCGCTGCGGGCGAGTCGGGGGCCGATGGGGAACAGGCCGCAACGGCGCGCCCAGAGCTCCGCGAAGTGTCCAGCGGTGAGAGCGGCCGTGTGCACGATGGCGGTCCGCATCCGAGCGGCGAACTCCCACCCGGTACGGCTCATCAGGCTCTCGGCCGGCCGCTTGTCGGTCCGGCGCAGCATGATGCCGAGCAGCCGCGTGCCTGCCTCGGCCGCGCGGGTCCACGGGCTCAACGGGGCGGACTCCATGTCGGCCTGCCGCTCGTGGCATACGGCCAGGAGCCGGATCACGTCGGCCATCGCTTCCGACTCGTGGGGAAGGGTCCAACTCGGCTTCAACCGGGCCAGATCCTCTACGGCGGTGGCCATGTGGTCGATGACGGGAAAGACCTGCGACTCCTCGGCGCACTCAAGGGCCCGCAGCAGCGTCAGATAGCTGTCGTCGTCCATAAGGGGGCCGGACGGGGTGGCAGGGAGCGCCAGAGCGGCCCGGGACAGCTCCGCGAGGGTTCCGGGGCCCGGAGACAGGCGGACAAGGTGTACAGCGGCGCGGAAGGCCAGCAAGGGGGTTCGGTAGTCAAGGGCGACGGCGGTGGTCATGTCGGGAGTCCTCCGGGACACGGTGAGCTGAAGGGGAGCCGGGCCGGCGGGGGCGCACGCGGGGCAGTACGCCCCCGCCGGAAGCCGGGTCAGAGCGCGTGACGGGGAATGCGCGGGACGTGGCAGACCGACGTGTTGTCCGGGAGCACGGCCGCCACGATCAGGGCCATCACCTCGTCCACGGCGGGCAGTTCGGCCGGGATGAACGCACAGGTCATCTGCGCGCCGTCGAAGCAGGACCGCTTGCGGACCCACACCACGCCCGTAGCCGTGAGTGTCACCTCGTGGTTTCCCGGGCGCAGAGGGTCGTCGAGCGTGGTGGCGCTCTGGCCGATCCCCCACGGCCCGGGGTCCGAGACGGTGAGGGCGTGGAAGTTGCCCAGCAGGTTTCCGCACATCAGGTACGGCCGGTCACGCTCGAACGGGCTCTCGCCGATGCTGACCGGGCGGCCGGGAAGCGGTACGTCGGCGGGGACGGACCGGGGCGCGATCAGCGGCAGGCCCAGCCGCGTCAGGAGATCCGGGGCGGTGTACAGGCGCCGAACGTCGGCGTCCGACAGCAAGTTGGGGCACTCCGGCCGGCCGCACGTCCAGCGGCCCTGCTCGTCGCGTATCTGAACCTCGCCGGCGACCTCCAGGCGGTCGCCCGGGGAGTACGCGGAGGGGATGTACGGCAGCGCGGACAGGGGAAGGATGGTGGTCACGAGGACTCCAGAAGTTCAGGGGATGCGGGCGCGGATGATGGCCCGGCGAACGTGCTTACGGCGCGTCCTGCACACGGCCGAGACAGGCGGCGGCGCGGACGAGCGCGGGGAACAGCGGAAGCGGGAGGAACGGGCCGGGGCGGCGGGAGAGCACACCCCGGCCGGCTGACGATCAGCCCTTGATCTCCAGGACCAGGAGGCAGAACATCGCGGCGGCGGTAGCGATGAACGCGCCCGCCAGCATGAACGTGACCGTGCGGAACTCGCGCCGGGTCACGGGGCGCTCGCGGTCGTCAGGGGTGTTCGACATGTGCAGACCTCCGAAGGGTCATTGACGTACGGGGCGCTCGTGCATCCCCGCACCGGGCCGCGACAAGGGCGCCGCGGCTCGATGCGGACACGCCGGACGACCGGCCGTCAGCCCTCGAAGCTGTGGCACGCCACGGTGAACGGGCGCCCGTGGTGCGTACGCGGCTGCTGGCACGCGCGGCACAAGGGGTTGTGAAGGGTGCCCGGCCGCTTCTTGAAGGTGAACTGGTCGCAGCACGACGCGTTGGGGTTGCGGTGCTCGCTCTCCCACTGCCCGCACGTCCCGCACAGCGGAATGGACGAGGTAAGCGGGGTGGCGACCTGCACCATGCGGTGAAACGTGCCGGACGAGTAGGTGAACGCCACGGTCCCGCTCAAGTCGTCCAGGACGATCGAGCCCCCGCACGCACGGGCGTTGACCAGCTGGGCACGGACCAGCCCGCCGGACATGGGGCGGGACTCCTTCCCGGGGACAACAGCGGAGGACGGGGAAGCGTTCACGGTGTACGCGACGAACGTCGCCTCGGACGGGTCACACAGCCGGAACTCTCCGAGGACGGCCGGCGTGGGGGCAGAGAAGAACACAGGGACTCCAAGGGAAGAAGACGCAGCGGAATCGCGGGGAGGGGAACGGGCGCACGGGGCGGCGGACACGGGGCACGGAAGCCCTCGGCGGGGTCCGAACGTGGTACCGGCACGCGACTGCAAGCGACGCTGTGACCAGCACAAAGGGGCGTTCGTGGAACCCGTGAGACCGTCCTACGCGCGCGGGAGGGGTCGCGGGCCGGCCGGGGCGCTCCGTACGGTGCGGGCGCCCCGGCGGGGGTTCAGCGGGTGATGCGGGCCCGGACGGTGCGGCGGTGGCGCGTGAGCCGGTAGGCGATGCGGTGGAAGCGGGCGCGCCACCATCCGAAGTTGCGGGCGGTGATGCGGGCACGGTCGCGCAGTCGCATGTCTTCCCACGGAATCAGGGCGAGGCAGGCGAGGTTTTCGATGATGGCGTTCGCGACGCGGCGGGGGGAGGCGTTGACGGGGGCGAGGATGCCGGGCTGCATGCACCAGCCGTCGATGCCGTTGGGGCCGAGTGCGGTCCAGTTCCAGCCCTCGGCCCACTTCATGACCGCGTCGCCGTGGCCGATGGCCAGGCCGTATCGCTGGTTCTGCACGATGCCGGCGTGGGCGTTGAGGTAGCCCGCGTGGATGAGCCGTGCTTCGACGGTGCGGAGGAAGGCGCGCTCGCTGGCGGTGGGGGCGGGGGGTGCGGCGGGCTTGGGGGTGGTCTTGTCGCCGGGCTTGGCCAGGGTGACGGACATGGGTGTCCCCTTTTGGGTGTGGGTTCGGAGCGTTGGTGTTGGTGCGGCTCGCTCGTGCCGTCCAACGAGTTGAACTGTACACCCCGTCCGGCGGTGCGCAAGCCCTGGTCCGGGATTGGTCGGCACCCCTTCCCTGTACGGGGTGCGGCCGGCCGGGACCCTCGCATCCCCCTCGGCGGACAAGGTGTACAGCTGTGCGTGTGGTCGTGTACTGTGGTGCTTGCACCGACCGGCGGTGACGGACGAGCGACCGTCACCGCCCACGCTCCGCACCCAAGGGGACTCCTGTGTCTGCTAACGCCCGCCGTACCCGCCGCCGCGCCCTGGCTGCCGAACTCCGTGACCGGCGCCGCGAGAACCGCGCGCACCGCGATGCCACCACCCGCGTGAAGGTGAGTGACTTCCTGCTCAGCGTGGGGATGCCGCAGGGGGAGGTGGACCGGTACGGCTCATGGGCCGGGCGCCACATCGTGAGGAAGTACCGGGCGGCGCACCACGGCCACGCCCCGCGCACGACGTACAAGCGCACCAAGCCGTGCAAGGGCGCGCCCAAGGGCCGCTGGATCAAGGTGTTCGTCTACCGGGCCGGAGACCCCGCACTGATGGCCGGTGCGAGCGCCTACGGCCGTACCGCGCCCTACGTCGCCGAGTACGCCCCCGCCGCGTAGCAGTCGCGCCCCTCAGCCGGCCGGGCGGCCGGACCCTCCCCCTCACCGGTCGCCCGGCCCTCCCGCCCGGGCCCGAACGCCCCCTGCTCCTGCGGCGGCATTCCGGCCCCGGCGGCCCTGAACGGCCCAACCCGAGATTTCAGCCCCTTCAGTCCCTCACGGGCCGCGCCCCGGCCCTTCCGCGATCGGAGAACCCGCCATGTCCCATATCCGCCGCACCGTTGAGCAGATCCGCGCAGCCGCGATCCTGGCCGGCCTGCTCGCCCTGGTGGCGCTCGCCGTCGCCGCCATGATCGGCGCGCACTCCTCCACGTCCAGCGCGCCACGCCCCGCCACCACGGCTATGGTCACCCCCGACAGGGGCCAGGGCTCCACCGTGGAGGCGTACAACGCCGGTTGGCTGGCGGGGGTGGCCGCACTGGACAACGGGGCCGAGCAAACGCCCCCTGACGCCATGGGTGACGGTGGCGACCCGGGAACCGTTGCGTGGGCCGACGGGTGGGTCGACGGCCAGGCTGACGCGCTGGGCGACGACAACCGGGACGGGGTCGTGGACGAGGGCGAATCCGGGTGGGACTGCCGCGCGATGGGTAACCGGGTCTGCGGGCCGGCCGGACGCCCCGGGAGGGATGTCGCTCCGGTGCGGGTTCGCCCCTGACGGTGCGCCCGGGCAGGGGTTCGCCGGGGCCCCTGCCCCCATCGTCGGACAGGGTGTACAGTTTTTCTTGTTGGACGGCACGAGCGAGCTGGTCCAACACACGCTCCGAACCAACCCAAAGGGGACAACTGTGCCCATGATCACTGCAACGACAACGGCCCTGCACCCGCGCGCCGAACTCTTCGCCATCGCCACCTACGCCCGCGCCCGTGCCCTCTCCTCCGACACCCCGGACGCCGACCGCCCCGCCCTCCTGGAGCTGGACGACGAAGCCCACTTCACCGGACAGCACTGCTACCCCGGGGGCCCGTGGGACCGCTCGAACCTCAAGGTCGCCATGCTCCTCGAAAACTTCCGAGGCGACGCCACCCGCGCGGGCCTCCCCCCGCTCGACACGACCGACGTCCCCGCGCTGCTCCTGGACGCCGCCACGACCGTCCTGCGCAACTGCTACCGCGACCGGCCCGACGTCACCGAAGTGCAGTTCGGCGCAGGAACTTTTGGGGCTCGCGTTGAGTGGAGCCCCATCACTCGCGCCGTAACCCGCTACGCCGACGGCACGGAACGCACTGACGTCAGTTACCCCGGGCTCCCCCTCCACTTCTTCCTGACCGGCCTGGCCGCACTCCGGCCCCCCATGCCGGGGGACACGCTGACGCTGCCCGTGGTACTCCCGGCCGCCTGACGCCCCCGCCGGCCCGGGGCCACGACCGCCGCGCCCCGGGCCCTGAACCACACCTGCACATTCCCGCGAACCTCTTGGAGTCACCTTGTCCATGCCCCAGTTCCCGATCACGTTCAACGGCAGCACCTACAGCGGCGGCATCACCCGCACCCCCGCCGAGACCGGCGCGCACCTCTCCGCCCTCTTCGCCGGTAAGGCACAGCGCATCGCTGACACGCCGGAACACACCAGCACCCGCGACGCCCACCTGACGGCCGCCGAGCACTTCCGCACCGCCGCCGCCGTGCTCCGCAAGGACCCCGCCGCGACCCGCCTGCCCTCGGCCGCGCTCGATGCGCTCCGCGACGCCGTGGCCGCCCTCGGCCCCACACCGTCCCCGTACTTCGCCGCGAGCTGCCGCCGGGTCACCGACATCTTCACCAGCTGACCGACGCACCTGTCGCCCGGGGCGCGCCCCAACGCCCCGGGCCCCCAACCCGCCCCCTTCACCAGAAAGGCACCCACCATGCCTGGTGTCTCCGTCGAGACCGTCTCCATCCCCATCCCCAACGTCGCCGTACAGTCGCCGTCGCGGCGCGGCGATAACTGGCGCCTGATGCTGAAGCGCAGCCGCCACATCTTCGGGCGCGGCTCGACCCTGCGGGCCGCGAAGGAACAACTGGCCCAGTTCATGACCTCGGCCGCCGAAACGGCCCATACGAAGCCCGGTTTCGCCCGCGACGACAACGGGGCGCTGATCGTCGCCATCGATCGCCCGTGGGGCGTCGATGAGTACCGGATCACTGACGCTGGACACCGACTGACCGGCAGCTACGCCCGCGACGCCGACCCCGCCACCCTGCTCGCCAAGACCCACCACTACACGGTGCTGCCCGCGCGCGGCTCCGGGCAGTCGGTCAACGCTCCCCGCCCGCCGCTCTTCACCATCGCTCAGATCGAACAGGCGCTCAGCGTGGCGCACGAGCGGGCGTCCGAATTCAGGACCGACCAAGGAGCCCTGGACATCTTCCAGGGGGCGTTCAAGGCCCTGCTGGCGAACCCGGACTCGCAGTACCCGCTCCCGGACGACGACACGGCCTGATCTCCGAGCCTCCCGCCGGCCCGGGGCACATGCGCCCCGGGCCGCAAGCCCTCGCCCTCGGGCACTCTCACCCCTGCTCAGGAAGGACCCACCATGACGACCCCCGCCGCCGACACCGAGCCGCGCCCCGCCGACGGAGCGCCCCTGCTCGTCCAGCTCTTCACCGTGGAGGCAAGCGCCTACGGCCCGTACGTCGGCCTGCCCCTCAAGGACCCGTGGGGGCCCTACGACGCACACCTGTTTACCCGGGCCACGGCCGAACTGATCGTGCGGGACCTGGAGCACGACGAGTGCGGCATGGAAGGCCACTTCACCCCGGACGGCACGCTCGTCTTCCAGTGGACGGTCGAGAACGACGGGGTGGGCGGCAGCAGGTCCGTTCAGCCCGACGCGCACGGCCGGTACGCCATCGGAGAACTGTGGTCGTGGGACGCCTGGAACAACGACATCCCCCAGACCGCCGGACAGGCCGCGTTCGCCGTGGGAGCGGCCGAGTACGAACTCGCGGCCGAGAAGCGCACCCCGTACCCGGAAGGGCTTGACGGCCTGTACGCCCGGGGCCGCGAGGAAGCGCTGACCGTGTCGTTGCGCCGCGGCGAACTCTGACCCGCCCGCCGGCCCGGGGCGCACCGCCGCGCTTCCGGGCCCCTCACCGAATGGACCTTCCCGTGACCACTGCCGCCGCCGTCCAGCTCGCGACCCCGCACGCCATCGGCCGCCCTCTCGATGCGGACCGCACCGCGTACGCCCTGTCCAACGCCGACCGTCCGGCCGCCACGGTGCCCGTCTCCGGCGCCCTGGTGCGCTCGCTGCTCGCGTCCGCGCTGCACTGCGGGGGCGCGGCCGCGCTGGAGCCGGACACGGGCACCGTGGCCCTCTCGTGGCCGCAGACCGGGGGCATGGTCCCCGGACAGTTGGGGCCGGTGTTCCGGGCCGCGCCGTGCGACCGTCCGGCCCGCACCCCCTGCTGCGTCTCGTGCGGGCACTGGAAGGGCGAGCACGACCATCCGGCCGTGCCGACCGCGTGCACGCGCTACCGGCTGGACATCGGGCCGGCCCGGTACGCGCCCCCCGAGCACGGCGGGATCACGTACGCGTGGGTGCGCCGCCTCGGCCGTACACGCGTCCGGTTCGAGATCACCGAGCCAACGGCCGTGCACTCCGGGGGCGCACTGGTCGCGCACCGCTTCCCGGCCCCCGGAGACGGCCCGTACGACTACAGCGCGCACCACTGGCCGATAGCCCCGGAGCGGCGCGCCGCCGTCCTGGAGCGGGCCCGTTCCCGCGTCCACCCGCAACCCTGCTGACCCCGCCCCGCTGCTCCCTGCCCCCCTTGGAGGACACCGCCATGCCCGGCCTGATACTTGCCGACCGTCAGACGCACACGTTCGAGACCCCGCACGGCCCGGTGCGGTTGAAGAAGTACGGCGCTGCGCCCGGCCATGAGTTCGTACGGGCCGCTGTGCGGGCGGGCAACGGGCGCGACCGGGCGGCGCTGGTGACGCTGCGGCCGGCCGCGTACCCGTACGCCGGGGCGTGGCTGTCCGCTCTCGCCGAGCGCGCCCCGGCCGCCGCCGACGACCGGAACCCGGACATGGCTCCGGCATCGGTTCGGGTGGTGGCGAAGATGACGCGGACGCACGCCAACGGGGTGCCCCGGCAGTCGGACGGGTCGGTCGGGTGGAGCGTGCCCGGGGCGTCTGCGCGGGTGTGGCCCGACGGCCGGCTGGTGGTCACCTCGCACACAGGGGTTGAGCTGTCGGCCCGGCTGGAGGGGTCGCAGTGGGACACGTGGGCCGTGGCCGCCGTGGCGGACGCTGCGCTGCGGCTGCTGTGCGCGCCGGAGGCGCGGCATGTGACCCGGACGTCGGAGCCGCGCGGCTGGTCGCGTGCGGCGGACTCCTGGGAGAGCTGGGCGGGGGGCCCTGTCGGGGTCAAGAGCGGGTGGATGCACGACGGTTCGTCAGTGGCCGCGTGCTCGTGCGGGTGGCGGGTCACCGTGTCGTCCCGTCTGGGGGCGCGGGGTGCTGCGGCCGAGCACCTGCGGGAAGCCGGGGTGCGGGTTCCCCGTTGACCACCTTCGGACGTGGTGTACAGTTGCTCTTGTTGGACGGCGCGAGCGAGCCGGACCAACAAACGCTCCGAACCCAACCCAAAGGGGACAACCGTGTCCGCGTACATCAACGAGATCATCAAGGGCCTCAACGCGAACGCCCGCGCCGCAATCCTCGCCACCGCCGCCGCCGAGGACGGCCGAGTCCCGTACACCGTCCACGACCGCACCGTGGACGCCCTGGACCGCCGGAAGCTCATCCGCGAGGTGAACAACCGCAACGGCGGCTTCAACTGGTGCATCCTCACCACCATCGGCAAGCGCGTCGCCGCTGAACTGAAGCGGCGCGCCGAAGCCCGCCAGCCGGCACAGAGCCCGGCCCCCGCCCCGAAGACGCCCCCCGCCCGCAAGGAGCTGTCCCCGGCGGAACGCGAGATGCAGTTCGCGGACGCCGCGCGCGTCTTCGCCGCCCTGCACCCGGCCGCCGCCGAACTGGTCAACGCCTACCAGGCGAACGCGATCGACACCGTGGTGGAGGGGGGCCCGAACTACTCCCCGTCCGACATCTGGGACCAGATCGGCGCGGAGCCCGCGCAGCGCCTCACGTGGCGCGCCGAGGACGACCCGGACGAGTGGGCAACCGCCGACGGCTTCAACAAGGCGTGGGAGCACCTGAACGCGCTCGCCCGTGCAGGGAAGCTGAACGTCAGCCGCTGGGACGACACGGTGACCGCCGCCCGTGACGTGATGCGCGTCCACTCCGTCCGCGAAGAGCCGGTCATCCTCCACAAGGAATCCCGATCCTGGCAGGTGCTCTACAGCACGCAGGCCCAGCCCACCGGCCCGAACTGGGCGGACTTCCCCGCCGTCTCCGTGCAGCGCACGGCCCGGCTGCTCGCCGGAGAGCAGTGGCACGCCGTTTCACAGCGCCTGGAAGCCGAAGGACTGGCCCGCTACGGCGTCATCGCGTCCAGCGCCGGACACGCCCTGATGGTGGCCCGGAAGCGCTGGGAGACCGAGGGCCCGCACTCCGCATGGTTCCGCTTCCTCGCCGAAGAGGCGCCCGCCATCGAGGCGCTGCGCGCCGAGTACGACCCCACGCCGGCACAGGAGCGCGCCGCGTTCGAGGCCGCCACGGCCGCCGCCGCGAACCCCGCCCCTGACCTCACACTGGCCGACCTCCGCGCCATCGCCACGGGCGCCCACACCCACGCCTGACGGCCCCTTCCCGGGCGGGAGCGCGCGACGTAAGCCGCTCCCGCCCGGCACCCTCCCACCTCACCGCACACGCGCCCTCCGATCGGAGAACCACCCCGTGCCCGTCGCCGCCCTGTCCCCCACGTTCGACAACGCCGTACGCATCCTCACCGCGCACCCCGTCATCACGGAGATGGCCCAGGACCTCCTTACCGCGCCCCCGGCCATGCTCACGATGCTCCTGACCGACAACGGCACGCCCACCAACCGCTTCATGGCGCTGGCGAACGAGCAGTTCACCGAGCGCACGGGGGAGACGCCCCCGTTCCTCGGGGCCGTGGCCCGGGCCGTTACCGCCCGTCTTACCGAGCTGCGCGCCGAGCAGGAGCGCCGCCAGGAAGCCGAAGCCGCTGAACTCGAAGCCCGCCAGGCCCTGCGGGATATGTAGCGCCACGGCTCCCCCCACTGCCCGCTCACCCGCTACGCCACCACGTCCGGCACCCTCGCCGACCGGCTGACCGACCCCGCCCCCTGACCTCCCCGGCACACTGCGCCCCGGCGGCCGCCGGCCCGGGGCGCTCCCTCTCCTGATCTCTGCTCAACCTCGCCGCCCGGCACAGCGCCGGGCGGCCCACAGAAAGGCTCACCGTCGTGAACACCACGCCCATGCCGCGCAGCGCCGCTGCCGCGACCAAGGTCTTCAAGCGGCTGATGGACTCCGCGTTTCTCTCCCAGGAACACATGCTGCTCGACCTCGCGCCGCACGCCGGCCTGCTGTGGCGGTGCCTGTGCAAGGAGGTCAACCCGCTGGACCGCACCAGGTGCAAGAAGTGCCGCGAGGCGCGCCTGTGGACGACCGACGTCACCCCGACCGCGCACAGCGAGTACGGCTCCCTCCTGGAAGACCTGCGGACCGCCCTGACGGAGTGGTTCGATGACCGGCCCAAGGAGCGCCGTCCGGCCGCGATCGGCTTCCGTGTGACGACCGAGTACGACGACGGTCCGGCGTGGGCGACGGACGCGGTGGCCTACTTCACGGACTGCCCGATCGGGAAGGAGTACGCAACGGACTTCGATCGCTCGCCGTCCGTCTCCGAGGCCCTGGTGGAGCTCAACGACTTTGAGCAGCCGCAGGTCGGAGACCAGCTGCGCGTCGCGATCCCGTCTCCGTTCGCCGAGGTGGTCACCGACGTGCGCGGTAACGAGTACGCCTACCCGGTCAGCGAGTACGCCCGGGAGGCCGCCAGGGTCCTCGCGGAGGGCGGTGAGGAGTGGGAGTCGGAGTCCGGGTACATCGGCGCGTACGGGACGCTCTGGGGCCCCGACACCCCGACGCTGCGCGTGTGGGTGGACGAGTGGAACGACCTGACGATCGCCCGCGACGACAACCCGGACGACAAGCGGGTCACCGTCGACCTCCCCAACGGGGCCCCGTCCCTCCCCCAGGAGATGCGGGCCGTCGCCGAGGACATCGCCGCCATCATCCGCACCTATTTCATCTGACCGATGCCTGCCGCCGCCCGGTGCACACGCACCGGGCGGCCCCTGGAAGGAAACCCGCGTGAACCTGTACCCCGGCGACGCCATCGAGGTAGGCGTCACCCGTGCCCCCGCCCCCGCTGCTCCCCCGCCGGCCGTGGCCGTGCCGCTCGCAGCCTCCGCCGTGGCGGCGCCCCTGATCGGGGAAGGCGCAGTGGTCACCCTGGCCGACTACGCCCCGATCACGCCCGCACCGCCGCGCCTGAACCCCGACAGCTTCGCCGACGTGGAGGCCGTGCGCGCGATGGTGACGCACTGGACCCGGGACCAGATGTACCGGCTGGGCAACATCCTGACCGCTACGGCCGACCAGCGGATACCTGGACAGCTGGTGGACGTGATGCGCGCCCTGTACCACGAGCAGCCCGGAACGGTGCAGTCCCCCATCATCCGGGTCGAGTTCGTCACAAACGCGAACTACGACGACGGCGTGTACTGGGATGAGGACACGGTCTGTCACCACCGGGCCGACGGCACCGTGACCGAGGCGTGGGAGAGTCCGTCATGTGCCGAGACCCCGGAAGCGGCGGAGGAAGCGCTGTGGGATGGGTTTGTGGAACTGTTGGCCGACTACTCCCGCACCGCTCACCCGCAGCATGGGGACCACCTGATCGTGGATCTCGTCACCGGCGAGTTCGACCACTCCGGTAAGTGGTCGCTGGTGTGAGCGGCCGCCAGGTGTGCGGGGCGGCCGGCCGTGAGGCCGAGGACGGCACGAGCGTCGTGTGCGACCTGGAGCCGCACGGCCCCGACCGGGACCACCACGCGGTCATCATCGGCCGGTACACCGGCGAGCCCACCGGCCAGATGTGGTGGCCCGTCAACCCGCCCGCCCCGGCGCCCGAGCCTGTTGAGCGCCTGCTCCGGATCATCGCGGAGACGATCCACGAAGCCAGCGAGGGCGACGGCGCCGACCTGGACGACCTGGCCAACAGGCTGGGCGCCGAGGGCTTCACCCTGCCCCCGATCCGCTGAATCGCTGCTGCACCCCGCTGCCCCTTCGGCAGCGGGGTGTAACGGTTTACCCCCTCACTGCGTCTACAAGGCGTAGCAACCCACCTGGAGGCTTCCCGTGATCACCGGCACCCGCCCGATCTACCTGCACATCGACGGCCAGCAGGCGCCCGGCCCGGACCGCGCCGAGCTGGAGGCGGAGAACGCCCGGCTGCGCGACGAAATCGCCCGGCTGCGCGAGGGCGAGGAACCGGCAGACCTGCACGAGCCCGTCACGGCCGGCGGGCATCTGCTGTGGATGCTGAACCACTCGACGGCCGCTGTCCGCCTCGACCTCGCGAACGGTCTGATGCAGGCCATGCGGCACTCGAACGACTGCCTGGAAAGCCACCACGAAGGTCGGCTCCAACACGATGCGGCGCGGCTCACCCGTGCGGAGAGCATCCTCCACCACGCCACCCAGGAGGCCCGGCGCCTGGCCGTGGTCAGCGACGGCACCGGGCGGGGCGTAGCCCTGACGATGGAGTTCGTCCTGACGCGCGGAGCCGAGGGGCGGATGTGAACGGCACGCGCGTCTTCCACTACGGCCACGCCCCGGTGCGGGTGCGGGTGCGCGGCGGTGAGCCCGTCTGGTTCGTCCGGGACCTGACCGCAGCACTCGGCACTCCGGCCCCCGCCGGTCCGCTGCTCCCCGCCTCCGTGAACGCGCTTCCCGGCATCGCGACGGCCGCCCAGGTGTGGCTGCTCGTGGAACGGGCCGGCTGCCGGGTCTCCGACTCGTTCCGGGCCTGGATGACGGACGTGTCCACGCGCGTGCTCACCGCCCCCGCCCCGCAGCCGGCCCGGGTGCCGCACGCCCGGCCGCGCCCCATCCCTGTAAGGAGAACTGCATGACCGCCGACATCTACGACGAGTCCACGAACCTGCTCTACCCGGGCCACCGCCAGTACGAGCGGCCGTTCCCGCTGCTCCCCGTGGACAGCGGCGTCGTGTGGGTGCCCACTGCGGACGGAGTACAGCCGTCCGTCGCGTACACGATCGGTCTGGGGGACCGGCCCGGCCGGGAGTACGAGATCGCGGTGTTCGGTCAGCCGCTGCACCCGGCGTACGCGCTGGCCCTGACCGTCGCCGAAACGCTCGTGCGCAACGGGCAGGACCCCGCTGACGGCCTGGAGCTCGAAGGCATCGTGGACGGGCCGCACTTGGTCCGGCTGCGCCGCGTACAGGACACCTCCCTGCTCGAAGGCGTCGGAGAGGTGCCGGTCTGGCAACCCGTCGTCTCCGACAAGTGGGGGCGCTTCCCCGGCGACCCGCACCACGACGCTTCAGCCCCCTTCTTCCAGCCCCTGCCCTGAGCCTGAAAGGCCCCCGTGTGATGTCTCACCGCTCCATCAACCGCGCCCCGCTCCTGCTGCCCATATCCGCTGCCCTGCTCACGTTCGGGCTGCTGTTCTCCGTGGCGCTGCTCAACGGGGACGACGACCCGCCGACGTGCCTGGCCTCCCGGTCCGGAGTGGTGGACATCGTCAGCTCCGGCCCCCGGCCGTGCATTCTGCGTAGCGGGGCGGCCGCCGTTGCGCCCGGCGCCGGCTCGGGGGCGGGGCACGCCACGGCGCCCGGCTCCGTGCGGAAGACGGCTGGCCCGGGCAAGGGCCCGACCGGTGCCGCGAAGCCGCAGCGGAAGGCCCCGGCAGTGAAGGCTCCGGCCAAACGGCGCTGACCCGCCCGGCCGGCCGACGCCCGGCCGTCAGGGGTGCGCCCCGGCCCCCGCTTCGTGCCCGTCTGTCGCGATCGGTGTGTGCGCGAGGCGCAGGCCGGGCTGTGGCCACGCGTACGCGCGGGTGGACACGGTCGTATCGCCCCGCAGGTCGACCGCCACCTGATAGACCACGCTCCCGTCCGGCCAGTCCTGGCGGGCCTCTACGGGGGCGTAGCGCCACCGGTTGCGGGAGCGCACGTAGAGGGCGGGCCGGTCGGTGCGGGGCCAGCAGTGCACGCGCGGCCGGGGCCCGTCGCTCTCCTTCCAGCACCGGTGTTCCACAGCTTCCGGGATGTTCTCGCCCATAGGTTCGATGGTAGGCGTGCGTCAGGGCCCGTCCCGCCTGACCAGCTCCGGCTTCGTGAGCTGCATCGGAATGAAGATCGCCACGGCGTACATCCCCACGGTGAAGACGGTAGCCACGGCGCGCAGGAACACCGAGTCCCCGGGCCGGCCTGCCCCCCACACGATGCCCAGAACCGTGGCGAAGCAGAGAACCCACCAGCACATCAGCACCCGCCAACCGCGCAGGTCCTTGCGGTACTCGGCCACCTTCGCGGCCCGCGCTTCAGGGGTGTCATGCAGGATGCGGCCACGCCAGTCCCAGTAAGCGCTGCGCTGGTTGGAGGTCATCTCCTCCCAGTCGGCCGACTTCAACGGGATCTCTATGCCCTGCCGCCGCAGATAGGCGCTGCGGCGCTCGCCGCTCAGCTCGTGCCAGCCGACCGGCGGCTGCCAGGCCATGACCTCCCGGCTCCTCCTGGTCGTCATGGCTGAGAACAGTACCGACGGACCCCCGCCTCTGTACGAGGAACGTGCTCACGCGTCCCCTGCTGCTTAGCGGCCCGAGTCGCAAACCGCCGACGCGGTCCATCCTCCTGCGGATTCGTTCCCCCGAGAGGAAGGCTCCATCCCATGTCCGACAGCCCGTCCCGTCGCCGCTTCGGCGCCCTTGCCGTTGGTGTCGCCCTGATCGTCGTCGGCGCAGTCCTTGCCGCGTTCGCCGTGTTCGGCGGAGACCCGCAGGCCCCGGCGCCCACGCCGTCGCCGACGGCGAGCTGCACCATCTTCGACCCGCAGTGCGAGCCCACGGCCGGCACGAGCGGGCCGTCCCGTACCCCGCCGGCGCCCACCCCGTCACCGAGTACGCCGCCCGACACCAGCGGCGGGAACACTGGAGGCGCGGGCGGACTCTTCGGCGGAGCCACCGGCTGACCCGAACGCAGCAGCGCCGCGCCTCGTACGACGGAATCCTCGTACGGGGCGCGGCGTGTTGTCGGTGCGGGGTGCGACGGTGAAGAACATGACCGCCACGACCGCCGAAGCGGGGCAGGGAACGGGAACGCTGGCCGACGCGCTGCGGCTGCCCGTGTGGAACGCGCTGGCCGAACGCGCCGACGGGCTGCGCCGCGCACTCCCTGACCGTCCAGAGAACGCCGAGGAACGCTTTCAGTGGCTGCGGGCCCTGAGCCCCGCCCAGGCACGGCGAGCGGAACTCCTGGACCGCCTAGACGCCCTGTGCGGTCATCTCGCGGGCCGTCCGGCGCCCGGATACGCCCCGGACGATTCCCTGCCCGACGCAGCGCTGGAAGCTGCCGACGGGTTCTGCGGCGAGGAGACAGCCGAACTCATCGCCGCGTACCGGGCCGGACAGCGGGCGCGGCGTTGACGCGAGACCCGACGGAGATCGAGCGGCGCATCCTGGAGTTCATCCGGAGCGAGATCGCCGACACAGGCGAAGCGCCGACGATCCGGGAGATCGCGGCGGGAGTCGGGCTGCGCTCCCCCTCTACGGTGGCCTACCACCTGGGAAGGTTGGAGGAGGGCGGTTATCTGCGGCGCGAACGGGGGCGGAACCGGGCGGTTCGGCTCACGTAGAACCCCGGTGTGGTGGCCGGTCACGCAGCCGCCGCCATGGACCCGATCAGCAGCGCGGTGATGTGCGCTGCCTGGTCAACGAAGGGCGCACCGCCCCGCTGGAAGAAGTCGCTGCTGCCGGTGTTCTCCATCCACCACCGGATCGGCCACCGACGGTCAATGAAGCCATGGGACACGCCTACCCATGCGAGGAGACCGACTGTTCCCGGGAGGGGCAGCGGCAGTTCGAGCAAGGCGGCCCCGGCGCCGAGCGCGGCCGCCGAGGCGGCGACGTGCGTACCCGCGTGGGACAGGAGTGCGCGCCAGCCGGCGAGGGATCGCAGGGCCTTGTGCTCCGACTGCCAGTCCGTTTGGAGTGCGTAGTCGGACACCAGGTGAGCGCCGTAGAGCAGGATGAACAGGCTCGCGAACATGGTGGTGTGACCTCCCGGTCATGTGAATGAGGACGGCCCGCACACCAGAGGTGGTGTGCGGGCCGTTTGCTGTGTGCCGCCTACTCCCGTACGGCTCGAAGGAGTGGCAAGAAGTGGCTTCGATTGCGTTGCTGTGCGTTCTCGGGGCTGGTGGGGCTCGTGGGATGTGGGGCTTCCCACAGGGTTCGGCCGATTTGGTCCGTGCCGTGGGACTCGCGGGGCCGGCTGGGGCAGTTCCAGCCGCGTCGTGGCGCGCGCTGCGCGAGAACCCGCCACCCGGCGCCGCGCAGACTCGCACCGCTCTCTCCGGCCTGCGTGTACGTGACCAGCCGCGTGTAGCCGAGGGCCTTCGCCGCCCGCCACGCTGCGCCGTACAGCAGGCTGTTCGCGTTCTCCGTGCCGTCCGTCGCTGTGCGGGTGACTTCCAGGGTCTGCCCGTTGTCGAGCAGTCGGGCGACGGGGCGGCCGACCATGGCGACCGCGCGCAGCACGCCGGCGTCGTCGGCCGCGCCCACGCAGAACACCGCTCCGGGCGGGGGCTTGTGGTGGCGGTGCCACGCGGCGACGAACTCCTTGGCGTCCTTCTGCCGGACGGGTACCAGGTGGAGTCTCAGCCCCTTCGGAGCTGCGCGAGGGTTCGTCTGTGGCACGGGCGGCCTCCACGGTGTGCGGGGCGCTCTGCTGCGCCCTGGAAGGCGGCACCATGCCGAGTTCGCACCACTACCGTCTCCGGCGTCCCCCGGCCGGGCGCTCGGAGGGCTCCGAGGACCCCAGGACACTAGGCGGCCGGGGCGCCTACCTTCCGCGCCATGACGAAGACTGGTTCTCTCACCGTTGGCTGCCCGACCCATCTCAACGCGCAGAAGATCGCCCGTATCGCGAAGGCGGTGCAGAAGGGCCGGACCCGGGCGGAGGCTGCCGCGGAGCTCGGCATGCCCCTGGGGACGTTGCAGAGGTGGATCACCCAGGGCCGGCGGGTGCGTGACGCGGACGGGGCCGCCGCGACCGGCCTGGACCTGCTGACGCTGCGCCTGGTCCTGGAGCTGGAAAGCGCGGAACGCAAGCGTAGGGCTGTCGACCGGATCATGAGCGACGAGGATCTGGGCCGGGACGTGGCCGCGGATAAGAAGCCGCTCGGGCGTCCGGCGCTCCTGACGGACGACGTCGTGAACGTGGTGGCGCCGCTGGTAGGGAAGGGGCGGCTGGACGAGGCGGCGAAGGCCGCGGGTGTGGACAGGCGCAGTATCTCGCGGTGGCTGGCCCGGGGACGTGAGGTGCACGCGGACGGGCGGGCCCGGACCGAGTACGAGCGACGGTGCGGCATGCTCTACGCCCGGGTGGAGGCCGCACAGCAGCCGGAGGCCGTTCCCGCGCTCTCCCCGGGCCAGGGCGGGTCGACGAACCCGGGAGGGGGGAAGCGGGTGGTGACCGCCGAGGACGTGCGCGAGCTCGTGGCCGCGATCCGGGGAGGGGCGACGCGGGAGCAGGCCGCGGCGCGCATCGGGGTCTCGTACCGGACGCTGGCGCGGTGGCTCACTGTGGGCGCCCGGGTGGAGGCGGGGACGTACGAGAGCGACCACGAGCGGCTGTGCCGGGAGCTGCGCCTGGGCGTCGACCGGGCGGACCGGGACCGGAGGCGGCCGGTGGTGGTCGGAGAGTTGAAGATCGCGCGCGGTGGCTTGGCCGCCGCCCCGTCGATCGTGGAGGACAGGCCCATGGAGCCGGTCATCGTCATCGGCCGCCCGCGTCGCTTCCTGGGGCGCCTGATCGCGAACTGCCTCAGGATGCAGAAGACGCACCGTTCCTGACCTGCGAAAACAATCCACGTACGCCAGAGCGTATGAGGATTTCCCTCATACGGTGGAGCGCATCAGGTGCAGTCCTCATGCGCTCCACCGCATGAGGCCACGTACGCGACACCGCATCTGGCCTGATGCGGTGTCGCGTACGTAAACAAGAGGAACCCAACACAAACGAAAGAAGAAGACGAAGATCTTCCGTGGTGGGCCAACGGGAATCGCTGCGGACCCGGGCCGCTCCGGCGCCCTTCTCGGCCGGCAAGCGGCCTCACCCCGAGACGCTAACGATCACGAACGGCAGCTTCAGCAGCTCGAACACCGCTCCAGGCCGGAAGCCGAACCCGTCGGCTGACCGGCACGAACGAACGGACCCGAGCCCATGAAGCCCACCGTGATGAACGCCCTCGACAAGTGGCGGGAAGCCTCCGACCAGCTCCGCGCATCCGCCGTCAACGCCCTGGGCCTGGCCCTGCCCGGCCTCGCCCCGACCAAGACCCCCACATACTGCTGCCCGGTGACCCTCACCATCGACAAGCCGCACGTGCTCGGCAACGGCCGCGTCTGCGTCGATGACGACACCCGCGCCACCGTCGAGCTGGATGACGTCCCCAACGACGTCATCGCCGAAGCCGTCGATGCCATGTTCGGGATCGGCTGGTTCGACCAGGTCGACGGCCCCCTGACCGACGCAGCGCCCGGCGCGTACAACTACGACGACGAGCAGACCGGCGCGGAGTACGAGATCGTCCTCGGCAACAACGACACCCGCACCGGCCGCGTCTACGTCTCGTACGTCCCCGTCCCCTACGCCGCGGAACTTCTCGACGCGATCACCACCGCCCGCTCCCGTCAGGAACAGGAGGCGGCCGCCGGCTGACCGGCCCCGGGACGGTAGCCGCCCCGCACGTGCATGTTCCCGTTCTCGCTCCCGCCGCTCCCCCGCGGCCGCCACCGGCGGCCCAGCGCGCGGGGGCAGGACGGAGCACCCCACCGTGGCCCCTCGACGCCGCCGCACAGGCCCCACGGATACCGTGCGCGCTCTCGTGCACACCCGGGACGGCGGGCGTTGCGTCCGCTGCGACAGCCCCCGAGACCTGACCATCCACCACCGGGTCAACCGAGGCATGGGCGGCGCCCGCGAGGAGTGGATCAACCAGCCGCAGAACCTGCTTCTGGTCTGCACCGAGTGCAACGGCTGGTTCGAGGACCACCCGCGCGAGTCCTACAGCCACGGCTGGAAGGTGCGCCGGCCGATGCTGCCCAGCGAGATGACCGTCCTCTACCCCAACGGCGCCGAGTTCGTGCTTCTGCCCGACGGCACCCGCTCCCGCGTCACCCGCCCCCTCACCACCGGAGGCGCACGGTGATAGCCCGGCACATCCCCCTCACCTTCCGCTGGCACCTGCTCGTATGGCGCGGCGGGCCCCGCCTCGCCGTCAGGCCCCTCCGCGGCCGCGACTCCGGACAGGCCCAGATGATCGGCGCTACCTTCAGCATCGCCCGATTCACCCTCGCCGCCCTGAGCGTCCGCATCTACGACCACGGCATCAGCAAGCACTGGTGCCACGACTTCGGACGGTTTTCTATCGGAGGGTGGCGCAACGGGCGGCGCGTGCCGGTCAGTACCGGATGGATGCTCGCCAACCGCGACCCGCGGATCATCAGCGGCATCTCCGTCACCCTCGCGTCCCGCACCGTGTACCTGATCCGGTTGTGCACCCGTGCCGAGCACCGCGCCGATCTTGCCCGGCGACGTCAGGGCACGCGAGAACCGTGACCCGGTGGACATGGTGTACAGTGCCCGGTCAAGGACGTACGGCTAGGGGAGTCCCCTGCCATCAGCACCCGGAAAGGGTGCGCACCCGGGAACGGGCCCACCATGAGCAGCATCGATTACACCGCGATCCGCGCCAAGGCGAGAGCCGAAGTTGACGACGAGCTCGGCGAGATCATCGATCCGCGCGAGCGCCGCATGCTCGCCGAGGAGATCCGCGACCAGGCGTACATGGAAATGTCCATGCTCAGGGACGAGCGGCAGCAGCTCGTCGCCGCCGCGGCGCTCTACGAGTACGCACCGGACCTGCACGAGAAGTTCGGGATCGGCCGCACACACCTGCGACGCCTGACGATGACCTTCCTGCACAAGGATCTCGACCGCGAGCAGCAGATCAACCCGCCGCGGTGGCCGGCCGCTCCCGAGATCGAGTGGCGTCAAGCCGGGCGGCCCGAGACCATCCGGCCTCTGTCCGGGCGGGTCGAGGCCGCCCGCAAGGCCGGCCTTCCCCACCCGAAGGACGTCGTGGACCAGGCGGCAGCGATCTGCGCCCGGTACGAGGAAGCAGCCGCCCGTCGGCGCGCCGCCATCTCGCACCTGGGCGAGGCGGGGGAGGAACTGCGCACCGCGGGCGGCAGGGTCGATGTCGGCCGACTGGAGCGGCCCGACTTCGCGACCATCCGAGAGCAGGCCCGGACCGCGATGCTGGACGAGCTCGCCGCGGTCGACGGGTCTTCCGAGGAGCGCCTGCGGTCCGCGGCCGAAGCGGTGGACTACTGGGAAGACGCGGCCAGCGAGCTGCTGCCCAAGCGCGACGCCGCAATGTTCACGCTCGCCTTCTACACGACCGCGCACGGCGTCTACTACTCGGCAGGCATCAACCGCAACGCCTTCAATCGGGCCCTGGCCCGCGCACTGGGCTTGCCGGGCGTCCCGGATCTCCCCAAGCGCGACAGGCAGCCGGCCGCGGCCCGGACCGCGGGCGTGCGGTTCGTGAAGAACGCCGACATCAAGCTCCCTGAGATTGCGCAGGAGTATGAGGCAGCGAAGGCGCGGCAGGCCGCGGCGATTCAGGTCCGCAACGAGCTGATCCCCGTCCTGGCGGCTGAAGACTGGACAGCACCCCAGATCGCTGAAGCCATCGACCGCGACGGCAAGATCGTCCGCCGGCTACTGGCGGCCGCCGCCGAGGACGCGTAAAAAAGTTCCGCGAAACCTGTAACACCTGGCGGACTCACTCCGTCTATGGCTGTGAAGGGCACCGGTCCTTCACTCCGGTTGGTTGGTTCAACACCCACCCGGGGCGGCCCCAACCCCCCTTGGGGCCGCCCCACCCCCCTCAACTTCGGCCCCCGTTCCTCGATCAGGCACGCTTCCACCCCGCTCCCCTGGGCTGGTCCTGGCGATTCCTGGAGAGAGCGGGGGCCGAGGACGCACAGGAACACCGATGAACGATCCCGAGCGCCCCACCCTCCGGTACGTCGCCGGCCGTCCCATGCAGTGCAAGGACATCCCCGACGAAGCACTGGTCAACGCCGTCCGACGCACCCCGCAGCCCTACCCCGTCACTCCGCACTTCGTGTCCCTGCGGATGTCCTGGGACGTGCAGGCCGCACTGGAAGAGATCACCGGCCCCCTGCCCTACAAGCTGTTCCTCGCGAAGATCCGCAAGCTCTTCCACAAGGGCCTCCTGTGCGGCTGCGACTGCGGATGCCGCGGCGACTACCACCTGTCCCTGGAATGCCTGAACAGCACCCACGGATGCGGCTACCGCCTCTGACCGAAACCGCCCGGGACGGTAGCCGGGCACAACGGGCACCGTGCGCCCCATGGCTGCCCCGACCTCCCCGACTCCTGCCGTGGCCGCCGCGCACGCCGCCGTCGACAACCGTGCCGGCGTGCGGTCCCGCATCGCCTCCCGCGAAGCCGACCTGCTGCTCCGCGCCCCCGTACCGGCCCGGCGCGCCGTCCTCAAGACGCTCGACACCCACGACCTGAGCCACGTCCTCACCGAAGTCGAGCGGGAGACCGGCACCCTCTACGGACTGTGGGCCGACACCCCCAGCGGCTTCATCGAGGACGTACTGGGCGAGAGCATCTGGTCCAAGCAGCGCGACATCGTTGACGCGGTCCCCTCCCACAAACGAATCGCCGTCCCCGCAGGGTTCGGCGTCGGCAAAACGTGGATCGCGGGCAGGCTCGTCGCCTGGGCAGGCGCCGTCAACCCGCCCGGCACCATGGTCATCGTCACCACCGCCACCCGCTTCCGGCAGGTCCGCAACCAGCTCTGGCCCCACATCCGCAAGACGGTCGCCCGCGCCGGCCTGCCGGGCTGGTGCGACACCACCCAGTGGAAGGTGCCCGACGCCTACGGCAACGACGTCGTCGTCGCGTACGGCTTCACCGCCCCCGAGGGCGACGAAGCGGCCATGCAGGGCATCCACGGAACCCCGAAGCTCCTGATCGTCGTGGACGAGGCCGGAGGCATCGCCCGAAGCATCGGCGCCGGCACGAACAACCTCCTCACCGGCGACGCGCGGATGCTGGCCATCGGCAACCCGCCCGCCGACGACCCCCGCTCATGGTTCGAGGGACTGTGCGAAGAAGGCGAGGACCCCGAGGAACCCACCACAGTCACCGTTCCCATCGCCACGTTCGACTCCCCCGCGATCACCAAGGAACGCGTCCCGTACTGCAACGACTGCCCCCCGGGCGTGCCGCAGCACTCCCTCGCGATCCACCTCCCGGACATGGACTGGATCGACCGCACCATCAGGGAGTACGGAGAAGACCACCCCTACGTCCAAGCCAAGGTCTACGCCCGTTTCCCCAAGGGCGGTGGCGGCAAGGTCATCCCGATCACCTGGATCGAGGACGCGCAGCAGAACGAGGACCCCACCGGCCCCGGCTGGGTGCGCCTGTGCGACCTGGGCCTGCCCGGCGAGACCGCCAAGCACACCGTCAAGCAAGGCGCCTGGGTCCGCCTCGGCGTCGACGTCGCCGCGGACGGCGGCGACGAGTTCACCATCTACCGCATCGTCGGAGACGCGATCGAGCACCGCCACCACTCCAGCGGAGCCGCCAACGACAACCAGGTCACCGTCGCCAAGAAGATCCTGGAGGAGATCCACGCCGCGGAACGCCTGGCGCAGGCCCTCGGCTCCACCGCGAAAGTCCACGTCAAGATCGACAAGAACGGCCTCGGGCACGGCGCCGTCGGCATGCTGGAGGTCTGGGGGCAGAACGGCAAGCACCACAGCGAGATCATCGGCGTCATGGTCTCCGAGTCCCCCGACCGAGACGACCCCGGCGCCCCCATGCGACCCTTCCGCAAGCGAGACGAGATGTGGCTCGCCTCCCGGGCCCTGCTCCAGCCCGACCCCGCCACCGGCTCCGGCCGGCTCCGGCTCCGCGTCGACCGCCAGGCCGCCATCCAGCTCACCACCCCCAACCTCGGCAACAACGCCGGCGGCTACTCGGTGGTCGAGTCGAAGAAGCAGATGAAGGCCCGCGGCATGAAGAGCCCCGACCGCGCCGAAGGCATCCTCCTGGCCGTGTACGAACCACACGTCCGCCGCCGCGGCCTCATCGCCTGAGACGCAACGCCATCCAGCCCGGCACCGTACAACTCCGCCAACACCCCCGTTGGCGCACACTAAGGAGGACCCTTGCAGAAGGCCGTCGGACTCAACACAGCCGTCTATCGGGTGGGCGGCGACCCGGACAAGCCGCACGCCACCGTCTTCGTCAATATCTGCTCGCGGGGCGAGGATCTGCTCGGCCTCACCCCCGAGGAGCACGAGGCGTTGCTCCGGGGCGCCCTCGACGGTATGAGGGCCGCCGCACCCGACACGTACGACCTGGCCGGCACCCTCACCTATCAGGAGCACGTGCCCGTCACCGCCGGGACCGATCCGGAGCAGCCAGTCGGCGAGTAACGACACCTGGTGTGCCCCGGCTCTCCGGCCGGGGCACACCAGCCCGGTTTCAGGAGCACTTGACCGCCGCTGAAGGGGATGATGGGGCCGTGGACTACAGCCTTGTGACTGCCGCCGCCCAGGCCGGCGGCCCCTGCCCGCCCGGAGAGGAAGCGGCCTGGGGCCGCCGGGTTCAGGGCCTGGCCGTGGACCTGCACATGATCGCCGCCCAAGTCGCCCAGGAAACCGCCCGCCTGGAGAGCGCCGCGAAGTTCGTCGCCCTCCTGGAGAAAGTCGAGATCGAGGAGTCCAGCCGCCGCGGCCTGCTCACCCTGCGCACCGCGGACGGCAGCGCGGAGGAGATCCGTACGGAGCAGCAGGAGACCGACCGCGGCGGGCAGATGATCGAGCGGGCGCGTTCGCTGGTCGGCCGCTGGGTGCTGGTGTACCGGTACAACGAGTCCGTCGGCCGGCAGAAGTCCGTGCGGATGGTCGCCCACCTCATGGACATGGGCGAGGGCGTGATCGCGGTGAACATCGCCAAGAACGTTCTCCTGGACGCCGCCGGCGGGGACGCCGCGAAGGCGCGGGCCGCATGGGAGGCCGCCGGGCTGCACGACGCCGGGACCGTCACCACTGTCGAGCTCGACAAGGCGCGGGCCGCACTGAACTGACCCCGGGTACGCCGAAGGGCCCCCGCCAGGCGAGGGCCCTTCTCCTTTTCCCTGAAACGGGTCCTGACGCGAACTCGAACACAGGGTCATGCGCGTCCGAAGACGAATGCGTTGCGATCCTCAGCCCTGGGCGCCACTGTCCTCCCGTGGAGGCCCCCTGTTGCCAGGGAAGATCGCCGGGTTCCCCAGGGCTTCGGCGACAAGAACAACGTAGCAGGGCCGGCCGACGGGGAAGGCCCCTTTCGCTCGGAAGGGTGACACCGGCCTCGGGGAACGCGGCCGGTAACCTGTACGCCCTTGCGCCGGAAGGACCCGTTATGAGCACTGCCCGTTCCACCGTCGTTACCTGCACCCTGTGCGGCACGGCCGTTCCGCGCCCGGCTGACGCGCAGTGGGCGCCGTTGTGGGATGAAGGCTGGCGGTGGCTGGGGTCTCAGGATCTCTACTCGTGTCCTGGCTGTCCGCCGGTGATTGTGGTCGATGAGCAGGGGCAGCATGTGGTCGGCCCCGGACTCAGTGAGCCGCACGCCGCAGTGGACAGGTAACAGCAAACCTAGCGACCGGCACCCACTCCAGGCCCGAGGTCCCCCTGCGGGCGGTCTTGGGTCCGGGATGGACCGTACCGAACCAAGCCGGACCGGACCGGTCCGACACGGACCATGGCTCACGCCGCACCCGACCGGCGGGCCCCGGGTTTGGGGTGAGAGGCGCTAGTTTGCTGTTACCGCGAACTGCTCCTCTGCGGGATGCGCCGCGTCGTACTGGGCCACCGTCCAGGCGATGGCCTGGCAGGTGTAGAGGAACCAGTAGTCGTACTCCGTGAACTCCCACTCAGTGGTGTCGAAGCGGAAGCCGTCGAACTCGAACGCAGCGAGCGCGGCCCTGGCGCCGGCCTCGGTCTCCAGGTCCGCGTTGCTGTAGCGGTCGAACAGCTCCTCCTCGACCTGCTCGGCCAGACCCGGGTGACTGGCCTCGGCTTCCAGGGTCGCCTGCTCGATGTAGGCCCGCACCCGGTCCTTGGCGTACGCCTGGACGTTCCGCTCGCCGTGGGGCTGGACCTTCTCCGCCCAGTAGCGGACGTCGATGCTCCATGCGGGCCCGTACGGGATCGTGCACTTGCGGAAGAAAGCGAGCATGTCCTCGTCGCGGCGGAAAATGTAACTGCCGGTGTGCCCGGTGATGGCCAGCGCGCCGGGCCAGGTCATCACCTCGAACCAGCACGCGGTGGACCTCGGCAGCCGCACCTCCAGGTGCCGATAGAGACCATCCTTGAGCCGGACGGTCACCTCGCGATCCATCGAATCGGCGGCGAACCGCTCGCTGACCTCCGCGATCCGCGCCTTCAGCTCGGCTTCCGGGTCGATCGTGCTCATGCTCTGCTCCTCTATCTCGGCCCCGGCGAGAACCGCCCTGGGGACTACCCATCCAGGTAACGAGTGCACAGGAAGCCGGTAATGCCGTCCGCCGGGCCGCATACCCTGCATACGTGAGCCAGACCCGAACCGCCCTCGACGCCATCACCGGCTTCCTGGAGCAGCTGCGCGTCAAGGGCTTCGCGTTCGAGACCCAACGCGTGCGCGGCGCCTTCCTCGCCGAGTACCTGGAGCACGCCCAGAACGCGGAACCCGCCCCCCTCGCCCCGCTGAGCGCCGACGAACTGATGGAACTCCCCCGCGCCCACGCCTGGCTCGAAGACGCCGCAGCGGGGCGCACACGGCGCCGCAACACCCTCTCCGGCCCCAACGCCCGCTCGGCCGCCGCGACCAACCGCGTCCGGATCATCACCTACAACGTGTTCGCCGAGTACGTGAGCACCCCCTGGCGCCTGGAAGTCCCCCCGAACATCACCGGCGAACACCTCGACCCCGACGAAGCCGCCCAGGTCGTACGCCGCCTCGCCGTCGAACGCCGCGGCGCCACCGCCGCCGTCGCCGTGCGCACCGCGGCGCTCGCCGCGCTCGTCGCCGAGACCGGCCGCACAGTCGCCCAGCTCGCACCGCTGTACACCGACGACGTCCAGCTCCAGCACCAGCCGCCGCGCATCCTCCTGGCCGCCAAGCTCACACACACCCTGACCCCCGAGACGGCCCGCGTCCTGGAGCGGTGGATGCGACAGCGCGCCGGCATCATCGCCTCATCCCTGCAAGGCACCGACCCCGGACACCTGTGGATTCCCACCCAGCCGGGCCGACCCCGCGGCGAACAGCCCACCCCGCCCGGCCTGGAAGCCGCCGCGGTGCGCACCCTGCACTCCGCGCACCGCCGGCTCGTCCTCGACCTCCTCGGCCGCCCAGTGCGCCCGGGCGCACTGCGCACCGAGCAGGGCCCGTGAACGCCAGGCACGCAGCAGGCCCGGCACCGACGGGGGGCGGTGCCGGGCCTGTCCCGACTCTACGGGGAAAGCCGCTCCTGAAGTGACGCCGCTGCTGTATCGAGAGCCGCGTGAAGCTGCGGCAGCAGGGACAGCGCAGCGGCAATCTGCTCGGGTGACGCCTGGTAGTCCGCCTGCACAGCAGCGAATGCCTCCGGGGCGGTCATCGGGATCAGCCGGTAGCGCCACAACGCGCTTGCGCGCCCGGTCGCGTACCGCTCGGTCAGCATTTCGATCGGAGAGAGAGACGAATACGCCCCCTTGTCCCACAGGAGGCATGCGAGCCCTTCCTGGGTGGCTTCGCGACAGATGGCGTCCCCATCGCCGAACACCGAGGACTGCCGCTCGGCGTTCTTGACCAAGACCGCCGACATGAAGCGCTCGCGGGCGTCGCGCGGGCCGGGGTTTTTCATGCTGTCCAGCAGACGGCGGACCTGGTACACGTTGACGTCGGGGCGATATTCGTCCTGGATCGGCTCTCCATCGCGGAGGAAGCGAATAGCCGCGGCCGCGTACGCCTGGTCGCTGTACTCGCGGCGGAAGCCGACACCCTCAAGGACTTCCTTGTCCAGCTTTGCCGCCGCACGCCGCAGTTGCGCCTCGGTGGGCCCGTCCCGCCACTCGATCACCCACACCTTCGGCCGGGAGTACGGGTCCAGCTCCGCTGTGACCTCGCGGCCGCGCGGCAGCCCGTACTGCTCGGTGAGCTTCCATGCGACCTTCCGCAACCGTTCGGCTCGCCGGGGAACAGCGGCCATCAGGCGTCGTCCCCGAGCAACTGCTTCCTGAACTCCTCGTTACGCTTCTGATCGGCTTGGATCTGCGCGACGGCCTGCTCGTTCTCCAGCTTTTCGATGGGGAACATCTGAGGTCCGAGCCGCCCGCCGTAGCGCTGGGCGTACGCGGTGATGAGCTGCACCGTACGGTGCGTGTCCACGATCGGATCGCGGTACACCGAGCCCTTCTCGCCGTCTTGGAACGTCACCGGCTCGCTGATCTTGCGCTCGAAGGTGTTCAGCGCAGACCGCAACGATTCGATCTTCTCGTGCACGGAGCGCCAGTTCCCGTCCTCGGCGTACCCGATCAGCGCGGAGATCCGGTCAAGCACGTACGCGAAGTCCTCTGCTAGCACGGCCTCTCGATCCGTGGCGCCGAGGATTTCGGTGAGGTGGGGCTGGTCGGTCATCACGGGCCCTTCGGTGCTGTCCAGTTAGAACAGTCAGCCTTTCACGGACGGCTCAGGAACGAGTACACCATCCAGTTTTCACCCATCGTTCTCGCCAGACCTCAGCCGCTGGCAGTGGCTAGGCTTTCGGTATGCTTCGAGGACGGCCGCCGGCGTAACGCGCGCTGATCCCCGTGTCAGCTACCAACTGAAGGGCATCAGGTCGTCGTCCAGCGGGGCCTGTGAGCCCGGCGGGAACGGCGGCTCAGCCGAATATCCGGCCCCCTCCCCCGACAGTGGCCCCTCGTCGTCCGGACAGTCGCATACGTCGCTGTTGTGCTTCCAGCACAACGGTTCCTCCCGGGGCCCTGACAACGATGGGGTCAGAGCCATGAAGTCCATGTCGTCCGGCTCCGGCCGCGGTTCAGTCGTCATCCGCAAGAACTCCCCACTCCAGCGCTCCTTCAGTCCTTATCCGGCACCCAGTGGAACACCTCGGTGCCGTTCTCATCGGCCTCTTTCACGTATGTGCCGGCTCCGAGAGGCGTGCGCATGGCGATCTGATCCATGAAGGGGTCCGGGTTCGTGCCGCCGTCGAAGGGGCCGCCCACGTACTTCGCGCTCATGCGCCGAGCGTACGGCCGCCGCGCGGCAGTGCCCGCCGAGGCGCACGCCGTCGGGGGCGGTCGTCGCGCTCAACGGTCACCTCCTGGTCCTCGACACCGGGCGGGGTCACAGGCGCTTCCAGGAGCAGTACCTCCATGAAGACCCGGGCGCCGCCGTCGCGCCGGTTCGGTACGACGGACACGTTGCCGACGACAACCTCCCCGGACGCCTCCAGCGCCCGCTGCACGGCCTCGGCGGTGCGCCGTGCCTTGCCCGGGTCGGAGTCCATGATTCGCAGCGAGGACATCAGGCGCTCACCTTCGACGGGCCGGCGCCGTATCCGTCGACCGTCCAGGCAGCCCGTTCCCACACCGGCTCGGTGCCGTCCGCGATCCGGTGCAGCAGGCCGGCCATCGACAGCCCATCGAACGCCAGGTCGAGCGAACGGGACCACGGCATGGGCAAGTCGCCGCGCCACTCCCATGGGGCGCACGCGTTCCCTGACGAGTGCGGGGCGGTCCACCCGAACCATCCGGCCCAGATCCGGGTGACGCTCTCGTTAGCGTGCGAGGAAGGCGCGGCCCATGGGTGCAGCGGGTCGCGGCCGGAGACGACGGGCCCGGAGTTCGGCAGGCGCAGCAGGGCGTGCGGGTACCGGTTGTGCGGGCCCATGAAGTCGGGCTCCTCGACCACGCGGCGGCCCTCCAGGAGCGCGTCGAGCCGATCGAGGACGGACCCGCGTTTGGGACTGCCGTACTCCCCGGCCTCGGCGGTGTAGAGGACCTGGCGGTCGCGCACGCCGACCACGGCGACGCCCTGCGCCTCGGGGAGCGAGTCGGGCGCGACGTCCACGACCAGTAGCGCGGCGCCCGGGTCGGCGACCAGCTCACGCGCGAGGGCCTGCGCCTGGTCGTGCTGTTCCCACAGGGTCATTGCGTAGCGGCATGGGACGCAGAGTCGGCCCTTCCCGAGCGGTTCTTCCCAGCGTTCCCCGCACCGCCGGCACTGGTACTGCAAGGCGCGGGCCTGGTCGAGCACGGCGCGCTGCGCGGGCGAGACCCGGCGCTTGGGCACTGCGGCGGCGACCTCGAACAAGGGGGCGTAGCTGTTGCTGTGGTAAAGCACCTGACCAACCGGGCCGGCCCCCGGCTTGAGCGGCGGGTCCATGCGGGCGAGCTGAGTCCTGGTTTGCAGGCCGGCTGGGACCTGATGCCAGCGGGTGTACCGGATGAGGTCCGGGATCGGGGGAACGTAACTGGGCAACGCAAGCCTCCTTATGCGCTCTACTGAACCCAATAAAAGCATCTCGCGCCACGAAATCAAGGTGAATTCAAAAAAGCACCCAGAAAGGGTGATCGGCTCCATCCGGAGACCCTTATAACTGCGCGCGCGAGCCGGACTCTCTGGTATTAAGGTTAATACCTATAGGCGCTCCTTCGACCTCTCGCCTGATGAAGGGCCTGTTCAGGAGGCCGGCGCAGGATCTTCGTCCGGCGGCCAGGGGCCGTATCGCTCAAGAGCCTCGCGGACGATCCGGGCGGCAGAGAACACTCTCTCGACCAGGGCGTCCCGCTGTTCCCGCTCCTCCTCGCTGTAGCTGAGGGAGTTGTACAGCAAGCCCAGTTCTTCCAGCTCCTCCAACGGCGCCTCACTCACCCGAACCGCGGTTGCCCGCAGCTCATTGACCAGGGAAGAAGGGAGGTCGTAAGTCCTTACGACGAGGCGCCCCCGCCCCTTGTAGTTCTTGCCGATTCCCCTGCCGGACAGGGATGCTTCCTCTTCCTCGGCCGTGGTCAGCGGCTCCCAAGGGCCGCTCAAATCGTCCTCGGCCAGCCGAAGGCGGATCGCGCGTTCCACGTACTCGTCCAGCGTGGGCCACATCGCCGGCCGCTGGCGACGCGCCTCCAAGCGGGCCTGCGCCCGGGTGATCTTCCCTTTGCTCTTTCGAGCCAATTCCAAAGCCCAAAACTCCATTTCGCGGCGCTGCTTCTTCCGAATAGCGGTAAAGCGAGATGCGTGACGAGCGTCAATCGCGAATGAGCAAGTCTTCCGTTGCTCTTCGTGGCGCACTTCTTCTTTCAAGGTTAATACCTTATCTATTAAGGTTAATAGCCTGACCTTGCAGGGCGCGAAGCCCCGCCCCATCCAACGACGGCACTACTGCAACGGATGCGCCTTGATCCAGTCCGTGAGGGCCCGGCCCTCCATCCAGATCAACGGCCGCGCCTCCAGCCAACCGTCGGTGTCGGACTCACCAACCGGGACGCCTGCGTACGTCTCCACCCGGTCGATGATCACGTACGCCTCGGAGTAGAAGCCCTTCGGCGCGTCCGGGTCCGCGTTCATCGCCTTGCGGATCTTCCGGACGTCGTCCACGAAGTCCTGGAGGCGAATCGCGCAGCCGTCCGGGTTCTCTTCGACGTCCGCCCCGTTGAGACACCTGATGTCGTGGGTCTGCCACCACGCCATGGTCTCGTCCCACTGCGCCTTGACCGGCACCGCAGGCGTCTTTTCCGTCGGGCTCGCGTTCGGCGCCGGCTTCGCGTCCGCGTCTGCCTGCGCGCTGCATCCTGCCGTACCGGTCGCTACCGCGGCCATGAGCAGCGCGGACGCCGCCCCTATCCCCCACCCCTTGATCATGGGCGAGATCATGCCACGGCAGCCGTCCGGGCGCCCTGCGTTCGGCGTGGCCCGGAAGGGGTGTCCGGCCGCATTCTGGTAGAACGGGGGTTCGAGAGGATGCGCCATGACAACACCCACCCCCACCAAGAAGTCCACCGCGCTGACTTGCCCGCCGTCGCAGGTCGGACTGTGCGCCCGCTGCCAGCAGCCTTGCCACCGCTACGGCTTCGGCGGCAACCCGTTGTGCGTCACCTGCCGCTCTGCCGTCGAGGCCGCGCGCAGCAGGAAGCCGAAGACGTCAGCCTGATTCAGGGCAGCGAACGCCGCGGCGGCCGCGGGGAGAATGCCGCCCGCGACCGCCGGTACTTCCTGTCTCTACGCCCTCGCTCTGCCAGTGTCCCGGGCCGAAGGCGTCCCCCTCACCCGCCGACCGTGACCGGCGCCGAGTCCGTGACGGCCGCCGGCGCTTCGCCAACCGGAAGCCGGGGCACCGTGCGGAACGCCATCGCCCTCCCCTGCTTCCCGGCCTCCTCGACCCACCCTCTGCGCCGCCACTGCGCGAGGGGGCCGTTCACGGACGACCGGGCCGCGAACTGCGGCAGGCCGAGGGCCACCAGGTCGTCCACAGTAATGCCGCGCGGCCCGGCTTTCTCGACCGCCTGCCACAGCGCCGCATGCCGCTCGTCGGCGATCTCCGAACCGTCCGGGAACGTCGGCACCGCACGCAGCAGCGGCCGGCCCCCGCCAGGGCCGGAAGGGGGCACAGGCGGGCGCGGGGGCGTCGGGTCGTCCTCCGGGTCCGGTGAATGCTCCGGATGCCCGCGGGCCTCCGTCTCGGCCTCCTCGCGGGCGTAGCGGTGGCTCGTCGCGGTCACATCGTCCTCGGTCATCCAGTACGCGCGGGCGTCGACCGGGACCTGGTGCTCCCGGTCCCAGCGCAGGAACTTCCCCGCAAGGTCGAGTTCGTCAAGGCACCAGCCGTCGCCGTAGGCGCCGGGCCCGAAGATGAGGTTGGACGTGGTCGACTCCTTGGCGCCCAGGCCGATGCGGACCTGGTACTGCTGGCGGCCGTCCGTGGAACCGCCGAAGACCTTGTTGCTCGGGGACTGGGTCGCGCACACCAGCGTGACGCCGGTGTACCGGGCGACCTGGAGCAGCGACTCGATCAGCTTCGCGGCCGCGGGCACGCGGCGGATCAGCTCCGCGAGCTCGTCAATGAAGACGAACCACGCCGGGCCGTGCTTGCCGGGAACCCACTTCTTCTCGCCGAGGCTGGAGAGCAGCGCGCCGCGGCGTTCGACCTCGGCCCAGACCGTCTTGAGCAGCTGCATGGCCCGGCTCGGGGTGTCCGCCAGTGCGAGCGCGGAGTCGCGCCACGGACCGAACTCGACCGCTCCGGGCTTCATGTCGATCAGCAGGGCCTCGGCGTCCTCACAGGCCACCGCATACGCGATGAGGACGCTTTGGATGCCCGACTTCCCGTTGTCCGTCGCCCCTCCGATCAGGGTGTGGTTGTAGAGCAGCGGGATCGTCACCGGCTGGCCGTATGCGTCTACGCCGAGCACGGCCGGCTCCGTGCACGTCCTGGTCGACGGGCCCGGCCAGGCGATCGGGGAGGCGAGCGGGTCGGACTCGTACAGGTAGGCCACCAGCTCGTTGTCCTGCTCCCCCTTCGCCAGGCGCAGCTTCCCGGGAAGGCCGAGGTTCGTGGCCAGCTGGTCGCGGCGGGCGATGACCTTGTGCGGGGCCGTGTCCCGGCCGGGCGGGAGCACGATGACCGCCCGCCACCCGAAGCGGGTGTACTCCAGCGCCGTCACGTCCACGGCCGGCACGGACAGCATCGCGACGAGGGCCTGCATGAGCGCGGTTTCCTCGCGGGTGGCCCCGGTCAGGCCCGGCGCGAGGGTGTTGGTGCCCAGGCCCTGCGCGGTGACGCCGGCCTTCGCGGCCTTCACCTGGAGCGCGAGTTGTTCCCGGCGGGACCGGACGAGCCACGGCACGTACACGGTGTACGTCCCGCCGGTCACGAGGGAACTGGCGATCAGGGACGGCACGGACGGGCCGAGCGTGGCCCCCATCCAGGCGTCTGCCATGACGGCCATGCTGCTGGCGCCCGCCGTCGCCAGGCCCTTGTGCCGGTGCTTCAGCGCACCGACGGTGAGCACGGTGGAGGCGGCCAGGGCGGCGCCGTAGGCGCCGTGCTCGGCACGGCTCACGTCGCTGAGGTGATGTAGCCAGGACAGTCCCGTCAGTCCCGTGAAGGCGGCTGCGGGGGCGAGTTCGAAGCGGCGGCTCACGCACCAGCGGCATGCCCGGCCCAGAGCGTGCGCGGTGCCGAAGGCGGCGCGCGAGAGTATTGAGTCATGCGGAGGCACAGCAGTCTCCCGGGAAGTGACGTGACGAGGGCGGCGAAGGAAACCGCAGGTCAGAGGTTCGTCACGTCACATGAGGACGTGCAGGCGGAGCCGAGAGTGGAAACGGTGACGCGAGACATGGGCATGCCCTTCCGGTCGTCGGAGCGTGGAGGCCGCGAGCGCTCGCTCGTGCGCCGCAGCCGGCCGGGCCGAAGCCCGGGTATGAAGTTATGGAAGCAGCCTACCGGTCCAGTGGGATGTATCCCTCGCCCTCGGCCCACACTTCGTAGCTGCCCGCCGGGACGAAATCCTGACCGGGAAGCGCCTCGGGCCAGTTGCCGGGGTAGGGGAACTCGCACTCACCGTCCCAGATCAAAGTGCTGATGTTCAGGGGGTCCGGGCCGGCGCCGCAACAGCGGACCAGTTCCTCAACGACACACCGCAGGGCGGCCTCACGCGCCTGCGGATGGGTGCCCTGCCATTCCGCCGCGGGGACCAGGGCGCGCGCCTGGCGCCCCCACCGGCCCCGGGCCGTCGCCACCAGAGCCAGCATGCGACCGGGGTCGCTGCCGTAGTCCGTGAGCATGTCTCCGGTCAGCGGATACTCGTGGCCGCCGACCGACAACAGCGTCGACACCGGCCCGCACGGAAAGGGGCGCCTGCACGGGCCTTCGACCGTTTCCGCGCAGAACTCGCAGATTCCTGCCGCGCCGGAGAGGGTACGCCGGACCTGGCGCACTGCGAGGCACCGCGCCTCAACAGGCAAGGCTGCCCAGTGCAGGCCGGAGAGCGCCACCTGGGCAGTCGTTACCTGTCCACCCGCGCGAACACGGGCCTTCACCACCCAGCAGTCGGAATCGTTCACGGCCGCAGCTCCAGAATCAGGGTGGTGGCCTTCTCCCAGCAGTCGCCGCAGGGGTGGCCGTCCGAGCCGCACACGATGTCTGCGACGCGCGGCAGGAGCCGCGTGTTCAACGTGGGGCTCTTGATGAGCCGCACGGCGGCGTCGGCCTTCCGCAGACACGAGTTGCAGGACTTGACCTTGCCCTCACGCCGGCCGCAGACCGTCAGGGACGCCGAACGCAGCACTTCGCTGCGCTCGGCGGTGGTGGCTGTGCTCACGATGTCTCCCGGAGCACAGCCCCCTGCCTGAATACCGTGCCGGCGGGCGCCGACGCAGGGGGCCGTGCACAAGATAGACGGAGTGACCCGCCAATTCGTTACACCGCGGCGTACGGGTCCGGCAGCGGCACCGCCCGCACCCAGCCGTCCGGGCCCTCGTACTCCATGTCGGCTGTGGCGTGCACCTTCCATGGGGCTGACTCGCCGTCCAGGCGCACCGCGAGGTACTGGCCGCTCGTGTCAATGATGGTGCCCAGGCGGCCGGCATGACGGACCCGCAGTCCCAGCCCCACCCGAACACCGATCCGCTGCTCCAGCCGGTAGTACGACCGGATGTGATCCAGGTCGGAGCGCTGGCGCTCGGCGGCCGCGAACAGCGACTGACACGCCCGGCGCCGGCACCGTACCGGCTTGCCCACCTCGTGCGCCTCCAGGACCAGGTCGTCGTTGAGCATGATCCTGCCCGGATCGCATGCGGCCCCCAGGTCTCCGAGCGACCCTTCGCTCCGTGTGTTCAACCCCGTCGAGAACACAGCCACATGGGCCTGCTTGTCTGTACGGGTGTTGGGACGGCTGAAGAAGGAGGCGTCCCGAAGCAGGGCGGCGAGTTCGCCGCCCCACAGCACCGGTGCGCCGTGCGGCCCCCCGAACTTAGCCGCGTTGTCCACAGGGGCGGGGCGCCGCTCCATCGGCGTGAGCACACTCATTCGACCTCGCCCCATCCGGCCTGGACGACGTTATCCATGTATAGCTGGACGATCGGCTGCATGGCCTCGGACTTCTGCTCATCCGTCATTCGGTGCCAGCCGACGGGGACCTCTTCCGCGTCCAGCTCGTACGTCTCCGGGCTCCCCGAGGCCATGCCCACGAACACCGTGATGCGCGGACCGTCTGTGACCGCGCCCTCGGGCGTCTCGTTGCCGGGCTCTTCGCCCGTGTCGTCGTTCACTGGTCGTCTCGCTGCGTTTCGGGGTGAAGCAGGCTGTCGGGTCGGCAAGTTGGGCCTCGCTCGGCACTTGTGTGAGCGTGCCACGGCACCTCGCAGCGCCAAGGGGTGCTGCTCTGCTCGGGTTCCAGTTGCATGGGTTCAGCCTTCCGCCGCAACGGTGAAAATGGGCACGAGTTCGGCCGCCATTCGGTACCCCTCGACCTTCTTGTTCTGGGGCTTCTCGCGGCCGTAGTCCGCCGTAATGGGCGCGGGCATACCGCTGGGCCACAGACCGTCGACCACGCCCTTGGTCAGGGTTTTCGTCAGAGAGATGGAGGGGCCCGCGAGGTCGCGGCCCATGTCGCGCAGGTCGCTCGCTGCACGGTATCCCCCGCCGTGCAACACGTCGTTGAGGAGCGTGCGGACGGGCGGTGTGGCGATGCGGACGAAGTCCTTCGCGCGCTCGACGGTCCATTCCCGGTCCGTCTCCACGGTCAGCTCGTCGCGGTGCTCGGCGAAGAGCGCAAGCAGCTTCTCTTCGAAGGCGGCCGATCCGCCCTCGATGACCAATCGCATCCTGATCCTTTCGACAGAACTCACCCGATAAACCACCCAGATCCTATGTCACCGGGTAGTCTATCGGGTAGGTACTGGCGCGCCTTCTACTGCGCAAGGACCCTCAACGCTCAGTTAGGTAACCCTTATCCAGTATTCTGCCTGGAATACCGGATAGCCAAGAGAGTGGGGGAACGGATGATCGGAAACCAACGCGCGGAAGGTCCGGACGAGGTCGGCTCGAACGGCGTGCCGCCAGCTGACCGCCTCGCGCACCTCGGCCACATCGAGCATCCCGTCGAGACGTACACGATCATGAGACTCACGCCGAACACCATGCCTGTGCCTGACGACGCCGACGAGTGGGTCGCTGCGTTCGGCCGGGTCCTCGCCCCTGGGAACCTGCCCGGCGGAGACGCGAAGACCAGCACCATCAAGATCATCGGCACTGACCCGCAGAGCACCGCAACTCACTGGGCCCCCGACTGGCCTTCGGTGATCTGTGGCGAGCGCACCGAACGGGGATGCTGCACCACCCCCGTGGGGCAGCCCGAGCCTGGGTGCCCGAACACCCTCAACCACCAGGGAGCAGAGCGGCCGTGACTACACAACAGCCCTCGGGCACAGACTCTTCCACCCCTGAGTCCGCAACCTCTGGCCCCGCTCAAGACGCCGAGAAGGCGGCTCGCCCCGCTCCGCGGCCGGACTTGTCCTACGCCTTGGTGGACAACGGCGTGGACTACCTGGTGAGTGTCTTCCAGCACCTGACCGGCTCGCAGCCTCCGGACTCCCACGCACTCAAGTACACGGTTCTGCACCTCCAAGCAGCCACCGAGGTACTGCTCAAGGCCGCGCTCTCCCACGAGCACTACAGCCTCATCTTCAACGATCCGTTGCAGGCGACCAAGGAGAAGTGGAAGAGCGGCAAGTTCAACAGCTGCGGCATTCTGGACGCCTTCGACCGGCTTTGCAACGTTGCTGGGCTGAAGCTCGACGCTGGCCACCGCACGAGGATCAAAGACCTCACGGAACACCGCAATGCCCTCCAGCACTACGGCCTGAAGCACAACGCGTACGCCATCGAGTCCCGTGCGGCGCGCGTCCTTGAGTTCCTGCTCGACTTCATTCACGACCACCTCATTCCGGGCCTCGAACCCCATGAGGCCGAACGTGTTGAGGAGAGCATGGACTCCTTCCGGTTGCAGCTCAAAGCCATTGAGACACTGGTCAAGCAGCGCATGAACAACCTGCGCAGCACGCTCGCGAAGTTCGCCGACGTGACCGTGCAGTGCCCCGACTGTGAGCAGTGGGCCATGCTTGCGTACAACGGCGAGGAGGGCCCCCGCTGCCTGTTCTGTCACCAGATATGGCCGAACGATGCGCCGTCCGGCGCCGCCAACTACGCATGGATCATCCTGGGGCAGGACGAGGTGACCGCAGTTCAGGACGGCGGTGATCCCCCTGTGGTTGCCTGCCCAGAATGCGGCGTGTCTGCCCTGGTCACGGAAGCAATAACCGCGGAATGCCGCCCTCAAGCGACAGGTCTGTGCTTCGCGTGCGGCAACACCTTCGGCCACCTGGTCGACTGTGAGTTCGGATGCGGCACCGTGCTCAACATCTCCCCCGACGACGTCGAAGCGCTGCGGATCTGCTCCGACTGCATCGGCAACCAGTTCGGCCGCGACTGAACCCCACCTCCGCGCCCGCACACCAACAGTTCACGTGAAAGGACCCCCGTGAGCACCGGACACAGCCCGGAGACTGCCCAGCGGCCGGCCTCCAGCATTGACGCGTTCGAGGACATGCGAGCGCAGCTCACCACCCTGCACTCCTTCCTTCGAGCGAGGACCGCGGAGACCCCAGTCGTCACGCCGCAGTTCCACCAGTCCCTGGGCTATGCCCTGGGGTACGCCGAGGGGTGCCTGGAGAACCGCGACGTCGTCGGCGCCGCACGCCAGCTCGCATGGATGCGCAACGAGGCGAAGCGTTGGGCGGAGCACCCAAACTTCCCTGCGGAGGCCCGGCGATGACCGAGCAGCGACCCGAGCGACCGGCCGCCCCGAACGAGGCAACGGCCGCGGAGTGGGCGGACTTCCTGAAAGCCCGAGTGATGGACGAACTGGCGGCCGGTGAAACTCTCAACACTTTGGGCTGGTGGGGCTTGACCGAGCCGGGCGCGCGCCGATTCGGCGTGGAGGCGATGGGCGGCCGGGTATTCGCGCCGATCCTGACCGGCTCCGGGCACTTCGTGGACCAGGCCACCGCCATACACATCGTCCGCAATCAGCCGCAGCGCACGCGCAGCGACCTCTTGGCCAAGTTGATGTTGGTCAACCTGCTGCACGCCCAGATCGCCGAGGAGGAGACCCCGCTGGCCGGTCCGCTCCGCATGGTGGTTCAGCAGTTCGCCGAGCCGTTCATCGACCATCCCGACCACCCCGAATACGAGCCGCCGGAGGAGTCGTGAGCACGGAAGCCGAAGCCCGTCCCGTCCGCTCCGCAGATACGGACCGGGGCCTCGACGTCGTCCAGGCCGAGTTGGTCGACGGCCGCGGTCCAGCGCCGGCGGCCGCCGCAGCGCCGCGCTACCTCGTCACGCAGCACACAATGCTCGGGCCCAACGAACTGCCTCCCCTCGCCGACGAGCGCCCGCCCTGGGAGGACCAGGACTTCCGGCTCTCCGAGGAAGACGTCGCCGAGCTGGAACAGCCCGACCTTGCGGACAACACGATCATCAACCGCGATGCCACGACCCGCGCGTTCGAGGAGTGGTGCGCGGCGCAGAAGCCGCCGCGGTGGGCGTACCCGTGCACCACGGCGACGTACACCTCCTACGGCTTGCACTTGATTCGACGGGGCAAGGCCGGCGAGTTCGTCCCGGACACCGTCGCTCAGTACATGTCGCGAATCTGGAACTGGCAGCCGGTGGACTACAGGCCCGACCCCACTCGCTTCAAGGGCCGTCTGCGCGTCTGGAAAAAGGAGTGGGTGAAGGCCGGCGGCGAGGTTGACCGTGCCGCCGCCGTCACGATCGAGTACAACGTTCGGATCATCGCCGCCATCGATGAGAGCACGAACATCGGAAAGCGGGACGTCTTCCTGGCGGCGCTCGCCTATGGCAACCTGCACCGCGAGATGGAGCTTGCCGACCAGCTGGTCAAGTGGGTGAAGATCCACGACACAGGGTTGTTCGTGACCACCGCGTCGTCCAAGACCGACCAGACCGGAAAGGGCGTCGGCCGGTTCATCAAGGACCGTGGCGACCTCCAGCTCGTACGACGGGCCCGCGCGTGGAAGGCCGTCCTTCGCGAGCTCGGCGGTGACGGCCCGAACGATCCGCTCTTCCGCGCCCTCACCACTCAGGGCACGTTCCGCAAGTACCGGGAGGGCCGGAAGCGAGGCGTGCACATGGGTGAGGGCTCGTTGAACGAACGGCTTCAGACTCTCGCCGAGCGGGCAGGCGTGCCGTATATCGACGGCAAGAAGGTCCGCTCGCACTCGTGGAGGGCTGGCGCGAACACCGACATGGCCGAGAACGGCGTATCGCTCCTGGAACGGAACAAGGCCGGACGCTGGGCACCCGGCTCACACACGGCCGACACCGTCTACGACCGACGCCACAACGCTGGAACCCGCGACCCGCTCAGCGCAGTACCTGTGTACGGCGGAGCCGCCCACGCAGCCGTCGCCAGGGCCCGAGAGGAAGCGGGCGAAGGCTGAAGGGCCATTACGCGGCCACGGCAGCTGGCCCCTCGACCTCGTCGGGGAGCTCCCAGCCTTCAAGATCGAGCTGTTGCTCCGTACGGGCCCCGAGCCGGGCGCGCACCAGGAGCTGCGTGTCCGGCAGGGCGGCACGTGTCAGGCCGGTGGCCATCATGACGACCCACGTCTCCACAGGGACGAGGATCTGCCCCCGGTACCAGTCCGGCAGGACTACGAGGGTCGTACGGCAGCCGGCACGAACCACGATCGCGGTCGTCGGCGTGTGCGGCAAGAAAACGGTCACCGGTACCCCTTTGCGCTGTTCTGTATGTGGGGGTGGGGAAATCATCCCCCCTTCACCTCTTCAGCACCAGGGCCGGAAGCAGCCTGGTGTCGGGTGCAGGAAAATGATTCGCTGTGCTCGAATGGCCATCGTGGAGAGCAGCGATGGGCCCCCCTCTATCTCCCAGAGGGGGGCCCATCATTGCTCTCTCGGTAGGGACTAGCGCGTGGCGTGGCTCAGGAAGGCCGACCACGACGCGGCGGACATCTTGAGGTTGGGGATCGTTACGTCCTTGGAGTCGCGGACGAGAACGGCGCTGGTGTTGAGTGCCACCTCCACGCAGGCGTTCCCGCTGCCTTCGCTGTAGGAGGACTTGAACCACTGGGGAGCGTTGTTGTTGGTCATCTGATCTCTCGCGCTAGGTTGCGAACATATTCTTCGGTCTCTTCCGGAGGCAGTGCGGAAGCGGAAAGCCTCTCCCACCGCCTGGTGAAGACCCCTACATCGCGGGGCTTCCCGGACATAGCCAGGGCTCCCCACGCGTTATCTGCCTGGACTTGTGGAGGCAGCTCGTCCCCCATGTCCAGGATGCTGAAGTCGGCCGTGAACCGGTATCGCTTTCCGGTCGTAGGCAGGATCTGGATGGTGACGTTGTCCAGCTCCGAGAGCTTGATCAGCTCTTCGCACTGTTCCTGCATCACCTCTATGTCGCCGATGATCTGCCGGAGTGCCGACTCTCCGATGATGGCGACGAGTGCGACGGGATCGTCCTTGCGGGTGATGAAACCACGCCGGCGCATACGCAGTTGTACGGCCTTCTCCACAGAGTCGGAGGGGGCTTCCAGGACGGGCTGCTGCATGGCGAACAAGGCGCGCGCGAAGGGTTCCGTCTGGAGGCTTCCCCACGGTAGCAGCGGGTGGTACACGCGGATCGTCTTCGCTACCTCCTCGATGCCGACGAACTTCGGCATCTGGGTGGGCGTCATGCCGTCCTTGAACTCCGAGATCCATTCCTGGCTGGAAGCCTCCCGCTGGATGGCAAGCAGCTCCTCAACGAGCGGGTCCGGCTCTTCGACGCCGTAGATCCTCAGAAGCGCAATGAGATGCTGGGCCTGGCGCAGCGAACTGAGCCCCGTCTCGACGCGCTGAAGCAGGGCCTCGGAGAAGCCCACCAGGACCGCGGCATCCTCGATCCTCATGCCCGCCGCAACGCGGAGGCGTCGCAGCTCCTGGCCCAGCGCAATCTTGCGTGCGGTCGGACGCGATCGACCGGCCAATGTGCCTACCTCCCCGGCGAACGCACATGCCTCCTTCGGCATGCGCTGAGTGTCGCATTGCATCTGCTCGGCAGAACACCCCATGGGATCGACCCGACAGCCCATGTGCGCAGCCGCTCACGCCATGTGACCGGCTGCAAGGTCCATCTGATCGACCTCCCGGGCCATCTGCACGCTCGGGCACATGCCACTTTAGTCCCCAGGGAGGATTCTGCGGGGATTCCGTTGAATCCTAATTCCCCTGTGTAGCAGCCTAGTTGCGCGAGGAGTTCGTGCCCCACCAAGCCACGAAGCTCGCCTCCCCCGGCGCCAGCGCGGCGCTCGTCCCTGCTCGAAGGACTTCATGATGGAACTCGTTCCCGTCCTACGTGAGACGCGCTTCGCACTACCAGCCGACTACAGCGCACTGGCGGTGGCCCGTATCGACGGTCGGACCCGACTCACCGTACTGGGCTGGCCCGGCAGCCAGCACGATGCCGTGAACGTTCTGTACGTCTTGGTGCGCAACGCTCTGGAACACGGGGTCACTCCGGACACACAGACATTCGAGGTGCGACTCACCGTCACTGACGGCGACGGGCTTCTGGTTGAGGTCGATGACCCAAACCCGAAGTTCCCCGAGTTCGACCGAGCGATTGGGGGAGAACTGGGGCGCGGCTTGTGGGAAGCACAGCGGTGCGGCGCGACCATCACGTACTTCCCTGCCGACCGTGAGGGCGGCGGCAAGACCGTACGCGCCACCCTGCGCCCGGGTCCGGTGGCACCATGACCATCCTCACCCTCCCGTCGGCAGTCGCCGAGATGCCGACGGCCGCCGAAATCACCGGACGCCTGGACGCGGCGGCCGGACCTGACCGACAGCCGCCCGCCGACATGGCGGACCTCACCGCCCGACTGCGAGCCCTGCTCAACGTTCAAGCGCACCGGCAGACGCCCTTGCCGCTGGGTGGCGGGCTGTTCGAGGTCGTCATTACCGGCCCCGACGGGGCCGCCGAGGCGCTGGAGCGGATGGACGTGCAGCAGGGCGGGTGCGGGCCGGTCATTCAGGACCCTGCCGGGTGGCTCTACTGGCTGGTCCCGCCGGGCACGCGTCGGCGCTGGGCGTGGCACTCGTACGCGGTGTGCCTCGGCGCTCCGCACACCCTGCTCCTACCCCCGCTGAACCGGGACGCGCCTCCGGGCGCGTACTGGCTGCGCCCGCCCCGGAGTGACCGGCTGGTCCCGGTCGAGCCGCTGCGGCGGGTGTTGGCGGCGGCCCGGCCCGAGCCGGCCCCGCACCGTGAGATTGCCGCTCATCTCGGTTCCGCCCACTGACTCCGTGCTCGCCGATCCATCCGTCCCCCCGGATACCGGCGAGCACGGGCTGACCCCCTGGTGCCGGGCTGCCGCCTCGGCCCCGGTACCAGGGGCCCGTACTGGAGATTCCTGTGCTGGAAGCTGTTCCCCCTGGGGAGATCGCGGACGGGTGGCCGGACTACGGCCAACCCCGGATGCGGCAGAGCACCGAAGCCCGCCTCGCGAACCTTCGGCGGGGCTATCTCACGAGTGCCCTGGGCGCGATCCCGGAGACCCGGCAGGTCCGGGTCGCCACGTACGTCCTGGCCGGGCCGGGGGTCGACGCGGAAGCCGTTCATGCCCACCTCGTGAAGTTCGCCAGGACGCGCAACTGGCTCGTCCACCGCGTGCCCTACATCGAGTACCCCGCCGCCAGCATCAGGCCGCCCGGCAACGCGGAGCGGCCGGCGCTGGAGGCTGCCTGCCAGGCCATCAGCCGCGGCTTCGTGCACGGGATTCTCACGACCAATCGGCAGGCCATACCGGCCAGCAGCTTCGCTTACGAGCACCTGCTGCGCCGACTTGCTGAACGGCTCGCTTTCGTCGCCTTCCTGCCGTCGGCCTGGCTCCAGCAACCGCCACCGTCCCCACAACCTCCGCACTCGACCGCTGTTCCGGAAGGCACCACATGAAGCTCATGAAGCTCGAACGCATTGCCCTGCTCACCCTCACCGTCCTGGCCGGCGCCCATCTCGTCCAGCGTGACCGGCACCACCGGCAGAGCCTCGACCTCGCGACGGCCGACCGCCAGGAGCGATGGCTGCGGGGGATCATTGGCACCCCTGAGCTGGCCGAGGCGTGGAAGCCGGAGGACCTGAGCGCCGAGGAGTTCGTGACGCTGATGAGCGCCAACCTGGCGCTGGGCACGCACTCGCTCCGGTACCGGCTGGGCATCGACTCAACCGAACAGATGCGCTTCTACGCCGCTTTGCTGATGAGCACCAAGTGCGTCCGCCAGTACTGGGAGCGGTTCGGGGCCACCCGGGAGTCGGAGGCCGTGCACGGCGAGCGGCAGCTCGGCACCGTCAACGACGCCCTCGCGGTCGCCTACAAGTTCGCCCGGCGTGAGCAGGAGAACGCCAGCGCCACGGTGAGCTGACCGACCCGCACGCCCCGAGGGGGCGTTCCATCAGACCCGGGGGCGTCCGGGAACCCTGCCTTCTGCCTGGGCTGGATAGCGAGTGTGTCCAGGTCAGAAGGCACCCGGGAGCGGCGCGCTTGCGCGCCCCGGCCGCGATCCGTGGGGGGTATGCGGCCGGCCCCGATCACCACCCAGTTCCGTGACCGTCACCGACCATCAGGGACAGCACCGTGACCACCACCAGAGCGCCGTACATCATTCCGTGGGCGGGCGAGATCACCTTGCCCGAGCCGCTGATGACCACTCCGGGAGGCGTCTTCTACGCCGATCCCCGCGTGGATCAGCGGCACCGGGATGACGACAGCGTGCTGTGGGAAGCGTGGGGCGGCCCGCAGACCGGGCCCCGCATCTACAAGCTGCTGCACCCCGGCCGGCAGCCCGAGGCGATGCGGCACCTGCTCTGCGCGACGTGCGGCGGCCCCGCGAGCCGGAACGCCGACGGGATGCTGTGGTTGATGCCGCTGCTGGCCGGGCCTCCGGCCGAGGGCACAACGTGGGAGGGTGTGCGGACCACCGTCCCGCCCGCGTGCGAGCCGTGCGCGGACAGGGTGACGAAGGGCTGCCCGTGGCTGCGGAACGGCCATGCGCGGCTGCGGGTCCGGGAGGCCGACCAGATCGGTGTCCGCGGCACCCTGTACTGCCGCACGGGGCAGCCGAGCGTGGCCGTGGACGACGATGCCCTGGTCCTCTACGACTCCCCCGACGCCCGGTACGTCGTGGCGCGGCACGCCGTACGAGAGCTGGCCAGAGTCACCGTCGAAGCCGTTGTCACCACCGCGCTCGCCCCCTCCAGCACGGCCTGCCCGTACGACGGCGTCGCCTTCGCGGACGGGGTGAGCGCCTGATGGACATGCACGCTCTGCCTCACCTGACCAACGAATCCGGCTTCGCTGCCGTCGCCGCATTCGCCGCGCGTGACCTGGACTTGACCCTTGGTGTCATCCGCCCGGCCGGGGGGTCCCTCCTCGTGCAGCAGCACAGCGACGGTGGCGCCCGCGTGCGCGTTGAGGGGGTACCGGCGGCCGACGACGACCGGACGGACGGATGGGCGTGGGCGCGAGGCGATGTGAAGAGCACCCTCGCCGAGCACGGCATCATGACGTGGAAGTGCGAGCGGTCCACCGGCACGCGCCTTGGATGGGACATCATTCTCCCAACGGCCGGCGCCGTACGCCTGCTCACCGCCCTGATCAAGTCGGGCATGAACGCCGTGGAGCGCGCCGCACTCGCTCTGACCCTCGCCCTCTACGAGGCCGGCATCGAGGTCCGGGCGGCCGTCGATGACGACGAAGCACTCCAGCCCCTCGCGCTCGACGCCGAGGACGCGCTGGCCCTGTGGAAGCTGCTCCATGGCACTTCCGACCGGCCGGCCCATATCGATATCTCCACCTGGGCCGGTCTCGACAAACTCGCAGGCAGGTTGATGCGCCTGCCGAAACTCGCCGTGCTCATCGAGGCGCAGCCCGGATGTGACGACTGCGCCCCACCCAAGCCGAACCGAGTCCGCTTCGGCGCACTCACCGCGGACGAGGCTCAGTCCCTGGCCGCAGCCGTTGCCCGCCGAACTGCCGCAGCAGCACAACCGACAGCACCCTCGGGAGGCCAGGCATGAGCACCGACACCGAGTACCAGCACAACCAGCGGTGCTACGGCACCGCATGGGCCCCGGCCACACGCGTGCCGCGCCCGCCCGAGGACTGGGCACACCATGCCGCCAGCGCACGAATGTACGACCGGCTGCTGGGAGGCTCGGACAACTACGCCTCGGACAGGGCGGTGCTCGCCGACCTGTCCGAGGACGACTTCGAACGCCTGCGCACGGCCGCCAGGATCAACTTGGAACACAACAGCGCAGTGGTCACGCGCCTGGCCGACGAGGGCTTCACGCAGTTCCTCGACCTCGGATGCGGCTACCCCTCACCGTGGCAGCCCGCCCGCGACGTGGACGAGACCGCGCTGACGCTCATCCCCGTACCCCGGGTCGTCTACGTGGACATCGATCCGCATGCCGTCGCTCACCGAAGGATGCGGTGTGAGAACGAGAAGGTCGTGCGGATCGTCCAAGGGGACCTCGCCCGCATGGACACCTTGCTGCGCTCCGCGCAGGTGAGTGGTGCACTCGACCTGACCAGACCTGTTGCCGTCCTCGCGCACGACGTGCTGCCCTGGCTGTCCGATGCCGACGCCGCCAAGTCGATGCGCATCCTGCGGGAATGGGCGCCCCCCGGCAGCGCCCTGTCGATCACCCACGCCTGCGACCTCGGCCCCACCAGGCCGTCCATGCTCACGCCCCCCGCCCGGGACAAGGCTGCCCTCACCTACCTCACCCGCGACAAGGAGGTCATCCGGGAGTACGCCGGCGGCTGGCCGATGCTGGAGCCCGGCCTCGTTCCCACCGCACGGTGGGACAGGGAAAGCCCGCTCCCCGAGGAGATGTGGCACGCATCGGGGGCGTACGCGGGGGTCGCGATCAAGCCGGCCGCCAGCGCAGCAGAAGCGCGGGGGGCGTGATGGTCGAACTCGTAGAAGCCGACATCCAGCAGTTCTACCAGGGCCGTCGGCGGATGCCCTACATCGCGCCGTGGAGTGAGGAACACCCCGACCGTTCGCTGACGTGGCTGAGCGGAGGCCGGCTCGCCTACACCGACGAGGTCCAGCAGGACCGCGTACGAGGTGCGCTGCTACTGCGGTACCCCTCGGCACGCGGCCGCGGGGACGCGAGTCCGGCGGGCGTCCATCCTCAGCGGCAGCGCGAGGTGATGGACCGCCTCGGCTGCCAGGTCTGCGGCGCGGACACGCACCGCGAGGCGGCCGAGCAGTGGAACGGCCGGCGCCTCTTCCTCGCCCGCGAGGGCACGTCCCTCCAGGACGGGGCGCAAACCGCGTCCCCGCCCGTGCACCGCGCCTGCGCGATCGAGTCCATGACCGAGTCGATTGGCTGCAAGCGCTTGGGCCGCCACCCGGTCCTGGCCCTGGTGGAGCAGGTCACGCCGTGGGGGGTGCACGGCCTGGTCCACGACCCCGTGACCCGGACACCGATCGGTGAGCGCCGCGTCCCGTACGGCGACCCCATGCTCCCCGCGACGATCGCCTTCCGCGTGATCGTGCAACTGCACGGCTGCGCCCCCATCGCCCCCGACGACCTGAGGGCGGCGGCATGACCCGGCGCAAGACCACGGGGCCTCCCGCGAAGGGCACCCTCGGCCGTGCGGTCTACGACGACCTGGTGGGCATGCTCGCGGACACGAAGAAGTACCGGCCGGGCAGCCGGCTCCCGTCCTACATGGCGCTGTGCCAGCGCTACGGCGTCTCCCCCAGCGTCGTGTCCGACGCGATGCTGTCCCTGGCGTACGAGGGTCGTGTCGTCATCCGTCCGGGCGGCGTGACCGTACGGGGGGAACTCCCCCTCCCGGCCAGTGGGAGGGGGAGCAGCGCCCCTGAGCCAAGCTCGAACGGCCGCCCCGCAGCGCCGCCGACGGCTGCGCGCCTGGGCGCAATCGTGCGGGAGCGCATAGCGGACGGCACGATCAAGCCAGGCCAGCCGGTCGTCAACGCACTGCTCAAGGAGTTCGACGTCTCCCGCAGTGTGCTGCTCAACGCTCTCGCCCCCCTGCACAAAGAGGGGCTGCTGACCTACAGGCGGGGAGTCGGCACCTACGCGCCCTACCTTCCCGAAGGCCCGGAAGGGGGCTCCCGTGCCCTCTGACCCCATCACCCCTCGGCCACCCGGAGACCGCAGCATGGGTTCCGCAACCGCTCCCAAGGCCGGCACGTCCCGGCGCCGGGTCTACGACGGGCTGAAGCAGATGCTCACGGACACGGACGCCTACCCACCGGGCACGAAGCTGCCGACGTACGAGGAGATCCGTAAGCAGTACGGCGTTTCGTACAGCGTCGTGAGCGTCGCCATGCACGCTCTCGCTGCGGAAGGGCTCGTGCGTATCCGCCACGCACGAGGCGCCTACGCCTTCGAGGTTCCCCCGACCAAGTCGGCGCTCATTGCGAAGGCCGTGCGTGAACGCATCGCTGACGGCTCGCTCAAGCCGGGCCAACCGTTGGTGCGCTCTCTGGCACAGGAATTCGGGGTCACCCCGGCCAACGTGTCCAAGGCGCTCGTCCCTCTGCTCGATGAAGGACTCCTGATCGTCCATCTCGGCGTCGGCACCTTCGTGTCACGGCGCCACGCCCGACGGCCGAAGCGCCGCCGCGCACCCCAGCCGCCCGACACCCCCTGAGGGCCCACAGACTCCCGGCGCGGGGGCGCCACCAACTCGTGCGCAGCCGCACGATGGCCCCGCGCCGGGTCGCACCACCCACATTCACTTCACCGGCAAGGAGAGAACAGTGGAACCGAGCGAACACATTCTGGTGACGGGTGGGGCCGGCTTCATCGGTACCCATCTGTGCGAGGCGCTGCTGGACAGGGGCGCCCGTGTCACTGCGGTCGACAGCCTCACGGCCGGGCGCTTACCGGCACTGGCCCAGCTGACGCGGCACCCTCGCTTCACCTTCATCGAGCACGACATCACTGCCCCCCTCAACTGGGACACGCCCGTGACCGCGGTCATGCACCTCGCCAGCCCCATCGGTCCGGCCCTGGTGCGCGAGCAGCCCGTACAGACCCTGATGGCCGGTTCCGTCGGCACGGTCAACGCACTGGAGATCGCCCGCCGGTACAAGGCCCGCATCGTGCTGGTGTCCTCCGCCGAGGTCTACGGTGAGCCGGAGGTCCAGCCCCAGCCCGAGACGTACACGGGGAACGTCGATCCGACCGGGCCGATGTCCGGCTACCAGGAAGCGAAGCGCTTCCTGGAGGCCCTAGCCGTGGCCTACCGGCGTCAGTACGGCGTGAACACCGGCATCGTGCGCCCGTTCAACGTGTACGGGCCCGGCATGCTGCCCTCGGACAAGAGAGTCGTCGCCGCGTTCGTCGTCGCCGCCTTGGCCGGGGAGGAGCTGGTCGTCAACGGCCCGGAGGCCACCCGGAGCCTGTGTTACGTGCGCGACTTCGTGGCCGGGCTGATCGCGATGATGGACTCCGACGTGTCCGGACCGCTGAACATCGGGGCCGAGGACGGGACCGCGATCGGGGACCTCGCGCACCTGGTGGTGTCCACGGTCGGAAGCGGAACCGTACGGATCGGGCCGAGCGCGCCGACGGGCGGCGCCGCCCGCTGCCCCGACATCACGCAGGCCAGAGAGCTGCTGGGGTGGGAGCCCACCACCACGCTTCAGCAGGGTGTCGAGGCGACCGTCACCGGGATGCGGGACATGATCGAATCCCAGGCGGTTGTGACGTTCGACGTGCCCACCGCATGGCGGACCCTGATCCCCGAGGGCCAGCCGCTGGCCTGCCGCGCGGACTCCGTCGGCATGGCCCTGAAGTGGCTGACGGACACCTACCCGGTCCTGGCGCCCCGAGTGCTCAGCCCCACCGGTCAGCTCGTGCCCTGGACCAACGTCTACATCGGTGACGACAGCATCCGAGACCTGGACGGCATGGCCACCGGTCTGCGCGGCGAGGTCAACCTCACCCTCCTCCCGGCCATGGCGGGAGGCTGACATGGACACCATTACACGTTCGATGGTCATGATCCCTGCCGCGACCGCTCTGATCGGAGCGCCGGAGGATCACCTGGACGCACTGGTCGGCGCGCAGCACTACGGGCGTGCCTGGTTCGAGGATGAGTCCCCGCAGCACTACGCCACCATCGGCGCTTTCCTGCTCGACCGGCACCCCGTCACCAACGCCGCGTTCGACCGGTTCGTTCGGGCCACCGGATACCGGACGGCCGCAGAAAGGCGCGGTTACGGGTCGGTGTACGCCTCCGGATACTGGGAGGCGCGCCCCGGGGCTGACTGGAAGCACCCCGGCGGCCCTGGGGACAGCATCGCGGAACGCCTGGACCACCCCGTCGTCCACGTCGACCACGCCGACGCCACCGCCTTCGCTCAGTGGGCCGGCAAGCGGCTTCCCACCGAGGCCGAGTGGGAGTACGCGGCCCACGGCCCCGCCTGGCGGGCCAGGCCCTGGGGGAACGACTGGGACGATAACCGGGCTGTGGGCGCCCGCACGGGCCCGGTCGCGGACCCGGAGTCGTGGCGGGCCTGGTGGGACGAGCACTACGCGCGCAACGCCACCGTGCCCGGCACCGCAGCCGTCGGCGGCCGCTCACCGGCCGGTGATTCCCCCTTCGGGATCAGCGACATGATCGGCAACGTCTCCGAGTGGACCGCCGACCCCTACCGGCTCTACGACGGAACCCGCAGGTACGAGCCGATGTACCAGGCCGCCGTCGGCCGCTACCGCGTGGTCCGCGGAGGTGGGTGGATGCACATGCGCCACCAGCTGCGCACCACCGAGCGCTTCGCCGCCGCGCCCGACTACTCCAATCACGCCCTCGGCTTCCGCTGCGCAGCCAGCCCAGGCACGACAACCGACTACTGAACACCGCTTCCCCGTACGCGGGTTGGTCCTGCGCCGCCGCGTACGGGGAAGGCTCGCGCCCCGGCTAGGCTCGGAGCCATGAAGGTACTGATTACGGGCGGGGCCGGGTACATCGGCAGCACGGTCGCCTCCGCATGCATCGACGCCGGGATCGAGCCCGTCATCCTCGACAACCTGGGGACCGGCCGCCGCGAGTTCACTGCCGGGCGCTCCTTCTACGAGGGCGACATTGCCGACGGCCCGCTCATCGACCGCGTCTTCGCCGACCACCCGGACATCGCCGCCGTCGTGCACTGTGCAGCGCTGATCGTGGTCCCGGACTCCGTCGCCGACCCTGTCGGCTACTACCGGAACAACGTGAGCGCGAGCCTGGAGCTGGTGAACCACCTCCTGCGCAACGGCTGCCACCGCCTGCTGTTCAGCTCCTCCGCCTCGATCTACCAGGCCGGTGACGACTTCACCGTTGACGAGGAGTCCCCGCACGCGCCGCAGAGCCCGTACGCGCGCACCAAGACGGTGTGCGAGGGCATGTTCGCGGACATCGCGGCCAGCACTCCGCTCCGCGTGCTGTCCCTGCGCTACTTCAACCCCATCGGCGCCGATCCTGAGCTCCGCACCGGCCTGCAACTGCCCCGTCCGAGCCACGCTCTAGGGATGCTGATCTCCGCGCACGAAGCGGGCGTGCCGTTCGGCATCACGGGAGTCGACTGGCCCACCCGCGACGGCACGGGGATTCGTGACTATGTGCACGTCTGGGATCTCGCCGCCGCCCATGTCGCCGCCCTCACCCGATTCGACGGGCTCTTCCACGACGGCAGCACCTCCAGGGCGATCAACCTGGGCACCGGCACCGGCACCACAGTCCGCGAGCTCGTCGAGGCATTCAACGAGGTCGTGGACGCCCCCGTGAAGACCGAAGAACGCGCCCCCCGGCCCGGCGACGTGGCCGGCGCCTACACCCGCAGCGACCGAGCAGCCCAAGAGCTCGGATGGCATCCGCGGTACTCAGTGGCTGATGGCATTCGCGACTCGCTTCGGTGGGCCGAGATCCGAGAAGCGCGACTCCCAGCTTCCCCGCCCCGCTCCTGAGCAAGGACGAGGACGACAACACGAGGGACAGCGAAGCCCTGCCAGAGCTCAACTAACCCCTGTCTGTGCTCCTGAGCCGTCGTGTTCGGGAGCACAGCTCAACTTCGGGCAAGGCACCTTCGCTGAACCAACGCGGCCATCTCCGAGCCACGGCGCACACCAGCGACGGGTGTAACGCAAACGGCGGTCACTCCGTCCATACAAGCAGCCAGCCGTTGACGCTCGGCCAGCATCTGCTGTATCGCCGCCAGGAGGACCCAGACCGTGCTGACTTCCGTTGCTGAGAGTGACCAGCTCTACTTCGAGCCTTTCGCGGATCTCTTCAATGCCCCCCAGAGCCGCCCGGGCCCGCCCGTGGCGGCAGAGCCGCAGGAACAGAGCCTTGCGCACGTCTGGATCATCGCGGCCGAGATCAAGGTCGAGGAGCGCATTGCCAAGATCGCGGACTTTCGTGGCAGCTTCACGACGGAGGCCAAGACCCGCGTGGATGCTCTGGAGGTCTACTGCCGGAACTGCCGGCGGCCGTACGAGGATGTGGCCGGGATCGACTGCGAGGCTCAGATCGACAACCAGCACCTGATCGGCGGCGACCAGTCCCAGCGGGCGAAGCGGAAGATCCCCACCCCGCCGCCGACATCCCGGCTGCTGAGAGGGGGCACTATCCAGCGCCGCGGTATCGGCTCCTACATCAGCGGCGTCTCCCGCCCGGCCCGATAGGAACATCCAATGCCCCTGTTCCTCCTCGGCGTCCTCCTGGGCGGGATATCTGCTGGCGTCACCCATCACCAGACCGGCAGCACGCAACTCGCCGTCATCGTCGGCGTCATCGCCTCGATCGCCACCTGGCTCGGCCTGGCAACTGTGATCTTCGCGGACGACTAGGCCCGAGACGTAAGCGCGGCAGGCCCCTACGGTCCGCCGCGTGAATCCTCCAACGCAGCCCTCACCCTCCAGCCACCGGGCACCGCGCCGTCGCGTCCTCCGCGACGTACTCGGCCTCTTCCTGATCGGCTCAGGGACGGTCGGGCTGCTCGGGGCCCTGTACGCAGCCGAACCCCTCGTGACCCTGTTCCTCGCCGGTCTGATCCTGGGCTTCGGGGGTTCTACCGTTCTGCGCGTCGCCCCGCCCCTGCACCCCTTGGTGCGGCTCGTCGCCGGGTACGTCGCGCTGTCCCTCGGTCTCACCGTGCTGGCCGGCCTGGCGTTCGCCTTCACCCCCTGGGCCGTGCTGTTCGCTCTCCTGGTCGCGCTAGGCGCCTACCTGAGCAGCGAGGGAGACTAACGTGGCGAAGCGAAAGTGGCTTCCGGCCCTCCGTTCCCTCATCCCCACTCTCCAGGCGCCGGAGCCCGAGACCAAGACGCTCACCTGGACCGGCGGCTACGCCTCCACCACGTACGCGGGTACCTCCAACATTTGGTCCACGGAGGGGCGCGCCGACGGCTGGGACCTGGACCGCGTAGTCACCGAAGGCTACGAGCGGGTCATCTGGGTCTACAAGGCCATCGAGACGATCGGAAAGCACGCCGGCCGCCTTCCGATCGAGATCGGGGTGGGTCTGTCCGAGGACGGCCAGTTCGAGCAGGTCATCGAGGACCACCCCCTGCTGCGGGTCCTCAACGGGCGGGCGAACCCCGTCGAGACCGGCGCCCAGTTCCGTAAGCGTCTGTCCGCGCAGATTCTGCTCTCCAAGCGCGGCGCGTTCGTGGAGGTGACCCGCTCCAATCGGGGCACCATCACCCGCCTCGATCTCCTTCCCCCTGACCGGGTCCTCCCCGTTCCCGACCCGCGTGGCGAATACATCGCCCACTTCGAGTTCACCACCCTGTTCGGCGAGGTACGGGAGCTCGATCCGGAACGGGTTCGCTGGATCAGAGACCCCCACCCCACAGACCCTTTCTCCGGCATGACTCCCCTGGAAGCGGCCGGCGTCAGCGTCGAGCTGGACTACCTCTCGCGGCTGTACAACGTCGCCTTCATACGCAACGACGCCCGGCCCGGCGGCATCGTCGCCGTGGACACCACCACGCTCAGCGACCAGGAGATGAACCGGCTCGAATCCCGGTTCCTGCCCGGCAGTGAGTTCGCCGGTCACGTATCGGTTGTCGGGGCGGGTCCGGGCGGCATGAACTACGTCGACCTTGCGGCCAAGCCCCGGGAGATGGCCTACGAGCACGCCGCGCAGAACGCCAAGATCGAAATCCTCGGCGCTTTCGGTGTCCCGGAGAGCGTGCTCGGCAACGCTTCCGGTCGCACCTTCGACAACGCTGAGCAGGAGGAATACAACTTCTGGTCACACACCGAGCTTGACCACCTCGCGATGATCGCCAACGCGTTCGCGGGCGACCTGCGCCACCCGGAAGCGGACATCCGCTACAACACCAGCAGCGTCGAGGTGCTGGAGCTGCCCCGTCGGCGGCGTCGCGCGGAGGCCCGCGAAGAGTGGGAATCCGGCCTGATCTCGATCGATGAGTACCGCCGGCGGACAGGGCTGCCCGCCTACAACAACGCCCACAGTCGTGCTCTGTGGATCTCCCCGCAGAAGGCCCCTGTTCCCGCCCGCCCGGAAGACGCCGCCGCACTGGGCATTCAGGGAAGCGGAGATACCGACACCGCTCCTGGAGGGGCGCTGCCGCCCGGCGCAGGCCCCAATGCTGCGCTCCCCCCAGGCAGCCACGACGGCGGGGACGCCGCGGCGGCCGTCGCCCAGGCCCGCAGCGACGGGGGCCAGCCCGCAGGCGCGCTCCCCCCGGGCCCCGGCGCGGCGGCAGTCGCGTCCGCACGCGAGGACGGCGCCCCTGGCGGACAGCCGGGCGCAGCCGCCGCAGCCGTCGAGTCGGCCCGGCAGATCGAGCAGCGAAGGCCGGGGGATGCCGCTACCGCGGTTGCTGAAGCCCGCGGCCTTGAGGGCAAGGCGCTGCCGCCTGGCGGCACCGGCTACGAGGTCACTGACGACGACTTCGACCAGGCCGCCCAGGCCGTGGCGGCCGCACTCACCCCGTTGTTCGAACGGCAGATGGGGGTCATCACTGCGCGGCTGCGGTCCCCGAAGGCCCGCAAGGGCACTCGCTACTGGCGCGACGACGGTCCGACAGACACCCGCGGCGGGGACGCGTCGCTGGACATCCAGCGCATCATCGGCGCCGACCGCTGGCTTGAGGAGGTCTCCGGCACTCTGGCGCACGTCCTGGCCGGCATCGCGCACGGCGTGTCCCAGCGAACCGCTGCGGCCCTTGGCGCCGCCGAGCCGCCTCCGTCGGCCGCCGCCCGTGTCACCGCCGCGGTGCTCGACGCCGTGTATGCGGGAGAGGGCGGTGCCCGCCATTTCCTGGACACCCTGGGCGGGCTTCTGGGCCAGGCACAGGACGTGACCGACGACATGGAAGACCTCCTGGCACTCGTCCGCACAGCCTTCTCCGACATCGCTCCGCGTACCGCTGCGGGCATCGCGGAGAGCGCGGCCACCGCCACCGTCAACGGTGCGGCCGACGCGACCGCCGGTGCGATCGGCCCCCACATCGTGCGGACCTGGGTGTCGCGTGGCGACGACCGCGTGCGCGAAGCCCACGCCGACGTCGACGGCACCACCCTGCCCGTGACCACCCCGTTCGACGTGGACGGCTACCCCATGCGCTACCCCGGCGACCAGCTCGCCCCCCTGTACCTGACCGTCAACTGCCGATGCCGCCTGCGCTACCGCACCGAAGGAGACAAGTTGTGAGCTGGATCATCTGGACCCTGTGGACCGCCCTCTTCGCCCTGTTCGAGACGTGGGCGCTGATCAACAAGAAGAAGGGCGACACCCTCAGCGAGAACACGCGGAAGCTGTTCCGTACCCGCACGTCCAAGGCCGGCCGGGCGGTGTTCACGGCAAGCTGGCTCGGCTTCTCCGGGTGGTTCCTGCTGCACATCCTCACCCAGACGATGTAACTTCCGCCGAAATGCGCTGCCCTGGCCCTCGTCCCTGGTAGCTTTTACATCGCACCACCGAGGCACCATCGCGGCATACACGTCGTACAGCGGTTCAGCACCACAGCAACATTCTCTGCGCTTCCGGGCGCAGAGCCCCACTACGGAACCGCAATCAGCAAAACCAACTGGCCACAGGCTGGTTATCTCCTCGGTTGTGCAGTCGGCCCGGCCCGCTCTCGCGGTCCGGGCCGACGCGCGTTCACGGTGGTGCCCGGCCGTCATTGAGGGCGCGACGTTAACCGTCTCCGGTGTGCATGGTCCGCCGCATGCAGATCACGAACGCCGCAGACCGTATCGCCGACAGCCTGGACAGCAAGAGGCTGCGCCGTCCGTGGAACCCTGATCTGCACCCCCGCGACAGCAAGGGCCGCTTCATTGAGACGGGCGGTATCGCCCGCCTCTGGGGCGGTGGCCTGGCCCGCGTGGTACGAGCTCTTGGCGGCCGGGACGTGCTGGTCGAGGACCTGTCCACACGCAAGCAGTCCACCGTGCACGCGTCCCGGTTGACCATGGTCACCCGGCCTGACGGCACTGCCCCGACCAAGAGCAAGAGGAAGGTCCGCGACGAGGACGAGCGCCGGACCACGGATGTGCGGCGCGGTACCGGCCGGGACGACGACGACCCCGGCGACCAGGGCGACACCCCCGATGACCCGCACGACCAGGATGACCAGGGCGATGACATCGGGGAGGACGTCGACGGCGAGGACCGTGGTGCGACGGAGCCCGAACCGGAGGACGACGAACCGTATCTTCCCCGTGGCGGAGTCTTCCGCGACGGCGAAGAGGACACCCAGAATCCCGAGACCGTCCACTACAACAACGCCCTGCCGATGCCGGGCAGCCGCCTGGCCCGGCACCGGGCCGGCCAGGGCGACGCCCTGCGGGCTCCCGGCGGGAAGCCGAGGAAGGGCAACCCGAACGGGCACCTGAAGTTCCGCGACACCGACCACGCCAACGATGCCGCCAGCGAACTGGTCGATGACTACCTGGACGGGCTGAGCAACGCTTGGAAGGCCGACGGCTGGGACGACCGCAAGGCCCGCCGGTTGTACGAGCAGCTGGAAGACGCTGTCGGCGACCTGATCCAGGTCGATAACCAAGAGCACGATGCCACCACCCGGGACCTGATCGACGGGCTTCCGGAGTCAGCGGCCAAGGCCGAGGAACTGGCCGAGCTCGCCGACCGTGCGGGCAAGACAGACCTTGCCGAGGCCGCCGCCACCCTGTCCGACGCCCTTGATCTCGCCCACACGCGCTTCACCGCCCACGGCGACACCCCCCTTCGCAACCCCCGGAAGAACGCCCCCGCCCGACTCGGCGCCTGGCACCCGACCCCCGCAGCCCCGGCGAAGAAGGCGACCGCCAAACGCATCCGCCGCGATCCCAACCGGCGCTACAAGACCCTGGACGACGTACGAGCGCACTGGGCCAACGGCAAGCTGACGCAGTTCGAGAAGAACGAGGAACGGCACGCCGCCCACCGCGAAGCGATGCGCTCGTACATGGACAGGCTCGACAAGCCGCAGCTGTCGCGCAACGGGCACTTCACCATCGGGAAGCTCCCGGAGACCTCCGGTAACGGGCCGTCGGGCTGGGCCGTGACCCATAACGACACCGGCATCCGCATGGTCACCACCCCGCGCAAGGCCGAAGCGCTCGACTTCGCCAACCGCATGGAGACCGCGCAGCTCGACGGGAAGCCGATCGACTGGAACGCCCCGGACGCGTTCGATGGGTTCCACACCCCCGAAGGTAAGCGCCTCGCGGCCAGCATGGCCGCCGAGTCCCAGAAGACGTTCGCCGAGCGGGCCGTCAAGAAGAAGGAGGGCGCTACCTCCCGCACGAAGCCCGCCACCCCCACCCTCTCGCCGGACCAGCAGTCAGCACAGGATGTCGCTGGCCGCACCGGTGCCCCCGCCTCGAACATTGGCGTGGGTCACATCGGAGGTGGCGGTGAGGCCCAGGACCGCCCCCGCAACGACGTGGAGCTCCGCGAGTTCTGGAAGCGCGGCGGCGCCCACGCCGGGGCCCGCAAGGACAGCCGGAAGGCGCAGGGCAACGCCCTGCGCCTGATGGCCAACGACCCGAACCTGCGCATCACGCTCGCCAGCCACCACGGCTTCGCCATCGTGGAGGACACCAGCGCCGATGACGCCTCGCGCTTCCGGGTCCTCACCTCCGGCGCCGGCCGCCGCCTGAGCGGCCTCGGTGTCGGCCGCATCCACGAGTACGGTCGGTTCCCCGACCGGGAGACCGCGGATCGCTTCGCCCTGTACCTCGGCAGTAACCTCCGGGACAAGGACGGCCGAACCCTCGACTGGGGCGACCCGAACATCGGCGCGGCGCTGAGCACGTTCCGCGACAAGGACGGGCAGCCGTCACCGCTTGCAATCTGGCAGCTCGCAGGCCAGTTCGACCGAGAGCGCGGCGTCTCCGACAGTGCGGCCGCCCGCCTGGGCCGCCGCCACGACGAGCCGACCGAAGAACAGCGCAACAACCCCGAGACCGCCCCCGCGAACCCCGCACCGGGTGCTCCGGACGAAGATGTGACCCAGCCGGCCGTTGGCCAGCGCAACGAGCAGGAGGAGCAGAGTGAGCGCGTACAGCGAGCTGGTGAAGGCGTACTGGGAGACGTACCGGCCGGAGGCGCTGAAGGAGATCGCCGTGACGACGCCGCCGGCGAGGTGGTTCGCGGAGCAGAGCGCGGAGATCGAGGAACTGATCGCGGACTACCGGGACGACTTCAGGGAGCAGCCGGAGCCGGGGGCGGACTTCCGAGAAGCGATGCAGCTGATCAACATGGCGACGATGAGGGCACGGGAGAAGGCCCTGCACGAGATGCTGTACAGCCTGCCGAAGGAGCCGGGCACGGAGAACAAGGAGATGCCGATGGTGACGCTGCCGAAGATCGCAGCCGGGTAACCTTCGGCTCTGCCGAGCAGGAGCAGACCGCTCCGCAGTACCAGCCGCCGGAGGACGGCCACACCGTCGTCCCCAGCGGCGTCCTGGCCCGCGTCAAGGCGAACATCGCCGCCATCGAGGTGCTGCGCCGCCTCCAGGACGAGAACCGGCCGGCCACGGCCTCCGAGCAGGAGACCCTGGCCCGCTGGTCCGGCTGGGGCGCCACCCCGCAGGTCTTCGTGGACTCCCCGAAGCCCGAGTTCGCACCGCTTCAGCGCCGGCTTCGAGAACTCCTGAGCGACAGCGAGTACGAGGCCGCGCAGGACAACACCCTCAACGCCCACTACACCGACCCGGCCATCGCCCAGCAGGTGTGGAAGGCCGTACGCGAACTCGGCTTCGACGGCGGGAACGTCCTGGAACCGGGCAGCGGCTCCGGCAACTTCATCGGGTACGCGCCCGAGCACGCCCACATGACCGGCGTCGAGCTCGATCCGATCACCGCCGGAATCGCCAAGGCCCTCTACCCCCACGCGGACATCCGCAACGAGGGCTTCGAGAAGACCCGCGCCGCGAACGGCACGTTCGACCTGGCCGTCGGCAACGTTCCCTTCGGTGACTACCAGGTTGTGGACATGCGCCACAACAAGGGCGGTCACAACATCCACAACCACTTCATCCTGAAGTCGCTGGACCTCACCCGCCCGGGCGGCCTGGTCGCCGTCGTCACCTCCCGCTACACCATGGACGGTGCCACCCCGCGGGCCGAGGACGCCCGCATGGAAATGGCCCGGAAGGCCGACCTGGTCGGCGCGATCCGGCTCCCGTCCGGCGCCCACCGCCGCACCGCAGGCACGGACGTCGTCACCGACCTCCTCATCTTCCGGCGCCGGGAGAAGGACAAGGACTTCACCTCCGGCCGCACCCGCAACGGCGAGATCAAGCCGCCCGAGCAGCGCAAGCAGGACGACCCGCCCACCTGGGTGCACTCGGTCCGGGTGAACGATCTGCCGGGCCAGGACCCGGACGACAAGGAAGCGCCCAAGGTCCACGTCAACCCCTACTTCCTGGAACGCCCCCGCAACGTCCTCGGTGACATGCACGTCGGCGACGGCATGTACGGGCCGGGCGAACTGCGCGTGCACGTCGCCGGCGACCTGAACGAGGAACTGGGCCACACCCTAAAGCGGGTTGTGGACCGTGCGAAGGACGCCCGGCTCACCTACAAGCCCGACACCGGCGACCGCCGCAAGGTCGAGCTGCTCTCCGCGGACTCGCAGCGGCCCGACGGGCACGTAGAACTCCACTCGGACGGCACCCTGACCCAGGTCCGCGACGGCATGATCCACCCCTACGACGTGCCGAAGACCCAGATAGAGGAGGCCAAGCAGCTCCTCGGACTCCGCGACTCGATGAGAGCCCTGGTCCGGGAGGAATCCCGGCCGGACGCCGACGAGAACCTGATCGAGACGCTGCGCGCCGACCTGAAGGCCCGCTACGACAAGTACAACGCCAAGTTCGGGGCCGTGAACCGGTTCGACTGGGCGAAGCGGAAGACCACCGACCCGGAGACCGGGCAGCAGGTCGAAAAGGCGTACCGCAAGCGGCCGCCCATGGGCGGGCTCCTGTCCAAGGACCCGACCATGGCCGTGATCCTCTCCCTGGACTCGTACGACGAGAACACGAAGACCAGCACGCCGGCCGCAATCTTCACCAAGCGGCAGTCCCGCCACCGGACCATCGCCGAGCGCGCCAGCAGCCCCGAGGACGCGATGGCGATCGTCCTGGAGCAGCGCGGCACGCTCAACATCGACGCTCTCGCCGACGTCATGGGCGTCAGCCCCGAATCTGCGCGGGAACGTCTCCTTGCCGCCCGGTCCAAGGACCCGGAGACCGGCGACGAGTACCCGCTGGTCTTCGAACCCCACGACCGTGGTGACCTCATCCCGGCAGCCGAGTACCTGTCCGGGAACGTGCGGGAGAAGCTGGAGCAGGCGCAGACCCTCGCCGGGCAGGACTCCCGTTTCGAGATCAACGTCAAGCACCTGGAAGACGTGCTGCCGGAGGAAATCTCCCCCGGCGAGATCGACGCCCCCATGGGCGCGTCCTGGCTCGGCCGCGACCCCGTCCAGGCGTTCCTGCGGGAAAAGCTCGAAACCGACGCTGTGACCGTCAGCTATCAGGGCGGCTCGATGTGGAAGGTCGACGCTCCCGAGCACGTCATCAAGAGCCAGGCCGCCCGGTCGATCTGGGGCACCAAGGGGTTCAACGCGGTCAAGCTCGCCGAAGCGATCCTCACCAACGGCCGGATTCGCGTCACCTACCGGGGCGACGACGACAAGACGTACGTGGACGAGGACGCCACCGCCGCGGCCCAGACCAAGGCCGAGGAGATGCGCGAGGAGTTCCAGGACTGGCTGTGGGCCACCGAGGAACGCACCGAGCAGATCAAGAAGCGGTACAACGACCTGCACAACAACCTGGCTCTCAGGTCGTACGACGGCCAGCGCCGGACCATGCCGGGCCTCGCCGAGTGGTTCAAGCCGCACGCCCACCAGCACGCCGCCGTCGCGCGCATGGTCAACGAACCCGCTGTCCTCCTTGCTCACGAGGTCGGCGCCGGCAAGACCGCCGAGATGGCCATGGGCGTCATGGAGCTCCGGCGCCTCGGCATGGTCAACAAGGCCGCGATCGTCGTCCCGAACCACATGCTGAACCAGTTCCGCGACGAGTTCGCCGAGCTGTACCCGGAGTCAGCGACGAACGGGCGCATCCTCGCCGCGTCGAGCGACGACCTTCAGGGCCGCAAGCGCCGCGAGTTCATCGCCCGGGTCGCCACCGGCGACTACGACGCGGTGATCCTCACCCAGAACGCGTTCGAGTCCATCCCCATGCGCCCCGAGGTGCAGCTCGCATACATCGAGCGGGAGAAGAAGCAGCTCCAGGAGTCCTTGAAGCGGCAGAAGCAGGAGGAGGCCGAGGGCAACCCGGGTAAGCGGGCCGACTCCCGGATGGTCAAGGACATCCGTAACCGGCTCAAGAAGCTCGAAGCGAAGATCCAGGCCAAGCTCACCGCCCAGAAGGACATGGCCGGCCTCTACTTCGAGGACACGGGCATCGACTACGTCGTCGTGGACGAGGCCCACCACTACAAGAACCTCTCTACGAACTCCACGCTTCCCGGCGCAGCGATCGAGGGCTCCAACAGGGCCTCCGACCTCGACATGAAGCTGGAGTACCTGCGCAACACGACCAAGTCCGGGCGTGTGGTCACCTTCGCGACGGCCACCCCGATCTCCAACAGCATCACCGAAGCGCACACCATGCTGCGCTACCTGCGCCCTGACCTGCTGGACAAGGCCAAGATCCGCAACTTCGATGACTTCGCGTCCACCTACGGCAAGGTCGTCTCCGGTACCGAGCTGGCCGCCGACGGGTCCGGATTCAGGGAAGTCAGCCGCTTCGCCGCCTTCCGGAACATGCCGGAATTGCTGCGGATCTGGCGCACGGTCGCCGACGTCAAGAACTCCGATGACCTCGCCGAGTACCTGGACACGCCGGACGTGGCCGGCGGCAAGGCGGTCACCATCTCCGTCGAGCCCACCGACGGGCTCGTGGACTACATGGAGGAGATCGCCTACCGGGCCAAGAAGGTCAAGGACGGTCAGGTCGACCCCAAAGACGACAACATGCTCAAGATCAACTCCGACGGGCGGAAGGTCTCCCTCGACCCCCGCATGGTCGGCATTGACGAGCAGGGGGCCAAGCTCCCAGCGGCGGCCGACAACATCGCCCGGATACACGCCGACACCAAGGACGCGGTCTATCCGTCCTCGAAGAACAACCCGACACCCCACGAGACGCCGGGTGGCCTTCAGATTGTCTTCCTGGACATGGGCACCCCGACCGATCCGGGAAAGTCCAAGAAGAAGAAGGGGAAGGCCGAGGGCCCGGCCAGCCTGGAGGAGATGGGCCAGTCGAAGTTCCCGGCCTACCAGGAGCTGAAGGCGCTCCTGGTCGAGCGTGGCGTCCCGGCCGAGAAGATTCGTTTCATCCACGAAGCGAAGAACGACGCGGAGAAGTCTCGGCTCTTCGCCGATGCCCGCAACGGCAAGATTTCCGTGCTTGTGGGCTCCACCACGAAGATGGGCGTCGGAACCAACGTTCAGCTCCGTGCGACCGCCCTGCACCACCTGGACTGTCCTTGGCGCCCGGCCGACCTCGAACAGCGCAACGGCCGCATCATCCGCCAGGGCAACGCCAACCCCGAGGTGGCGATCTTCCAGTACGTCACCGAAGGCTCGTTCGACGGGTTCTCGTGGCAGACGGTGGCCCGCAAGGCGAAGTTCATCCGTCAGATCATGAAGGGCAACCTGACCGAGCGGACCGTCGAGGACATCCCCGATGGGGTCTTCAACGCCGAGCAGGTCACGGCCATCTCCACGGGCAACCCGTACCTGCTGGAGCAGGCCAACGTGAAGGTGGCCCTCGGCTCCCTGCGCCGCAAGCACAAGGGCTACATGCGCACGATCGAGGGCTACAAGTCCACGATCCGCTCCGCCGAGCGCACCAAGAAGTACACGGACGAGCTCACGGCCCAGCTCCGTGGTGTCCTGGCGCGAAGGAAGAACACCCGCGGCGACGCCTTCAATGCCACGATCGGTAACACGGACTTCACCAAGCGGGACAAGGCCGCCAAGGCCCTTCGCACCGCAGCTCTCGCCGTCCTCCGGCGGGGCGCCGAGGACCCCTACCGGCGCGGCGGCCATCCTGAGGTCATCATCGGCAAGGTCGGCAACATCGACGTCGTCGCCCAATACCGGGCGGGGTACAACCTGTCCGGCCGCGTGCCCTTGGTGGACATCCACATCGCTGACGTGCCGCAGACCACCTACACCTACGACGAGAAGGACCTGAAGAAGGACTCCACCCTTCCCCTGACGCGGATCGAGGACCGTCTCGCCGACATCGACAAGGCGATCGTGCGGCTTGAGAGCCGACTTCGCCAGGAGGAACGTGCCGCGGCCACCGCCCGCGAGCGGATGGACCGCCCCTTCGAGGATGCGGACCAGTTGGAGGCTGCCGAACGCCGCTCCAAGCTGATCGCCGCAATCATCAAGGAACAGGGGCAGGCGGTGTCCAGTCCGGACGCAGCCCAGGAGAAGCGCAACCGGATGGAGGCCCTGGAGCACCAGCTCCGGGAAGCACGACTCGCCGCCGGCGAGAAGGCGGCGAACGTGGACGACCCGACGGCGGAGCAGGACACAGACCTTCTTCCCCGGACCCCCGCCGCGCCGTCCATCAGCACTGACGAGAAGGGTCGCACGCGCATCACGTGGCCTGACGCCGAGGCGCGGAAGGCCGCGAAGGAGCGCAAGCGGGAAGAGAAGCGGCGGCAGGCCCGCAAGGCACGCGGTGAGACAGAAGCCGATCCCGAGAAGGTGAGCGACGACCGGGAGGAGCCGGGCAAGGTCGCCCCGCCTGCCGGCAGCAAGGAGCCGTCCGACGACTCCGTTTCCGACACGGAGCCGTCTTCGGAGGCCGCCGGGGGGATCGTCAAGCTGGACGCTGGGCAGGTGCGCTCCGAACTCGCCGGGCTGAAGCCCGAGAACGTTGGCGCCCCCGAAGAGACGGCTCCGGCCCAAGACGACGCCGCACCGGAGCCCGCGGCGCAGACGGGTGCCGGGTCCGTTGAGATCAATGACCTGTTCACCGACAGCAAGTTGGACAACACCACGGCGGTTGATGGGCTCAAGCGGGCCTACCAGGGTCAGTTCCCCGAGGATGAGGATGCCCGCGACCGAGTCCGCCAGCTCGCCGACGAACTGTTCAACTTCCTCGATCAGCAGTGGGGGGAAGCCGCCGGTGGGGTGTTCGGCCCTGCGAGCGAAACGGCGCTGCATCTGGCTCAGTCGCTCCACGACCAGGAGATGACGCCCGAGGAACGCGAAGGCAGCTTCGGGAAGCACGTAGGAGCGGTGGCCGAAGCGCTGCGTCAGCGCCGCGCCCAGCTCTCCACCGAAACGCCCAGCGAAGGCCCGCAGAGTCTAGACGTCGAGAAGGACAGCGAGAACAACGACACCAGCGCCGAAACGCCGGCGGCTCAGCCGGCAAAGACGCCTGGCCCTGTGCCGAACGCTTCCAGCAGCGAAGAGGGCCGGCCCGAAGAGCAGGAGCTTCCGGCCAGCCGCACGCCCCGGAAGCCGGGCACTCCCCGCACGCCGCGCCCCGCTGGTGAGCAGGAGCGCCCCGCAACGGCACCCCGCCCGCAGCCGGCGCAGCAGCCTGTCCCGGCCGATATGACCGCGGGCCAGTTGGCTGACGCCATCGATGACGTTCAGAGCGATCTCGCGCCTCTCGCCGAGTCCACCGACCCTCTGGACCTGGCCATGCGGAGGCGCCTGGAGCAGCACCTGTGGGAGCTGGAGGACGAGGAGCGGCGCCGCTGGAAGCCGGAACCCAAGTACGACAACGGCAAGCTGGTCGAGCGTTCCCGTGAGGATGTGGTAAGGGACCGGCTCGCGGGCTACGGCCTGAACGATGCCGAAGTGCAGGGTCTTGTCACGCGTGTGGAGGATCTGCCTGAGGCGAAGGCAGGCGGCTACGCGGATGAGGAATGGGAGCGGATTAGCGCCGACGCGTCCGCACGGGAGGACTACCCGCCCACCGACGAGCAGAACATCATCATCCAGGGCGCGGCCCGCCGCGGCCTGAACATGGCGGTGATGGCGCTCGCCGGCACGGGCAAGTCGTCCACCCTGAAGATGCTCTCGCACCGCATGCCGGGCAAGAAGATCGTGTACCTGGCGTTCAACCGGAGCGTCGCTGCCGAGGCCCGCGAAGCACAGGCGCGCGGCGAGTACGCGAAGAACATGCTCGCCTCCACGGCAAACGCCTACGCCGCGCGGGTCGCTGACCGACGCCTCAACGCCCGGCTGCCCAGCAGCAAGGCCGGAGGCTTCAAGAAGCTCAGCGCCCAGCAGATCGCCGACCGTATGCGCTGGTACGACACGGTCAAGGCCGGGAACCGGGACCTTACGCCCGGCGGGGCCGCGTCCGTGGCTGAGCGCATGCTCCGTGAGTGGGCGAAGTCCGCCGACGCAGAGATGGGCCCGCAGCACATCAGGGCGAAGGTCGAGGGAGATCCCCGGGAGCTCTTCAATGCGGTCAAGCCGCTCGCGGACCGTATGTGGGCGAACCTCAGCGACCCCGAGGCCGGTGATCCCGACCGTGACCTGCCGATGGACTTCGACTACATCGTCAAGCAGTGGGCGCTCGGCGGCTACAAGATCGACGCTGACACCCTGTTCTGGGACGAGGCCCAGGACGTGAACCCGGTCATGGAGGGCGTCGTCCGCGCCGCCCTCGACCAGGGCGTGCAGGTCGTGGCGGTTGGTGACTCCAACCAGGCCATCTACGGGTTCCGCGGCGCCTCCGACGCCCTGGCCAAGCTCCCCGTGGATGCGCGCGCCACGCTTACCCAGTCCTTCCGCTTCGGCCCGGCCGTGGCCGACGTCGGCAACCGGTTCCTGCGGCTGCTCGGTACCCGGATGCGTCTGAAGGGCTTCGACCGCAAGAACTCTCGCATCGGGCAGCTGGCCCCGGGCGAGGAGTCCATGGTCATCGCCCGGACCAATGCCGGCGTGGCTCTCGCTGCGGTGCAGGCCCTCACCGCGGGCCGCACCGTCGCCGTGTCCGGGGGCGTGAAGGCCCTTCAGGAGTTCGTGCAGGCGGCCCATGCCCTGGCCGAGGGCGAGGACACCGATCACGCCGAGTTGGCCCGCTTCAACGGTATGGCCTTCGACGACATCGTGGAGGAGGTTAAGGCCGACCCCGACCTTCAACAGCTGGCGAGCTTGTTCAACCTGCTGGAGAAGCACGGCGACGACATCGATGCCCTGCTCTCCTCCGGCTCCCGGCCGGCGGCCACCGAACTCGTTGGTGACCGCGTATGGGTTCACCTCGACTGGAACGACCCCCACGCAGGCGACCTGAAGCGGTGGCTCGGCGACGGCAAGAACAACGGCGTCGGCAAGCTCCTGTACGACCCGGCGACGCGCCGCTACTACTACGAACCCGGCAAGCGAGAGGTCCCCTGGAAGTCCAAGACCCGATCCGGCGTTTACAAGATCGACAACAAGCTGTCGCTGGAAGAGGCACAGCAGCGGATCGACGCGCATCTTGAGGAGTTGTACCCGCAGGACGACGCCGATGACGGCAGTGGCCGCCTGGTGCCCGAGCACGAGCCGCACGACGTGCTTGTGACCACTGCCCACAAGGCGAAGGGGCTGGAGTCCGAACGCGTACGCATCGCCGATGACTTCAAGGGGCCTGCGGAGAACAACGACGGGAACATCGACTGGGACACGATCCCCGACGACGAGGCGCTGCGTGTGGCGTACGTCGCGGTGACCCGGGCCACCGAAGTCCTTGACCCGGGCTCGCTCGGCTGGGTGTTTCGGGCCGTCAACGACGACGACCCCACCCAGCCGCCGAAGGGTGAGTACCGACGGGACTTCAAGCTGGACGACTTCCAGATCGGCGACCAGGTCGACTTCGATGACGAGGACGGCACGCCGAACATCGGCACGGTCTCGGAGATCGACCCGCCGCTGCTCACCGTGGTCAGCACCAGCGAAGAGCCGGGCGTCGGCGGTAAGCGCCAGGACGTCAGCCCCGCGCAGGTGCGCCGCCGCAACGGCCAGGCCCGGCCGCTGCTGCCCGCGGCAACCGACGGGGAACTGGACCAGGCCATCGCCGAGAGGCGTTACGGGCCCGAGGGCACCACCACCCTCAGCCCGCAGCGGGTTCGAAACGACCTCGCGAACCTCAACAACGACGACACCAGCACTCCGAAGCCCGAGGAGAACCCGGGCACCCCGGCGCCGGCCGAGACGAGCACCCCCACTGCTGGCCCGGAACAGAATCTGCCCGCCAAGGACGACCAGGTGATGACGCCGGACGGCCCCGGCGAGGTCATGGTCGTGCACGACGGGTCAGTGCTCGTACGCGGGGAGAACAGCACGCGTGTGTGGCCGCTCAAGGACGTGACCCGTCCCGACGGCACCCCGTTCGGAGGGGACCGCGGCGGCAAGGACACGAAGGCCCGCCAGAACGCGGAGGACATCGCCAAGGCATCGACCCGCGAGGGCCTGGAGCTGTCCACCGGCAACCGGCTGCGAGACCTCGACGTCGAGGCCGGCCATGGGACCATCGTGGACGGCGACGGCAACACCATCGGATGGGTCCGAGCCCGCATCGGCGACAACGGCCGCCGGTACTGGTGGGGCCAGGACGCGGACGGCGGCGCCCCCGCAGACATGCAGTGGCACGAGGAACTGCCCGACCAGGCAGGTGCCGCCCCCGTTCGCGCCGCGTCCATCGTTCGTGACGGCCTCGACTTCCTCCGCCAGAAGTACACCGGCGGGACGGCCGAGAACGGCAAGCCGGAGAAGGCCAAGCGCAAGTTGGTCACGCCGGACCGGGCCGTCACCAACATGACCCTCACCCCGGCTCAGGTCCGGGAGCTGGGCAAACTCACCCTGTCCGGGAACTACGCCGACGGCGAGCCCATCGACACCCTGCCTTGGAACGCCGGCCACCGTATCTACTCCCCCTACTCGGCTCAGGCTGGGGCTCTTGCCGCGGCCGCGCGCGAGGCCGCAGCCCGCATGGACGAGTCCACGCCGCAGGGTCGCCGTAACAAGAAGGTGCTGCTCGGCGCTGCCAGAAAGATGGAGTTTCAGCAGTACGACTCCGCCCGCCGCGCAGCGACCATTCCGGCCCCAGGGGAAGCCGACGCGTATGACAAACCGTACGTACCTCGCGCCGAAGACCCGGAGGTCGACGCCCCCGCCGCACCGTCGGCAGACGAGCCCGCGACGGCTGAGTCGTTCGAGAACGACGAGGAATGGCGGGCGGCGATGGTGCCGCTTGACGCGGCCGAGTTCCAGGTCCGCCGCGCGGCACGCCGTACGTGGGCTACGGACGACACCCCGGGAAGCGTTGACTTGCTCGAACGAGCCGTTCTGGACGCGCTCGCTGCTCAAGAGGACAACGACCACGACCAGGCCGAACAGCGGCTGACCGCTGCACGCCACCATGCGGCCGCGCTCCTGAGCTCTCTGGAGGACGACGAGCGCCAGGAGATGGAGCAGCCCCTGCGCCGCTTCCTCGAACTGGTCGATGCCCACCTCGCACGTCACCGGGCAACCGTCGACCGGCGACGGTCGGAGGACGAACAGCGGCCCAAGATCGAGGAGGCCGCCGGGGAACAGAATCGGCAGGCGACCCAGGGCTCCGCAGCCGGCCAGCCGAACACCACCGATACGGACGACACCCAGGTTCTCGACCCCGTCCAGGCGGAAGAAGGCGACTACGTCCGTGTCGAAACGCAGGACACCGACGGCAACGCCGTCATCCGTGACGGGTACCTGCTTGCACCCCCCAAGCAGGTCACAGCTACCCGAGACGACCAGCGCATCAAGGCGTGGCGCCTGCACGTGGGAGATCAGCCGGACGATGAGCCGTCGCCGGACAACGCCCTCACGATCCTTCCCGATGAGAAGGTTGAACGTCTGACTGCCCCGGTCAAGCCCCGCAACGATGACGAGGAGCACCCCGGCAGGACATCATCCGACACCGACGACGAACGAAGCGACCGCGACGAACGGCGGTCCACTCGCCGACGGTCAAGAGACGGAGCCGACGCACTCCAAGGCGCCGACGCACCGTCTGGCAGCCCAGGTAACGTTCCGAACCTTGCCTTTCCCCACTTGCAGACGCGCCGCGCCGACGAAGTCCGCGACTGGGCTGGCCTGTGGGCAACTCCGCAGCCCAATGGGGTGCGCAACGTATTTCTCGACCGGGCCGCGGCCCAGAACCCTCACTGGACGGACCGCGTCGATCCATGGGACGTGCGCCAGTGGATTTCCACGCTGGCTGACGTCGACCCCATGGGCCAGTTCGAAGAGAACGAGCGCCGAAACCTTGGAGAGGTCCCGCAGGAGGCGCGCGGGTTCCTTGCCGGTCTCGCCAGTGAACTACGTGCTTCCTCGCTGAAAAGGGGCAACGAGCTCGTCGGGGAGATCCGGCCCATTCTGAGGGAGCACATCGCGACCCGGAAGGGTCGGGAGAAGGCCGATGACGAGCTCAACGAGTTGACCCGGAAGGCGGTCAACGAGGCCCATGAGGAGGTTCGCGCCTTCATCGCAAGGGCTCGGGCCGGTGCGGCCGAACACGGACTCACTGAGCAGCAGGCGGAAGACTTCATCCTTGACCTGGTCGGCGGCGACAACCCCGGCGAGGTGTCCTACGGCTTGAACGCCGTGTACCCCGAAGTGCTGCGCCCCCTCGCTTCCGCCGTAAACGACGGGCACGCCTACATGAGCGCCTTCGGCGGCTGGGCGTCGATGGATGACTCCCACGGCTTCTCCGGGTGGAGCGCGGAGAACCGGCGGCGAGCGGCTGTTGGTGCTCCGATGGTGCCGGCTGCCGACCCGGCCACCCGCACGGGTGACATCGTGGCTGGTGAAGCAGAGCTGCCCAAGGGCATGCGCTGGGTGAAGGGCTCAGAACTGCGGCAAGGAGACATCTTCCACAGCCCGGAAGCTCAGGGCGCAGGCAAAATCTTCGTCGGGCTGGCCTCACCGCAGTACGTCATCCACCTTCACCGTGGAGGACGCGAGGGTGTCGTCCGATCCGTGAACTTGGACCCCGACAACGGACACGACAGGGTGCAGCCCGACTCATGGGTTGTGCTCGTGGAGAAGCCTGAACCGGCCGTACGCAAGAAGGCTCAGCAGCGGGCACGTGCGGACACGTACACCGCAGCGGAGCTACTGACTGATGAGGAGATGTACGAGCTCGGCGGCCCCGACCGGGTGCAGGAGCTCGCGGGCCGCGCCGAGATCGTTCCGGCAGACGAAAGCACGTCCATGATCAGGGGGACGTGGCTCGTCAAGGTCGATGGCGTAGAAGTCGGCCGGTTCGACAACACCGACAACCTGAGCGCGTACACGGCGGTAACCCCCGACGGGCAACGCTCCATATGGCACGAGCCGGAGCTCGCGGCGGCCGGGCTTGTCCTGGCCCACAACAAGGCAGCCGGCGACACCAGCCGGACCGAGGGTTCGGAGGGTGAGAACGACGGAGACCGTCAAGACGGCACCGGCGGTATCACTTCCAGCGGGCCCGCCGCCAGCCATGAGGGCGAGGCGGACACGAACACGTCGAGAGGCGACCGCAGCGGCACTGTCGACGGGCGCCGCGTGCCCACAGAGGAGGAGATGCAGAAGTACGAGACCGGACCCAACCGAGTAGTCAATGAGGAAGGCGAGCGGGTCCTGTTCGGTTCGCCCGAGCGGATGCGCGAACTGGCTGGCGAGGGGGTGGTGCCGACCCCCGGCGTGCGCTCCGACGATGGTGAGCAGGTCTGGCGGAACGGCCGCCTGATCGGCAGCCTCTCTGCGCCGCACCTCGCCAGCCCTTACCCGGACATTGTGGGCGAGTCGTGGAACAGCGAGCCTCCGTTCTCCACCCTCGGCACCAGCTTCACCAGCCGAGAGGCCGCCATCGCGAACCTCGTGCTGCGCGACCGGGAACACGGCGAGCCGGACTTGAAGGCCGTACGCCCCGACCTGGCGCGAAGCCTGGGGAATGCCGTGGGTCTGGCCTTCCCTTCGAAGGACACGCCGTTTCGAGGGCTGGAGACGCTGGCTGGCAATCCTGCCGACCTGGAGCGGTACCACGCACTTCGCGCCTTGGTGTCCGAGCTGGGGCGCGGGGTGACGCCTGCCGGGGACGTGGCTGCGGACCTGGCCCACCTGCATGACGAACTGCTGTGGCTCGACAGCTCGCACTACAAGCACCAGAAGCCTGGCCGCAACGAAGCAGGCATCCTTGGGCCGGGGTGGTTCGCGGACGAGATCAGCGAGTACCTGGACGTGCTGCGTCCGGAAGATCCCCGAGCCAAGCACCATGTGGTCAGCAAGGACCGGGCCGCCCGCCAGTACGTCGATGGGCTGACGCAGAACGGAGGACTGGAGAACGCGGAGACGGTGCCCGTCGCCGACATCCACGCCGGCGACGTCGTCCAGCTTCACGGACGCATGACGGGCTTCTACCCCGGATACACCAACCGCCGACTCGGGTATGTCGTCGGTGACCCGAAGAAGGTCACCTTCAAGGAGGCCGGCGTCAAGCACAAGGGATACCGCGTCAACGTCACGGAGGACCCCTTCCAGGCCGCGCGCGGCAGGCTGGAGCCCCACACCTTCATCATCCCGGCCGACGGCGGAACAGGTCTGCGCCTTGCTCGGGCCGAGGACGTGGACCTGGACTTCGACCAGCACCACTACGGCCGACAGACCGGTGAAAACCCCCGTCCCGCAGCGCCCGACAACGACGCGTCCGAAGGCGCAGCGGGCACCTCCCGACCGGTCCCTTCCGTGGAGCCGGCCGAGGACCGGCCTGCGGCGCCGGAGGCCGCGGTCGCGCCGGAGCCGGTCGGGGGCCGCCCCGCCGAGTGGACTCAGGTCAGCGACCTTCAACTCGGCGACCTGGTCCGGGTCGACGGGGTCACGAGGCAAGGAACCGCCCGTACGCGTGCGGGGCACATCGTGGGCGGACCGGTTCTCATTCCCGTGACGCGGAAGGGCCGCGCCACGGACATGTACCGCGTCCTGATCGCCGACAGCCCGAGTGCCCGTACAGGTGCCCCCGTGTACGTCCTGCCCAACGCCGCGGTGGCGCGCGCTACCCGCGAGGACACCGATCAGTTCCAAGGGGCACCGCAGACAGGCGCTGACGCCGATGTGCTGGCCGGGCGCATCCCGGACAGGGTGCCCACCGACGCGCAGGGCAACGGTCTCTTCCCTGGTGCTCTCGTCACCGACAACGACGGCAAGGAGGGCGTGGTCACGGGTGCGAGCGCGGACAGCGTTCGCGTTCAGTTCGGCAACGACCGCACCGACGACGCCCACTCACCCACCTCCCTCAACGTCACCGACGGCGGCGCGGCCCGGCCCTCCGGGTGGACCGCAGACGGCCGGAAGGTTCGCGAAGGAAACGTCGTCGGCGACCAGGACGGCAGCCGGCTCGGCACCGTTGAGTCCATAGACGGAGACACCGCCACCGTCGCCACCCCGGGCGGGATGAAGGACATGCCCATCGGGGACCTGCGCGTCATCGGGGACACGGAGGAAGACGACACCCGAAACAAGGTGGCCCGCGTTACCCCGACACCTGCCAGCAAGGTGCAGGAGGGCGACGTCCTCGTGCGACAGACACCCAAGGGGCCGCGCACCGCCCGGGTCACTCACCGGGAGGAGCAGGGCGACCAGACACAGCTTGACCTGGAGGACACCACCACCGGCGAGACCACCACGCTCTCGACCCCGAACGACACCGACGTTCAGCGGGCCGAAGGCGCAGACGGCGCCCCGCCGGAGCTTGGGCCGGAGGATGCCCCCACCGACGACGCCGAGATCACCACCCACGAGCCGGAGCCGGCCGTCGCCCCTGTCTCCGGCCCGACTGTGGACCCGCAGCTCTCTCCCGAGGAGCGCGACGCGATCAGGGAGCGCGGGCAGGCCCCGGCAAGCGATCCCGAGGCCCAGCAGGCGACGGCTCGCGTCGTAAACGACCTGCCGGTCACCCCCGCGCAGGCGGCCGCGCTCGCCGAGGAACTGCGAGAGGGCGCCGACTCGGAGACCCCCGATGGCCGGGCAGCCAGACGCGCCGCGGACCGCTTGGACGCCGCCGCGGGCAACGAGCCCGACGACGTCGACCAGCCCGAGCCCGGCACCGTGGGCTCCGTCGGCGAGGGCGACACGATCACCCTCCCGGACGAGTTCGACCCGGACACGATGACCGCGTACCGCGTGGTGAACGTGCAGGCGGCCCCTGGCGGACTGCGGGTTCTCACGGTCGAGGACGGGGACGGGCTTCGCTTCGAGAGGACCCTGGCTTCCTCCGAGCCGCTGTACCAGGTCCCCGATCCGGAGACTCCGGATGCTGCTGACAACGCCGACCAGCGCGATCCGAACCCGGCTCCCCACGCGGACAGGGTCCGCGACGACTACACGGACGCAGTCGTACGTGCGGTCGTGGATAGCGCCCTCGAAGGCACGACCACGCCCGGCAGCATCCACCAACTTCGGCAGCAGATCGCCGAACGGCTCACACCCGAGGCAATGCGTACAGCGATGCGGCGGGCCCGCAACGGGGCTCTGGCCGCCGTCACCGACGCCGGGTTCCAGGGCAAGGAACGCGACGACCTGGTGCGCGCGCTCCGGCAGGATGCAGCCCGGGCACGCACCGAAGCAGTGCGCGCCGCGGTGCGCACCCTGGACGACCTGGAGCCGCTGGACGGCGAGTCGGAGGAGGACACCGCGAGCCGCGCGGCCGACCTGCTGCGCCTCATTCCGCAGGCCCTGCACAGCCGGCCGGACAGCGCTGATGACACCGACGGGGAGACCAGCATCAACGACGACGTCGCCCAGCACGCCGACGACGCGGTGAGCGATGCCCTTCAAGCTGCGGCGGACAGCGGCGAACTCCTCACCCCGGAACGTCGTGCCGAGATCGTGCGGCAGATCGCCGCCCGCCTCGACAGCAGCCGTAACGCGGCCGCGCAGCGGATCGCCTCGCGGCTGCCCGAAGGACAGCGCGCCCGTGTTCTGCCGCAGCTCGTGGCCGGCCTGGCCGCTATCGCCCGGAAGCTCATCGCCGTGATTGGAGCATTTCTTAAGGCCCTCGCCAGAGCGTGGCGGGCCGGCCGTGAGAGCCTGCGGCGTCTGCGCGAGCGCATCTCCCGGTTCCGCCGGGGGCTGATGCGGCGCATCCGGTCGTGGCCGGAGACACGCCGGCTTCGCCGCCTGGCTGCCCCGGGCGTCTCGGCGCAGCAGCCCGATGTCCTGGCACTCGGTGACCGGATCGCCCACTGGGCGCGTCTCCTTCCCGCGCCGGGCCGCTTCGGACAGGTCTCCCGGCGAGCCCGTTGGTACCGGCCGGCCAGCCGTGCATCCCTTGCCGCCGGCCAGCTCCCCCAGGTGCAGGACGGTGTGCGCTGGACCCCCAACCGGGCAGCAGACGGCGGCCCCGGCGCCCAGGCGCTGCGCCACCTCGCAGCCGTCCGGGCGGCCGGGCAGGACGTGGACACCGACGTCATGAACCGCCTGCGCGGCACTGCCCCGGAACTCGGCGACGACCCGCACGAGACAGTCCGTCATGCCGAACAGCATGCCCAGGCAGCCGAGCGTCGCCTGCGGGACCTCGAAGCGGCGGCCACCGGCGGCGCACCCGGCGCGGACCTGGAAGCGGCAGCTGCACGGGCCGAGGCGCAGTCCGCACGGCAGGAAGCCGTGCGCCTTCAGCAGGCATACGCCGCGGCGTTGCCCAAAGCGGTGCGGGACACCCTGGCCGAGATCCGCGAGATGGGGCCGGGCACCACCGCCACGTTGGTGACCACCCCGGACAGCGACCCGGCCGCCGTACGGGCGCTCGCGGACATTGCACAGTTCGTGCCTCGCGACTGGCTGTCGCCGACCGAGGCCCGGTTCATCGGAGCTCGCACTGGTGAAGCCGGGGGCTATGACCCGGCAAGCCGGATCGCGACCGTCGCCGATCTCGGAGACGCTGGCCGCCGCACAGCTGCGCACGCCCTGCTCGCACACCTTCAGCAGCACTACCCGGACGTGCTGGCCGCTCAGCAGGCATTCCACTTCACCCGCACCCGCACCGGCAGAGTAGGAGCGCGGCGCCGCACACCGTTGGACATGCTCCTCGCAAGGTTGTTCCGCAACGGCACAGACCAGGACACCAACCGGGACCTTGTGCCGCTCGGTATTGCGGCCATGTTCGACGGCGACTGGTACGAGGACGACGACCTGCGAGCGTTCCTCCTCGGACTGCTCGCCACCCGATAGGAGGACGGCATGAGGGTCATAGGCACGCTGGAAGACGGAGCCGCCTACTCCGTGGAAGTCACCGGTCAGGAAGACCGGCCGGTGACCGGCTCGCGCCGCGTACGTGCGTTGGTCGAGCAGCAGATTGGGCGCCCGGTGCTGCTCGGCCCGCTCGGGCCCCGGCGCGACCTGGCGGCCACGGACACCGCCGCGGTGCTCGCGCTGCTGCGCGACCGCACGAGGGTGGTGGAGGTCAGACAGTGATGGCGAATACCCAGAGGTGAGGGTCGGGGCCGGGCAGGATCACGTAGTGAACGATGGCGGTGCGCGTCGTGATGACGCGTACCGACTCGTCCATCTCGTACTTGTCGGCCTGAGGCCAGGACCACGGGTCTTCGCAGGCCCGGACGATTGCCGTCTTGAGCTCGTCCCGAGCAGTTGCGGGCAGGTCGCGGATGGTCTGGCCGACTGCGGACGCGAAACGGGCCGGGATCGCGGTCACTCGCCGAAGACCTCGGACATGCTCATCGCGCCGTGCTCGGAGCGACCTGCGGCATCCCACTCTCGGAGGGCTCCCCGTGCCAGCTCAGTGGCCCGGGCTTCCCTGTCGGGTGCGCCCGGTGCTTCGGCTGCGCGCAGCACGTGCTCCACGTACTTGTCGACCGGCAGCCCGTACCGCCGGGCGGAGTCTGCGACTTGGCCCGCCAGTTGGTCGTCTACGGACACCGTCAGCTGAGTCATGCTTCGAGAGTAGCGAGCGGCGGGAACCGGCGGCAGGGGAACGGCCCGAGACGTAAGCGGCTCTGGCCCGGACTCTGCCGCCGTGGACTACGCATACGCCGTGAAGAATCTGCCCCAGCCCGCCGCCGACCCGGCCGGAGGCGACCCGGCCGACCCGCCGCCCGAGGAGATGCAGCCGCCCCAGGAAGATGACGCGCGCCCCTGGGCCGGCGATGTCTACGACGAAGGTGATGAGACGGACCCCGCGCAGGCGTACGCCGCGCTGTCCGGGCCGAACGGTGAGCAGGCGTGGCTCGACAAGGCCGAGGACGGCACCCTTACCGGCTGGGTGCGGGACGAGACCGGGCAGGTCTGGCGGTACTCCGACCCCGACACCTGGGCCATCGACGTGGACGACGCAGGGATGCAGGAGACCGGAGGCACCCATGGGCAGCCGCCGGCCGAGGGCGCAGGCGGCCAGGGCGCCGCCGTTTCCGACCCGGGAGCCGGCTCCCCGGACGATGTGGAGCCGCTCGAATTCGGCACCGCTGACGAGGTAGTCGACCCCGCCGGGGACGCCGAGGCCGAGGCCGACCCGGCTACGGAGGCCGACGAAGACCTTGACGACGGAGAAGGCCCCGACACCGCAGACGAGGACGAGAACGAGGGCGACGGCTCGGCCAAGAAGAAGAAGGGCAAGGCGCCGTGGCAGTGAGCCGGCGGTGCGGGGCGGCCCGCTACACGGCCAGAGCAGGACGCTAACCCCTTCGCGGAGGCACGGTGCGCACCGCCCGAGACGTCCGCCAGGAGGAACCCGCCGTGCCCCGTACCCCGCCGCCCAGCCGCTCGCGCCCGAGCAGGGGCATTGTCCGCGCCATCTATGCCGTCACCGGCGTAGTGGATGAGGTTCAAGACCTCATTCTGCCCGGGGCGTTCACCCGGACTCTTGCCAACCGCAGGGTCAAGAGCGTCTGGCATCACTCGTGGAAGGACCCGGTCGGGAGTGTGCTGGAGGTGGAGGAGTGGCTGCCGGGCGACCCGCGGTTTGCCACCATCCCCGACGGCAGTGTCTGGCCGCGTGCGGCGGGCGCACTGGTGGCGACCGTCCAGTTCAACCTGGGTACCTCCTGGGGCCGCGACGCGTACGCGCAGGTCAAGCAATGGCATGAGAACGGCGAGGCGGCGTTCTCCATCGGATTCAAGGTCCCGCCCGGCGGGGCTTCCAAGCGCCACGACGGGGTGCGGATCATCCACGATCTGGATCTGTTCGAGGTCTCCCCAGTTCTGCACGGCGCCAACACCCTCACGCGAAGCCTGGAGGTGAAGGCGTTCGCCGACGGGGGCCAGGAAGGGCTGGAGCATAAGGCGACGTGGTCGGCTGTCGAGTTGAAGGCGGCCGAATCGAGCGTGGGTTCTGGCGTGATGGTCGCGCTGAAGCTCCAGCCCGACGTCGCAGCGAAGATCGCGCGCCCCGACGGCACCCCGGCCGAGCACCTGCACATTACGCTCGCCTACCTGGGGGACGCCGCAAACCTCGGCGGCCATCCGGACGACCTGCGCGACATCGTCGCACCGGCCGTCACCGGCAGCAGCCCGCTGGCCGGCACGATCGGCGGAATCGGCCGCTTCCCCGACACGGGAGACGGCGAACCGACGTGGGTACCGGTGGATGTGCCCGGTCTCGCGGAACTACGCCAACGAGTCGTGGACGCGCTACGGACCTCGGCGTACGCCGACAAGCTGGACTCCCGGCACGGCTACACCCCGCACATCACCCTCGGCTACGGACTCCCAGAGGGCGCCCCGGTAGCCGCGACGCCCGTCACGTTCGAGCAGATCGCCGTTGTCCGAGGCGCAGACACCTCGTTCGTCCCCCTGGCCCCGGCGGCCGAAGAAGCCCCCGCCCCCGGCCAGGCACCGGCCGCACAACAGCCGCCGGTCGAGACGAAATCGGCCGCGCAGCTCGTGCTGGAAGCGAAAGCCGCCCACCCTGCCGCCCGCATCGAGACGAAGTCGGCCGCCCGCATCGTGCTCGAAGCGAAGTCCCTTCCCTCCCCGGAGACCGCCGCTATGCGCCCCATGCCCCTGTCCTACGAACAGCTTCACGCCCGACTCGCCGACTCTGTCCGGCGCCTCTTCAAGAACGACGAGAAGGGAACGAGCGACGGCTGGGTGTGCGTCGAGGCGACGTTTCCCGACCACGTCGTCGTCACCCAGCACAATGACGACACCGGTAGTACGACCTTCTCCGTCCCCTACGTCATCGCCGGCCGGGAGATTGACCTCGGCAAGCCGGCCGAGGTCGAGCTGACCACCGTGGCGTTGCCCGTCACCGGTGACACCCACGGCGTCAGCGGCTCCGAGGAGACCGAAGCCCGGTTCGTCCAGCCCACCGCCGTGGCTCTGGACGACGCCACCGCCTTGATCGAGGTATCCGACGCCGGACCCGCTCACCTCGAACACCTCAAGCCGAAAATCAACCAGCTCCTCGCCACGCTCGCAAAGAAGGGTCTCCCCATGGACAAGCACAACAGCACCCCCAGCCGTTCCTCCCTGAACCTGTGGGACGACGACTACGACGTCACCGACGGCTGGGACGACGACGAACCGGAGCCGGACACCGACGACACCGGTGTTCCCCAGGGGAACACCCCGGACGCCCCGCCGGCCGAGGAGGGCGACGACACCGCCGTTCCCCCGGGGAACACCCCGGGCACCACGGGGTCCGGCAAGCCCGATGACGCCGACCTGGAGGACGACACCGAAGAGGTCCGGCTCGACGCCGACGAGGTAAAGGCCACGCTGGCCTCTCTCGCCCTCTGACCTGCACAAACACCGGGCTCCCGAGCGCACGTACTTTCGTGCCCGGGAGCCCGAGACGGTAACCCCCGCACTCCCCTTCCATAACGCCTCGCGTTGAGGCGTCCCGGTGCTGGCCGGGCGAGCGACGCACGCCATCGCCCATCCAGCACAGGAGAGTGCAACCCCCATGGCTACCGCCACCGACAAGAGCCTCATCCGGTCCCTCAAGGGACAGCTCGCCGAGAAGTCGGCAGAGGCCGAGCGCATCGCGGGCACCTTCAAGGAGGAGAACGGCGCCTTCGTCGTCTCCACCGAGCAGCGCAACGCCTACGTCAAGACCGTCAAGGACGCGCAGGAGATCAAGGGCCTCCTCGACGCCGCGCAGGGCGCCGACACCCTGACCAGTTACCTCGACGCCCCCGAGGGCACCCCCGCGGCCGGCCAGTACTACGGCAGCGCCGCTACCGCCGGCCCGGAGGTCAAGAGCCTCGGCGACTACTTCGTGGAGTCCGACGCCTACCGGCGCGCCGCGGAGACCTCCTTCAAGGAACGCCCGTACATTCGGGCCGAGATCGAGGGCAAGTCCATCTTCAGCCTGTCGGCCGGCACCCACACCGTGCAGGCCCTCGGCTCCGCCCAGGACCTCGGCATCACCGACGCCCAGCGCCGGAAGTGGCACATCAGGGACCTGTTCCCCAAGGCCAAGACGAAGAGCGCCGTCCTCATCGGCATCCGCGAGACCGGGTGGGTCAACAACGCCGCGCAGGTCCCGGAGCGCCGGGCCGCCGACGGCGTGTCCGCGCCCACCGGACTCGACAGCGACGTGTTCGGCAGGGCCCCGCGCTCGAAGCTGAAGCTGGAGCCGATCAACTTCCCCATCGCCGAGATCGCCCACATGCTCGACGGACACAAGAACATCCTCGCCGACGAGCCGCGGCTGAAGCAGTTCATCAACTCGCGCCTCGTGGAGGGCATCAAGTTCGCCGAGGACTACGACCTGCTCCACTCCTCCGGCACCGACGGCACGTCCATCACCGGCCTGTTCAACACCCCCGGCGTGCAGACCTACGAGGGCCTGGCCAAGGACAAGTTCTCGATCCAGATGCGCCGGGCCATGACCCGGTCCCTGCTCGCCGAGTACGAGCCGACCGGCATCGTCATCAGCCCGACGATGTGGGAGGAGGTGGAGGTCGAGACCGACGACACCGGCGCCTTCCGCGTCGCCCTCCAGGTCGCCGTCGGTGCGCAGAAGCGCGTCTGGCGCCTGAATGTCGTGGAGACCACGGCCATGCCGGACGAAAACTACCTGCTCGGCAGCTTCGGAATGGGTGCCCAGCTCTACGACCGGGAGAACGTCTCGGTCACCGTCTCCTCGGAGAACTCGGACAACTTCGAGCGCGGCGCCCTCACGTTCCGCGCCGATGAGCGCCTGGCCCTGGAGGTCAGCCGCCCCGAGTCGTTCGTGGTCGGCTCCTGGACCACCCCGTCCGGCGGCTGACCCAGCCGCGGAAACCTTACGCGGGGCCGGGCCGTACGGTCCGGCCCCGCCCCCCTTTGCAGAGAGCGAGGACTGCCGTGGAAGACACGGAAGGGCTGGGCACGGCCCTCACCCGGCTCCTGGACGAGCCCGACCGACCAAAGGGCCCGCGGTGCACCGTCGGCGCGATCCTCGACACGCTGGACGCAGCGACGGCCGCCAAGGTCCAGACCGTGCTCGACACCCCGTCCGTGTCCTCTACGCGGATCGCGGACACCCTCACCGAGGCCGGACACCGCATCCAGGCCCCGGCCGTCGCCCGGCACCGCCGCCGAGACGCCTCCAACGGGTGCAGGTGTCCCCGATGAGCCTGGGAACCGACCTTGACGCGCTGCTCGCGCCGGCCGCCGCCGAGCAGAGCACACCACCCGAGACCACCCGGCCCACCATTTCGGCCCCGAGAGGGTGGGAGCCGGGTGTGCGGTACGAGCCCGGTGGCAGCATGCTCGTCACCGCGCCGGCCGCGGACTCCCCGCCCCAAGACGAGAACGGGTGGCGGGCCCGCGTGGAAGAACTGGGGCTGGTCGTCCCCAACGGCTTCCGCGTGCGCCTGGTCGAAGCCCGCCACGACCCCGCTGCCTGGCACCGTGACGCCCAGGGCGAGGATGCCGTCACCCGGCCCGTTTGGCGCTGCCGCTACCTCATCGAGCCGTCCATGCCCGGCTGGGCGTCCGCCGAAGACCTCAACGCCCTGATCCGGGACGTGATGCGCCGCCGCCGCAAGCCGCGCAGCCCCGCAGCAAGCAGCGCCCGTGCGCTCGCCGTGGTGTACGCGGACCCCCAGGTCGGAAAGGTGGGCAGGGATGGCGGGACGAAGGAACTGGTGGCCCGTGTCGCCGAGCGGTTCGACCGCCTGGAAGACCACCTGCGAGACCTGGCCAAGGTCGGCCGGGCCCCGGACTCGGCGTACTGGCTGGACGCCGGAGACTGCATCGAGGGCTTCGAGAACGTCACCAGCCAGGCGTTCACCAACGACCTGACGCTGACCCAGATGGTGCGCGTGCACCGGCGGCTGACGTTCGAGGGCCTGGACCGCCTCGCCACCAGCTTCCCCCGTGTCGTCGCCGCCACCTGCGGCTCGAACCACGCCCGAGTACGGCGCGGCAAGGACCCTGTCGGCCCGCCCGAGGACGACTGGGGCATCGAGGTCATGAGCCAGATCGCCGACGCCTACGCCAAGAACCCGGACGCATACGGGCACGTCTCGTTTGTGACCCCGGAGCCCTGGCGTGACTCCGTCAGCCTCGACATGGCCGGGACGATCGTCGGCCTGAACCACGGCCACCAGTACGCCCGCCCGGAGAAGGCCGCCGACTGGTGGCGCGGTCAGGCGTTCGGCCGCCAGCCCGTTGGCGACGCCAAGATCCTCGTCTCCGGGCACTTCCACCACTTCCGTGCGCAGGCAGTCGGCGCCGGCCGCCTGTGGGTACAGGCCCCCACCCTGGACAACGGCTCGGACTGGTACGCGATGCGCTCCGGCGAGGTGTCCCAGCCCGGCCTGCTGGTCTTCTCCGTCACCGCCGACGGCTGGGACGACCTTCGCATTCTGTGACCGCGACTCAAGCCCTCCGCCTGCGGCACGCTGCACCCCCTCGTACTCGATCTGAAGGGAATCCCATGGGCCTCTACAACGCCGCAGGCGCCCGCATCACGAAGGCCGCCTTCCCCGCCACCGACGCACCCGACCCGCTGAAGCGGGTCACCGCCGACGTGTACGCCACCCGCCACTTCGACGAGGGCAGCCGGCCGAGCGACACCCGCGACAGCGTGCCCGAGGGGTCGATCAAGACCCTGCTGTTCAAGGCCGGGGCGATTCTGCGCCAGTCGCAGATCGACGCACTGTTCCCCCCGGCAACGGTCGCCTCCGTCAGCCCGGCGACCGGCCCGGCCGCCGGCGGCACGGTCGTCACCATCACCGGAACCAACCTGGACGGCGTCGCCAGCGTCAAGTTCGGGGCCACCGCGGCCACGGACCTCAAGGTGCTGTCGGCCGGACGCATCCAGGCCACCACTCCGGCCGGCACGGCGGGCGCCGTCAGCATCGTCGTCGGCGATGAGGCGGGCAACGTGACGAAGAACAACGCCTTCACGTACGCCTGACCGAGACGGTAGCGGCGCGCACGGTCCAGGGTCCTCCTTCCCGTACACCAACACGGCAGGAGGACCCTGTGACCCCGCCCCGCACCCGCAAGACCACCACGGCCGACATCGAGGAGACGACTCCCGGGCCGGCTGAGACGACTGAGCCGACCGAAGCCCCCGAGAACAAGACGGCGGCCACCCAGACCGAGACCAAGACGCCCGAGCTCGCGGAGACCAAGACGCCCGACGTCGCGCCGCTGGAGCCCCCGGCCGAGCCGGAACCGGCTCCGGAGCCCGACCAGCTCACCACGGCGCGGCAGCTCCTGCCCGCGCAGATCACCGGCCTGATCGTGGACGCGGCCACCGGCCAGGCCCCGCCCGACCCCGACGCCGTATTCGTGCAGGTGCAGCCGCCGCACGGCAACACCTTCCGCTGCACGGCGCGCCTCATCGAGCACTTCGGGATGGGCACCTACAACACCCCCGCCACGCGGCTGCTCGTGCCGATCGGGGCCGACCTGAAGCGCGGCCAGATGGAGCGGGTCGTCGCACGCCTCCGTTCGCAGCTCGCCCCGACCGCAGAGTAGGAGGACCAACAGGTGACGGTGTACGACTACACGCCCGTCTACGGCGGCGCAGTGATCGACCCGGCCGCAAACGGTGGGGAGGTCTCACGGATCGACCTGTACGACAGCCCGGAACGCAGCGGCACACCGGCGGCCACCGCTGGGCCGGCCGTACGACTGCGCGATGCGGCTTACCGCTTCGCTCTGGCCGATCTGCCTGACGGACGGTACTGGTGCATCGTCACCTTCACCCCGGGCGAGGGCCGCGGACCGGTGTCCGACCGGACGGTGAGGGTCGACTTCCCGGTCGGGACCGGCCTGCTCGCGTCTGCCGAGCAGATCGCCGACAAGCTGAAGGTGCCGCTGCCGCTCAGCGCCCAGCAGCGCGAGACTTTCCGCGACGCCATCGCCGACGCCCAGAGCGACGTCGCCGGCTACCTGATGCAGCCCCTCTTGCCGCAGCCCAGGACCCTCGCGGGCGTGCACCCCGTCTACGGGTGGGACCTGTACGACGCGCGAGCGTGGCCGCTGCACGATGTGGACGACAGCGTCACCGTCGTCTCCTACAGCGAGAACCCGGACGGCTCGTACGATGTGCAGCTCCTCACCGGCTTGAACGCCGCCCGGGAAGAGCCCATCGTCAGGTATGTCATCGCGCACGCCGCCGAGAGCATCCGCAACGATCCCGGCACGGCCGGAGGCGATGGTGCCGGCCGCCGGGTGACGTCCCTGTCGGCCGAGGGCCAGTCGGTCAGCTATGACGCCGCCCCCCTCGAAGGGCAGGCTGGGGCCCTGCCCACGCTCGCCTCCCTGGCCGGGTACCGCAAGCGGGTATACCGGCCCATCCCCGTAACCCCGGCAGCCCCATGGCCGTACGGCCGCGGCCGCCGCTACAGCAGGTGGTGAGCCGGCCGTGGCTGTTCTCCTGCCCAACCGGCAACTGACCTCGTACGTCCTGGCTCACCCGTGGGGCCGGGACGCACGCGGCGTCCCCGTTCCGCCTCCGCCAGGCGCCCGGCCGACGCCCGGCGAACCCCGGCCGGGCGCCGCCAACGAGCAGGCAGACGGCTCGTGGACCCTGCGAGTCGCCCCAGAGGAGTGGCCGTTGAAGGCCGGCGACGTCCTGGGCGACGGAGAGCTCACCTGGACCGTGGTGACCGCGCTCCTCAAGAACATCCCTGGGCACGGCGCAGCCGACTACATCGCGGTCGTCGCCACCCTGAACCCGCCCGAGGTGCCCTGATGGCGAAGTTCCACGTCGAGCCGGGCCTTGAACAGAAACTCGCCCAGCTCATCGCTCCGCAGGTCCACGAGATCGCGCGCCGGGTCGAGCGGCAGGCCAAGGTCTTCGCACCACCCACGAAGAAGTGGATCACCGTCGCTGACGACAAGGTCCGTCCCACGCACGCCAAGGCCCACGGCCAGGAGGTGCCCGCGAACCTGCGCTTCAAGATCAAGTCGATGCGATGGGACATGCAGCACCGCGGCCTTGGCCCCACCACCTACATGAAGGAGCCCCGGGACTCCTCGTCCCGGGCCGTCGCCAACATCAAGAACTGCCGCTGCCACGCCCAGAGCATCTCGGACGGCATCTCCCGCAACATCCGCACGCTCCCGCCCGTCGTCGCCGGTTCCACCGTCACCGTGAAGGTCGTAGCGGAAGGGGAATGGGTGGTCCCCGCTGAGATCGGAACCGTCTACCCCGGCAACCTGGAAGCCAAGGGCGCCTTCTACATGAAACGGGCTGCTGCGGCCGTTGCCGCGCGCCGGTAGCTGTTCCCCGGGGGAACAGCTACTGCCCGGCCACGGCGCAGCGGTCACGCACGCGAGCGGGCGACACAAGCCGTCCGCTCCTGCACTCTTCCGCCTCATGACGAACACCCGAAAGCCCTCCACCACCACCGACGACACCACCACCGCCTCCGTGCCGGCCACGATCACCGCCGAGACCAAGACGGTCATCGGCCCGCCGCTCCAGCACGGAGAGACCCCCGAGGAGATCACCTTCGCCCACCACCTGCGCATCGGCGGCCGCGACTTCCGCCCGGGGCAGAAGGCGCACGTCTCGCCCGACTACGCCCGCCAGCTCCGGGGCAACGGCTACATCGCCCGCGGACGCGCCTGACCATGAACGACGCCTACGCCCTCGCCGACGCCGACGAGGTCGCGGCCGTACTCACCTGGCTCGCCGAGCACCCGAAGGTCACCGCAGCGCTCGGCGGGCCCGGACACGTCTCCGGCACGCGGGAAGCGCCGTGGCCCCACCTTCGGGTCGCCGCCGGCCCGGGCGGTGATCTCGGCACCCTGACCTGGCGCACCGAACCTGAGGTGACGTTGGAGCTGTTCGGCGACCCGGGCGGCTGGCCCGGCCCGGCAGCCCTGAGCAGGCTCCTGAAACTGTGCGCCGTCGCCGCGGCCGAGCTCCCCGGTGCGCCGCCGGTGCCCGGCCAGCCCGTCATCAGCGGAGTTCGCCCCTCTGGCGTTCTCCTCGAATCCCCCCTTGAGACAGGCCAGCCCCGGTGGCTCATGGGCCTGCTCGTCACCCAACACCCGAACCCGGAATCCTCATGACTCACACCAGCACACCCGTCACCGAAGGCACCGTGTGGATCGCCCCCGCCGGGACCGCTCCGGACGAAGCCGGTGCGTGGACGCTCCTGGGCTTCGCAGAGGACATGACCTTCGAAGCGGCAGCGGCCGGCCCGGACACCCCGCTCCTCTCCACCAGCGGCGAGGCGACCTTCACCCTGTCGTCCCTGTACTGGCCGTGCGATTCGACCGCGCGCGTCATCGAGGACCATGCCCGGCGTGAACGGATCGCCGCAGCATTCGCGGAGGCGCTGACCGCCTCATACGTGCCCCCGTGCCCTGCGCCGTTCCCTACCAGGCGTTACCTCGAACGCTAGACCGCGGACAAGCCCGCCACGCTTCCGAGCCCGGGACGGTAGCCAGCCGCCTTCCCCATCGTGGCCCGGCCCTTTCCCCCGGTTACGAGGAGACCCATAGCCATGGCTGGCGAAATCACCAATGCGACGCAGATCGTTGTCCCTGCCCGGACCCGAGTATGGCTCGCCGTCGTCGGCACCGAGGCGCCCGCCGACGCCACGGCGCCGCCGGCGGCGGGCTGGTACTCGGTCGGCCTGACCACCGAGGACTCGCTGAAGTTCAACGAGGAGCCGCAGTTCGAGACGGTCAAGAGCGCCCAGACCGACTTCCCTTCGCGCACCTTCCAGACCTCGGACTCGGCAACGATCGAGGTCGATCTCCAGCAGTGGAACGCCAAGAACTTCAAGGCGGTGTTCGGTGGCGGCACCATCTCGGAGATCACCCCCGAAGGGGGGACAGGCGGGAAGCACTACAAGTTCGCACCGCCGCGCATCGGCGGCCGCACCGAAGTCGCCGCCATGATCGAGGTCACCGACGGCGCCAAGGTCTACCGGTACATCATCCCGCGCGCCATGCAGATGGAAGGCGTTCAGACCGACCTCCAGAAGGCGAAGGAAGCGGTACTGCCGCTGCGCCTGGCCGTCCAGGGCGGCGACGACTCGGACGCCTGGTACCTGATCACCAATGACCCGGCCTTCGCCGACGCCGCGTAACCTGGCCGGGTACACGACAAGGCCCGTCCGGGCGTGGGAGATGCGGACTTCCACGATCGGCACGGGCCTTGGTCGTACGGGGGTTACGGCTCCAGGTCGGGGAAGCCGAGCGCGTCCGCGACCTTCTCATAGTCCAGCGTCGGCGCCGACTTGGGGTCCGAGATCGGCGGGGTTACCTGACGTCGGTACTGCTTCGCGGTAAAACCGCTGTGCCGGACGTGCGGCAGAACCATGCCCGGGTAGTCGCGCTCGACCTCCTCAACGGTTTCGTGGTACTCCTGCGCGTTGTGGCTCGACGTGGGAGTTGCGCACAGCAGGATGTTCTTCACCGTCGGAGCTGCGGGCGCCATGTCGCCGGAGAACTCCCTCTGCATGCGAAGCAGCTCCTTCAGCAGCTTTTCGAGCGCCCCTGACTCCTTCCCAGTGACCAGCAAGGGCGGGATCACCTCATCGTCTTCGGTCATGCCGAACAGCAGGCTGAGCGTGAGCTTGCCGTAGTTCGCGGGCAGGTCCAGCAGCCAGACCTCGCGTTCGTGAGCTTCCAAGGTGCCCTTGGTGTACTGCCCCGTCAGGTTGTAGAACCAGCTGAATTTGTTCGGCTTGTTCGCCAGGAGGGTGTCTGTGTCCGTGAGCTGGCTGTCGCCGTGCACCACGTACAGGTTGGGGATCTCCTTGAAGAGCGGGTTGTTGTTCTCGTCGTAGCCCGTTCGGTAGCGGGCTGAAACCGTGGCCTCTTCAAGAGTGCACAGGCCCTGAATGAGGTCCCATACGGTCTTCTGACCTGGCTCCTTGTGCTCTTCGCGGCGGCCCAGGATCTCGGAGGTGTTGCACTGGGGGTCCAGGTCGAAGATGCGGACGATGTACCCGCGTAGGGCAAGGACCGTTCCGAGGATGGTGGTCGTGCTGGTTTTCGCCGTCCCACCTGCGGCGAGGACCATCGCCAGAATGAGCGGGTGAAGACGCCCGCGCGGCCGAAGGTCTCGATGGGTGACGAGTGTGGTTTTCGCTGTACTCACGGTGTACTCCGGGGAGTCGGAAGGACAAGAGGGTGTTAGCCCTCGGTGGGCTGCTTCTTGGGAACGGATACGTTGTGCCGAGTCAGCTCTCGGACTTCCCAGTCCGTCTCGGGGACGTAGCCGGTGCTCTCGATGAGCAGCTGCACATGTGCGGCGTCGTGTTGGTCCCAGGTACGACGCCGACGGTCAGCCGCACGAATCTCGCTCGCAGCAAGTGCGGTGGCGAACGTGACCCGCGCAATCAACTCTGGATCGCGCGAGGAGAGTACCGCCTGGTGGTACGCGTCCGCGTTGCTCACGTCGAAACCGAGCTTGTTGGCCTTCCGCAACCACACATGTGCCTTCGCCCGTGCAGCCTCCTGCTTGAAGGGCACCAGCAGGGCCCGCGCCATGGTTCCGGCGACCTGCTCGGATGTTGCATAGTCGTCACGCTGTAGGAGAGACCAGCAGGCGGCATCCCGATCCGCCGACGCTGCGTCCCTCTGGGCCGCATAGGGATCGGCGGTGGCCGTCACCTTCGAGGACTTCCGAACGGTCGGTAGCTTGGGTGGAGCAGGCGCCTCGGTCTTCTCGTCGGCCTCACCCTCTGGCTGGCTCTCGTTTTCCGGCGTATCTGGTGACGCCTGTTCGTCGGTAGTCTCGACCCGGGTCTGCGCCGGCACTACTCCACCCGCAGGCTCCAACTCGGTCGAGTCCGAAGGGGCGATCTCCCCTGTGGGGGCGGTCTCGTCCTCGGCCTCTTCGTTCGCAGTGACCGCTCCGGCGAGGACCAGGCGGACCGCCTCCTCTGCCTTAACCCCCCGCTGCTCCATGAGCTGATAGGCCCGGCTTACCGACTGCGGATCTTCCAGCTTCAGCAGCTTCCGGGCATGCGTGGGAAGCAGAGTGCCCCGGTGCACGGCTTCGGCTGCGTCGGAAGGCAGCTTCAACAACTCGGTCAGCTTGTGAACGCTGGTCGGGCCCATCTTGAGGATTCTGGCGGCCTCACGGATCGAAAGGCCGTCCTTCTCCATGGCGTCATTAAGCTGCCGGGCCTTCTCCAGGGGGGTGGGATCGGTGCGGTATGTGTTCTCCAGCAGGAGAATGCCCCGGATCTTTGGCGCCAGATCGTCGCGGACGATGCCGCGAATGGTTCGCTCCTCCGCGAGCATCGACGCTCGCCAACGATGCTCCCCGGGGCCCAAGACCCATTCCTTCGTCAGCCCTTCCGTCGCGTCCGGATGGGCCTCCGCAAACGCTGTCCGGCGGAGGAGAGTAACCGGGCTGAGCAGACCGTCCTGACGGATCGACTCCGCGAGTTCCTCAAGACCGATCATCTCGCGGTCGTTGAACGGATTGGCGTCGATGTCCTCGACGGGGACCTCGATCACATCCCCGTCTTGGTGAACGCGCTTGTACAGCTCGGATTTCGGCGTGCCGCCAGCCGACTTCGGTGGCTTTGCTGCACTCTTATTCGGTTTGTCTACTGACAGAGGCACGGTGCTCCTTGCGATGCCGTGATGATGTGAACGCGATAGAGGCTATCCGGCAGACCCCGGGGGTCTGCGCCCAGATGCCGGGGAACACGCGGTCGCTATTCCCCGGCACGCGGTCGCTGTTCCCCGGGGGAACACCTTCCGCCGACGGCGCTGGCATCCGCGACATCGTTTGCGCCTGCTCCCACCGTGTGCGGCGCAACGTGCCCGAGACGCTAGCTACAAGGGCCTCCTACCTTTCCCGGGCTTCGACACCCACCCGGGAGGACTACCCCCATGAGTTACGCGATTGACCTCGACGCCGAGCGCCGCGAGGTGCAGTACCCGCACGGCATCCCCGTGAAGCTGCGCGGTGAGCAGTTCATCTTCCCGGCGGAGGTCCCGGCCGACTGCCTCGATCCGCTCTTCTCCGACGAGCTGGACCTCATGGGCGTCATGCGGGACATCTTCAACGCGGAGGGCGACACCACGACCGACGAGGTCGTGACCCTGATCTTCCGCCGGCCGCAGCTCCCCTCCCGCTTCTACGCCGCGGTGAAGGACATCTACAAGAGCCTGCTCGGTGCCGAGGCGTACGAGAGCTTCACCGCCATCCGGCCTTCCATCGGGGACTACGTACGCCTCACCAAGGCCCTCGCCAAGGTGTACGGGGTGGACCTGGGAAAGCTCTTCGGGTCGGGCACCTCCTCCGCGAACGCTTCCGCGACGTCGAGTCCGACCTCTCCCGCTTCCACCACGGACTCGACGCCCGAGGTGTCTGGCTCCGCCCAGGACAGCCCGGATTCATCGGACTCCGACGGCTGATCTCGTACATAGACGGGCTGCCCGAAGAGTCCCGCGTCGCCTCCGGCCCCATCGGCGGCTGGACGGTACACACCGAACTCCTCGCGCAGCTCATCGAGGAAGTCTCGCTGCTCGTCGCCGACCAGCGCCGCAAGGACCCCCGAACCATCGAGCGGCCCTACCCGACGCCGTCCGACTCGGGTGTTCCCCAGGGGAACAGCACGCCGGCGCAGCAGCCCGCCCCCATGAACGGGCACCGCAAGATGCTCGCGGCCGCTGCCCGGAGAGGAATGGTGCGCCCCCATGCCTGAAGGGTTGCAGGCAGGCCGCCTTGAGGTCACCGTCGTCGCCGCCCTCGACGGCTTCGCCGCGGCCCTGCGCACCAAGGTCGAGGCAGCGGCCGAGGGCCTGGCCGTCAAGGTCAAGGTCAAGGTAGACGACAAGGGCCTGCGCAAGCGCCTGGAGAAGGCCGTCAAGAAGGCGTCCAAGGGCGTCGAGGCTAAGGTCCGCATCAAGGTCGCCGAGGAGAAGACCCGGCTGCGGGAGGAGATCAGCAGCCTCACCCAGGCCGCGGCCGACGATGTCGCCGTGAACCTTCCGGTTCGCGTCGGTGACCCGGATGACCGCGGCCGCCAGGGCGGGCTGCTGCGCCGCATACGCGGGTCCCTGCGGCGGCTGGTGACCCGTGCCGCGCGCGATCCTGACACCACCGTCCAGGTGCCCGTACGGATTCCGCGAACGGCGGAAGGCACACTGCGCAACCAGGTCGGCCGGGTCGTCCGCGTCGCGCGCCGACAGCTGCGCACGGTATGGGGCGACGCGATGACCCCAACCAGGGGCGCGCTCAGCCGACTCGTGCGGGAACTCGGACGGATCACCGCGACAGCCGGCCGTGAGACGAGCTCTGCGTTCAACCGGTCCTTCTGGACGATGCTCGGCAGCCAGGGCACCCGTGTCCGCTCACTGGCCACGACGGTGCGGGTGCGGGTCGCCAGCGGCATGGACGCCGTCCGGTCCTTCGGCCAGGAGCTGCGGCACTTCGTCGGCGTCCACAGCCGCGACGTCGCGGCCCGCGTCCGCATCGCTGCGCTGTGGCGGCCGGACTGGAAGGACATCGGCCGCAACCTCCGCCGTCTCGGCGAAGAGATGTCCGACGCCCTGGCGCTCGCCCTCGGCGGCCGCACCGGCGGTGAGGGCTGGATAGAAACGCTCCTCGGGGGACCGCTGCGGCGGATACGGGTCCAAGTCCGGGCCGGTGTGGACATGTCCGTGTCCGCAGTCCGGGACTTCGGCCGCGACCTGCAATCCCTGGCCCGAACCCAGCGCGACCGAGTCGTCATCGGCGTCCGTCTGGCAGTGAGCTCCACCCGCAGCGCCCTGGCCGGAGTCGCGCGCAGCGTCCGCAGCGCGGGCAGCATCACCGCCCCGCTGATCGCGCGCGTACGGGTGGCCACCGAACCGGTACGCACCGCCGTACGGGGCCTGACCCGGGACATGCGGCGAATCATCGGAGACGCGACCCGCGATACGCGGGCCGCGGTACGAGTCGCTGTCCGGCCGGCAACGGACGCGGCCAAGACCCTGACGCGCGGAGTCAGCACCATCGTCCGGCGTGCGGGCCGGGCGGCCCTCCGCATCCGGATCAGCCCGGACACCACAGAGGGACCGGGCCGATTCCGTACTGCCGTCCGTCGCCTGCTGCGCATTGGGCAGGGAGAAGCGGACCGTATCCCGCTGAACGTCCCTGTCCGACTGGGCATGCCAAACAGGCGCAGGATGCGCGGCCTGCTGCTCGCCGCCCTCATCCCCGCGATCCAGCCCATTCTCGGCGCGCTGACGCAGTACGCCTTCGGGCTCACTGCCCTCGTTTCCGCCGCTGCCCCAGCGGTCGGTGTACTGGAGGCCATCCCGGGCCTGATCGTGGCTGCTGGCACGGCCGCAATCGCCGGTGTTCTGGCGTTCAAGGGCTTCGGGACGGCGCTCTCAGCGATGGCCGAGGCGCAGAAAAAGGCCGCTGCCGGCACGAAGCTCACGAAGAGCGAGCAGCGTGAACTCAACGCCGCCCTGAAGGAGCTGACGCCGTCTGCCCGCGCGTCAGCGAAGGAGCTCCTGGGCCTTCAGGGGGCGTGGAAGAAGGTCCGCAGCGGCGCTCAGGAGTCCTTCTTCTCGAAGATCAAGGGGCAGATCAAGCCGACGGCAGAAACGTTCCTGCCGAAGTTCTCCTCCGCGATGAATGACGCGGCCGGCCAGCTCGGGAACCTCGTGGCCCGGGGTGCTCGGGCGATGCGCAGCGGTGTCTTCGCGAAGGGCTTCAAGCAGGTTGCCGGGACGGCCAGCACGGTCATCGGCCAGCTCAGCAACAGCACCGCGAACCTGGCCGGAGCGACCGGGCATTTCCTGGTGGCGTCGGGTCCGTTCGTAGAGCGCGTCGGAGCTGCGACGGAACGGTTCACCCGCTGGCTGCGCGCCTCCGCGCAGGCCGGACGGGAAACGGGCTCGCTAGCGAAATTCTTGGACCACGCGGGCGACAAGGCCGCGCAGCTCGGCCGGGCCACAGGCTCGCTCGGCAAGGGTCTGGCCGGCGTTGGCCGCGCCGCACAGGACACTGGCAATCTGCTGCTCGACAGCTTCGAGGGGACGATGACCCGGTTCGCCCGGTGGGCGAACAGCGACAAGGGCACGTTCTCGATGAAGCGGTACTTCAACGACTCCGCTTCCACCTTCCACGAGCTGAACCGGCTCGTCGGTGATCTCATGCGCGGGCTCGGGAAGATGTCCCGGGACAGCGGCATCACCGACCTGGTACGGCAGATCCGGGTCGAGCTCATGCCCGGGATCGGCCGCTTCCTGGACACCCTCGGCCGGAACATGGGCCCGACCGTGGTTGCCCTGATCTCGAACATTGCCACCGCCATTGCCCACCTGTCGGCGGCCGGTACCGGCCTCGGGTTCCTGCTGGCGTCCTTCAACGGGCTGCTGGACCTCTTCAACCGGCTGATGGCCGTGACGCCGGGCCTCGGGAAAGCCCTGGGCATCATGCTCGGCACCCTCCTGGCGCTGCGAGTCGTACGCGGCGTAACCACCATGCTCGGCGGCTTGCTCAGCAACATCCGAAACCTGGGCGCAGCATCCAGCGTCGCCAACCGCGGCATGGGCCCACAGATCAGCATGTGGCAACGCATGGGCCTCGCCTACCGCGGAGCCGCAGCCGACGCCGGCCGGATACCCCGGGCCCTGGCTGGAGCCAGTGCATCCATGGGAGTGCTGCGCCGATCCGCCGGCGGCCTCCTCGGGGCGCTCGGTGGCCCGTGGGGGGCAGCCATCACCGGCGCGGTGATCGGGCTCGGGTTCCTGGCCACACAGCAGGAGAAAAGCGCCCGGGCGGCCCAGGCCCACAAGGAGCGCATCGACTCACTGTCGCAGGCCCTGCGCGATTCGAACGGAATCATCGACGCAAACGTCCGGGCGCAGGCCGCCCAGATGCTCCAGGACATGGAGCTGGCGGACGGCAAGGGCAAGCTCATGGACGTCCTGGGGAAGGCGAACATCACCCTGGGGCAGGTCACCGACGCCTACCTGAACCAGGGCGGCTCGCTCAAGGACCTCAACACGACGTTGCAGGACACGATCGATGCGAACTGGATGATCCACCGGTCCAGCGGCGCCATCGTCCTCAACGACACGGGCCTGGCCGCCGACCGTGCCCAGAAGGCCCTCACAGAGGTAAACGGGGAACTTGAGGCGACCCAGAAGAAGAACAAGGAACTCGCGGACGCGCAGAAGAGTGCGGGCGACTCCGGCACGGACGCCTACAGCCGCTTGCAGGCAGCTGTCGAGGGTCTGTCGAAATCGACGGGGACCGCGGACACCCGGGTCGACGCCCTCAAAAGAGCCCTGGACGCGCTCACCGGCAACACGACCAGCTTCCACGACGCCCAGACGGCAGTTAACCAAGCCATTCTCTCTGTGAATGACTCGATCGACGCGAACAAGAAGAAGTTGTCTCATGCCGCCAAGACGCTCATCCAGGCAGACGGCACCATCAAGACGACCACGAAGACGGGCCAGGCGTACAACAGCGCACTGAAGGACCTGCGGGACTCTGCGGTCGATGCCGCGGTGGCAGCACTCGACATGGCAGAGGCGAACGGCAAGCCGCTCACCGAGGGACTGAAAACTGGCCAAGCCGAGATGACCAAGGCCCGTGACGCCGCGGTGCGCTACGGCCGCGATCTCGGCCTGACGAAGGAGGAGGCTGAAGGACTCGCCTCACAAATGGGGCTGATGCCCGAGACCGTGTCCATGCTCCTGAAGACCAGGGGCGTCACCGAGATCAATGCGGAACTGATCGGGCTCTCGGTTCGCCTGGCCAACCTGAAGAAGGGCACGAGCCTTGAGATTCAGGCGCCGACCGCCGAGGCGCAGAACGCCCTGGAAGGTCTCGGCTACAAGATCACCAAGATCCCGAAGTCGAAGAGCGTGAAGATCCAGGCACCGACCAATGAGGCGCGCGAGAACATCCAGGCCCTCGTGACCGACATCGCCAACGCACCAGACTCCAAGACGATTACGACGACCGCGATCGTTCGGACGGCTATCGATCAGCTGGACAGCGTGAAGGACAAGTTGGCCACCCTGAAGGGCCGGAAACTCACGATCGAAGCGCCGACGAGTACCGCGCAGGAAGCGTTGAAGGACCTCGGCTTCAAGATCCGTGAGCTGCCGGGGAAGAAGGTCGAAGTCACTGTCCCTACGGGGACGGCGAAGAAGAACGCGAGCGCCATCCAAGGCGCGATCAACAACATCGTCGGCCGCCAGGTCGGCGTAGGCGTCTACCTCAAACCGACAGCCTGGGACGTCGATGCCAACGGGGTCCCCGACAAGATCCAGGCGCAGGCCAACGGGGGCGTTGTCGACTACTTCGCCAACGGCGGCATCACCAAGGCCATCGGCAAGATCCAGGCGTTCGCCCGGGGCGGTCTCCGCCGCGAGAACCACGTCGCGCAGATCGCCCCGGCCGGCAGCTACAGGGTATGGGCGGAGCGAGAGACCGGAGGCGAGGGGTACGTACCCCTAGGGGTGTCCAAGAGGGCCCGCTCCAAGGCGATAGTCGAGGAAATCGTGCGCCGCTTCGGTGGGGCGGTTGCCTGGTACGCCAGCGGCGGCCTCACCGGTCAGCGCCAGAACGCGGTTGCGCTCAACCGCGCCGCCACAACTTCGGGGACAACAAGAGCCACGTCGGCTGTTCCCCCGGGGAACAGCGCTCTCGTCGGGGGCGACCTGAACCTGAACATTGCGGCCGTACGCGACACCAGCGAGGCGCTGCAAGACGCCATGTTTGAGCTGCGGCGCCTGAAGCTGGGAGGGAAGTAGATGAGAGACGGCGACTGGTACCTGGGGTACGGGAGCTACGACGGCCTGCCCGGCGCGGCTCTGACCTTCGGGCGGGAGCGGTCAGGGATCTACGCTCTGACCGAGCCGGAGATTGCTTTCAGCGACCCGGACGTGGGGGACGCGCCGCTGCCGGGTGAGGACGGGGTCCGGCTGGGGCGCGACTACCAGCGCTCGGCGACGGTGTCGTTCGAGCTCGGCGTGGACGCGGTGGACTACCCCGTGGACCGGAAGTGGCCGCGCGGCGACCGGTGGCTGACCTCCGGCGAGTACATCGGCGGGTGGCCCGAGGAAAACAACGAGCCTGTGGTTCTGGGCATGCTGCGCGCCGAGGGCACCCGCGAGACGTGGGCGCAGGACGGGGTGAACATGCTGCGCCAGGTGTGGCGGGCGGACTCGCTGCGGGACCGGCCCGGTGAACCGGCGTGGCTGTCGCACCGGACTGGTGGGCGCACGCGGCGCCTGTTCGGCCGGCCTCGCAAGTTCGCGGTTGCCCACTCCCGGTTCGCTTCCCAGGGGTACATCCCGGTCGTCGCCGACTTCGTGGCCGTGGATGACCGGTTCTACGACGAGGAGCGGCAGATTGCCGGGCTGTGGGACTACTCGGTGCCGCGCAGTGCGTGGCGTCCGGGCCGCGCTGGCGAGTACGCGCAGTGGGTGGCCTCCCACACGCGGAAGAAGGTCCAGATCGCGGTGGGCGGCCGGCTGGCGACCCATCCCGTCATCGTGATGCACGGCCCGTGCCGGAACCCGAAGGTGACCGTGCACGGCTTGTGGGCGGTACAGCTGTCGCTGACGCTCAAGGTCGGAGAGCACGTCACGATCGATGCCAGTCCCTGGTACCGCAACGTCACCAAGACCGCGGCGTCGGGAGCGCGGTCGGCAGTGGGAACGGCGCTGACCCGGGCCTCGCCGCGCCTGGCCGCGATGGCGGTACCGCCCGGCCGGTGGGACATGGAGCTGGCTTACAGCCGCACCGGCACCACCTACCCGGAGGGCACCGGCCCCCGCATCGAGTTCAAGTGGCGCAACGCCCACACCTGGTGGTGACCGCGGGCAGGGGGCGACGTTAGCTGTCCGGCCGGTTCAGTCTCCGCGGATCACACCCGATTCGATCCGAGGGAGACAGCGATGGCGTGGGACGGGGTGCCGTGGTTTGTGGAGAACACGGTCACATCGGAGGAGACCTTGCGGCTGATCGCGGAGGTGGCGGCCGGCGGCGGCGAGGGCATCGTCGGCCCGGCCGACCTGCTGGTCACGGCGCTCGACGCGCCCGCCGCTGCGGTCCAGGTCGGCCCCGGCGCGATGGTCGCCCGCCGGCAGGGCATCGGCCTGGCGCAGTCCTACGCCGCGCGGATGCCGACTGCGGAGCAGGTCAGCATCGAGCCCACCGGGGCCGACGGCCCGCGCAGCGACCTGATCATCGCCCGGGTCGAGGACCCGTTCGGCGGGGAGCTGTGGCCGGAACCCGAGGACCCGGCCATCGGCCCGTACGTCTACACCCGGGTGCTTTCGGACGTGCCGCCGGGGACCACGAGCATCCACGACGTCGACCCCACGTCGACGGCGGTCACGCTGGCCCGGGTCGACCTGGAGGCATCGACCGGGTCCGTCACCGCGGCGATGGTCACCGACCTGCGGCAGATGGCCCGCCCGCGCTCCCAGACCAGCCGCCACTACCTCTACCGGGCGTGGGAGACCCCGGACGAGCTCGGCCCGATCACCGACGTCTGGGAGGAGTTCCCGCTCGGTGCCTCGTGGGCGACGGTCGTCCCGGCGTGGGCCACCCACGTCTCCGTCCACATCTCCGTCACCGGCCTTCTCCACCCGGACGCCACCGCGGCCGAGGGCATGCTGCGGGTGACGTGCGGGGACCAGGCGGGGGCGCAGCTCCCCTTCGAGGCCGCGCAGGCCGGCCGGATCGCCGCGCAGACAGGCCACACGTTCGTTCTTCCCCCGGAGGAGCGCGGCCAGGTCGTGCGTATCGGCGTGGAGGGGATCGGAACGGCCGGGGTGACGGGCCTGGTGCGGGCCGATGCCGGGACCGTGCTGTGTGCCGAGATCACGTACGCGCAGGCCCCGGCGGTCGTCTGATGGGGTGGAGGTACATCGCCCAGCGCTCCACGACCGGCGACTTCCTCGACTGGGACGTGCCTTTCGTGGCGACGTCCCTGCCGAAGCGGGAGCTGAGCGGGCCAGGGGAGATGCGGGGCACCATCGAGCCGGAGTACCTGCGGCTCCTCGCGAAGCCGGACGGGCTGCCGATCATCGGGGAGTGGGCCACCACCCTGTACGCCGAGTACGACGGGCATATCCGCTGGGGCGGACTGGTCACCAGCCTCGGCTACGAGGGGCAGAAGATGAACATCGGCTGCTCGGGATACACCGCCTACCCGCACGGCATGCCCTACTTCGGGTCAGGCATCCAGGCCGCCGTCAAGATCAAGGAGAAGTGGGCGTACGACGGGAAGGACAAGAATCACGACGGCTATATCGACGGCACGCGCCCGAAGCGGAAGATGCCCAAGCGGCCGAAGGACAAGATCAGCCCCCGGTGGGAGTCCTACGACGTCTTCCGGCACATCTGGGCGCACCTCCAGAGCTACCACGGCGGGAATCTCGGCGTGACGATCGACAAGCACGACTCCGGGCACCTCCTGGGCGCGAGCAACGGCGAGGACCCTTGGACCCTGAACTGGTGGGATTTCCCGGACTGCGGGGACACGATCGATGAGGTGATGCGCCTGGCCAAGGCCGACTACATGGAGTCCCACCGCTGGGACGGCTCCAAGGAGAAGGTGATCCACCACATCGACCTCGGGCACAAGCGCCTGGGCCGGCAGCGCACCGACCTCCGCTTCGCGCAGGGCGAGAACATCGTGGAGATCGCGACCCCGTCCGGACAGGGCGACGAGTTCGCGAACACCGTCTACGCACTCGGCAAGGGCGTCGGGCGGAAAACCGCGAAGGTCCGCCTCGTCCGGGACGACAAGCGGCTGCGCCGCGCCCGGGTCTTCACCTTCAAGAGCACGGCGAACTTGAAGCTGCTCACGGAGTACGGGCAGACGCAGCTCTCCCGGCACTCCGAGCAGATCACCATCCCGTCGATCGCGATCAAGCAGCACCAGAACGCACCGCTGGGCAGCTGGTGCCTGGGCGACCGCATCCTCGTCCAGGTCGAGATTCCGTGGCTCGGCGAGCTTGCCCTGTGGCACCGGATCATGGCCGAGGAGATCGACCCGGCCGCCGGCGCCGCCATCCTCACCCTGGCCCGCTCCGACCACTACGGCTGAGCCCGCGACGCTAACCCGCCCGCCCCTTCATCCTCTCCACTCCACACCACCGGAGGAGGAAGGGGGCGGGGCGGGTGCCGTCGTCATTCGGGCTGGACGAACGCGAGAAGGCCAAGCAGTTCGGCGCGTACTTCAAGGCCCTTGAGGACCGGATCACCGCGCTGGAGCGCGCCAACCCGCTCACGAACGCCTCGATCGAGGGCGGCGCGCTCGACATCTACGACGCCGACGGCACCCTCCGTGCGCAGATCGGCGTTCAGGACGACGGCACCGTCGCGCTCGCCCCCCGCAACTCGCAGCCGCCACCGACACCGACGGCACCGGCCGTCGAGACCAAGCTCGCCGGTCTCGTGGTGGCGTGGGACGGGGCATGGGCCGACGCGGAAGCAGCGCCGGCCGACTTCGCTCTCGTCCAGGTCCACGTCGGACCCGCCCCGGACTTCCTCCCGGACCTGACGACGCTCGCGGCCACCATCACGGCCCCGCTCGGCGGCGCCGCCACGATCTCCGTTGAGGGCTACGCCCCGGTGTGGGTGCGCCTGGTCGCGGCCAACACCGCGGCGGTTACCGGCGAGGCAAGCACGGCCGTGCAGGGCACGCCCCGCCAGGCCGTCGGCGACGACCTCGTGAACCAGATCATCGACGAGACGAAGCTCGCCGAAGCCGCAGTGACCGAGGCAAAGATCGCGCTCGGCGCGGTCGGCTCCCCAGCCCTCGCCAAGGGGGCCGTCACCCTGAACGCGCTCGGCGGAGCCGTCTCCGACCTTGCCGCGCAACGGTACGTCGACACCATGACCGACCCGTCGGCATGGCAAGTCCTGGGCCAAGCCCCCGGCGCCAAGTGGGAACTCCTCGGCAACGTTGCCGACGCCCGGACCGGGCAGAACGTCGGCCAGGCCACCGGCTACACCGCACTACGCGGCACCGTGCAGATCGCCTACGACCCCGAAGTCCTCTATCGGGTGTCGGTCCGGACCCGGACCACCGTCGCCTCTACCACCGGCACCGACCGGCTGTACATCGGCGTCCTGGGCCTCGCCGCCGACGGAAAGACGTACGTCAACCGAGCCGGCGAGAACTCCTACGTCTCACAGCACTACTGCGCAGCATCCTCCGCCTCCCAGCCCGCCGGCGGCGGCTGGGTCACCTACACCGGTTACATCCAGGGCCTGGCCGCACCCGGCGCGCCCGGCAATGGCGGCGCCTACCCCGACCCCCGGGCCCCGGGCGTTCTGCACGGCGACGTGCGCTTCATCTCGCCGGCGCTCTGGCTCAACTTCGGGTCGGGCTCGACGTCGGCGGCCGGCGTCATGCAAGTCGACGCCGTCACCATCGAAGCCCTCAAGACCGGGGTGGTCAACGGCACCAACCTGGTTGTGGGGTCCGTCGCGACAGCCCACCTGGCCACAGACTCCGTGGCCGCCGGGAAGATCGCTGCGGACGCGGTCAGCGCCCGCGAGATCCTGGCCAAGTCCATCACCACGGAAAAGCTCGTGGGCCTGGCCGTCACCGCCGAGAAGATCGCCGCTCTGGCCATCACCACGGCCAAACTCGACGCCTTGGCCGTGACCGCGGACAAGCTCGCAGTGAACTCCGTGACCGCGACGAAGATCGCGGCGGGCGCGATCGAGGCGACCCACATCAAGGCCGGAGCGATCACGGCGGAGAAAATCGACGCCGACGCCCTCAACGGCAAGACCATCACCGGTGCCGTCATCCAGACCGCCGCCACCGGCAACCGGGTGCTGGTCACCAACACCGACTCCACCGGGGTGGTGCGCTTTTTCAACACGTCCGGGGACCTCTCCGCCGACATCTCGGCAGGCACCGACCGCGACGGCATGCAGGCCCTCGTCATCCAGGGCCCTACCCGCTTCGTCGCCTGGCCCAGCCGGCCCGTGCTGACGCTGGCCGCCGACGACACTGTCGGCACGGCAATCCTCAAGGCCGACCGCGTCACCTTCCAAGGCTCCGCCCGGGCGCCGGCCGACTTCATCCCGCAGACACGGTTCCTGGTCGAGGGCTATCTGTCCGCCCGGAACATCGAGGTCGGACGCGTACGAATCACACCCACCCCGAACGTCCCCACCTCCATGACCGTCACCGGACTCCGATTCCCGGTGGGCTCCAAGACCTTCCGCGGCGTGGCAACGCCCGTCACCACCGTCGTCGGAACGGACGTCAAGGGCGTCTCAATCACCGACCAGACCGACACGTCCATGACCGTCTGGGTCACCCGCACCGACAACGCCGCCACCAACATCGACTACATCGTGATCGCGAAGGACTGAGAAAGCGATGACCGCTGAAAGCGAAAAACCCACGTCCACGCGGATGGTCATCACGTGCCACACGCCCGGGTGCCCCTCCGAGGGAATCCAGTACGTGGCCGCGATGTACCCCAACGCCGAACCGCCGGTCTGGGCCGCGATGTGCGCCGGCTGCGACTGGCTCGTCGCCGACATCGTCCCCGCTGTCTGAGACGCAAGCCTCCCGAGTAGTGCAGCTTTCGTGTCGCGGGGAGCCGCGGGCTGAAGGGCCCCGGCTCCCGCGCACCCATCTGACGATCACAAGCGAGGAGGCGGCCATGGAGTGGCTCACCTCCCTGGCGCCTGTCCTTACCCCGCTGTTCGGCATGACCGGCGTCCTCGGCGGGGCCTGGCTGGTCTACAGGACCAACACCAAGAAGAACAGCACCGATGCCGCAGTCGCCGAAGGACAGACGTTCGTCTCCTCCATGAAAACGGTGACCGAGGGGTTCACCACCCTGCTCGAACAGCAGAGGTCGGTCAACGAGTCCACGATGGCCCGGGTCACGACTCTTGAAGAGCGGCAGGTCGACCTGGAGCGCAAGGTCGAGCGCCTGGAAGAGGAGCAGCGGCAGTGGCGGCGCTGGAAGGCCGCGGCGCTGGAGTACATCAGTGACCTGCGGGACCTGGTGGCAAGGACGCTCGGGCGGCCGGCCCCCGTGCCGCCGGAGGAGATCAGGGCCGACGTGGACGCCCAGGACCGAGACTGACCGCCCGCGCCCGCACGCCGCGACGCAAGCCCTCGCCTGCCGCCACTCTTCCGCCGTCTCACTCTCTTCTAACAGACGGGAAACCCCATGTCCTCCACCCTTCAGCTCGTCGGTACCGGCTCCGCCGTTGGCGGCCTCATGCCCCTGATCACCGCCGTAGTCCAGCGCCCCGAGTGGTCCGTACGGGCCAAGAAGATCGTCGCCGCCCTCATGGCGCTGCTCGCCGGCGTCGCCACCGTGGCCTCGACCAACGGCTTGGGCCAGCTCCAGCACGGCCTTCCCACGCTGGGCACCATCGGAGCGGTCCTCGCCGTCTCCCAGAGCGCGCACGATCTGATCTGGAAGCCCAGCGGCATCGCCCCGGCCATCGAGTCGATTACCAGCCCGAAGACGTCCCCTGCGGCCGAATAGGGCCGCACAATGGCGGTCCGGCGGAGCCGCGCAGGTATCATCCGCTGTAGGTGGCCGCCGTGCCGCCGATCTCACCGTCGCAGGTAAGCCCCGCGGTTCCATTCCTCTCCCGCCTCGGTGGGATTGAGAAGGGAGCGTGCCGCTCAGGGCTCCGAGCAAACTGCGTTCCTTCGGGAACCCAGGGTCGGGTACCGGCCGCTATCCGGGACGATCCGGCTCGCGGGGAGATCGGTCGCAGGGCGGCCACCTTGCCCATACCCCAACCTCGGCGCAGCCGACCGACCGACTTCAGGAGGGCCAGCCAGCATGGCGGCACCGGACCAGGACGGGCCCGACAAGCGGGGGCGCAAGAGCAGTTGGGTCGAGCCCGACCGGGCAGAGGTGGAACAGGAAATCAGCCGTCTCAACGCGATGCCGAACGCCGAGCTCGCCGAGACTCTGGCCGCCTTCATCAACTCGCCCGACGACGTCGACCAGGTGCTCGCCTACGCGCTGCGCTCGCCGGAGGTCGTACGGAAGGCTCGCCGACTCGTGGACCGCATTGTCCGTGAGCCGGAGAAGTACGTCGGGACACCCCCCGCCTCTCTGGGCGCCAACGGGACCCGCGAGTACGTCCGCCGCTTCCGGGCCCGGGCGGAGAACGAGGCTGTACTGCTGGAGACAGTGTTCGCGGGGATTGTGGCCCGTCGCGGTCACCACGTCCCCGAGCCTCGGCCACGCGCAAGGGCCCGCCGAAGGCTGGCCGACGAATACCCGGTGCGCTTCCTGGAGCTGGTCCGCGAGGAGGAAGCCGCCGACCGTGCCGCTGCCGATGAACGCCGCAAACAGCGTGATGCCGCCCGGGCCGCATCCACTGGACGGTAGCCATAGCGTTCCCCACGAAGGGCGTACCCCTTGGGGTACGCCCTTCTCCATGCCGTACCCCGTACCTCCCAGGCGGAGGGGTACGGGGTACGACCGCCTTCATGACGGACAGGGGTGCGGGGTACGCCGCCCCCGCGTAAAACGGGGTACGGGTGCGATCGCAGGTACGGGTACGGGTACGGGGTGCGCTTCACCGGTACGGGGTACGCCACGCTGGACAGTCAGGGTACGCCTGTTTAGGCAGGTCAGGGCCTCGCACTCGCCTGCGCACGCCGAAGCGGCACCGCCCCACAGAGTGCTGTTCCCCGGGGGAACAGCACGGCTGATGCAGACAGGGGGGCGAAGTGGCAGGCGTACCCCCTCGCGGGGCGTACCCCTCGGCAGGCGTACCCCCTCGCGGGGCGTACCCCTCGGCAGGCGTACCCCCTCGCGGGGCGTACCCCTCGCGGGGCGTACCCCTCGGCAGGCGTACCCCCTCGCGGGGCGTACCCCTCGGCAGGCGTACCCCCTCGCGGGGCGTACCCCTCGCCGGGCGTACCCCTCGCCGGGCGTACCCCTCGCCGGGCGTACCCCTCGGGTGGCTCAGTAGACGTGACGTGACGTGCCGCCTCGGAGGGCATGCCGTCCGGCCTTCGGTGGTCATGCGCCACGGGACGGCATGTCTCGTCACGACACCTTGAGGACGCCTTGGAGGAACTTGTTGATGTCGCGGGCGGGGACACGGTCACCGAACTTGGAATATTCGGCTGCCGCCTCGCTCATCCCCTTGCTGATGAACGTCGCCAGAACTTCGGGACGGTGCTGCTTGACGTGGTCTTGGAGGCGGCTACCGCCCTTGATGTCCTCAATACTCGTTCCGCCTTCGGGGAGGAGATCAGCAACGAACTCCAGGGTGGGGACTCCGAGCATCTGTGCTTGCAGCTCCAGTTCAGCCACGATGGCCGCGCGCGCTCGCTCGCTGGCGCTCATGTCAGCTCTCCGTGGAGCAAGACGCAGGGGAGGCCATTCCGCTGCCGGCTCTGCTGCCCCATCGGGTACGCCCTGGGGCGCAGGTGTGGGCGTGGCGACCGGCGGCTCGTGCTGCTGCATGAGGTTGGCCCAGCTTCCGAGGGCCACGGCGATGGCGCTGTTGGCATCCACCGTCCCCCACAAGTCGGTGACGATTGGAGCCTGCGCGAGAAGCGCCCCCCACCGTGAACGCATGTCGTGGAGCGCCTGCCAGCCATTGACCGGGTCTGCGAGCGCTGCCTTGAACTGGCGGTCGATCTCCTCCAGGTCGGCCGGGGTCGGCTGCACGGGCGGGACCGGCTGCACGGGCGGGGTCGAGTGAGCGGGAGTGGCGGGGGGGTGATGCGCGGAGCTCTCAGGCGCCATCTGCCTTGCGACTGCGCGCCGAGCAGCAGCCGGCTGCGGCACGGGCACGGCTTGGTCCCACTCGTCGGTGGGCTCGGAGGGGTACGGGTACTCGGCGCGCATCTGCGCGTGTAGGGCCTCCGATTCCTCGGCCTGCCGTTGCTCGCGTTCCTGCTGCTCGGCCTCCAGCTTCCGGCCCTGCGCCTCGATCACCATGCGCAGGGTGGCGTCGGGTCGGTCGGGCATGTACAGACCATCGCACCTCTCGCGTGTGGCCCTGTCCAACACCGCCTTCAGCGCGTGCTGGTTGCGCCAGACGTCTCTCTCGTTGATCTGGCTGATGTACCAGTCCAGGGGGTTTCTGGCGGGGACCGGATGCTCGAAGTCGCCGTCGTCGGCGCCGTCGCTGATCTCGAATGCCTGCTTGAATGCGTACTTCTTCGCGGCGGTCATGGCCTTGTTGGTGGCCTTGTCCGACACGTCGGCGCCTTCGCCGACCACCACGATGGGGGTGTCCAGCACGTCGCCGAGGGGTCCGCGGATGCGGTACCGAACAGTCAGAATCGCGACGTTCACGTCACCGCGCTGGAAGTGCTGCTGCTGGGTGACCTCGGGCAGCATACGCAGGCCGTACCGCGCCATCGGGCCGGAGGCTGCGGCCACGATGTCGTCATACGCCTGGAAGCGGTAGTTCTGCGCCTTGTTACGGCCGTTCTTGCCGACGACGCCGATCTCCCGCATGACGGCGATCATGGCTACGTCGACGGTGAGGGGTTCCGGCGTGGCGTCCACGGCCACTGTGGTTGCTTCGGCCATGGGTGACCGTCCTCCTGCGCTGGCTTTGGAGCGTTGACGCCCGCGGCTTGCTCGGACCGGGGCATGGTGCGCCAGCGAAGGGGCTTAGATCCCCTTCGGGCACAGTGTACAGCTTACCATGTGGTCACGCTGAGGGGTGTGCCTGGAACCGACTACGGCGGGCACCCTGTGGTGGGCACCCGCCGTAGTAACTGCCGGTCAGTTCAGTGTGCGCCGACCAGTTCACGGCTATCTGCCGCAGTTCTCTCCTGGTACCACCGCTCGAACTTCGGCTTCACCTTCGTGCGGCCCGACGTGGACGACCGGCCCAGCCGGCGCCCCAGGTTGCTACCGCAGAACTCCCCGCCCGGCCGGGCGAGCGGGTCCTGTTCCCAGTCCTCGTACGTGCTCGTCTCCCGCGCCGCGAAGTACAGCTCGAACAGGGCTTCCTCGGCCTTGTCCATCGTCAGGCCGGCGAACTCGTTGTCCATGACCACGGCCGTCACAACACGCTGCGCCGTCCCCTCGACCTTAGCCGCCCGAACAACACGTCGGCCGCTGGAAGGTGCGACCGCCGCGGCGTGTTCCGACTGGCGCGCCCGTTCTGCCCGGCGCCGCTCCTGCTCCTCGCGCTCGGCCCTTTCGCGCCGCTCCTCATCCGCCCGCTGTTCCTGACGCCGGCGCTCGGAGGCTTCCCGCTCCGCCCGCTCGCGCTCCATCCGCGCGGTGAACTCGCGGGCCGCCTTCTCCTGTTCCAGCGCCGCGGCCCGCTCGGCCTGCTCCCGCGCGGTGCGCTCCCTCTCTACGGCCAAGGCGTGCTCGCGCTCGGCGGCAAGCCGCGTCTCCTCGCGCTGTGCGCGCTCCCGTTCCACGCGGGCGGCGTGGTCGCGTGCCTGCTGCTCTTCTTCCTGCCGCCTGGCCTGCTCCCGCTCCCGCTCCTCGCGGGCCTTCCGCTGCTGCGCCTCGCGCTGAGCCCGTTCCCGTTCCACTGCCGTTGCCTGCTCTTGTGCAATGCGAGACAGGGCGGCTGTGATTGCGCGCCGGTACGACAGGCCAGCCTCGGCGGTGACGATCAGCAGGAGCGGCGCTACCGAGTGCACAGCCATGCCTACCCAGTCCCGGTGAAGAGCGCTGTTCCCGACGTTGAGCGCGAGCGTCATCAGGCCGGTCATCCACCGTAGGAGAACCGGCCAAGTGCCGCTTTTGCCGCCGAGCCGGGCAATGACCGCGTCGAGCTTCACCACGATGATCACCGCGGCGTCCACGACGAGCGGAAGGATGGGTGCCGTCCACTCCCATCCCGACGGGCTGACCGACCGGACGAGAGGGGTGACGGTGAGCACGCTGTAGAGCAGAGCCCCGGCTGTGATTGCCCAGGTCCCTGCGATCAGTGTGCGCTCGGCGGATCGAATGTCCGACTCGGACATGGTCGCGAAGCGTGCCGTTGGAAGGGGCGGGGTCACGAAGCTGTCCTCCAGAGCGTTGTCAGCGCGCTCTCGCTCGTGAGCGCACCGGTTCCGGACAGCCTAGATCACGCTCCGCTCACCGGCCTTCATCGTTCAGCGCCCCGTCACACATGTTGCCGTTTACCACCTTTGAGGCTTTCGGGCGTCGTCGCCGATGAGCTTGAGCGGCAATGCCCGGCCCCCGATGCGGGATGCCAGACGTTCGCCGAGAACTTCCTCCACCTGGTCGAAGTTGAGGTTCGTCGTGAAGATCGTTCCGCGTCCGGAGCTGCTCCGTGCCGTAATCAGGTTGCTGGTGAGCGTCCGTACGTGGTTCGTGGCGTACTCGTCCATCTCCTGACACAGGTCGTCCAGGACCAGCACGTCGCAGCGCTCGTAGCGCTCCACGATCTGCGTGTGCGTGAGCCCGGCGGGCGCACTGTCCGGGCGAAGCCAGTGCAGGTACTTCGAGTGCGAGACGAAGCGGGCCATCAGCCCCCGCTCAACGGCGTAGGCGCCGGCCGCCGCAGCAGCGGCCGTCTTCTTCGAGCCGGTCGAACCGTGGAGAATCAGGTGCTGGACGGTGGGCCGCACGATGTCCCGCTTGTCCAACGGCAATTTCTCCTGCTCGCGATTGAGCTGCCGCACCTCCACGATCTTGTCCACGTAGGTGCGCACGTGATCGGGGAACTGGTCCTCGTGGAGCTTGGCGAGAGTGAATCGGGCGTAGTCGTTGTGCCCGGACACGCGCAGCGAGTTCACCCACGCCTGCCGGTACACCTCCCGCTGGTAGGCGTCCGTGCTGTCGGGGCGGTCCTCTGTTAGGGGCGCCTTGCCCGGGTCGAGACCGCGGCGGCGCAGGATGCTCGCCACGGCGGCTATGGGACCATCGGCGCGCACAACCTGGTGTGATGCCGGGAGCGCCGGGGCGGGCATGGTGAGGGACACGTCGTCGGTCCTCCTCTGGTCAGGCGGCGTCATCGGACTGGACACCGAACACGCTCAGGTCGGGGGCGTCCGGTGTCCCGGTAGCCGCACCCTGGGCAGGCGCTTCCTTGTGCTTCCACTGGTCGTTACTGAACAGCGGCTTCCTGCCGCCACGCTTCTGCTGCACGCCCGACAGGCGGCGCAGCGCGAGGTCGAACTCCCTCTTCGCCGGAGACCACTCGCCCAGCTCCATCAGGGCCTGCCAGATGATTTCCCGGCTGTAGCCGGCGTGCAGCGCCGTCCGGATGCGGGTGCGGAGGTTGAGGAAGTAGCCCGTCTCCTGGCGCTTCGTGTCCGCGAGAAGCGGCCCCATCTTCTTGTCCTCGACCCGGGCCCGGGCGACTTCCCACCACCTCGTGGCGCCCGACTGCGCCGCCTTGTCGAGTTCGATCTCCTCGGGCGTCTTCCCTTGGTATGTCTTGAGGGCCCGTTCGAACTTCGCCTTGGCTGGGCCCCACTCGCCAAGCTCGCGCAGCACGAACTTGACGAGCTCCAGGTCGTGGCCGGCGTCGAGAGCGTCGCGGATGCGCGCCGTCAGGTTGTCCTGGGCCCGCTCCATCTGCCGGTCGGTCCCGACCGGCGTCATGGAACCGCGACGAGCCAGCGCCTCGGCCTGGGCCCACCACTCGGCAGCGGCCGTGCGGACCAGCTCGTCCACGCCGCTCTCGGCGGTCTCCTCCACGGCGGCCGGAGCGGGCGCCGACAGCACGGTTTCGGCCCTCTCGGCCTTCCGCGGCCGGCCCGCCGGACGGGTCAGCTTCGCCGCTTCCAGGGCGCGCCGGCGCCGGTAGTACTCGTCCAGGTTGTGGTCGCCCTTGTACCCGTCGGGCGGCGTCTGGTGAACGATGTACCGCACGCCACGGGCCCCGTTTGGGCGGGTCATCGGCTCGCGGTCGATGATGTCCGCCTCATCGAGCTGGTCCAGGTACGGGTCGACGCTCTGCTCACGGGAGAACCCGAGCATCTGCGCGATCGTTTTGCGGGAGGGCCAGCATGCGCTGTCTCCCCGCGAGACGTTCACATGCATGGCCAGCACGTTGTAGACGGCCTTCGCCGTCGCGGACACGACCTTTCCCGCGTACTGCGGGTGGGACTTGCTCGCCGGGTACAGGCTGACCCAGTCCGGGACCATGGAGAACGGCGCCTTGCGGCCGATGACAATCTCGATCTGTTCATCCAGGTCGTCTATCTCTCGGCTCACTGGTCGGCCCCTTCCATGACGGTGGGCGACAGCCGGTAGACGGTGTACCGGTCGCTCTGGCGGTCGATGCGCCGAGCGACGATGTCCCGTTCCATGAGGCCGGTACGGACGAGCTGCGCAACTGCGGCGCGGGCCTCGTGGTGGGTCATGCCGGCCGAAGCGGCGAGGTCACCGCACCGGTGCCACTGGCGCAGGTCGAGGTCACTGCGCCGCAGGTGCCGTACGAACGCGGCGAGCGTCACCGGGCTCACCTTGTCGGCGGCCTGCTCGATCAGCGCCAGACGGGTATCGCTGGAGATCACTGTGGTTCCTTGCGAAGGGCCCCCGGCCTCCCGCGCGGAACGCGGGGGCGGGGGCAGGTATGTGCGGGCGATCAGGCGACGGCGGGCAGCACGCGCTTGGGCTTGGGCGGACGGGTTCCGTAGTCCAGGCGCACGCGCTGGCCGAGCTTGCGGGCCCGGATGATGCCGCTGCGCTCGCGCTCGGTGAGCCCGCCGAAGATGCCGTGCCGGGCGCGGCTCGCCGGGTCGAGAGCCCACTCCAGGCACAGCAACCGGGTGGGGCAGTTCCCGCACACCTCGTGCTTGGCGAAGGTGATGGCCTTCTTGTCCGTCGGGGCGGGGAACATCGCTTCGGGGTCGATCTCCCCGCACGGCGCGTCACGCATGAAGTCGGGAACGGTCATTCGCCTGCCTCCAGCATCGGCAGGGCGAAGTCGTCCGCGGTCAGGTTGGGCAGGTTCTCCAGCGCCGCTTCCACGAAGCCGAGCCGGCCGTCCAGCGCCTCCAAGCCGGCGTTGTTCCACTTCGGGCTGACGGTGTCGGTCAGACCGCCCGGGTCGTAGCCGATGCCGTCCACGATCTCGCCGGTGGCCGTGTCGATCACCTGACCGCCCTTGTAGACCAGGCGGCTCAGCAGCGCCTTCTCGAAGGACGGGCGGATGACGTAGTCGGTCTCGCCCAGCCCGTCGGCGTAGTCGAGCACCTTCTTCTGGTCCGCGATGTAGAACTTCGCCTTCGCCATGGTCTGGGTGAAGGTGCCGAGCGGCTGGGTGCCACCGTCGGGAAGGGGCATCTCGGCCGTCAGACTGCGAGTGCCCTTCGTGTCCACGATGTGCTGGGCGTTCGCCTCGATGACCGGGTCGCAGACCGCGGCAACGATCTTCTTCACGCGGTAGGCCACCGCAGCTCTCAGCGCCAGGTCGCTCTGGTCGACCGCAGGTGCGTTGTCCGTCTCGGGCATCGCGTACGTACCTCTCTGTTCGCCGGCGAACCGGCTTGGAGCGTTGGAGGTCTGGAACCGGTGGCCTCCGCTCTATGGACGGAGTGAGGCCGGATTTCGTTACACCAGACCGGGGGTGGCTGCTCGCTCGTGCGGCCACATCACCGAACTGTACACGACGTCCGAACCGGTGGGGAGGACGGAACCCCCCTCGCGCGGCTTCCATCCCGCCTGGCCCGTAAGGCGGCCGGGGAACGCGCACCCCCGGATTCTCCGAACGGCGCCCCGGGGCAGCCCCGTCCGGACACTGGGGCAGCACCGGCTGAGGAGCGGCCCGACGGTCCGGCCATGACGGCACGTCCCGGTAGCGAGCCGGGTCGCCGTGGTTGAAGTCCGCGGGCTCGCTGGCCAACGGCCGCTCCTCCCCGTGTTTCCCGCTGCGCGACAGGAGCAGCCGTGAACGGACTCGCCGCCCCCCGCTTCATCAGCTACATCCCGCTCACTGATCTGCCGCCGGACCCGGCCAATCCGAAGAAGCACGAGGTCGAGCGGATCATCGCCTCGGTCAAGGACCACGGGTTCATCGACACCCCCGTTGTTGACGAGCGCACCAGCCTTGTCATCGCAGGGCACGGCCGGCGCGAGGCCCTGATCGAGATGCAGGTCCGTGGTGAGCCCGTCCCCGACGGCCTGCTCCTGGACGACGACGGCGGATGGCTCGTCCCCGTCACCCGAGGATGGGCCTCGGTCAGCGACCGCCAGGCCCACGCGGTGCTCATCCTTCTCAACCGGCTGCCGATGGCCGGCGGATGGGACTCCCGGGCGCTCGCCGCGATCCTCGAAGACCTGGCCACCTCCGACGCCGACCTGTTCGATTCCCTGTGCATCTCCGACGACGAGATGGAGCAGCTGCTGCGAGAGGTCGACCCCGAAGGACTGCCGCAAGGACCGGACGGCGCTGACGCTCCGGACAAGGAACTGCTCGACGGCGACTTCCCCGACGACGGATACAGCGACAGCGGCGGCGACAACGAACGCGCCGGCACCGTCTGCTGCCCGGACTGCGGGCACCAGTTCACCCCGGGACGGTAGCCCGGCAACCGGCCTACGGTCCCCGTCATGCCCCGCCGCAAAGTCCGCCGCTCCAACAGCGCCGCGCGCACCCGGCTCCTGACACCGGAGGTCGAGACGCGCCTGGTCGAGGCATCCCGCGCCGGTCTGGCCGTGGACCTCGCGGCGGTCAACGCGGGCATCAGCCGCGCGACCTTCCTTCGCTGGATGGCCTACGGCCGCACGGAGGCCGTTGACCGCGCAGCCGGCAACCCTCCCGATCCCTCACTCGACCACTTCGTGGAGTTCTTCGAGAAGGTCGAACGAGCCCGCGCGTCGGCGGCGCTCTCGGCCGCCCTCGATATCCGCCGGGCCAGCCGCGGCGGCATCGTCACGACCCACCGCACGTTCGACCCCCACACCGGCAAGGTGCTGGAGGAAACCATCACCACGCCCCCGGACTGGCGTGCGGCGGCCTGGTACCTGGAGCGGCAGCACCGCAAGCAGTACGGCAAGGAGGACCACCTCGAAGTCGAGCTGACTGGCGCGGCGGGCGGCCCCGTCGCCGTCGAGAACACCGGCCCGTCCGCCGACCTTGCGACACGGCTCGCGGAGACCCTGCACGCCCTTCAGTACCCGCCCGACGGCGACCAGGACGACGAGGCCGCCGGCCTCGACTGAGCCCGCGACGCTAAGCCCCGGCAACCGCCACGGTGCTCCCTCCCTGCACACCAGCTCTGGAGGAACACACCCATGGCCACGACCCTCTACCCCGGCGCGATTCGCGGCACGCACTGGTACGGCGACACCTACGAGGGGGACCTGATGGACCCCAACTGCCTTGTCCTGCACACCACCGAGGGGACGGGCGTCGTCTCCTACAGCAATGGCGCCGCGGCGCCGAACATCACCGTCCTGCCGAGCATCAAGGCCAAGAAGTTCGTCATCTACCAGCACTTCGCTCTGAACCGGTCCGCCCGGGCCCTGGTCAACGCGGCGGGAGGCGTCGAGACGAACACCCTGAACGCGATCCAGGTCGAGCTCGTCGGAACCTGCGACCCCGCGCACAAGAAGACCTGGGGCAGGCTCAAGGCCGGCGTCGACTACATCTACTGGCCGGAAGCCCCCGCGTGGGCCCTCGACGCGCTCGCTGAGCTCATCGCCTGGATGCACAGCCACATGGGCATCCCGCTCAAGGGCCCGTCGAAGTGGCCGGCCTACCCGTCCTCCTACGGTTCCACCAGCGCTCGGATGACCTTCGCGGAGTGGAACGCCTTTAAGGGCGTCTGCGGCCACCTCCACGTCCCGGAGAACCTGCATGGCGACCCCGGGAATCTCCCGTTCGCCAAAATCCTGGCCAAGGCCAAGGCGCTCGTCGGCAAGACGCCGGCCGCCGGCGCGGGCCAGGCCAAGCGGCCGAAGCCTGCCCCGCCCTTCCCGGGCCGCAGCTACTTCGGCCCGGGCAAGAACAACGCCCACGTCACCGCCCTCGGCAAGCAGCTCGTGAAGAAGGGTTACGGCAAGCACTACGTGTCCGGTCCCGGCCCGAAGTGGAGCGACGCCGACCGTAAGAACGTCCGCGACTTCCAGCTCTCCCGCAGGGAGCTCCGCGGCGACCCTGACGGCCTGCCCGGCCCGCTGACCTGGCGTCTCCTCTTCTCCTGACCCTCCGGTCCGGCCCGCACCGTGCGGGCCGGACCTCTACCCCGAAAGGCCCCCCGTGGCAGGCGAGACCGTCATCACCGTCGTCGGCAACCTGGTCGATGACCCCGAGCTGCGCTTCACCCCGTCCGGTGCCGCAGTCGCGAAGTTCCGTGTCGCGTCCACCCCGCGCGTGTTCGACCGTCAGGCCAATGAGTGGAAGGACGGGGACGGTCTGTTCCTCACCTGCTCGGTCTGGCGGCAGGCCGCGGAGAACGTCGCCGACTCCCTGAGTCGCGGCACCCGGGTCATCGTGCAGGGCCGGCTCAAGCAGCGCTCGTACGAGGACCGGGACGGCGTGAAGCGCACAGTCTACGAACTGGACGTGGACGAAGTCGGACCAGCGCTCTCGCGTGCTACAGCGAAGGTCACCAAGGTCTCCGCCCAGCGCACACCCGCCGCTCCTGGGCCTGCGCCAGTCTCGGGTGACGCCTGGTCAACGGGAGGCGGCGAGGAGCGGCCCCCGTTCTAGGCCGCCGCCCACTGGGCAGGCAGCATCTCCAGGGACAGCCCGTCTCCGTCCAGCTCCTCCACGACAGGGGGAGCTGGTGACATTTCAGGCGCAGGAAGCTCGGTAGCCCGCGGAGGTGTTGCCCCGGGTGCCGGAAGCTGCGGTGCCGGAAGCATCTGCGGCGGAGCCGGCTCGGGCTCCTGCACCGGCTCGGCGCCGCCGTCGTCCGGATCGGGCTCGGGGGTCGTTTCTGTTTCCGCGTCCGGCTCGGTTTCGCTGGTTGCCGAGTCTGCGGCGGGCTCGTCGGCTGCGGGCGGCTCCGCTGTCGTCTCCGCTTCGGGCACGATGGCGGTGGTGTCCGGCGACGGTTCGGTCGGCGGTGCCGGCGGGGTCGGCGAGCCGCCTGATGGCGTAGGCGTGGTGGGCGTGAGGGTCGGCGGCGTCGGTTCGGGAGTGACGCTCCCGGTAGGGGTGACGACAGGGTCTGTGGTCCGCGGAACCCGCCCAGTGCCGGCCGTACCCGTGGGGAGCGAGGAGGTATCGGCCCGCGTGTCCTCGACTTCTGGCTGTGTCGTGGCGTTCGCGACTATGGCGACTGCATCCGTCGGCCCGGAAGGGATGAGGCCAAGCCGGCTGGGGTCGGCATTGCCGAGAACGAGCGTGACGGCGCGAAGCAGTTGTGCCGACTGTGCGTCGTCCGCCTGCACCGCCTGGTGGACGGCTTCTTTGGTGACTCCGAGGGTGCCAAAGGCCAGGTACGCCAGCCGGTCGGGCAGTGGGGTGTCGGAGTCATGCCCGGCCAGTGCCAGCGCAGGGTCGGCCTTGGTGCTCTTCTGGGCAGGCTGGCTTGTCTGCTCCGTCAGCGCCTCGCTCCACTCGCCGAGACGGTGGATGTCCGTACCCCACAGCACGACGCGGTTGAACTGGCGGACGTTCTGGTACAGCTCCTGATTCGCGCTCTCCGCGGCCCAGGCTTCGGCCGACCCCTTGTTAGGGAAGAGCCGGAACCCGACCTTCTCCTGGTCGTAAGAGAACGTGAAGGCAACCGAGGTGCCCACGGACGCCTCGCTGAACATGACTTTGCCGTCCGAGTCCACGCACTTGGCCTCATACGCGCCCATCGGGTCGCACTTGAGCTTTCCACCGTCGGCGATTTTCTCGAACGTGGGGCTGCGGTAGGTGTTGCTGGTGACCTTGTCATCCTGGCTGAGGGACGGGGCAGCCTTGGCGGTAGGGGTCGTAGATCCGGGCGTCGCGCTGGGGGTGATCCAGTGTGCCAGGAACATGCCGCCCGCGAGTGCCGGTGCGGCGACGGCCGCCATCCGCGCCCACCGTGGTGGCCGCGGCCGCCGGTGCTGGCCGACTCCGGGCATCGGGACCGGAGGCACGACGCCGGCGTCGGGCGCGGCTTCGACGCGCGGCATGACCTGATCGACACCGAGACGCTCGTTCATCTCGATGACGCTCGGGCAGTGGGTTCGCACGATGTCCTGGGCCTGCGAAAGGCTCATCCCGGGGCACGCCTTGAGCACGGCCTTGACGGCAGGACCGAAGGACTGGCCTGGGCGTACGAACAGGTAAGTGACGCCCGTGTCGCAGTTCTCAAACGTGACGGCGTCTACGCCATGGTCCTCTTCGAGAATGCGCAGTTCCGGGGCTGTGCTCACTGATTGCGGTCCGGAGCGTTCTGGCCGAGCCGGGTGGCGATGCTGGCGGCGATCTCCTCCAGCCGCTCGTCGTCGATCTGCTCGATGTCGGCGACGCGCAGGCGAAGGTTTGGGCCCGCCTGAGCCACACGAACGTGGGTGCCCGGTTCGGCGAGGTCTTCGGTGTGGGTGCCTGCGATCGGCCGCGCGCGGCGGTCGACTTCACGCATCACGGCCGCGAATGCCCGCTGACGTCCTGCCTCGCTGATGGGCCGCCGAGGCGCGAGAGCTGCGGCCGCCATCATCAGCCCGGATATCTCGGGGCCTTCAGGTTCGGCGTCGCCGGACAGGCAGCGCTCCAGCTGCTCTGCGACGGCGCTATCCCTGCGACCCAACATCGTGCTTCTCCCTCAGCCTCACTGGCGCTGCTTGCTCGCCCTGCCGCTCCGGGTCGGAGGCAGACAGCAGATACATTGCCAGGTTGCTGTCACGGTCGGGCATCAAACCGCGGAGCTTGGCGAGCGCGCGGTACTGCAACACGCGAATGGTACCCACTGGCTTTCCCAGTATCTCCGCAGTCTGCGCGGCCGAGTACCCGCAGGTAATCCGCAGAGCCAGCACCATGTGCTGCGCTTCAGGCAGTTTGTCCAGCTTGCCCTTGATGGCGTGCCGAAGCTCCTTCCACTCCGCGGTCTCCTCCGGGCCCATGTCGGTGCTGGGGGCGTCAAGGTGCCAGAAGTCAGCGGTGGGCTGCTCGAAGCCGCGGTTGCGCATCGGCCTGAAGTGGTCGGAGAAGACGTTGCGCGCGATGGTCCAGATCCACGCGTAGATCCCGCCCCCGGTGTAGTTGTGAATATTCTGCACAACTTTGAGGAAAACCTCTTGGGCCAGGTCCTCCGCGGTGGCGGGGTCCTGGATGCGTGCCTGCATGAAGCGGACCATCGGCTCCCACAAGGCGTCGAAGAGCTCGGCGATCGCGGCCTTGTCGCTGGGGTCGCCAGCGGCTCGTACCGCGGCGACCTCAAGGCCCGGCTCGCCGTCGCACGACGTGGTCTCGCTCGTGCTGAGCCTCCTGGGCATACCGCCTCGCTTCGGTCTTGATCGGCCTCTGGAACGCCATCTTCCGACAGGCGCGAACAAGTCCGCTACGGCCAAATCGTACGAGAGATCGAAAACAGTGTTGATGCGTCAAAAGTGAGTCTTCATGCACATTTACCGCTTGCTCCGGCTATGCGTACGGGCAATTACGGACGTACCAACCATGCGGTTTCAATTGCAGATCCTGACCCTTCTCCGGCGCGGTTACACAACTGTGACCTAGTCGCATCCGTGTCGCCCTGCCCGTAATCGATCCCAGCACGCCCGGCGGCCCTCCCCTTCCGCCCGGCGGACAGCGTGTGCACTAGTGTGTGTGGTCGCAGCGGGACGAGCGACCCGCGTGCACACCTGAGAGGAGGCGGCCGCCATGAAGGGCACTCCTGTGGCACACAGGATCAACCTGCTGCCCTGGCAGAAGTGGCTCAGCATCGAGGAGTTCGCGCGCGAGCTCAACGCACCAGTCGAGGAAGCCGAGCGATTGATCCGCGCCGGACGACGGCGCGGATCAATCACCGTCAAGCGCGCCGGCCATGCGTCGCTGTTCATGAGAGTCACCCGCCACCCACTGCCCTCAACCCGCACACGCCCGGCTCCGCGAATACCAAACCGGACGGTTCAACTACCGTGAGAGTTCAGGCGGCCCAGCCCGCTGGAACCTGAGACCCGGCTCCAGGCTCCTGCTTTCGCACGTGCCGTGCGGCCTGGGGCCGATATCGGCGCAAACTGGCAAGTGTCCGCACGGCATGGTCTGCGGACGAATCCACGGGCAGTCCCCCACACTGTCCGGCGACAGATCCGGGAACGAGATGACCGAGGCAACGAGCATTGCGGCCTGGCGCCAAGGCATGCTCCTACACCTGGTCGAGGCCCGCAGAAGCGGCGACCAGGCGCAGGAGGACAAGATCATTGGCATGCTGATCGAAGTTCACGTCGCCCTCGGGCAACGGCGCGCTGGGACGAGCGAGGAACAACGCACGTACCTGCTGGCACGCAGCACGGGCACACCGCTGCCCGAGCTCGCCGAGGTAGGAATCGACACCAACGGGTGGCCGGCGCCTCCCGGCTCCTCCCCCGCCCGCGTCGAACCCCTGCCCGTATCGCCCGACACCGAGGAACGCATCAGCCACCTCTTCGCCGCAGCGGGCCCGCTGGCAGACAGGCGCCCATTGCCGCCCCGGTTCGAAGCCCGATACCGCCCCGAGGACGGCCAGCGTTACCAGAACTACCCTCTGCACTGGGCAATCTGGGACACGCGGGAGAATCTGGCGGTCGCCTACCACGGCGATCAGGACCTGGCCGAGTACCAGGCCGGTCAGGCCAGCGAGAAAGCCGAGGGCAGAAGGGGGCGGCCGACGTGACCGCCCCTCACCGACACGGCACGCCCGCGAAGATGGCCCGCACGGGGGACAAGAAGGTCTAGTCTGTCCCCACCATTACCGTCTGCGATCATGCGAGTTCCATGCCGGAACCCGCGCGGCGGTAGACCACAAGACCGCACAACGGGAAAAGCCCCGCCACCCGGCTGCAAGTTAGGCGTCCAAACCTTCGCAGCGGAGTACCCGGCGGGGCCAACCCGGAGACCGAGACAAGGACTGGTCTCTATGAGCACCAATGTACCCGCCGCAGGGCGGAGACACGCAACGAGTAGGCCCACCGGGCGGCGCGTCGTGCGCCGACATCCGGTGGGCCTGTGTGCGTTCGTTGGTGGGTTCTGGTCTTGCCCTGTCCCTCGGGACGGAGATGCGCCCTACGAGTTGGGTGATCGTGGCATTCGCTCGTCCGTCTCTCCCCCTGTGGAGGTCGTCATGACCTAGTCCCTGGTGGAGGCCCGCAGGCTCTGGTCCCGTTGTGGCGACGGTTCCAGCCCCAGCCAGTCCTCCAGGCCGCCCTGCTCGATGTGGCGTCGAGCTGCCGGCCATCTCGTTACTCGGACCTAGCACGTCCGTTGGTTCCGCACACTGTGCGGTTTTCACTCGGTCGACCCAGATGTGGGCCTTTTTTGTGCCCTCAGGAGCCCCCGGAGCACAGAGTCATGATGCCGTACGCCCTCGCGCGCCGCCAGTCCATCCCCGCGACGCGCCGACAATTCAATCGGGATCGCTTCGGCGAAACATCACAAACGCATCGCCGCCGCATCGCGCCGCACGTCGCCGCGTCCATCACCAAGGGCCTGTCCGCGGCCAGCGCCCGACTGCTCCTCGAAGGTGACGTCGAAGGCCGCTACCCGGGCCGCAACGACGCCGAAGAGGGGTACCGGCTCACCATGGCTCTGGCCGCCGGCGCCTCGCAGCCCGGCAGGGAGTGGATGCCCGCGGACTTCTACCGCGCGCTGCTCTACTCCCCAACGCCGGGGGGAGAGTGGGCTCGTCGGCTCATGCGGGGTAAGGGTCCGGAGTTCGCCGAGCGCAAGCTCGCCTGGATGCTCGCCAAGGCCCGCACATGGGTCCAGCAAGAGGCCCCCATCACCTGTCGCCACAGCGCGTGGGAAGCCATCGAACGGGTGCGTACGGCCGTCGAACGGCACCCGTGGCCGTCCCGGAAGGGCGGGGCCTCCGACCTGAAGAACATGAGCGTGCGACTCGGCCTGTGCGAGCGCGGCGGCGGCCTCGACCACGAGCTGTCCGCGCGACGTCAGGCGGAGCTGATGGGGTGTGCAGTACGAACGGCAGTGCTGAGCAACCGGCGGTTGAGGAAGGCCGGGTGGCTGGTACTGGAGAAGTCCGGGGCCGGATCTGAGACAGGATCGAAGTGGCGCCTCTGCTCCCCAGGACCAGATGAGGCTGTTGGTGCGGGAGTGACACACCCACCAGCCACGGGGGAAGCTGGGGGGGCAGGCCCCCGTGTGTCACTGGCGCACACCGACACCAGGAACCTTGCTCGGCTCGTCAGCCTTGATGCGTTCCACCACTACGGGCACGGGGCCAACGGGGCTCGTCTGCTGACGCTGCTGGAGGAGGAGGAAGGCAAGAGCCGCGCGGAGCTCCAGACAGCCACGGGGTTGGACCGCACGACGGTCAGCCGGCGCCTGAGCGCCCTCGTGGCTGACGGCCTGGTCGCGGAAGTGGAAGGGCTGTTCTATCTCGTCTCGGCCCTGGCCGGTCCTGCCGGTGTGATGCCTGACCAGCAGGTATTGCAGGAGACTGCCAAGGTGCGGGGAACTGCCGGTGCCGGGGCCAGGCGCAGAGCGCGCCATGTACGCGAGCGGCTGAACTACCGCCGTTGGCGTGCCGAGCGGAGGTCCAGGCATGTGGATGTCGTGCTGCGGCTAGTGCCGGCCGGGGTAGTCGATGTGGTGACTGGGGAGATCATCGATCCAGCGTGGGAGGGATGGGACGTATCGGACCCGTATCGTCCTGTTCCCCGGCCGAGGTGGGCGGCGGCCGCGTGACGGTTCCTGTTCCCCGCGGGAACAGCAACGAGTCAGTCGCGACCGATGGCCGCCCATGTCTGATGACCCGTGTCGGTGCGGTGCGTGCCGTAGTCGTCGGCGATGGCCTTGACGACGTTGAGGCCCATGGTTGCGGCGCTCGGAACAGCGGGCATGGCCTGAGCGTGCTCGACGGAGAGGAAGACGTGATCCGGGTCGGTCCAGACGCAGCACACCAGGTCGTCGTCTTCCGTGACGGTGTAGGCCAGGGCGACAAGTTCGGCGAGGCATGTCTCGATGCGGCGGATGAGCCGTTCGGCCCGCCCGCCGGCACCGAGCATCAGTGTGAGTGCCGGGCGCGCGACCTGCCGCGCCTGAAGCGCAGCGCCGCCAGTGGCGGGGACAGGGAAGCGTACGCGTCGGGTCACCGCGAGTCCGTTGGGCACGGTGGGCTTCTCTGGGAAGGCGGAGCAATCGGAGGGAACCATAAGGGAAGTGGTTGTGACGGACTCCCACCCGTAGGTGGCGCTGTTCGGAGTCCAGGGCCCCGGTGCGGTGGTCACTCGTGGTTCCGTTCCGTGTGCTGACGCTGATCGAGAGCCTTGCAGCCAGGAGGAAACAGGCAGGTCAATGCCGCTTCGACCCGTGTGCACGCTCAGTAAACAATAGTTGCAGTAGCGACATCGAACGTAGGCGTATGCCTGTGGCATAGTCAACTATTGTTTAGCAGCCCAGACGAGAGCAGCCGCATCCATGCCCTATCGGAACGCCAAGGAGACCGGGGGCGAGAGGCAACCAGTGCCCGCCCCGGGGCCCGGCGCCAGCTTCGCCGACAGACTGAATTACTTGTTCGACGTCCTGCGCCCCGGGAATGGTGATCCGGCGAAGACCAATCGGGCGACGGGCGAGTTCTCCAACGCCCACGTCGCCGAGACCGTCTCCGGCTACGGCGACGGCACCCTCACCGCTGCGTACATCGGCAAACTTCGCGCAGGGGAAGGCGACAACCCGTCCATCCGTGTCGCCCGACTCCTCGCCCGGTTCTTCCAAGTCCCGGCCGGCTACTTCGTGGAGGACGATGTCACCGAGAGCATCGTTTCCCAGTTCCAGCTCGTTCGGCAGCTGCACGAGCAGGGCGTGAAGAATCTCGCAATGCGCGCCGCCGGGCTCTCCCCAGCCAGCAAAGAAGCCCTGCTCAAGATGGTTGACGCCGCCCGGGCGCTCGAAGGACTCCCAGAGTCCCCCGAAGCCCTGGCCTAATACTGGTGCAGACCATCGATTCACCCCCTCGGTTGTTGAAGGAGCCCGCCATGTGGAAGCGCAGGCGCACGGCGGCCGCTGCCGACCCGCCTGAAAGCCCCGACGACGTCGCCCCCCTTCGCGCCTTCGTCGCCGAGCTCCAGCTTCCCCCGGTCACCAACGTGCGCGAGCTGCTGCCCTTCGTGAGCCGGCACACCGGCAGACCCATCAGGCTGGTGCCGATCACCGACCCGCAGGCGCTGCCCGACTCACTGGACGCGGCCTCGCCGTGCGGGCTATGGCTCGCCATGGAGTACGAAGACGTCATCTTCTACGACGCCACGACCAGCGAGGCACACGCCGACCTCATTATCGGACACGAGCTCGGCCATATGCTGCTGCGGCACCACACGGTAGAAGGCCCCCTGCTCGCCGACGTCGGCACCCTCGGCGGCCTCCTCCCCGACATGACGCCGGGCCTACTCAGCATGCTCATGTGGCGGACCCGGTACGACGAGCAGTTCGAGGCCGACGCCGAAACGGTCGGCTCCCTCCTCCAGGAGCACATCCACGCCAGCCGCTCCGCCCACCGCGACGATCCGATATCCAGAACGCTCCTGCGAAGGCCACGTTGAAAGACCTCCTGCACCCCCTGTGCCTCATATTCGCGGCCGCAGGGTTCCTCATCATGCTCCGCGACCTGAAGCGTGACCGGCGCGACAGCGCCCTCGTCGCGCTCGCAGTGTCCTTCCTCGCCTCGGCCCTCAGCTACGCCGTCTCCATCACCTGGGTGTGGGTCCGCATCGACCAGGTCTTCGGCGTGCCGAACATCGTCGTGCCCATTGCCCAGGGATTCGTGATCCTGGTCCTGGCACTCCAGGGCGGCGTCCTCGCCTACTGGTCGAAGCCTCCCGAAGATGCCCGCCGCCGCGCCAACCATCTGATGATCACCGGTCTCACCGTCATCGTCGGCATGGCGGCCCTCTTCGTGCTCCTCACCCCGGCCTCGCAACGGCCCACCGACTTCGCGATGTACTACGCGCACGACCCCTACTACCAGGCATACGTGCTGCTGTACTTCGGCACGTACACCGCGGCGGAGACCTACCTCGCCTGGTCGTGCTGGAAGTACGCTCGCACCGCGGCCACCAAGTCCATCGCCATCGGCCTGCGCCTGGTCGCCGTCGGCGCCGTCATCACCCTCTTCTACAGCGGGCAGCGTCTCGGCGCCGTCATTGGCGCCGAAGCCGGCTTCAGCGTCGACAACCTCAACGACATGGCGTGGGCCTGCGGCGACATCGGCGCCACCCTGACGCAGATCGGCTACTTCATCCCCGTCATCGCGACCCGGATCACAACGCTGCTCGCGGCCGGCCGCGAGCACTACGCCTACGCACGCCTCAACGTGCTGTGGGCCGCGATGGTGCGCATGGACCCCAGCATCGTTCTGCAACAGCAGGCCCCACAGCGGCAGTTCCTGCGCCAGCGCCGGAGCATCCACTACCCACTGATCCGGCGGCGCACCGAGATCC
>NZ_JBHUXS010000019.1:0-138921 GCF_042669245.1 Streptomyces sp. NPDC057249 | reverse complement strand
TCAGCGCCGATGGTACTGCAGGGGGGACCCTGTGGGAGAGTAGGACGCCGCCGAACTCCTTTTGGAAGAGCCCCGTGCCCTTGTGGCACGGGGCTCTTTCGCGTTTCCAGGGGTGCTGGGCACCCCTGTGCGCCCGCCGACCGGGGCTGAGGGTAGGGTCAGGGGGCATCATTGGCACGTTCTTGACACAGGAGGCCCCCGGGTGGAGGTCCAGGAGACCCGCGTTCAGACGGACCGGGTACTCACCATCCCCAACATCCTCAGCATGTTGCGCCTGGTCGGCGTACCTGTCTTCCTGTGGCTGATTCTCCGCCCGGAGTTCGGCGGGCCCCAGAGCGATGGCTGGGCCTTGCTGGTGCTGATGTTCAGCGGCGTCAGCGACTACCTCGACGGCAAGCTCGCACGCCGCTGGAACCAGATCAGCAGCCTCGGCCGGCTGCTCGACCCGGCCGCCGACCGGCTCTACATTCTTTCCACTCTCGTCGGACTCACCTGGCGCGAGATCCTGCCTCTCTGGCTCACCATCGCCCTGCTCGCCCGCGAGCTGATGCTCCTTGTGATGGTCGGAATCCTGCGCCGGCACGGCTATCCGCCGCCCCAGGTGAACTTCCTCGGCAAGGCGGCCACGTTCAACCTCATGTACGCATTCCCCTTGTTGCTGCTCAGCGACGGGCATGGTTGGCTGGCAGAGGTGGCCACCGTTTTCGGATGGGCGTTCGCAGGGTGGGGTACAACCCTCTATTGGTGGGCAGGAATCTTGTACGTGGTTCAGGTCCGCCGCCTGGTCAAGGCGGATGCAGTAGCCGATTGAGCTCGCTGATGTGGCGCCGTGCAACGATGCCGGCCCGCGGCTGATGACACAGAAGCTGCCCTGACGGGCGAAGTCGGCTCGACCGTCGTCTCGCAAGGAGGACGTTTCCGACATGAAGGCCGTCGTGATGGCTGGCGGCGAAGGCACTCGTCTTCGCCCGATGACCTCGAGCATGCCCAAACCGCTCCTGCCCGTGGCCAATCGGCCGATCATGGAGCATGTGCTCCGGCTGCTGAAACGGCACGGGCTCAATGAGACGGTCGTGACCGTCCAGTTCCTCGCCTCCCTGGTGAAGAATTATTTCGGAGACGGCGAAGAGCTCGGCATGGAGCTGAGCTATGCCAATGAGGAGAAGCCGCTCGGCACCGCCGGCAGCGTCAAGAACGCCGAAGAGGCGTTGAAGGACGACACCTTCCTCGTCATTTCCGGCGATGCCCTCACCGACTTCGACCTCACGGACCTCATCGCTTTCCACAAGGAGAAGGGCGGTCTGGTCACCGTCTGCCTCACGCGTGTTCCCAATCCCCTGGAATTCGGGATCACGATCGTGGACGAGCAGGGCCAGGTCGAACGCTTCCTGGAGAAGCCGACCTGGGGCCAGGTCTTCTCCGACACCGTGAACACGGGCATCTACGTCATGGAGCCCGAGGTCTTCAACTACGTCGAGGCCGACGCCTCCGTGGACTGGTCCGGGGACGTCTTCCCGCAACTCATGAAGGAAGGCAAGCCCATCTACGGCTACGTCGCCGAGGGCTACTGGGAGGACGTGGGCACCCACGAGAGCTATGTGAAGGCCCAGGCCGACGTCCTGGAACGCAAGGTCGACGTCGAGATCGACGGCTTCGAGATCTCTCCCGGGGTCTGGGTGGCCGAAGGCGCGGACGTACACCCCGACGCCGTGCTGCGCGGCCCGCTCTACATCGGCGACTACGCCAAGGTCGAAGCCGGCGTGGAGATCCGCGAGCACACGGTCATCGGGTCGAACGTCGTCGTCAAGAGCGGCGCCTTCCTGCACAAGGCCGTGGTCCACGACAACGTGTACATCGGCGACCACAGCAACCTGCGCGGCTGTGTGGTCGGGAAGAACACCGACATCATGCGCGCCTCCCGGATCGAGGACGGCGCCGTCATCGGCGACGAGTGCCTCGTCGGTGAGGAATCGATCATCCAGGGGAACGTCCGCGTCTACCCCTTCAAGACCATCGAGGCCGGGGCCTTCGTCAACACCTCGGTGATCTGGGAATCCCGTGGTCAGGCGCACCTCTTCGGGGCGCGCGGCGTCTCCGGCATCCTGAACGTCGAGATCACCCCCGAGCTGGCCGTCCGGCTGGCCGGCGCGTACGCGACGACGCTCAAGAAGGGCTCCACCGTCACCACGGCCCGGGACCACTCCCGAGGCGCCCGGGCGCTCAAACGCGCCGTGATCTCCGCGCTCCAGGCCAGCGCCATCGACGTACGGGACCTGGAGAACGTACCGCTGCCCGTCGCGCGTCAGCAGACCGCGCGAGGCAGTGCGGGCGGGATCATGATCCGCACCTCGCAGGGTGTGCCCGACTCCGTCGACATCATGTTCTTCGACGAGCGCGGGGCGGACCTCTCGCAGGCGCGACAGCGGAAGCTGGACCGCGTCTACGCCAGGCAGGAGTACCGCCGGGCCTTCCCCGGTGAGATCGGTGACATCTACTTCCCGTCCAGCGTCTTCGACTCGTACACCGGCTCGCTGCTGCGCAACGTGGACACGACCGGGATCGCCGACGCCCAGCTGAAGGTCGTGGTCGACGCCTCCAACGGCAGCGCGGGACTCGTGCTGCCGAGCCTCCTCGGGAGGCTCGGCGTCGACGCGCTCACCATCAACCCCGGACTGGACGAATCCAGGCCGACCGAGACGGCCGAAGCCCGGCGCAAGGGCCTCGTGCGGCTGGGCGAGATCGTCTCCTCGGCGCGGGCGGCCTTCGGCGTCCGCTTCGACCCTGTGGGCGAGCGGCTGTCCCTGGTGGACGAACGCGGCCGGATCGTCGAGGACGACCGGGCGCTGCTCGTCATGCTCGACCTCGTCGCCGCCGAGCGGCGCAGCGGCCGGGTGGCGCTCCCGGTCACCACGACCAGGGTCGCCGAGCAGGTCGCCGCGTACCACGGCACGCAGGTCGAGTGGACGACCACGTCGCCGGACGACCTGACCCGGGTGGGGCGTGAGGAAGGCACCATCTTCGGAGGAGACGGGCGCGGCGGCTTCATCGTTCCCGAATTCGCCAGTGTCTTCGACGGAACGGCCGCATTCGTGCGGCTCATCGGGCTCGTCGCACGCACCCAGCTCACCCTGAGCCAGATCGACGCCCGCATCCCGCGGGCCCACGTCCTGCGCCGCGACCTGGCGACACCGTGGGCCGTGAAGGGCCTCGTCATGCGACGGGTCGTGGAGGCGGCCGGCGACCGGGACGTCGACACCACGGACGGCGTACGGGTCGTGGAGGCCGACGGGCGCTGGGTCATGGTGCTGCCGGACCCGGCGGAAGCCGTCACCCACCTGTGGGCCGAGGGGCCCGACGACGCCTCCGCCGAGGCACTTCTCGACGAGTGGGCGGCGGTCGTGGACAGCGCGGGCGACTGAGGCCGGGCCGCGGGGACGGGAGGACGCACCGCCCGTCCCCGCGGCCGAACGGTCATCGGTGGGGCCATTCGGCGTAAGCCGCCGCGACATGCGACGATGTGCGGCATGTCGCAGCAGCCCCCCGGTCGGAGCACGGCCCCGCCGCCCAAGCGCCCCGACGCGTCCATGTTGCTGCTGACGAATGTGATGGAGCACAGCCTGGACGACGGCTACGCCGAAGCCGCGGCGCGGCGGGCGGCGGAGGGGCGCGCCGGCATGCCCCGTACGCTCAAGGCCAAACTCGGCCTCGCCGCCTGCCTGGTCCTCGCCGCACTGGTCGTCACGCTCGGCGCCGCCCAGGCGCGGGTCACCGCGCCGGTTCTGGCCAAGGAGAAGCAGGAGCTGATCGACCGCATCGACGCCGAGACGGCGGCGGCCGACACCTTGGAATCCCAGGTCGAGCAGGTCCGCGACGACGTCAGCAGTCGGCAGCGCAAAGCCCTCCAGGAACACGGGGGAGACCAGGGCGAACTGGTGGCGCTGCTCTCCGGGGCCACGCCCGTGCACGGGCCGGGCATCAAGGTCGTCGTGGACGACGCCGAGGACACCGACCAGGGCGGTGGCGGCCCTCGTGAGACCAGCGGCTTCTCGGACACCGGGCGGGTCCGGGACCGGGACATGCAGCGCGTCGTGAACGGGCTGTGGGAGTCCGGTGCGGAGGCCATCGCCATCAACGGACAGCGGCTGACGGCCCTGTCGGCGATCCGGGCCGCGGGCGACGCCATACTGGTCGACAACAAGCCGCTCGTGCCCCCGTACTCGGTGCTCGCGGTGGGGGACGGCAAGAAGCTGGGTGCGGCCTTCCGGGACAGTACCGACGGCCAGTACCTGCAAGCGCTGAAGGACACCTTCGACATCCGGACCAGCATCTCCGTCCAGGAGGAGCTGAGCCTTCCGGCCGCCCCGAGCCTGATCGTACGGACAGCAGAGCCTTACAAGGCCGCAGACACAGGGAAGGGCACATCGTGATCGCCGTACTGGGCCTCGTCGTGGGAGTCGTGGTCGGATTGTTGGTCCGGCCCGAAGTTCCGGCGGTGGTCGAGCCCTATCTCCCCATCGCCGTCGTCGCCGCGCTCGACGCGGTGTTCGGCGGGCTGCGGGCCATGCTCGACGGCATCTTCGTCGACAAGGTCTTCGTGGTCTCGTTCCTCTCGAACGTGGTCGTGGCGGCCCTCATCGTCTTCCTGGGCGACAAGCTGGGCGTCGGCGCCCAGCTCTCCACGGGTGTGGTGGTCGTCCTGGGCATCCGCATCTTCTCCAACGCCGCGGCGATCCGCCGGCACGTCTTCCGGGCCTGATGCCGATGAGCAACGACGACTTCGACGAGGGCTTCACCGACGCCGGGAAGCCCCGGGCGGACGCCCCTCAGGAGCTCACCGGGCGTCAGCGGCTGATCGCCGGTCTCTGGCCGCCCCGGGTGACCCGCGCCCAACTGATCGTCGCCCTCCTGCTGTTCGGCCTCGGGCTGGGGCTCGCCATCCAGGTGCGGTCCAACAGCGACGGCAACGCCCTTCGCGGCGCCCGCCAGGAGGACCTGGTGCGCATCCTGGACGAGGTGGACGACCGCACGCAGCGGCTGGAGGACGAGAAGCAGCGCCTCGACGCCCAGCGCACGGAGCTGGAGAACAGCTCCGACCAGGCCGAGGAGGCCCGGAAGCAGACGGTCGAGAAGGAGCGGCAACTCGGCGTGCTCGCCGGGACGGTCGCGGCCCACGGGCCCGGGATCACCATGACGGTCAACGACCCCGGCCGCGCGGTGCGGCCCGACATGCTGCTCGACGCCCTGCAGGAGCTGAGGGCGGCCGGCGCCGAGGCCGTCGAGGTCAACGGGGTCCGTGTGGTGGCCCGTACGTACTTCTCCGGTGACGCGGGCTCCGTCAAGGTGGACGGGCACAAGATCACCGCCCCGTACGTCTTCAAGGTCATCGGCAAGCCGCAGGATCTGGAACCGGCGCTCAACATCCCCGGGGGTGTGGTGCAGACGCTGGAGAAGGAGCAGGCCACCGTGCATGTGCTGCGCGCCGACGACATTGTCGTGGACGCCTTGCGACCGGCGGAGCGGCCTGACTACGCTCGGTCGTCGGGCCAGTGATCCCCGGGCGCCCGGGGATCGGGGAACACGAGCGGACGGTTGCGGGGGGTCGCCGCATCGTAATCGTGGCACGTGGTGGAAACTGTCGAGTGGATACGGACGTTGTGAAGATGTCCGGGTCGGCAGGTGTGTTCATTCAGGGTTCGTCCTGCCCCACGGGCGGGTCTGTTTCGGTCAAGGGGAATCGCCCGTGAAGTTGTTTGGGAAGTTGTTCGGCAAGAGCGCCCGCGACGAGGCCGCGCGTCATCGCGCGCCGCGCCATGGTCAGCCCGACGAGCAGGGCGCGGAGCGTCCGCTCTTCCGCGACCAGGTGGCGGGCCAGGGGGGTGACTACCCGGGCGGTCCCGGCGCGTCGTCCGTTGACCCTGCCGGTCCCGGCCGCATAGGTTTCGGAGCCCCGAGCCAGGAGGCTTCGTCCATGCCGGTGTGTACGAGGTGCGGCCACCGCAACGCCGAGGCCAGCCGTTTCTGCTCCAACTGCGGCGCGCCGCTGCGGGGCGGGATCCCGGAGCGCGCCTCGGAGACGACGTCGACCATCTCGATCTCGGGCCTCGAGGCGTACGAGGCGGAGGCCACCGGCCAGACCGCCGGGCCGTCGCTGTCGCCCGAGGCGCAGGCCGCCGTCGACGCCCTGCCGCTCGGCTCGGCGCTCCTGGTGGTGCGGCGCGGCCCGAACAGCGGCAGCCGCTTCCTGCTGGACGGCGAGCTGACCACGGCCGGCCGCCACCCGCAGAGCGACATCTTCCTGGACGACGTGACGGTCTCCCGCCGGCATGTGGAGTTCCGCCGGGGCGCCGACGGCAGCTTCACGGTCGGGGACGTCGGCAGCCTCAACGGCACCTATGTCAACCGTGAGCGGATCGACTCCGTCGCCCTGTCCAACGGCGACGAAGTGCAGATCGGCAAGTACCGCCTGGTCTTCTACGCGAGCCAGCGGGGCATCTGACCCGCCCCCGGACACCGTCCGGGGGGAACCCCAGGAAGGTCCATGCTGAGAACACCGAGCGGCGGTGCCCGACACGGCACCGCCGCCGACGGCCGGCCGATGAGCATCGGCACGGTGCTCCTGCAGTTGCAGGAGGAGTTCCCCGAGGTCACCATCTCCAAGATCCGCTTCCTGGAGGCCGAAGGGCTCGTCGAACCGCAGCGGACCCCTTCCGGCTACCGGAAGTTCGTCGCGGCCGACGTCGAGCGGCTCGCCCAGGTGCTCCGGATGCAGCGGGACCACTACCTGCCGCTGAAGGTCATCCGCGAGCACCTGGACGCCCTCGCCCGGGGCGAGCAGGTGGCCCTGCCGTCGACCGACGGGGAGCCGCGGCAGGCGGACGGCGAGCCGGCCGGAGTGCCGGGCCGTGCCACGGCCGCCCGCATCGGCCGTGCCGAGCTCCTGGTCGCCGCCGAGGTCACCGAGAGCGACCTGGACGACTGGGAGTCGTACGGTCTGGTCGTGCCCTCGGCGGACGGGGGGTACGACGCCGAGATGGTCACCGTCGCCAGGCTTGTGGCGGAACTGGGGCGATTCGGTCTGGAACCTCGTCACCTGCGGGCCGTACGGGCCGCCGCCGACCGGGAGGCCGGGCTCATCGAGCAGATGGTCGCGCCCCTGCGCCGGCACCGGAATCCGCAGACCAGAGCGCATGCGGAGGCGACCGCGAAGGAGCTGGCGGAGCTGTCCGTACGGCTGCACTCCGCGCTCGTACAGACCGCCCTGCGGGTACGGCTGCACTGAAGGCGGACCAGCCCGACTACCCAAACCTGCCGGGCACGTCCTAGGGTTGCTGTGTGAACGAGCTCGACGTTGTGGGTGTCCGGGTGGAAATGCCCTCCAACCAACCGATCGTGCTCCTGCGTGAAGTGGGAGGCGACCGGTACCTCCCCATTTGGATCGGTCCTGGTGAGGCGACCGCGATCGCCTTCGCCCAGCAGGGCATGGCTCCGGCCAGGCCGCTGACCCATGATCTCTTCAAGGATGTGCTCGAGGCCGTCGGCCAGGAGCTCACCGAGGTCCGGATCACGGACCTGCGCGAAGGGGTTTTCTACGCGGAGCTGGTCTTCGCCGGCGGTGTCGAGGTGAGCGCGCGGCCTTCCGACGCCATAGCCCTCGCCCTGCGCACCGGTACGCCGATCTACGGAAGCGACGGGGTGCTGGACGACGCGGGGATCGCGATCCCCGACGAGCAGGAGGACGAGGTGGAGAAGTTCCGCGAGTTCCTCGATCAGATCTCTCCGGAGGACTTCGGGACGAACAACAGCCAGTGACGTCTACAGGGGTGGCCGCCGGTACATCCGGTGAGCCTTTCCCCGTCAACGGTCACGCGAAACCACCCTCAGGGTGATTATCACTCGGCGTGCCGAGTGTGGCGATCGTTGACGCACCCCGGGTGACTGCCTACCTTCGAGTGGGCAGGTCAAGGACGGAGGTCGGCGTGAGAAGCAGCGGCGACGGTACGGCAGCGGGTGCGCCGTATCCGCAGCAGGGGAGTACGGCCGGCCGGACCATCAGGCAGTCGGCCGCGCCGGCTGCGATGGCGGGGGGCGGCGTGGCATCGGCCGACGACATCGGCTACCGCGGGCCCACGGCATGCGCGGCGGCGGGGATCACATACCGGCAGCTGGACTACTGGGCGCGTACGGGCCTCGTGGAGCCGAGCGTCCGTCCGGCGTACGGATCGGGCACCCAGCGGCTCTACAGCTTCCGGGACGTCGTCCTGCTGAAGATCGTGAAGCGCTTCCTCGACACCGGGGTGGCACTCCAGAACATCCGGACCACGGTCCAGCACCTGCGGGCCCGGGGCTTCCAGGACCTGGAGCGGATGACGCTGATGAGCGACGGGGCCACGGTCTACGAGTGCTCTTCGCCCGCCGAGGTGGTCGACCTGCTCCAGGGCGGCCAGGGCGTCTTCGGGATCGCCGTCGGAGTGGTCTGGCGGGACGTGGACGCCGCCCTGTCGCAGCTGCACGGGGAGCGCGTGGACACCGGCGAGACGCTGATCGGGCACAACCCGGCCGACGAGCTCGCCCGGCGCCGCAACCGGGCCGTCTGAGCCCCTGAGGGTGCGCCCCGGGGCCGGAAACGCGGGCGCCCGGGCCGGGCCGACACGGCGATTGTCAGTGCGGTAGGGCAGCATCGGCTGGTGTGAGAGCAGCTCCCACCATCCTGCACCTGGACATGGATGCCTTCTACGCCTCCGCCGAGCAGGCGGCGAAGCCCAGCCTGCGCGGCAAACCGGTCGTGGTGGGGGGCCTGGGACCGCGCGGGGTCGTCGCGACCGCCTCGTACGAGGCACGGCGCTTCGGGGTGCACTCGGCGATGCCAATGGCGCAGGCCAGACGGCTCGCTCCGAACGCCGCCTATCTGGTCCCGCGCTTCACGCTGTACCGGTCGGTGAGCGACCAGGTCATGGAGCTGCTGGGGCGGCTCTCGCCGCTGGTGGAGCCGCTCAGCCTGGACGAGGCGTTCGTGGACCTCGAAGCGGGCGGTACGGCCGACGACACGGCGTCCGCGCTGGAGATCGGCCGGGAACTGCGCGAGGCCATCCAGGCGGTCACGGGACTGAGCGGTTCGGTCGGGCTCGCCGGTTCCAAGATGCTCGCCAAGATCGCCTCCGAGGAGGCCAAGCCCGACGGGATACGCCTGATCGAGCCCGGCACCGAGCGGGCGCACCTCGCCCCCATGCCGGTGCGCACCCTGCCCGGAGTCGGCCCCGCCACGGCGGACCATCTGCGCCGCGCCGGCATGACGACGGTCGACGACCTCGCCGAGGCGGGCGAGGCGGAGCTGGTCCGGCTCCTGGGCAAGGCGCACGGTGCCGCACTGCACCGGATGGCCTCCGGCTTCGACGACCGCCCCGTGGTCGCGGAGCGCGACGCGAAATCCGTCTCCGTCGAGGACACCTTCGACATGGACCTGCACGACCGCATCCGGGTACGCACCGAGGTGGAGCGGCTGGCCGACCGGTGCGTCCAGCGGCTGCGGGGCGCGGGGCGCTCGGGGCGCACGGTGGTGCTCAAGGTGCGCCGCTACGACTTCTCCACGCTGACCCGCTCCGAGACGCTGCGCGGGCCCACGGACGACCCCGCGGTCGTCCGGGAGGCCGCCGCCCGCCTCCTGGAGTCCGTGGACACCACCGGCGGGGTGCGGCTGCTGGGCGTCGGCGTCACGGGGCTCGCCGACTACACCCAGGAGGACCTGTTCGCCCAGGCCGCCGGTGCGCGGGCGGCGGCGGCTCTTCCGGAGGACGACGGGGCGCCGCCGCCGGAGGACCCCGACGGCCGCGAGGGGACGGCGGACGACGGGCCCGGGCCGGAGGAGACCGCCGAGCAGCTCGCCGCGCGCCGCTGGCCGGCCGGACACGACGTGCGGCACGACGTCCACGGACACGGCTGGGTGCAGGGGAGCGGGGTCGGCCGGGTGACCGTGCGCTTCGAGGAACCGGGCGCGGCGGCACCCGGCCGGGTGCGTACGTTCCGCGTGGACGATCCCGCGCTGCGGGCCGCCGACCCGCTGCCGCTCGTCCCGGACCCGCCGGACTACTCCTCCTGGCCCGCCAGGCGGCCGAAGTCGCGGTCCGGGGCCGGTGCGCCGGGGGCCGCGTCCAGTCCGTAGTGACGGTAGAGCTGGAGCTCCTGCTCGGGCGAGAGGTGGCGGCCCACGCCGAAGTCGGGGGCGTCCTTGATCAGCGCCCGGTCGAAGGGGACGCGCAGGGTGTCGTCCACGAATTCGCTGGGCTCCAGCGGGACGAAGGCGTCACGGCTGAAGAGCCCGGTGCGCACGGCCGCCCATTCGGGGACGCCGGTCGCGTCGTCGAGGTACACCTCGTCCACGGTCCCGATCTTGGTGCCCTTGCGGTCGAAGGCCTTGCGGCCGATCAGGCTGCGCGGGTCGATGTCGGTCTGCACGGTCCCTCCCACACGGGTTGCGGCTGGTCCACAGGGACTACGGAAATGCAGTTCCGTGGTCTTGGCCACTCGAGAATTCCCGTCGTGTACCCCGCTGGTAGGCTGGTCATGGCTGCTGACCCCGTGCGGGAGAGTCGTCCGGAGCCGATCCGGAGGACGCCGAAGGAGCAAATCCTCCCCGGAAACTCTCAGGCCCCCGTACCGCACGGACGAGGTCACTCTGGAAAGCAGGGCGGGTTGCGCGCGGCCGATGGGCCGTACGGAGCCTCGCCCTCACCGACGGTGAAAGCCGGCGCCCGCGTGGCGCCGGTGAAGCTCTCAGGTTGAGATGACAGAGGGGGAGGCCGTCAGGGCACCCGGCGCCGCGGTGCCCCTCGCAGGTCGTGACAGACCAGGAGGCCTCCACCATGACCCCCCGTCGCACCCCGCTCTCGCAGCTGGAACAGGGCATCCCCTTCGAACAGCGCCACATCGGCCCGGACGCCGAGGCGCAGGCGAAGATGCTCGCCCAGGTCGGCTACGGCTCGCTGGACGAGCTGACCGCGGCCGCCGTGCCCGACGTGATCAAGAGCGCCGAGGCGCTGGCCCTCCCGGAGGCCCGGACCGAGGCCGAGGTGCTGGCCGAACTCCGCCGGCTCGCCGACCGCAACCAGGTCCTCGCCCCGATGATCGGGCTCGGCTACTACGGCACGTTCACCCCGCCGGTGATCCTGCGCAACGTCATGGAGAACCCCGCCTGGTACACGGCCTACACGCCGTACCAGCCCGAGATCTCCCAGGGCCGCCTCGAAGCCCTCCTGAACTTCCAGACGATGGTCGCCGAGCTGACCGGCCTGCCCACCTCCGGCGCCTCGCTGCTCGACGAGGGCACCGCCGCCGCGGAGGCCATGGCGCTCGCCCGGCGCGTCGGCAAGGTCAAGAACGGCGTCTTCCTGGTCGACGCCGACACCCTGCCGCAGTCCGTCGCGGTCATCGAGACCCGCGCGGAGCCGACCGGTGTCGAGGTCGTCGTCGCCGACCTCACCGACGGCATCCCGGCCGAGGTCGCCGAGCGCGGCGTCTTCGGCGTGCTCCTCCAGTACCCCGGCGCCTCCGGGGCCGTCCGGGACCTCAAGCCCGTGATCGACCAGGCGCACGAGCTGGGCGCGATCGTCACCGTCGCCGCCGACCTGCTGGCCCTCACGCTGCTCACCTCGCCCGGCGAGCTGGGTGCCGACATCGCCGTCGGCACCACGCAGCGCTTCGGCGTCCCGATGGGCTTCGGCGGCCCGCACGCCGGCTACATGGCGGTCCGCGACAAGTTCGCCCGCAGCCTGCCCGGGCGCCTGGTCGGCGTCTCCGTGGACGCCGACGGGAACAAGGCGTACCGCCTGGCCCTCCAGACCCGCGAGCAGCACATCCGCCGCGAGAAGGCCACCAGCAACATCTGCACCGCCCAGGTGCTGCTCGCCGTCATGGCCGGCATGTACGCCGTCTACCACGGCCCCGAGGGCCTGCGCACGATCGCCCGGCGCACCCACCGCTACGCCGCGATCCTCGCCGAGGGCCTGCGCGCCGCCGGCGTCGACGTGGTGACCGGCTCCTACTTCGACACGCTCACCGTCCGCGTCCCGGGCAGGGCGGGCGAGGTCGTCGCCGACGCCCGCGAGCGCGGGGTGAACCTGCGCCTGGTCGACGCCGACACCGTCTCGCTGGCCTGCGACGAGACGACGACCCGCACCCAGGTCGCCGCCGTCTGGGCCGCCTTCGGTGCCGACGGGGACGTCGAGGCGCTGGACGCCGCGACCGAGGACGCGCTGCCCGGGACGCTGCTGCGCACCGACGCGATCCTCACCCACCCGGTCTTCCACCAGCACCGCTCCGAGACCGCGATGCTGCGCTACCTGCGCAAGCTCGCCGACCGCGACTACGCGCTGGACCGCGGCATGATCCCGCTCGGCTCCTGCACGATGAAGCTGAACGCGACCGCCGAGATGGAGTCGATCACCTGGCCCGAGTTCGGCGCGCTGCACCCGTTCGCGCCCGCCGAGCAGGCGCAGGGCTTCCTGACGCTCATCCGCGAGCTGGAGGAGCGGCTGGCCGAGGTCACCGGTTACGACGCGGTGTCCATCCAGCCGAACGCCGGCTCGCAGGGCGAGTTCGCCGGTCTGCTGGCCGTCCGCGCGTACCACCGTGCCAACGGCGACGAGAACCGGACCGTCTGCCTGATCCCGTCCTCCGCGCACGGCACCAACGCCGCGAGCGCCGTGATGGCCGGCATGAAGGTGGTCGTCGTCAAGACCGCCGACGACGGCGAGGTCGACATCGAGGACCTGCGCGCCAAGATCGCGCAGTACCGCGACGAGCTGGCCGTGCTCATGATCACCTACCCGTCGACGCACGGCGTCTTCGAGGAGCACGTCGCCGACATCTGCGCCGAGGTGCACGACGCCGGCGGTCAGGTCTACGTCGACGGCGCCAACCTCAACGCCCTGGTCGGCCTGGCCAAGCCCGGCCGGTTCGGCGGCGACGTCTCGCACCTCAACCTGCACAAGACCTTCTGCATCCCGCACGGCGGCGGCGGCCCGGGCGTCGGCCCGGTCGGCGTGCGCGCGCACCTGGCGCCGTACCTGCCCAACCACCCGCTCCAGCCCGCGGCGGGCCCGGAGACCGGCGTCGGACCGATCTCGGCGGCCCCCTGGGGCTCCGCCGGCATCCTCCCGATCTCGTGGGCGTACGTACGCCTGATGGGCGGCGAGGGCCTGAAGCGCGCGACGCAGGTGGCCGTACTGGCGGCCAATTACATCGCCAAGCGTCTCGAACCGCACTACCCGATCCTGTACAACGGCCCGGCGGGTCTGGTGGCGCACGAGTGCATCGTGGACCTTCGGCCGATCTCCAAGGCGACCGGCGTCAGCATCGACGACGTCGCCAAGCGGCTCATCGACTACGGCTTCCACTCGCCGACCATGTCGTTCCCGGTCGCCGGCACGCTGATGATCGAGCCGACCGAGAGCGAGGACCTCGCGGAGCTGGACCGCTTCTGCGACACGATGATCGCGATCCGCGCCGAGATCGAGAAGGTGGCGTCGGGGGAGTGGAGCGCGGACGACAACCCGCTCGCCAATGCCCCGCACACCGCCGCCGCGCTCGGCGGGGAGTGGGCGCACGCGTACAGCCGCGAGGTGGCGGTCTTCCCGGCCGGTGTCCCGGCCGCCGACAAGTACTGGCCGCCGGTGCGCCGGATCGACGGGGCGTTCGGCGACCGCAACCTCGTCTGCTCGTGCCCGCCCCTGGACGCGTACGACAACTGACCGGGTGATCGAAGCGGTGTGACGCGGACATGCGTCGGGGCCGGCGCGGAGAGTCTCCGGGCCGGCCCCTTTCCGTACCTCGCCGCTCAGGCGGCCCTGACCACCCGGCTCGCCGCCAGGGGCCTGTGCGGAGCGATGATCTTCCCGTCCGGAAGCAGCTCACCGGTGTCCTCGAAGAGCAGGACACCGTTGCACAGCAGGCTCCACCCCTGCTCCGGGTGGTGGGCCACCTGACGGGCGGCCTCCCGGTCGGCTGAGTCGGCTGTCGGGCAGGGTGGCTGATGCTGGCACATGGGTGGGTTCTTTCGCTGCGTCGAGTTGAGTGGCCTGCGGTGTGAAGAGGTGTTCATGACCGCCCCCGTGTCGATCGGTCGAATCCCAGTGTTGCCCCACGGGCGACAATCCGCAGGGATTTCGCCGCAGCGCTTCCACTCCTCCCATGACGCGTCACCCGCCCGGACGGTTCAACTCAACTGCACTGTCACTTCGGGTGGTTCGGGGTGGCCGGATGGGGCTAGTCCGGACGGGCGGGGTCTCGTACGCGCGTCCGCGTGCGGTGCCCCGCCGCCGGAAGGGGCGACGGGGCACCGCACGCGGAGGGGGGCGGCCGCCGGACGTCAGGCCGGGGCCGGCGAGCCCAGCAGCGGACCGGGGCCGGGCGTGATGCGGGTGGTGATCACCGGCAGCAGGTCGGCGGCCCGGTGCGGCCGGTGGGCGGCGAAGCCGGGAGGCGCCGGGGACAGCGGCACGAGCACGTCGTCCGGGGCGGGTGCGCCGCAGGAGGCGTCCGCCGTGGGGTCGCCGTGCAGCCACAGGGCCAGCATGTACAGGTCGGGGATGGACAGCAGCCTCGGCTGGTAGGGGCCGCTCATCCCCTCGGCCTGGCGCAGCGCCAGCTCCGTCGAGGCGATGTACGGGCCCTCGAAGAAGTGCGAGAAGGCCCAGCCGTCCGCGGTGAGCATGGTGTCCGCGGCCGCCACCGCCCGCTCCGTGCTGCGGATCTGGAAGCGCCAGGCGGCGAGCCGGGTGGCGGGTGCGACGTCGCCCGGGGCGACGCCCAGCACATGGACGGGCAGCGGGTGTTCGGGGCTCAGAGGTCCCGGTGCGGACCGCAGGGCGGGCGTGCGGGCCTCGCGGACGGCGGTCGGTGAACCGAGCGCCGCGAGAACGCTGCGCAGCGCTGGCGCGGGGGCCGGGGGAACATGCAGCGGCATATTGGGTCGCCTCTCACTTCGGAGACACGGTGGTGCGCGGGCGGGTGCGGACGGCGTTGTCGGCGTGCGGGGCCAGAGGAGGCCGGTGACTGAGCCGGTGCGTCAACTCTCTGCCTCGTCCGCGGAGTTTATACGACACGTGTTCACGCGGTGTTTCCACTAGCCGCCACGGCTATTGCCGGCAAGGCGGTATCCGGACTTTATTATGCGGAGATCATGCTGATTCGGCGCGAGCGGCGCAGCCGCCGCCTCGGGTTTTTCCCGCGCCGCGGTCGGCCGAAACCCATCGGGGCTTTACGGGCCCGCCGTACGGGGAAACGGCCCGCTGCGTCATGCCGAGTGAATGTGCCCGGGGCCCCGGCGCTCAGATTAGCGTGTGTGCGCCGTCCGCGGGGCGTTACGGATCACGTCCTGCGGGCATTATCGATCGTGATGCGGGCGGCCCGGGCCGCGTGCCGGCCACTTGAGGAGGACACTTCGATGGGGGAGAAGGTCGTCGCGGGCGCCTTTGACCTGTCCGACCGGCAGAGGTACCGGAAGAAACTGCACCAGTGCCTGGAGGCGCTGTCCGGGCTCCTGGCCGAGCGGCGGTTCGACCGGCCGCGCAACCTCATGGGCATGGAGATCGAACTCAATCTCACGGGCGCCGACGCCATGCCGAAGATGTTGAATGGGCAGGTACTGGAGCGCATCGCGAGTCACGATTTCCAGACGGAACTGGGGATGTTCAATCTCGAAGTGAACATAGTCCCCCACCATCTCTCGGGACGTGTTCTGGATCAGTTGGCCGAAGAGCTGCGGACGGGGCTCGGATATGCCGACCGGAAGGCCGGTGAAGTGGATGCCGGGATCATGATGATCGGAATCCTGCCGACGCTCGGCCGCGACGACATGGTCCGGTCCAATCTCTCCGACGTCGACCGCTACGCCCTCCTGAACGATCAAATGCTGGCGGCGCGCGGCGAGAGTTTCTCGCTCGATATCGAGGGCGTCGAGCGGCTGGTCGCCACCGCCGGATCGATCACCCCGGAGGCGGCCTGCACCTCGCTGCAACTGCATCTCCAGGTCACCCCGGAACGCTTCGCCGACGTGTGGAACGCGGCGCAGACCGTCGCCGCCGTCCAGGTGGCCCTGGGCGCCAACTCGCCGTTCCTCTTCGGCCGCGAGGTGTGGCGCGAGTCGCGTCCGCCGCTGTTCGAGCAGGCCACGGACACCCGGCCGCCGGAACTGCGCAACCAGGGCGTGCGGCCCAGGACCTGGTTCGGGGAGAAGTGGATCGGCTCGGTCGAGGAACTCTTCGAGGAGAACCTGCGGTACTTCCCGCCGCTCCTGCCCATCTGCGACGAGGAGGAGCCCCTGCGCGTCCTCGCCGACGGCGGGGTGCCCCAGCTGAAGGAGCTGGTCCTCCACAACGGCACGGTCTACCGGTGGAACCGCCCGGTGTACGGGATCGCCGACGGCGTACCGCACCTGCGGGTGGAGAACCGGGTACTGCCCGCGGGCCCCACGGTCGCCGACGTCATCGCCAACACCGCGCTCTACTACGGCCTGGTGCGGGCGCTGGCGGGGGAGTCGCGCCCGGTGTGGACCCGGATGCCGTTCTCCGCCGCCGCCGAGAACTTCGAGACCGCGTGCCGCCACGGCATCGAGGCCGAGCTGCTGTGGCCCCGGCCCGGCCGCTCCGGCGGGCTCACCCGGGTGCCCGTGACGAAGCTGGTGCGCGACGAGCTGCTGCCGCTCGCCGCCGCCGGGCTCGACGGCTGGAACATCGAGCCGGCGGACCGGGACCACTACCTCGGCATCATCGAGGAGCGGTGCAAGCGGCGGACGAACGGCGCGTCCTGGCAGGCGGACACCTACCACCGGGGACGCGAGGCGGGCCTGGACCGGGCCGCCGCGCTCGCCGCGATGACCCGGCGCTACGGCGAGCTGATGCAGGGCGGCGACCCGGTGCACTCCTGGCCGGCGGGCGTTCCGGCGCCGTGACGGGTGGCCGGTCCGCCGGCGGACCGGCCGCCTGCCGTCACTCCCCGGCGGCGCGGGCGGCCTGGCCCGCCGTCATCACCGCCTGGAGGATCACCGCCTGGATCTCGGCCGGGTCGTTCACCTGGTAGCCGCCGCCCCCGGTGACCTCGGCGATCTCGTCCAGCTCCTCGCGGTCCGCCTCGGGCCCGACGGCGATGGCCAGCAGCGGGACCGGGCGCGTCGGGTCGGCGATGGACTTCAGCTCGTCCACGAGGGCGGCGCGCGAGATCGACCGCTCGTCCTGGTTGGACCCGTCCGTGAGGATCACCACCGCGTTGAACTTGCCCTTCACATACGTGCGCTGCGCCTCCTTGTACGCGGCCAGGGCGGTGTCGTACAGGCCGGTGGCGCCGTCCGGCACCGGGCGCAGCGCGGCGAACGCGGCGGCGAGCTTCTGCCGGTGGGTGCCACCGCCCTTCACGGGGTCGCCGAGCCTGGCGGTCGTCACCAGCCGGCGGTAGTCCTTGTCACCGTCGAGCGTGGTCGCGAACTCCCAGAGCCCGATCTCGTCGTTCGGCGTGAACTGGTCGAGTGCCCGGATCAGCGAAGCCTTGGTGACGTCCATCCGGGACTGGCTGCGTCCCGGCACCGTGGCGGCCATGGAGCCGGAGGCGTCGACGACGGTGGTGAGCCGCGCGCTCTGCACGGTGATCGTCCACATGCCGAGCGTTTCCTGGAGCGCATCGTCCTTGGGGGCCGGCGGCTGGGGCGCGTCGTACGGCTGGGGCGACCGGCCGCCCGCCGCCGCGACCAGCTTCTCGTCCGCCGTGCCGTACGTGGTCCGGAAGCCGTGCTCCCGGAGGGTCCGTACGGAGCTCTCCTCGGAGAGCAGGATCATGAACCGCAGCGCGGCCCGGCTCTCGTCCGCGGACTGGTGCCGCTCGTCCACCATCGCGAGCGGGTAGTTGAGCAGGGGGGTGCCGTCCTCGGGATAGAACAGGTCCAGCGTGCCGTCGGCCGCCGACTCGGCGTTGTGGGCGAAGGCGGCCTGTTCGGAGAGGAGCACCGCCTGGTTGCGCGCCGGGTTGCCCGCCTCGGCGCCCGAGCCGTCCTGCGGCAGGGTCGCCACGACCTGGGTGTCCCCGTCGGACATCCGCTGGGCGAGCAGTTTCGCGGTGGCCGCGACCCGGGTGTCGCTGTCGCCGCCCTGTTTTCCGGCGGAGACGCCGATGCTGTTGAGGGCCAGCAGGCCGGTCGCCGAGCGCGCGGGGTCGGCGGAGCCGAGACGTACCCGGTCGGACTCCATGGCCGCGCCCGTCAACTCGGCCCAGGTGTACGTCTTCTTCGGCCAGCCGAGGCTCTTGGCGGCCCGGGGGACGGCGGCGAGCGTGACCGGTGAGGTGGCGACGGAGCCGCCCGGGGTGATGGGGGTGCCGTCCCCGGCGCCCTTCGCCCTGGTCAGCCACAGGTCCGAGTCCGGGAGCCACATCTGGTACTCGGGGCGGGCTCCGCTCGCGAGCGCGTCCGCGACCTTGTACGAGTCACGGGCGACCACGTCCACGTCGACGCAGCGTCCGTCCGAGCGCACCTCGTCCGTCCGTGCCCGGTCGGCGATGGCACGTACGGCGGGAGCGATGTCCGGCGAGACCGCCATCGACAGGTGGACGGCGCTCTCCTCGCACGACTCGGAGAACGAGAGCAGGCCGCCCTGCACCGCGACCGCCGCTCCCCCCGCCACGGCGAGGACGAGCACGGTGGCTATGGCCACGTTCCGGCGGCGGCGCGGTGGACGGTCCCCGCCTCCGGCCGCCGGGCGGTCATCGGGCAAGCTGTGACGTCCCATGTCGGTGGTGCCCCTCCTTGAGGATGTACAAGGAAAAGGGGGACCACACCATCGGCAATGGCGCTCGTCCCCCGGCCAGTCGCGCATGATCTTCGTACCTGCATTCGAGACCCTAGCGGGGCGGCCAGGGGCGTGGGACGCGAATGCACAACTGAGGGCAGGTGTACAGGTGGAGGCGGGGCACGTGGCTGATTCTTTTCCCCAGGAGGCCGTGTCGCAACGGATTCTCCGGTCCGAGACGGCGCTGGTGCTGGCGCTCTCGCTGGGGGCGAGCGGCGTGTCCGCCCTCATCAGCTTTGTCGGATCGCTGACGAAACCAGGGGGTTTGAAGGACCAGGCGGCGACCCTCAACAGCTCGGCCGCCCCGGGCCGCCCTTGGCTGGATCTCGCCTGGCAGCTCTTCGGAATCACGACCGCGCTGGTGCCCGTCGCCCTCGTCGCGCATCTGCTCATCCGGGAAGGCACCGGGCTGCGGGTCCTCGGCTTCGACCGCACCCGGCCCGGGCAGGACGTGGCCCGGGGGACGGTCGTCGCGGCCGGCATCGGCAGCGCCGGGCTGGCCTTCTATCTGGTGGCCCGGGCGGCCGGCTTCAACCTCACCGTCGTGCCCGAGTCGCTGCCCGACGTGTGGTGGAAGTTCCCCGTGCTCATCCTGTCGGCCCTCCAGAACGCCGTACTGGAGGAGGTGATCGTCGTCGGATACCTGCTGCGCCGGCTGGGGCAGCTGGGCTGGACGCCGATCGCGGCGCTGCTGGCGAGCTCGGTGCTGCGCGGCTCGTACCACCTCTACCAGGGCATCGGCGGGTTCATCGGGAACATGGTGATGGGCGTCGTCTTCGTGCTCCTGTACCGGCGCTGGCAGCGGGTGGGTCCGCTCGTCGCGGCGCACGCGCTGCTGGACATCGGCGCGTTCGTCGGTTACGCCCTGCTCGCCGGGAAGGTGGGCTGGCTGCCCACGCCGTGAGCCCCGGCGTCACGGGCCGGTGAGCAGTTCGCCGTCCAGCACCGTGACCGCGCGGCCCGTCAGCAGGGTGCGGGCGCCGCGCAGCGCGGTGTGGACGAGGCCGGAGCGGGCGGAGACCGGAAGCCCGGTCAGCCGGTCGCGGCCGAGCCGGGCCGACCAGAACGGGGCGAGGGCGGTGTGCGCGCTGCCGGTCACCGGGTCCTCGTCGATGCCCACGGCCGGGAAGAAGCCCCGTGAGACGTAGTCGTACGCACGCATCGGCGCGGCGGCGGCCGTGGCGATGACACCGCGCCGCGACAGGGCGGCCAGCGCCGCGAAGTCCGGGGCCAGGCCCCGTACGGCCGCCTCGTCCGCCAGCTCCACCAGCAGGTCCCCGACCTGCGCACCGGTGTCGTGCACCGAAAGCGGCTCCGCGCCCAGGGCCTCCGCGAGGCCGTCCGGGGCGGGCTCGGGCGTCAGCGGGGCGGTCGGGAAGTCGAGTGTGAGCGAACCGTCCGGGTGGGCGGTCGACGTCAGCGCGCCGCACCGGGCGGCGAAGCGGACCGTGCCGGTCGCGGCGCCCGTGGTGTGCAGGACGTGGGCCGTGGCGAGGGTGGCGTGGCCGCACATGTCCACCTCGGTGACCGGCGTGAACCACCGCAGCGCCCAGTCCGCTTCGCCGCCCGGCGGCAGCGGATGGGCGAACGCGGTCTCGGAGAGGTTCAGCTCGGCGGCGACCTGCTGGAGGAAGGCGTCCTCGGGGAAGCCCTCGGGGCCGAACAGCAGGACACCCGCGGGGTTGCCGGTGAAGGGGCGGTCGGTGAACGCGTCCACGGTGCGAATCCTCATGCGCCGACCGTAGGGCTTCGTCCGCGCCGGGAACCAAGGCCAATCGCGGACCGGTGGCCCCGAAACCGCGCCGGGCTTGACCTTGTCACGGTGACAACCGCTTCACTCGGCCACGAGGAGGTGGTCCCGATGGCCACGGCGAACGAGGACACGGCGGTCACGCGCGCGCTGCGCGGGCTGGAGCACGGTGACGCGTCGGTGCGGTTGCGCACCGCGCTGGCGGTCGGATCGGCGCCGGACGCCCGGCTGGTGGACCGGCTCGTGCAGCGGTGCGCGACCGAACCGGATTTCTCGGTACGGGAGATGCTGACCTGGGCGCTCACCCGGTACCCGCCGGACCTGACGGTCCCCGGGCTCGTCGGCGAGCTCCGCTCGGAGCGCCCGCAGGCGCGGGCCCAGGCCCTGCACACCCTGTCCAAGACCGGGGACCGGCGGGCCTGGCCGGCGATCACCCGGGCCCTGCTCACCGACACCGACGACGAGGTGGCGCGCGCCGCCTGGCGCACCGCGGTCGTTCTCGTGCCCGAGGACGAGGCGCCCGTGCTCGCCGTGGTGCTGGCCGGGCAGCTCGGGCGCGGCGGACGCGAGATGCGGCTGAGCCTCAGCCGGGCGTTGATCGCGCTCGGTGCGGCTGCCGGACCGGCGCTGGACGCCGCCGCCGCGCGCCCCGAGCCCCGCGTCCGGGAGCACGCGCTCGCCACCGAGGAGCTGCGGCGCGACCCGGACGCCGGGTTCGACCTCGCGGTCGAGGAGGCGAAGCGGAGGGTGGCCCTCGGGGCGTACGGTCAGGAGGGATGAGGGTGATGCACGGTGCTGATCGGTGAGGTGGCGCGGCGGTCCGGGGTCAGCGCGCGCATGCTCCGGCACTACGAGTCGCTGGGGCTGGTGCGGCCCACGGGGCGCAACGACGTCGGATACCGCGAGTACTCCGGTGAGGACGTCCGGCGCATCTTCCACATCGAGAGCCTGCGGTCCCTCGGCCTCTCGCTGCGCGAGGTCGGGCGGGCCCTGGACGATCCCGGGTTCAGCCCGGCCGGTCTGGTGGACGACCTCGTCCGGCGGACCCGGGAACGGATCGCGAGCGAGACGGAGCTGCTGACCCGGCTGAGCCGGATCGGCGCCGCCGGGCCCGGGGACTGGGAGGGCGTCCTGCGTACCGTCGCCCTCCAGGCGCTGGGCTCCGCCAGCCCGGGGACCCGGCAGCGGGCGGCGCTGTCCTCGGCGGGCGAGGCGCCCGTGCCGGTGGAGGCGCTGGTCGAGGCGGTGCTGAGCGAGCGGGACCCCGGCGTGGCCGGTGCGCTGCGATGGGCGCTGGCGCGGACGGGCGACGGGGTCCCCCTGCTGGCGGAGGGCCTGGCCTCGCCGGTCGCGGCGGTGCGCGCCCGCGCGGTGCGGGCGGTCGCCGGGATGCCGGGCGAGGCGGCGAGCGCCCTGCTGCGCGACGCCCTCGGTCATCCCGATGTCGCGGTACGCCAGTACGCGGCGCCGGCGCTCGGCGCGCGCGGGGTGGCCGAGGCGCTCCCGACGCTCATCGACATGGTCGCCGACGCGGTACGGGACGTGGACGCGGCCGACGCCCTGGGTGCGCTGGCCACCGGTCCGGGGACGGCCGAGCGGATCGCCTCCGTGCTCGTCGACCGCCTCGCCGATCCCGCCCTCGACGCGCCCGCCCGCCGCCGCCTCACCCAGGCACTGGCGGACATCCCGGGCCCGACGGCGACCCGGGCGCTCGGGGAGCTGGCGGAGGACGGGGACAGGGGAGTGGCGGTGACGGCGGTGTACCTGCTGGGGCTGCGGGGGCGGTAGGGCGCGGACGGCACCGGGTTCGTGCAGGTTGAGGGAGGCGCCTCGGACGTACTCCACGTCTCCGGAGCCCAGGGAGCCACGCCCGGGCCGAGGGTATGGCGGCCGACCGGGGCCGGGCCGGTCCGGGGTTGTCATGCGACCTGTCCCGATATATCGTTGAAGCATCGCGACAGTACAGCGATAGGTAACAGTTCAACGTAGACAGAGGAGTACGTCATGCGTGCACACGGATTCGAGCATGGACACGAACATGGGCACGGCCGCGGACGCGGCCCGTACGGCCCCGAGGGGCGTCATGGTGGGTTCGAGGGGCAGCGGGCCGCGTTCGGGCCGTTCGGGCCGCCGTTCGGCGGGGGGCCGTTCGGGGGCGGACGGGGCCGCGGCGGTGGCCGGGGGAGGGCGCGGCGCGGGGATGTGCGCGCCTCGATCCTGGCGCTGCTCAAGGACCGGCCGATGCACGGGTACGAGATGATCCAGGAGATCGGTGAGCGCAGCGGAGGGGCCTGGCGGCCCAGCCCCGGCTCGGTGTACCCGACCCTTCAGCTGCTGGAGGACGAGGGGCTGATCACCAGCGCGAGCGAGGGCGGCAAGAAGCTGTTCACGCTCACCGACACCGGCCGCACCGAGGCCGAGACCGGGCCCGAGGCGCCCTGGGAAGAGGCCGGGCGCGGTGTCGACTGGGAGAGCATGAACGAGGTCAGGCAGGCCGGGTTCGGTCTGATGGAGGCGTTCGGCCAGGTCTGGAAGACCGGCTCGGCCGACCAGCGCGACAAGGCGGTCGCCGTCATCAACGAGGCCCGCAAGAAGCTGTACCTCATCCTCGCCGACGAGCACTGAGCCCCGCCGTGGGCCGGTGCGACGGAGCCCGGCGGCCCGGGCCGCCGGGCTCTTCGCCGTCTACCGGTCCGTCGTGACGGGCCAGATCCGCGCGGCGTCGAAACGGTCGGACGCGCGGGGGTGCGGTCCGTCGTCGTGGCAGTGGAACGCGCACCAGAACAGATCCGCCGGCAGGGCGTCCAGCGGCGCGTGGACCCGGTAGACGTACTCGCGCCCGTCGAGCGCCGGCAGGGACACGAGCCAGCTCACCCGGCCCCCTCCCGCCGCATCGCGAACAACCGCTCCGCCCTGTGGGACGTGTGCGAGCGGGGCGTCGGTTGCCCCGTCCCGCGGAGTGCCGCTCGCGTCAGGTGTCACCGGGGTGACGCTCCTGACCGCAGCTGTCATGATGTGCCGATGCACGCGTCTCAGGGGAGAAGCGCCGGCCTGGGACTCGCCCTCGCCTCGGCCTTCGCATTCGGCGGTTCCGGAGTGGCGGCCAAGCCGCTGATCGAGGCGGGACTCGACCCGCTCCACGTGGTCTGGCTGCGGGTGGCGGGCGCCGCGCTCGTCATGCTGCCGGTGGCCTGGCGCCACCGGGCGCTGGTGCGCGACCGGCCGGTGCTCCTGCTCGGCTTCGGTCTGCTGGCCGTCGCGGGCGTGCAGGCCTGCTACTTCGCCGCCATCTCCCGTATCCCGGTGGGCGTCGCGCTGCTGGTGGAGTACCTGGCCCCGGCGCTCGTCCTCGGCTGGGTGCGCTTCGTGCAGCGGCGGCCGGTCACGCGGGCGGCGGCCCTCGGGGTCGTTCTCGCGGTCGGCGGCCTCGCCTGCGTGGTCGAGGTGTGGGCCGGACTCGGTTTCGACGTGGTCGGGCTGCTCCTCGCGCTCGGCGCGGCCTGCTGCCAGGTCGGCTACTTCGTCCTTTCCGACCAGGGCGGCGGGGAGGCGTCCCCGGACGGGGCCGAACCCCCGCACCCGGTCGGCGTCATCGCGTACGGGCTGCTCATCGGCGCCCTCGTGCTCACCGTGATCGCCCGCCCCTGGGGCATGGACCGGTCGGTCCTCGCCGGCGACACGCTCATGGACGGCGCCCGGGTGCCGGCCTGGCTGCTGCTCGTCTGGATCGTGCTGCTGGCCACCGTCATCGCCTACGTCACCGGGGTGATCTCCGTACGCCTGCTCTCACCGGCCGTCGCGGGCGTCGTCGCCTGTCTGGAAGCGGTCATCGCGACCGTGCTCGCCTGGGTCCTCCTCGGTGAGCACCTGGCCGCCCCGCAGCTGATCGGCGGCGCGCTCGTCCTGGCCGGCGCCCTCATCGCGCAGTCGGCGACGCCCCGGCCGCCCTCCGGCCCCGTCGCCTCGGGAAGCGGCCCGGAGGAGGCGGCCGGGGGGCGGGCCGCCGCTCAGGACGCCGTGAGGTAGGCCGGGAGCTCGATCGACGGGTCGAGGTCGTCCGCCGGGACCGGGGTGGCGCGCGCCGGGGCGACGGGGACGACACCGGCCCAGTGCGGCAGGCCGACGTCCCGGGGGTCGTCGTTCGGACCGCCCGTGCGGATCTTGGCGGAGACCTCCCGCAGGTCCAGCCGGATGACCGCGGTGGCGGCCAGCTCCTTGCCATCGGCCGGCCGCGAGTCCTTCGAGCGCCCCGGCACCACCTGGTCCACGATCGCGTCCAGGGCGACGCGCCGCTCCTCCGGGTCGGTCACCGCGTACGCCGTGCCGTGGACGACCACCGAGCGGTAGTTGAGCGAGTGGTGGAAGGCCGACCGGGCCAGCACCAGCCCGTCGACATGGGTGACCGTCAGGCACACGGCCAGCCCCTCGTCGGTGCTCCCGGCCGTCCGCAGCGGTCGCGAGCCGGTCGAGCCGTGCACGTACAGCCGCTCACCCACCCGGCCGAAGAGCGTCGGCAGCACGACCGGCGCGCCGTCCCGCACGAAGCCGAGGTGGCAGAGGTAGGCGCCGTCGAGTATCGAGTGCACCGTCTCCCGGTCGTACGCGGCGCGGTCCCGCGACCGGGTGGGGACGGTGCGGTCCGTCGGCTCGTAGCCGGCCGGGGTGCCCGGGGACATGGTCTGCTGGGAGGCGGTCTCCGGCATTGCGGACTCCATTGCACTAGTGCATACTGTTGTTTGTGCTAGGAGAGTATCGGATCAGTGGGCGGCGCGCACAGGAAATCGCCGCCAGTGTCGAACGCGGGGTCGCTTCGGGCGAGCTGCCGCCGGGCCATGTGCTGCCTCCCATGCGGGAGCTGGCGGCCCGTCTGGAGGTGAATCCCAACACCGTCGCGGCGGCCTACCGCACCCTGCGCGAGCGCGGGGTGATCGAGACCGCCGGGCGCCGGGGCAGTCGGATCAGGCCGCGCCCCGCGAGCACCGCGCGCGGTTCGATGCGGGTCGAGGCGCCGCCCGGCGTACAGGACCTGGGCGACGGCAGCCCCGATCCGGCGCTGCTGCCGCGCCTCGGCGAGGCGTTCGCGTCGGTCGCCGCGGCGTACGCGCGCGAACCCGGGCTGTACGGACAGGCCGCCGTCGACCCGGAGTTCGCCGCGCTCGCGCGCGCCGCGATGGACGCCGACGGGGTGCCCGCCGGGCCGGTGGCCGCCGCCTCCGGCTCGCTGGACGCCATCGAGCGGGTGCTCTCCGCCCACCTCAGGCCCGGCGACCACGTCGCCGTCGAGGACCCCGGCTGGGGCGGCCTCCTGGACCTGGTGCCCGCGCTCGGCATGCGGCCCGTGGGGATGGCGCTGGACGACGACGGACCGTTGCCGGACGCGCTCGACGCGGCGCTCCGGGCGGGCGCGCGGGCCGTCGTGATCACGGACCGGGCGCAGAACCCGACCGGGGCCACGGTCTCGGCGGACCGGGCGGCGCGGCTGCGCGCCGTCCTCGCCCGGCACCCGGACGTCCTGCTCATCGAGGACGACCACGGCCACGCCATCGTGGACCAGCCGCTGCACCCGCTGGCCGGTTCCACGGACCGGTGGGCGCTCGTCCGGTCGGTGGCCAAGGCGTACGGGCCGGACCTGCGGGTCGCGGTGCTGACCGGGGACGCGGTCACGGTCGACCGGGTGGCCGGCCGCCAGCGGCTCGGGCCCGGCTGGGTCAGCAGGCTGCTGCAACGGACCGTGGTGCACCTGTGGAGCACCGGCGCCGTGGACGCGCGCGAGGTGGCCCGGTCCTACGCCCACCGCCGGGGCGCCCTCGTCCGGGCGCTGGCGGAGCGGGGCGTGGTGGCGCACGGCCGCAGCGGGATGAACGTGTGGGTGCCGGTGAGCGACGAGACGGGGGCGGTGGCCCGGCTGTTGCAGGCGGGCTGGGCGGTGGCGCCCGGGGCCCGGTTCCGTATCGCCGCACCCCAGGCGGTCCGGATCACCGTCTCCCCGCTCACCGACGCCGACATCGGACCGCTGGCGGACGCGGTGGCCCGGGCGGCGGGACCGGCGAGGCCGCTGAGCTACGGATGAGGCACCGGCGTCACGGAGGGGGCGCCGGCGTTACGGGTGGGCCCCGGTCCTCAGGCGCGCCGTCTGCTCTGGGTGAGCGCGGCCCCGGCCAGGACGACGAGCGCGCCGACGGGGGTGTTCCAGCTCAGCCGCTCGCCGAGCACGGCCACGCCGGCCGCCGTGGCGATGACCGGGATGAAGTAGGTGACCATCTGCGCGGTGGTCGGCCCCACCTCGTTCACCAGGCCGTACTGGAGCAGCACCGCAAGACCCGTGCCCAGCGCCCCGAGCGCCACCACGGCCAGCGTGGGCAGGACGGGGAAGCCGCCCGGGGCGGTGGTGAACAGCGGGGTGACGACCGCGAGTTGCACGGTGCCCAGGAAGAGCTGGCTGCCGGTGAGCGCGAGGGTGGACGCGCCGCTGCCGGCCAGCGTCCGGCGGACGTAGATCCAGCCGACCGGGTAGCTCAGCGAGGCCAGGAGCGCCATCGCCGTGCCGCTGAAGTCCAGCCCGGAGAAGCCCTGCCAGGCGCCGAGCACCGTCAGGACGCCGAGGAAGCCGAGACCGAGACCGGCGACGCGGCGGCGGGTCGGCCGGTCCTCCGAGAGGGCGACGAGCGACAGCGCCATGCCCCACAGCGGCGAGGTCGCGTTGCAGATGCCCGCCAGCGTCGACGGGATGGACAGCTCGGCATAGGCGAACAGGGAGAACGGCAGGGCGTTGAGGAAGAAGGCCGCCACCGCCAGATGGCCCCAGGTCCGCGCGGAACGCGGCAGCCGCTCCCGCTTCACCGCCATGACCACCGCCAGGACCGCCGTGCCCGAGAGGAGCCGCCCCAGGGTCACCTGGAACGGGGCGTACGCGTCGGTCCCCACCTTGATCAGGAGGAAGCTGAAGCCCCAGATCAGCGAGAGCGCCGCGAACCGCAGCCGCCAGTCCAGGGCCGGCCGCCGGGCGGGCGCCGCGGGTGGCTCGGGGAGTACGGCGGGGCACGGCTCGGGGGTCGCTCTCGGGGCGGTCGGGGCGCTCATGGTGACAACGATCGCCGCCCCCACCTCGTAGCACAAGTGAGATTTTGTGTGCTGCTTCACGTAGCATCGCTTACATGTTGAACCTGGAGCGCCTGCGCACCCTGGACGCCCTGGCCAGGCTCGGTTCGGTCAGCGGCGCCGCCGAAGGGCTGCACGTCACGACGTCGGCCGTCTCGCAGCAGATGGCGAAGCTGGAGCGCGAGGTCGGCCAGCAGCTCCTCGCCAGGAACGGGCGCGGGGTGCGGCTCACCGACGCCGGCCGGCTGCTCGCCGACCACGCGGCCCGCATCCTCTCGCAGGTCGAGCTGGCCCAGTCCGACATCGAGGCCCAGCGCGGCGAGGTCGTGGGGGAGATCCGGCTCGGCGCCTTCCCCACGGCCGCGCGCGGCCTCTTCCCGGCGACGCTGCTCGCCCTGCGCGCCGGCCATCCCGAACTGCGGGTGCGCACCCTGGAACTGGAGCCGGAGGACGGCATCCGGGCGGTGCTCAGGGGCGACATCGATCTCGCGGTGGTCCTGGACTGGAGCAACAAGCGGCTCCCGGTGCCCGGCGGACTGACCCGCGCGGAACTGCTGGACGACGCCCCGGACATCGCGATGCCGGCGAGCCACCCGCTCGCCGCCCGGCCCGAGGTGGACCTGGAGGACTTCGCGGACGACGACTGGGTGTCCTGGCCCGAGGGCGAATTCTGCTACGACTGGCTGATGTTCACGCTCCGCTCCAAGGGCATCGAACCGCGCATCGCCCACCTCGCGGGCGAGCACCACACCCAGCTCGCCCTGATCGCCGCCGGGATGGGCGTGTGCGTGGCGCCCCGGCTGGGCCGGGGGCCCGTGCCCGACGGCGTACGGCTGGTGCCGGTGCGCCAGCGGATGCGCCGCCATGTCCACGCGGTGTGGCGGACGGACGCGGACCGGCGGCCCTCGGTCCGGGCAGCGGTCGCGGCGCTGCGCGAGGCGGGGCGGGAGCTGGACGACCCCCTGGGGTGAAGGGGGCCCGCCGTCAGACCCCCAGTGCCTTCCGCAGGAAGTCCCGCTCCAGCCGCAGCAGCCCGCTCGCCGTGCGGTCCCGGCCCACCAGGTGTCCCGCCCCGGACAACGGCAGCACCGTGTGCGGGCGGCCCGCGGCGAGCAGGGCCGAGGACAGCCGCAGGGTGTGCGCCACGCTGACGTTGTCGTCGCCGAGCCCGTGCACCAGCATCAGCGGCCGGGACAGCGACGCGGCCTCCGCCAGCAGCGAATTGCGGTCGTAGTTCTCCGGCAGCACGTCCGGGTGGCCCAGGAAGCGCTCCTCCCAGTGGGTGTCGTAGAGCCGCCGGTCCGCCGGGGCCGCGCCCGCCACCGCCGCGTGGAAGACCTCCGGGTGCCGGAGCACCGCCGCCGCCGCGAGGTACCCGCTGAACGACCAGCCGCGCATCGCCACCCGCGTCAGGTCCAGCTCGGGGCGGTCGGCGGCCACCGCGTGCAGGGCGTCGATCTGGTCCTCCAGCACGGCCGTCAGCCGGTCGCCGTGCACCGCCTTCTCCCACGCCTCGCCGCGCCCCGGGGTGCCCCGCCCGTCCGTCACGAGGACCGCGAACCCCTGCTCCGCGAACCACTGGGCCACCGCCGTCCACCACGCCCGCACCTTCAGCACGACCTGCATCCCGTGACCGGCGTACGGGCTCAGCAGCACCGGCAGCGGCCCGTCGCCCGGACCGTGCCAGGACGGCAGATAGAGGCGGCTGCGCAGTTCGCGCGCGCCGAGGCTGAGGGCCAGCGGGCGCGGGGTGACGAGCGGTTCCTCGGCCAGGACGGCGATCCGGCCCGCCTCCGCGCCGTCGCGCAGCACGGTCACGGTATGGCCGTCCGGCGTCCGGCTGTCGAGGACCACCACCGGGCCCCCGACGGCGGCGGTGTGCACACCGGGTGCGCCCGACACCCGGACCAGGCCCCCGGGCGTGCCGTACGACCAGACGTGGACCTCGGTGGGCTCGTCGCCGGCCGTGAAATACACCCGTCCGTCCGCCGCGCCGAGCACCTCGCGCACCTCAAGGCCCGGCGGTGTCGGGGTTCCGCCGATGTCCAGGCCCTGGGTGTCACCGCCGGGGTGCGCGGGTACGACGAGCCCGCCGGACGGCAGGCGCAGCGGAGTGCCCGGGCGCATCGCGACCCAGGCGGGGTCGTGGGCCCGGTGCAGGGTCCTGGTGGCACCGGTCGCCTCGTCCACCGCCAGGACGTGCACGGAGCGCTGGTCCCGGCTCTGCACGGAGACCAGGGGGCCCCGCTCGTCCCAGCCCGCCGCCACCACGTACTCGAACGCCCGGTCCGTCCAGGCGGCTTCGGGATGCCCGTCGCCCGCCGCGTCGGGGAGCCGGACGGCGGTGCGCCCGCCGGACAGCCGCACGAGGTGCAGCGACACCTTCGCGTTGGCGGTGCCGGCGGCCGGGTACGCCAGCTCGCGGGGCGGGCGCTCGGGGTGCGCGGGGTCGGTGAGGTAGCGGCGCCGGACGCCGGCGGTGTCGGTGCGGGCCACCAGGAGGGCGTCGCCGCGCGGGGACCACCAGTAGCCGCGCGTACGGCCGATGGACTCCTGCGACACGTGGTCGGACAGGCCGTACGTGAGGTGCGCCCCGTCCGGCCCGGCGAGCGCGCGGTCACCGGTGCCGTCCGCCCGGACCGTACGCAGTGCGCCGCCGGAGACGTATGCGATCAGCGAGCCGTCCGGGGAGGGGCGGGGGTCGACGGCGGGCCCGGCCGTCGGCAGGCGGCGGGGCGCGGAGCCGTCGGTGGAAACGGTCCACAGCGTGCCCGCGAGGGCGAAGGCCGCCAGGCGCACCGCCGCGTCGGTGGCGTACGAGACCACTCCGGACGACGTCTCGTGGGCGCGTTCCCGCCGGGCCCGCTCCTCCGGCGGGACCTCCCCGGAGGCGTCCTGCGCGAAGTCCGGCGCGAGCGGGTCGGCGAGCAGCCGCTCCGTGCCGTTCTCGTACAGCCAGAGCCGGCTCACCGGGTCGGTGCCCGACGTGCCCCGGACGAACAGGACCCGCTCACCGTCCGGGGAGACGGTGAACTGCCGGGGCACGCCCAGCGAGAAGCGCCGGGTACGGGCGAACTGGTCGGGGAAGGGGTCGGCCGCGCGGCTGTCGGAGGAGTGCGTCATCTCGACACCATGACAGGTGGTGCGGCGCCCGGGCCGTCCGGGGCCGCTCGGGCCCCGGACGGCCGCGATCAGTGCGCGGCGGGCGTGGCGGGCTGGGCCGCAGCCGTCTCCTCCGCCAGGCGCTCCATGCCGCTCTGGGTGCGCAGCGGCTTCTCCTTGATGAAGAGCACCGCGACGAGCGCCAGGAACGCGAAGGGGGCGCCGATCAGGAAGACGTCGGCGGTGGCGACGCCGTACGCGTTCTCCACGATGACGCGCGCCGGCTCCGGCAGCTTGCTGAGCTCGGGGACACCGCCGCCGGTGCCGTCGGCCGCGTCGCCGAAGCCCTTCTTCAGCTCCTCGGCCACCCGGTGGCCGAGGACCGCGCCCAGGGCGCTCGTACCGATGGCGCCGCCGAGGCTGCGGAAGAACGACAGGACCGAGGTGGCCGCGCCGAGTTCGGAGGCGGGCACGTCGTTCTGGGCGGCCAGCACGAGGTTCTGCATCAGCATGCCGACGCCGACGCCGAGGACCACCATGTAGACGCTGAGCAGGCCGAACGAGGAGTCGGCGCCGATCGTGGAGAGCAGCCCCATGCCCGCGGTCATGATGATCCCGCCCGCGATGAGGAACCCCTTCCACTTGCCCCGGGCGGAGATGATCTGCCCGGCCACGGTGGTCGAGATCATCAGGCCGAGGATCATCGGCAGGCTCATCAGGCCCGCGGTCGTCGGGGACTTGCCCAGGGAGATCTGGAAGTACTGCGAGAGGAACACCGTGCCGCCGAACATGGCGACACCGACCAGCAGGCTCGCCACGGTCGTCAGCGCGACGGTCCGGTTGCGGAAGATGTCCAGCGGGATGATCGGCTCGGTCACCCGGGACTCGACCCACACGGCGGCGGCCAGCAGGACCACACCGGCGGAGACGAGCGCGGCGGTCTGCCAGGACGCCCAGTCGAAGTTGTTGCCCGCGAGGGTCACCCACAGCAGCAGCGAGCTGACACCGCTCATGATGAGCACGGCACCGACGTAGTCGATCTTCACCTCGCGGCGGATCGTGGGCAGCTTCAGCGTGAGCTGGAGCAGCACGATCGCGAGCAGCGCGAACGGCACGCCGATGAAGAAGCACCAGCGCCAGCCCAGCCACGAGGTGTCCACGAGGACCCCGCCGATCAGCGGACCCGCGACCGTGCCGACGGCGAAGACGGCACCGAAGATGCCGGAGTAGCGGCCGAGTTCACGCGGCGGGATGATCGCCGCCATCACGACCTGGGCGAGCGCGGTGAGACCGCCCGCGCCGATGCCCTGGACGACACGGCTGACGATGAGCAGCCCGACGCTGTGCGAGAAGCCGGCGACGAGCGAGCCGACGACGAACATCGACAGCGAGAGCTGGATGAGCAGCTTCTTGTCGTACAGGTCGGAGAGCTTTCCCCAGATCGGCACGGTCGCCGTCATCGCGAGGAGTTCGGCCGTGACCACCCAGGTGTACGAGGACTGGGTGCCGTGCAGGTCGGCGATGATCCGGGGCAGGGCGTTGGAGACGACCGTGGAGGCCAGGATGGCGACGAACATGCCGGCCATCAGGCCGGACATGGCCTGGAGTATCTGGCGGCGCGTCATGCCTGACGCGGCCCCCTCGGTCGGACCGGCGGCGCCGGTTTCGGGTGTGACGGCAGCGGTCATCGGCTGACGTTCCTCATTCTCTGGTGACTGGCTCCGCGCCCAGTGGTGCGGCGCGGAGGGTGGTGCGGTGGGTGACGAGCGGGCCGGCGGGGCGCGCCGGGGCGGCTCAGCCCTTCAGACCGGCGGCCAGGGAGGCGAACGCCTCGCGGTACAGGCTCTGGAAGGAACGTGTACGGCCCGTGGCCACCCAGACCTCGACCGCGGCGCGCACCGCGGCCAGGGCCACGTGCGCGAGGAGCCGGGGGTGGAGGTCGGTCTCGGGGTCCTGGCCGAGGCGTTCGGCGACGACGGCGACCATGGCGGTCTCGTCGGCGCCCCGGGCGGCCAGGAAGTTGGGGAGGAGCGCCGGGCTCTTCTTCAGCACCTCCAGCTGGAGTTCCCAGCGCTCGTGGTCCTCCTCGATGGAGGCCAGCTCCTGGGCGATGGCCTCGCTGAGGGCTTCCAGCGCGGTCAGGTGCTCGGGGGCGTTGAGCACGGCCCGGCGGGTGCGCTCGGCGTTCTCCTGGGCGGGGCGCGTGATCGCGTCCTCCAGGCACGGGAAGTAGTTGAAGAACGTGCGCACGGAGACCCCGACGGCGTCCGTGACGGCTTCCACGGTCACGTGCTCGAAGCCGCGGTCGGCGGCCATGCGCAGGGCCACACCCGCCAGGGCGTCACGCGTGGCGCGCTTCTTGCGTTCACGCAGCCCGATGGGCGGGTCGTCGCTCATGAAGATGCATGCTATGCAATTTTGCAGGCTGGGCAAAATTTTGTCGTGAGTGCCAGGGTGCCCGAGCGCTCCGGTCGGGGTGCACGCGAAAACCGGTGGGCGGTGGACCGATCCCGGTGATAGGCAGTGCCGGTGACTCCACCTCATGACTTCACCGGTCTGCTGCGGCTCATCGACGAGCGGTCCGCGGCCTTCCGTGCCGCGATGGCCTCCGCGCCCGGCTTCGACGCGCCCGTGCCGGGCTGCCCCGGCTGGAACCTCTACGACCTCGCCCAGCACCTGGGCGGTGGTGACCGCTACTGGGCCGACGTGATCAAGACCGGGCCGGCCGCCGCCCCGCCCGCCGATGCCCTGGTCGTACGCGCCGCCCTCGTCGCGCCCCGCGACCCGGAAGCGCTGGTGGCCTGGCTCGCCGAGTCCACGCGGGTCCTGCTCGACGCGCTCCGGGACGCGGGTCCGGAGCGTGGCTGCTGGACCTGGTGGGCGGGGTCCCGGACGCCGCAGAACGCCTGGGGAGTCGCCCGCCACCGGGTCCAGGAGAGCGCGGTGCACACGTACGACGCCCAGCGCGCTCTGGGCGTGCCGGAGCCGCTGCCGGAGGAGGTGGGGCTCGACGGTGTGGAGGAGTTCCTGTTCACCTGCGTCGCGACGCCGAGCGCCTGGCCGCACGCGCCGACCGCGTTCGACTTCCACGCCTCCGAGGGCCGCTCCTGGCGCGTGGTGGTCGACGCCGACGGCGCCCGCCCCGCCCGCGTCCCCGCACCCACCGCCGAGGGCGCCGGCACCGCCGGGGTGGCCGCCCGGGGGCCGGCCGGTGACCTGGTCCTCTATCTGTACAACCGCATTCCGGCGGAGGCCCTGCGGATCGACGGGGACAGGAGGCTGCTCGACCTGCTCCGGGACTGGGAGCCGGAGGAGTGAGAAGCCCGGCCCGATCCGGACGAGGGGTTCCGCCCGGACGGCGCTCCGCTCAGCCGGGCCGGCCGGGGAGCGCCGGCAGCACCTTCTCCGCGAGGGCGAGAAGGACGCTGTCGTCGGGGAGGACGGCCCCGGACTCGCTCCACACCGTGAGGTCGAAGGAGCCGCCCGGGTCCTTACGGTCCAGGGCCACGGTCAGCGTCCTGGCCAGGGGGCCCTCCATGACGGGTCCGCCGGACGCCGAGCCCCCGATGCTGATCCGGCCGAGGTGGTCCGAGGTGAAGACGGCGGGCCGGCCGAGGACCTTGTCCGCCCTGTGGTCCAGTGTCCGCGGCGCCAGCACCTTCGTGTACTGGGCGACGGTCAGACGGTTGTACGTCGCCGAGAAGCTCACGGTGTACGTGGTGAACTCGACCCGGGCCTCCGGCGCGACGGCCTCCCACGCGTCCCGCCCGGCCGTGCCGTTGGAGCCGTACGCCAGGTTCGGGGTTTCGCCGGGCGTACCGAGGAGCCGCGCCAGGTCGGACCGGTTGAGCGCCTTGCACAACTCGTCCCCGGTGACCGCCTCCGGCTTCCGGGCGTACGCCTTCGGCAGCTTCTCCCTCGGTTCGGGCTCGTCGCAGGCGGCGGGCTTCCGGGCGGCGGCGGCGCTGCCCTCCTCCGTGATGCGAGGAGCCAGCCACACCGCGCCCACGAGGGCCCCGACCAGGGCCAGGGCGACGAAGACCTGGGCCGCGGCGTTGGGCTCCTTCTTCTTCGGCGCCGCCGGAGCGGGGGCCGGGCCGGGGCCGGCCGGCGGTCCGGTCTGCGGCGCGGGGGCGGACGCCCTCGTGCTCCGGCGGGCGCGCCAGGCGAGGCGTACCGTCCGGACGCGGAACGCGGTGACGGCGAGGAGGAGTACGCCGAGACCCGCCATGAGCCAGTGCGACTCGTACGCGGCGCGGATCGTGATGCCCACGCCGAAGAGGGAGCCCCCCACGATGAGCAGGGGTTCGCGTACCCAGAAGGGCAGAACGCGGAGTAGGAGACCGAGCATCCGGTGATCTCAGCAGAGCGTGATCATCCGCGCAATGGAGTTCCGGGAACGGCCGGCGCCACCGCACCGGCGGCACCGGCCGTTCCCGGCGGGTCAGGCGCCCGCCCGCCGCTTGTTCCACACGTCGAAGCCGACCGCCGCCAGCAGCACCAGGCCCTTGATGACCTGCTGCCAGTCGGTGCCGACGCCCACCAGGTTCATGCCGTTGTTGAGCACACCGAGGACCAGGCCCCCGATGATGGCCCCCAGCACGGTGCCCACACCGCCGCTCATCGACGCCCCGCCGATGAACGCGGCGGCGATCGCCTCCAGTTCGAAGTTCACCCCGGCCTTCGGCGAAGCCGCGTTGAAGCGCGCCGCGAAGACCAGACCGGCCAGCGCCGCGAGCATCCCCATGTTGAGGAAGACCGCGAAGGTCACCTTCCGGTCCTTGACCCCGGACAGCTTCGCGGCGGGCAGATTGCCGCCGATCGCGTACACGTGGCGCCCGATGACGGCGTTGCGCATCACGTAACCGAAGCCGACCAGCAGCACCGCCAGGATCAGCAGCACCACCGGCGCGCCCTTGTAGCTCGCCAGCAGCAGGGTGGTGACCAGTACGGCGGCCACCAGCGCCGTCACCTTCAGCGCGAACAGGCCCGTCGGCAGGGTCTCCAGGGTGAATTCGCGCTGCCGCCGCCGGTCCCGCAGCTCCTGGAACACCACGTACGCCGCCAGCCCCAGGCCCAGCAGCAACGTGATGTTGTGGTAGTTCGTCTCCGGTCCCACCTCGGGCAGGAAACCGTTGGCGACGCGCTGCATGCCCTCCGGGAACGGGCCGAGCGTCTGGCCCTTGAGGAAGATCTCCGTCAGCCCCCGGAACAGCAGCATGCCCGCGAGCGTCACGATGAACGACGGAATGCCGACGTACGCGATGAAGAAGCCCTGGAGCGCCCCCGCGAGGGCCCCGAGCAGCAGGGTGAGGACCACGGCGACCGGCCAGGCCAGATGGTGCTCGACCATGAGCACCGCCCCGACGCCTCCGACGAGCGCCATCAGGGAGCCCACCGACAGGTCGATGTGCCCGGCGATGATGACGATCATCATGCCGATGGCCAGGATCAGAATGTAGCTGTTCTGGAGCACCAGGTTGGAGACGTTGCGCGGCAGCAGCAGGTCGCCCCCCGTCCAGACCTGGAACAGGAGCACGATCAGGCCGAGCGCGAAGAGCATGCCGTACTGGCGCATGTTCCGCCGTACGCCGTCCAGAAGAACCCGGAGGACCGGGACCGCCGTCGGCGGCGGCCCGCCCTGGCCCGGGGGCGGGGTGGCCTTCGTGTGCGTACTGACGTCGGTGCTCATGCCTGCTGTCCTTCGGTGGGGGTGGTGCCCGCGGTGGCCACCGGTCGTACGGGGGTGTCCTGGGTCATGTGCCGCATCAGCACTTCCTGCGTGGCGTCCTCGCGGGCGACCTCACCGGTCAGCCGGCCGGCGGCCATGGTGTACACGCGGTCGCACATGCCGAGCAGTTCGGGCAGCTCGGAGGAGATGAAGAGGATCGCCTTGCCCTCGGCGGCGAGCCGGTCGATCACGGTGTAGATCTCGAACTTGGCGCCCACGTCCACGCCGCGCGTGGGCTCGTCCAGGATGAGGACGTCCGGGCCGGTGAGTATCCACTTGCTGAGGACGACCTTCTGCTGGTTGCCGCCGGAGAGCCGGCCGACCGGTTCCAGGACGTTCGGCGTCTTGATGTTCATGGTCCGCCGGTACCGCTCGGCCACCTTGCGTTCCTCGTGGCCGTCCACGACACCCCGCCGGGCGAGGCTGCCGAGCGAGGCGAGCGAGATGTTGCGGCCCACCGAGTCCCCGAGGTCGAGGCCGTAGTGCTTGCGGTCCTCGGTGACGTACGCGATGCCGTGGGCGACCGCCTCGGGCACCGTACGGGTCCGCACCTCGCGGCCGTCCCTGAGGACGGAGCCCTGCTCGTAGTGCCCGTACGAGCGCCCGAAGACGCTCATCGCGAGCTCGGTCCGGCCGGCGCCCATGAGCCCGGCGATACCCACGATCTCGCCGCGCCGGACCTGGAGCGAGACCCCGTCGACCACCTTGCGGGCCCGGTCCAGCGGGTGGCGCACCGTCCAGTCCCTGACCTCCAGGGCGGGCCGGGCGTCGGTCTCGCCGGTGTACGGGGTGCGGTCGGGGAAGCGGCTGTCGAGGTCCCGGCCCACCATGCCGCGGATGATGCGTTCCTCGGTGGTGGCCGGGTCGTTGACGTCCAGGGTCTCGATGGACCGCCCGTCGCGCAGGATGGTGACGGAGTCGGCGATCCGGGCGATCTCGTTCAGCTTGTGCGAGATGATGATCGAGGTGATGCCCTGGTCCTTCAGCTCCCGCATCAGCCGCAGCAGCTTGGCGCTGTCCTCGTCGTTCAGCGCGGCGGTGGGCTCGTCCAGGATCAGCAGCCGGACGTCCTTCGCCAGCGCCTTCGCGATCTCCACCAACTGCTGCTTGCCCACGCCGATGTCGGCGACCCGGGTCTCCGGATGGTCGTCCAGACCGACCCGCTTGAGCAGCGCGGACGCCCGGCGCAGCGACTCGCGCCAGTCGATGATCCCGCGCCGGGCCGGTTCGTTTCCCAGGAAGACGTTCTCGGCGATCGACAGATGGGGGACGAGCGCGAGTTCCTGGTGGATGATGACGATCCCGCGCTGCTCGCTGGCCCGGATGTCCCTGAACCGGCACGGCTCGCCGTCGAGGAGGATCTCGCCCTCGTACGAGCCGTGCGGGTGGACGCCGGAGAGCACCTTCATGAGCGTCGACTTGCCGGCCCCGTTCTCCCCGCACAGGGCGTGCACCTCGCCGCGGCGCACGGACAGGGTCACCTCGGAGAGCGCCCTGACACCGGGGAACGTCTTGACGATGGACCGCATTTCGAGGACGGGGCCGGGTGTTTCGGGTGCCTCGGGTGCGGCGGGGCTCACCCGAGCTCCTTGGCGTCGATGTAGCCGGAGTCGACCAGGACCTTCCGGTAGTTCGTCTTGTCGACGCTGACCGGGTCGAGCAGGAAGGCGGGCACCACCTTCTTGCCGTTGTCGTACGTGGTCTCGTCGTTGACCTCGGGCTTCTTGCCGTCGAGGACCGCGGTCACCATGTCCGCCGCGACCTGGGCCAGCGCGCGGGTGTCCTTGTAGACGGTCTGCGTCTGCTGGCCCGCGATGATCGACTTCACGGATGCGACCTCCGCGTCCTGACCGGTGACGACCGGGAGCGGCTTGGACTTGCTCCCGTAGTCGTCGGACTTCAGGGCGGACAGGATGCCGATGGAGATGCCGTCGTACGGGGAGAGCACCGCGTCGACGTGCGCGGAGGAGTACGAGGAGGTCAGCAGGTCGTCCATGCGCTTCTGCGCGGTCCCGCCGTCCCAGCGCAGCGTGGTGACCTGGTTGAGCCGGGTCTGCCCGGAGCGCACGACCAGCTGCTTCTTGTCGAAGTACGGCTTCAGCACCTTCATGGCGCCGTTGAAGAAGTACTTGGTGTTGTTGTCGTCGTTGGACCCGGCGAACAGCTCGATGTTGAACGGGCCCTTCTTCGCACCGCCCTTCAGCCCGAGCTTGTCGACGATGTACGTGGCCTGGAGCTCGCCGACCTTCTCGTTGTCGAAGGAGGCGTAGTAATCGACGTACGGAGAGCCCAGGATGAGCCGGTCGTACGAGATCACGGGGATGTCGGCGTCCGCGGCCTGCTGGAGGACGTTGGACAGGGCCTCGCCGTTGATGGCGGCCACGACGAGCGCGTCGACGCCCTGCGTGATCATGTTCTCGATCTGGGCGACCTGCTGGTCGGGGTCGTCCTCCCCGTACTGGAGCGTGGTGGCGAACCCGGCCTTCTTCAGGCTCGCGGTCATGTTCTTGCCGTCGGCGATCCACCGCTCGGAGGACTTGGTCGGCATGGCGATGCCGATGGTGACGTCCTTCTTGTCCTTCTTCTCCTGGCTTCCCCCCGCGCTGTCCTGCCCGCAGGCGGTGAGGAGCAGGGCGCAGCCGGTGGTCACCGCCACGAGGGCGGACGCGGCTCGGAAGTTTTTCATGGGCATGACCTGACAATCCCGTCGTCGCGGCGGCCTGGTGAAGCTCGATTGTTAGCGCTCGCATCAATGGGGTGCAAGGGGCCCTCGTGTCTTTTCTTGCGCCGAGGTGCGGCCGTAACCGGAGGAAAGGGAGGTAATCGTGGCGCATCCCGCAGGTTCGGCGCGTAGGTTGCACTACGCGCAGAGCTGGGTGTGGCCGTCGGGCCGGAGGGGAACGACAAAAGTGCACGCAGCCCTTGCCCCCACTGGTTGTGAGCGCTAACAATCAACGGGGTTCCACTGCCACCCCCTCCACCCCGGACGAGAGAGACCGCATCGTGACGCCACACGCCAGTTCCGACCCCGTCGAACGTCACCATCCCGACGCCTGCACGGTCGGGGTGGACTTCGGCACCCTTTCCGGGCGCGCCGTGGTGGTCAGGGTCCGCGACGGCGCCGAACTCGGCTCGGCGGTCCACGACTACCGCCACGCCGTCATCGAGGACCGCCTCCCGCTCACCGGCGCACCGCTGCCCCCCGACTGGGCGCTGCAGCACCCCGAGGACTGGCGCGACGTGCTCCGCACCGCCGTCCCGGCGGCGGTCGAGGCGGCCGGCGTCGATCCGGCCCGCGTCATCGGCATCGCCACCGACTTCACCGCCTGCACGGTCCTGCCGGCCACCGCGGAGGGCGTCCCGCTCGCCCTGCTGCCCGAGTGGGCCGACCGGCCGCACGCCTGGCCGAAGCTGTGGAAGCACCACGCCGCCCAGGAGCAGGCCGACCGCATCAACGCCCTCGCGCACGACCGGGGCGAGAAGTGGATCAGCCGGTACGGGGGCAGGATCTCCTCCGAGTGGCAGTTCGCCAAGGCGCTCCAGGTGCTGGAGGAGGACCCCGGGGTCTACGCCGCCTGTGCCCGCTGGATCGAGGCGGCCGACTGGATCGTCTGGCAGCTCACCGGCGCCGAATCGCGCAACACCTGCACCGCCGGCTACAAGGGCATCCACCAGGACGGCGCCTACCCCTCGCCCGACTTCCTGGCCCGGCTCCACCCGGATTTCGCGGACTTCCCCGCCACCCGCCTGGAGCACCCGCTGTCGGCGCTGGGCTCACGCGCCGGCGGCCTGAGCAGCCGCGCCGCGGTCTGGACCGGCCTGCCCGAGGGCATCGCCGTGGCCGTGGGCAACGTCGACGCGCATGTCGCGGCACCCGCCGCCGGGGCCGTCGAGAACGGCCGGCTGCTCGCCATCATGGGCACCTCCACCTGCCACGTACTCAACGGCGCCGCCCTCGCCGACGTCCCCGGCATCTGCGGGGTGGTCGAGGGCGGCATCGTGGCAGGCGCCTACGGCTACGAGGCCGGGCAGAGCGCGGTGGGCGACATCTTCGCCTGGTGGCTCCGGCAGGGCGTACCGGACGACTACCGCACCGAGGCGAGGGACGCGGGGGAGGACCTGCACCAGCTCCTGACCCGCAAGGCCGCGGGACAGCCGGTCGGCGCGCACGGACTGGTCGCCCTGGACTGGATGAACGGCAACCGCTCCACCCTGGTCGACCACCACCTCTCCGGCGTCGTCGCGGGGCTCACCCTCGACACCCGCCCCGAGGACGTCTACCTCGCCCTGCTCGAATCCACCGCCTACGGCACCCGCGTCATCGTGGAGGCGTTCGAGGCCGGCGGGATTCCGGTCGAGGAGTTCATCGTCACCGGCGGGCTCAAGAGGAACGCCCTCCTCATGCAGATCTACGCCGACGTGCTGCGCCGCCCCGTCTCCCTCGGCACCTCCGAGCAGGGGCCCGCCCTCGGCTCCGCCATCCACGCCGCCGTCGCCGCGGGCGCCCACCCGGACGTCCGGACCGCCGCCGCCGCCATGGGGAGCGTGCAGCGGCACGCGTACACCCCCGACGCCGGCCGGGCCGACGCCTACGACGCGCTGTTCCGCGAGTACCGCGCCCTGCACGACCACTTCGGCACCGGCGCCGACCTCCTGCTGCACCGCCTGCGCAGAATCCGCAACGCCGCGCGCACCGCCACCGCCGGCTGACCGGCACGCAGTCCACCGGGACCGCCAGGCCCGGACCTCTCTTCCCAGCACAACCGAGGAGCACACCCGACATGACGCTCGCCCAGCCCGACCGCGAGATCTGGTTTCTCACCGGCAGCCAGTCCCTCTACGGCGACGAGACCCTGGCCCAGGTCGCCGACCAGTCACGGGTCATCCGCGACACCCTCGCGGACCAGCCGCAGATGACGGTGCGCGTGGTCTGGAAGCCCGTCCTCACCGACGCGGCCGCCATCCGCAGGGTCTGTCTCGACGCGAACGCCGACGACCGGTGCATCGGCCTCATCGCCTGGATGCACACCTTCTCCCCGGCCAAGATGTGGATCGCCGGCCTCGACGCGCTGCGCAAACCGCTGCTGCACCTGCACACCCAGGCCAACCGCCAGTTGCCCTGGTCCACCATCGACATGGACTTCATGAACCTGAACCAGGCCGCCCACGGCGACCGCGAGTTCGGTTTCGTGCAGACCCGCCTCGGCGTCCCCCGCAAGACCGTCGCCGGCCACGTCACCACCCCGGAGGTCGTCGACCGCATCGCCGGCTGGGCGCGCGCCGCCGTGGGCCGGGCCGAACTCGCCGACCTCAAACTCGCCCGGTTCGGCGACAACATGCGCGACGTCGCGGTCACCGAGGGCGACAAGGTCGAGGCCCAGCTGCGGTTCGGGGTCTCGGTCAACACCTACGGCGTCAACGACCTCGTCACCGCCGTCGACGCCGCCGACGAGGACACCGTCACCGCGCTCGTCAAGGAGTACCAGGACCTCTACGCGCTCGCCCCCGAGCTGCGGCCGGGCGGCGAGCGCCACGAGTCCCTGCGCTACGCCGCCCGCATCGAGGCCGGTCTGCGCGCCTTCCTCACCGAGGGCGGCTTCCGCGCCTTCACCACGAACTTCGAGGACCTCGGCGGCCTGCGCCAGCTGCCCGGACTCGCCGTCCAGCGCCTGATGGCCGACGGCTACGGCTTCGGCGGCGAGGGGGACTGGAAGACCTCCGTCCTGCTGCGCACCCTCAAGGCCATGGCGCACGGGCTGCCCGGCGGCACGTCCTTCATGGAGGACTACACCTACGACCTCACGCCCGGCCAGGAACTCATCCTGGGCGCCCACATGCTGGAGGTCTGCCCCTCGCTCACCACGGCGACCCCCAGCTGCGAGATCCACCCGCTCTCCATCGGCGGCCGGGAGGACCCGGTCCGGCTCGTCTTCGACGCGGCCCCCGGCCCCGCCGTGGTCGTCGGGCTCGCTGACATGGGCGACCGCTTCCGGCTCGTCGCCAACCACATCGACGTCGTCGCCCCGCCGGAGCCGCTGCCCGCGCTGCCGGTGGCCCGCGCCGTGTGGCGGCCCAGCCCCGACCTGCGCACCTCCACCGAGGCGTGGCTGACGGCCGGAGCACCGCACCACACCGTCCTCACCACCGCACTCGGCGGCGAGGAGCTGGAAGACCTCGCCGAGATGCTGCGCACCGAACTCGCCGTCATCGACCGGCACACCACCATCCGGGGCTTCGCCCGCGAACTGCGCTGGAACCAGGCGTACCACCGGCTGGCGCAGAGCCTGTGACCGCCGCCGACACCTCCACCAGGACGGAGCCCTCCGTGACCGGGACCGTATCGAAAGAGCTGCGCCGGGAAGTGCTCGAAGCCAACCTCCGCATCCCCCGGGCCGGGCTCGCCACCCTCACCTGGGGCAATGTGAGCGGGGTCGACCGGGAGGCCGGCGTCTTCGTCATCAAGCCGTCCGGGGTCTCCTACGACGCGCTGGGCGCCGACGACCTCGTCGTCGTCTCGCTGGCGGACGGGAGCGTCGTGGAGGGCCGGCTGCGCCCGTCCACCGACACCGAGACGCACCGCAGCCTCTATCTGGCCTTCCCCTCGATCGGCGGGGTGACCCACACCCACTCCACCCACGCCGTCGCCTTCGCCCAGGCCCGGCGCCCGATCCCGGTGCTCGGCACCACCCACGCCGACACCTTCAACGGGCCGGTCCCGGTCACCGCCGCGCTGACGCCCGAGCAGTGCGCCGAGGACTACGAGTACAACACCGGGCAGGTCATCGTGGACCTCCTGGAGCGCGACGACACCCGGGCCGGCGAGGTGCCCGGAGCCCTGGTCGCCCACCACGGCCCCTTCACCTGGGGGGCCGACGCGACCAAGTCCCTGGAGCACGCCGTCATCTGCGAGGCGGTCGCCGAGATGGCCCTGCACACCATCGCCCTGGGCGCGGTGGAACCCCCGAAGCACCTGCTGGACCGCCACTTCACCCGTAAGCACGGCCCGGGCGCCTACTACGGCAACCCCGGAGCCGCGTGACACCACCACACGGCACACCCGCCCGGGCCCCGCACACCATGTGCGGGGCCCGCGCCCCGGTCAGCGGCCGGCGGGCGGCCGCACGCTCTCGCGCCGGACGAGCCCCGGAGTGATGACGGGCTGCGCGTCCTTCGTCTCGGCACCGTTGATCAGGCCGAGCAGGAGGTCCAGCGTGGTGGTGGCGACCGCGCCGAAGTCCTGGCGCACGGTGGTCAGCGGCGGCGAGTAGAACGCCGACTCGGGCACGTCGTCGAACCCGATGATGCTCACCTGGTCCGGGACCGCACGGCCCCGCTCGGTCATGGCGCGCAGGGCGCCGAGGGCCTGGTGGTCGTTGGCCGCGAAGACCGCGGTGACCTCGGGCATCCGGGCCAGCATCTGCCCCGCCCGGTACCCGGAGGCGGCGGACCAGTCGCCCGTGCTGACCGGGGGCACCTCCGCCCCGGCCTCCTGGAGCGCCCGGCGCCAGCCCCGGATGCGGCCCGCGGCGTCGAACCAGTCCGGCGGGCCCGAGATGTGCCACACCGTCTCGTGTCCCGCCTCCAGCAGGTGCTTCGTGGCCTCGTAGGCGCCCTGCTCCTGGTCCACGGACACCATCGGCGCCCCGCGCTCCGGGTCGCCGTCGATGGTGACCAGGGGCACCTCGGCGGGCACCCCGGCCAGCGCGGCGTCGGCCGAGGCGGTGGGCGCGATGACCACGATCCCGGCCACGCGCTCGTCGCGGTGGCGCTCCACGGCGGCGGTGATCGAGGACTGCCCCAGCTCGGGCACCCGGTGCACACTGACCGCGAAGCCCTGGCGGGCGGCGGCGATCTCGAACGCGGCCAGGAGCGAGGAGGGGCCGTACAGCGTGGAGTTCTGCGCGATCACGCCGATCAGCTGCGAGCGACCCGTCACCAGGGCGCGCGCCGCCCGATTGGGCCGGTAGCCCAGCTCCTTCACCGCCGCGAGCACCCTCAGCCGGGTCTGCTCGCGCACGTTGGGATGGCTGTTGAGCACCCGGGACACCGTCTGATGCGACACGCCCGCGAGCCGCGCGACATCGGTCATCGCGGGTTCCCGCCCCACCGGACTCGTCGCCGTGGCGTCCTCCACACCCATCTCCTTCTGACGGTGACCGCCCCGTCCCGGCTTGTCCGCCGGGGCCGCGGGTGATCCGCAATGAACGTTCAATCTACGCCCGGCCGAGGTACGGCCCCGGTGCGGGCTCCGACGCCCTCGCCGAGGCCGCTCCCCGGTGGCCGACACTCTCATAGTGAGCGCTAACAGTCTCGCTCACAACAACTGCGCTCCGATGCCGAATTGTGGTTCCCCCAGGGGTTGACGCGGTAAATGTTAGCGCTCACTGTTGACGCCCGTGGCCCCCGATCGCAGAGGTCGGCGGCAGGGACGCACGGTTCACGATGGAGGACGACGCTGTGTTCAAGAAAATTGCCATGGTCGGCTGCGCGCTGGCGCTGGCCACACTGACGGCCTGCGGGAGCGGTGACGGCGGCGGGGCCAAGGCGTCCGGCGGCGACAAGCTGGTCATGGGCTTCGCCCAGGTGGGCGCGGAGAGCGGCTGGCGCACCGCCAACACCAAGTCGGTCCGGGAGTCGGCCGAGAGCGCCGGCATCGAGTTGAAGTTCTCCGACGCGCAGCAGAAGCAGGAGAACCAGATCAAGGCCATCCGCTCCTACATCCAGCAGAAGGTCGACGTGATCGCCTTCAGCCCGGTCGTGGAGACGGGCTGGGACGCGGTCCTGCTGGAGGCCAAGCGCGCGAAGATCCCGGTGATCCTCACCGACCGTGCCGTCGACTCCGAGGACACCTCCCTGTACAAGACGTTCCTCGGCTCCGACTTCGTCGAGGAGGGCCGCAAGGCCGGGAAGTGGCTGACCGAGAACGCGAACGGCCCGGCCAAGGTCGCGGAGATCCAGGGCACCACGGGCGCCGCACCGGCCATCGACCGGCAGAAGGGCTTCAAGGAGGCCATCGCCGGGAAGTCCGACATCAAGATCGTGGCCTCGCAGAGCGGCGACTTCACCCGGGCGGGCGGCAAGCAGGTCATGGAGGCGCTGCTGAAGTCCCACCCCGACATCAACGTCGTGTACGCCCACAACGACGACATGGGCCTCGGCGCCATCGAGGCGATCAAGGCGGCCGGCAAGAAGCCCGGCACCGACATCAAGATCATCACCGTGGACGCGGTCAAGGCCGGTATGCAGGCCCTCGCGGACGGCGAGATCAACTACATCGTGGAGTGCAACCCGCTCCTCGGCGACCAGTTGATGGACCTGGCGAAGAAGGTCGTCAAGGGCGAGAAGGTCCCGGAGCGCGTGGTCACCGAGGAGACCGCCTTCACCTCGGAGCAGGCGGCGAAGGTCCTGAAGGACCGGAAGTACTGACAGGCGCCGCGGCCCCGCCACCGGGACGGGTGGCGGGGCCGCTCCCTCCCTGACGAAAGCACGGGTCATGACCGATTCCCCAGCGGCCGGCGCCAGCCCGGTCGTCGACATGCGCGGTATCACCGTCGAGTTCGCCGGCGTCAAGGCGCTCGACGGCGTCGACTTCCGCCTGTTCCCCGGTGAGGTGCACGCACTCATGGGTGAGAACGGCGCGGGCAAGTCCACCCTGATCAAGGCCCTCACCGGGGTCCACCGGCCGGCGGCCGGCACCATCCGGCTGAACGACGAGCCGGTCGAGTTCACCACCCCCGGCCAGGCCCAGGACGCCGGGATCAGCACCGTCTACCAGGAGGTCAACCTCTGCCCGAACCTGTCGGTGGCCGAGAACATCCTGCTCGGCCACGAACCGCGCAGACTGGGCGCCATCGACGGCCGGGCCATGCGGGTCCGCGCCGCCGGACTCCTGGCCCGGATCGGTCTGACCATCGACCCCGGCTCCGTACTGAGCAGCCATTCCATCGCCGTGCAGCAACTGGTGGCGATCGCGCGGGCGCTGGTGGTGGACGCGCGGGTGCTCGTCCTGGACGAGCCGACCTCCAGTCTCGACAGCGACGAGGTCGAGGAACTGTTCCGCATCGTGCGCGTGCTGCGGGACGAGGGCGTGGCGATCCTCTTCGTCTCGCACTTCCTGGACCAGGTCTACGAGCTGTCGGACCGGATGACGGTGCTGCGCAACGGGACGCTGGTGGGGGAGTACCTGCCGCAGGACCTCGACCGCATGGCGCTGGTGTCCGCGATGCTGGGCCGCGAACTCGGCGTGCTGTCCGAGGTCGAGCGCCGCTCGGAGGAACGGGCACCGGGCAGCGCCCCCGTCCTGGTCGCCCGCGGCCTCGGCCGGGCCGGCGCGATCGAGCCGTTCGACCTGGACATCCACGAGGGCGAGGTCGTCGGCCTCGCCGGGCTGCTGGGGTCCGGCCGGACCGAACTCGCGCGGCTGCTGTGCGGCGCCGACCGCGCCGACAAGGGCACCCTCTCCGTCGGCGGCGAGACGGTACGGGCCCGGGGGCCGCGCTCCCTCATCGCCAAGGGGATCGGCTTCTGCTCCGAGGACCGCAAGGCCGAGGGCGTCGTCGCCGATCTGAGCGTCCGCGACAACCTGATCCTCGCCACCCAGGCGTCCCGGGGCTGGGCGCGGCCGGTGCCCCGGCGCACCGCCGAGGCGATGGTGGCCGAGTACATCGAGCGGCTGGACATCCGTCCGGCCGACCCCGACGCCGTGATGGGCAACCTCTCCGGAGGCAACCAGCAGAAGGTGCTGCTCGCCCGGTGGCTGGTGACCCGGCCCCGGCTCCTCATCCTGGACGAGCCCACCCGGGGCATCGACGTCGGCGCCAAGGCACAGATTCAGAAGGTGGTCGCCGAACTGGCGGCCGAGGGCATGGCGGTGCTGTTCATCTCCGCCGAACTGGAGGAGGTGGTACGGGTGTCCGACCGGGTCGTGGTCCTGCGGGACCGGCACAAGGTGGCCGAACTGTCCGGCGGTGACGTCTCCGTGGACGCCGTCATGTCGGCCATCGCGGCCGACGCCCACACGGATGCGGCGGTGGCCTCGTGATCCGCGGACGTCTGCTCTGGCCGCTCGTCGCACTGGCCGGCCTGCTCCTGCTCAACGTCTTCTTCACGCATTCCTTCTTCGAACTGCGCATCCAGGACGGCCACTTGTACGGCAGCCTGGTGGACATCCTGCGCAACGGCGCCCCGACCATGCTCATCGCCGTGGGCATGACCCTGGTCATCGCCACCCGGGGCATCGACCTGTCCGTGGGCGCGGTCGCCGCGATCGCCGGAGCCATCGGCTGCACCTGGATCGCCGACGGCGGAGACGTGCCGACCGCGATCCTCCTGGCCCTGGCCGTGTGCGTGCTGCTCGGGCTGTGGAACGGCTTCCTGGTCTCCGTCCTCGGCATCCAGCCCATCATCGCGACCCTCGTCCTGATGACGGCCGGACGCGGTGGCGCGATGCTGCTCACGGAAGGCCAGATCGTCACCGTCGACAGCTCCGCGTACCGGCAGATCGGCGCGGGCTTCCTCGTCCTGCCGATCGCCATCCTGATCAGCCTCGCGGTCCTCGGCGGCGTCGCCCTGCTGACCCGCCGCACCGCCCTCGGCATGCTGATCGAGGCGGTCGGCGCCAACCCCGAGGCCAGCAAGCTCGCCGGGGTCCGCTCCCGCACGATCACCTGGACCGTGTACGTCTTCGCCGCGTTCTGCGCCGGTGTGGCCGGACTGATGATCAGTTCCAACGTCAGCGCCGCCGACGCCAACAACGCCGGTCTGTGGATCGAGATGGACGCCATCCTCGCGGTCGTCATCGGCGGCACCTCGCTCGCCGGCGGCCGCTACTCCCTGGGCGGCACTCTCGTCGGAGCGCTCGTCATCCAGACGCTGACGACGACCGTCTACTCCATCGGCGTGCCCACCAACGTCACCCTGCTGTTCAAGGCGGTCGTGGTGATCGCCGTATGCCTGCTGCAGTCCCCGCGCACGGCGCGGTTCATCGGCGGCCGGCGCAAGCCTCCCGTCACCGCACCCCAGACCCAGAAGGTGGCCGCCGGATGAGCACATCGGCCCTCGCGTCCGTACGACCGCGCCTTCCCCAGCGGTTCCTGCCCGTCGTCGCCACCGTCGTGGTCTTCGCGGTGACCTTCGGCATCGGCTCGGTCCGCTACCAGGACTTCGCCTCCGGCCAGGTCGTCGCCAACCTCTTCATCGACAACGCCTTCCTCATCGTGCTCGCCGTCGGCATGACCTTCGTCATCCTCACCGGCGGCATCGACCTCTCCGTGGGCGCCGTCGCCGCGCTGTCCACCATGATCGCCGCGTCCACCCTCCGGGCGGGCTGGCCGGTCCTGCTGTCCGTCCTCGCCGTGCTCGTCTCCGGGACCGTCCTCGGCCTGCTGATGGGCCTGGTCATCCACTACTTCGACGTACAGCCGTTCATCGTCACCCTGGCCGGGATGTTCCTGGCCAGGGGGCTGTGCTTCCTCATCAGCGTCGAATCGGTGTCCATCACCGACACGTCCTTCCGCGACTTCGCCACCGGCACCGTCGTCCTGCCCGGCGACGTCACGGTCACCTACAGCGTGTTCGTCGCGCTGGCGGTGGTGGCGGCGGCGGTGTACGTCCTCCACCTCACCCGCTTCGGCCGCACGGTGTACGCGGTCGGCGGCAGCGAGACCTCGGCGCGGCTGATGGGCCTGCCCACCACGCGCGCCAAGGTCGGCGTCTACGCGGTGAGCGGCCTCTGCTCCGCCCTGGGCGGCCTGCTGTTCGCGCTGTACATGCTCTCCGGCTACGGGCTGCACGCGGTCGGCATGGAGCTGGACGTCATCGCCGCCGTGGTCATCGGCGGCACCCTGCTGGCCGGCGGGGTGGGCTATGTGGCCGGTTCGACGGCGGGTGTCCTGGTCCTCGGCACCGTACAGGCGCTGATCTCGTTCGAGGGCACCCTCAGCTCCTGGTGGACCAAGATCGTCATCGGCGCCCTCCTGCTGGCCTTCATCGTCCTCCAGCGAGTCATCGTGCGGCAGCCCCGGTAGACGAGCGGCATTCAATGAATTGCAATAATCTGCAATTACATACATCCTTGGATGCTGTGCGGGCGGGCGACCGTCCGCACAGCCCTGGTCGCGCGGGCCACCGGGGGACCAGGCCGAGGAGGGGACGTGCTCGTTCCGCTGCACCCCGCTCACCTCGGCGCGGCGACCCCGGTCCCGGTGCCGGCCGAGTCGGCGACCCCGGCGCTCGACCTCGTGTCCCCGCGATGACGGGCGGACCGCCGCGGATGCTGCCCTTCCGCCACGTCCTCACCCTGCCCGCGATGGGTGCGGCGGTACGGGTGGCCCGCGAGACGGCCGAAGAGGTGCTGGTCGAGTGCGGTGTCGGCCTGCGCCACCCGAGCGCCGGGCCGGCCCTGCTGATCCTCTCGGAACTCGTCACCAACGCGGTCCGGCACGCCGCCGCGCTGACCCCGGCGATCACGGTCACCTACGCCCACGGACCCGGCGTCTTCGCGTTCGGCGTCCACGACCGTCACCCCTACCGGCCACCCCTCGTCGGCGCGGCCGTCGCCCCCGGCAGCGGACTCGCCACGGTGGTCGAGACGACGGCGGAACTGGGCGGCACCGCTGTCGCCCGCGGCGACGCCGACGAGGGCGGCAAGTGCATCTGGATCACCCTTCCGCTGTGAAGAGGCCGCGGGCCCGGCCAGGCCGGAGTCCCGGTCCGGCGTCCCGGCACCCGGTCACGGTCTCCGGAGGTTGCGGGAATCTGCAATCGTGGAGATCGAACACTGTGCAGACCGGGGCGGAAACGCGGCCCGGCACGAGGAGCGTGGGGTGGACGAGGTGCGCGGGACAGGCGCGACGGGCAACGCGGGCGAACCCGGCGGTACGCAGGCGCCCCTCTACCAGCTCAAGGCGGAGTTCTTCAAAACCCTCGGCCACCCGACCCGCATCCGCGTCCTGGAGCTGCTGAGCGAGCGTGAGCACGCGGTCTCCGAGATGCTCGCGGAGGTCGGCATCGAGGCGGCCAGCCTCTCCCAGCAACTCGCCGTGCTCCGCAAGGCCAATCTCGTCCTCACCCGCCGCGAGGGCTCCAACGTGTACTACCGGCTGGCCAGCCCCGACCTCGCCGAACTCCTGCGCGTCGCCCGGGGCATCCTCTCCGGCGTCCTCCAGGGCCAGGCCCAGCTGCTGGCCGACCTGCACGCCACCCGCCCCCGGTAGCCACCGCCGCGAGGACCGCCCCTCCCGGGCGTGCGGCACGAAGCGATGCGTGACGTGAACCACCGCCCGCGTCAGGCCGGCGTCAAGGATTCCCCGCATTCGTATGGACGGCATCAAGGCTCCTTGTCGCGGGATCGAAGCCGGGGTTCGCTCTTCTTGGCCAGAAGGCCGAATTCAGTCCTCACGTCAATCAGGAGCTCGCGATGGCCGATCTGGCCTTCGTCGTCGCCACGGTCGCACTTTTCGCACTGGTGGCACTCGTCGCCCGGGGGGTGACCAAGCTGTGACCGTCGAGAATAGCGTCGGCCTCGTCGTGGCCGTGTCCCTGCTCGGATACCTCATCCTGGCCCTCCTCGACCCGGAGAGGTTCTGAGAACGGATATGAGTCCTCAGATCTCCGGCCTGCTCCAGCTCACAGCGATGATCGTTGCCCTCGGCCTCGCGTACCGCCCTCTGGGCGACTACATGGCCAAGGTGTACTCCTCCGACAAGCACTACAAGCGGGAGAAGTGGATATACCGGGCCATCGGCGCCGACCCGGTCACCGAAATGAGATGGCCTGCCTATCTGCGCGGCGTACTCGCCTTTTCGGTGGTGAGTGTTCTCTTCCTGTATCTGATGCAACGCCTGCAGGGATCGCTGCCCGGCTCGCTGGGCTTTTCCGCCATCGATCCGGACCAGGCGTTCAACACCGCCGCTTCGTTCGTCGCGAACACCAACTGGCAGTCGTACGCCGGCGAACAGGCCATGGGGCACGTCGTGCAGACCGGCGGCCTCGCCGTGCAGAACTTCGTCTCGGCGGCCGTCGGCATGGCCGTCGCGGTGGCCCTCGTACGGGGGTTCGCCCGGGCGCGTACGGGAGAACTCGGCAACTTCTGGTCCGACCTGGTGCGCGGCACCGTCCGCATCCTGCTCCCGATCGCGGTGACCGGCGCGCTCGCACTGGTCGCCTGCGGGGTGATCCAGAACTTCGCCGGCATTCACGAGGTCGGGCAGTTCGCGGGCGGGACGCAGCAGTGGAACGGCGGCGCGGTCGCCTCCCAGGCAGCCATCAAGGAGCTGGGCACCAACGGCGGCGGCTACTTCAACGCCAACTCCGCGCACCCCTTCGAGAACCCCGACGGGCTTTCCAACCTGTTCGAGATCTTCCTGATCCTGGTGATCCCGGTCGCGCTCACGCGGACCTTCGGACGCATGGTCGGCTCACTCCGGCAGGGATACGCGCTCCTCGGCACGATGGCCGTCATCTGGATCGGATTGTCGCTCCTCATGATGTGGACCGAATTCTCTCACCGCGGCCCGGCCTTCGAGCTGGCCGGCGGGGCCATGGAGGGCAAAGAGAACCGTTTCGGGATCGCGGGCTCGTCCCTCTTCGCCGTCACCACCACCCTCACCTCCACGGGCGCGGTGAATTCGTTCCACTCCTCGTACACCGGATTCGGCGGCGGCATCACGATGCTCGGCATGCAAATCGGTGAGATAGCACCCGGTGGTGTCGGATCAGGCCTCTACGGAATGCTGGTCATGGCGATCATCGCGGTGTTCATCGCCGGGCTGATGGTGGGCCGTACGCCGGAATACCTCGGTAAGAAGATCGGCACCCGGCAGATCAAGCTCGCCGCCTGCTACATCCTCATCACCCCCTCGCTCGTGCTCGGCTTCACCGCCGTCGCGATGGCGCTTCCCACCCCACGCCATTCGATGACGAACACGGGCGCCCACGGTTTCTCGGAAATCCTGTACGCCTACACCTCGGGGGCCAACAACAACGGCTCCGCCTTCGCCGGACTCAACGCCGACACCCAGTGGTTCAACACGACTCTCGGGCTCGCGATGCTGCTCGGCCGGTTCCTGCCGGTGGTGTTCGTTCTGGCTCTGGCCGGTTCGCTCGCCGAGCAGAAGCCGGTGCCCGAGACAGCGGGCACCCTGCGCACCGACAAGGCCCTCTTCGCCGGTCTGCTCCTGGGCGCGATCCTCATCATCACCGGACTCACCTACTTCCCGGCCCTGGCGCTGGGTCCGCTCGCCGAAGGACTCGCCTCATGAGCTCCCCCACCCCTGCCCGAGCTCCGCACGGAGAGCTGTCCCAGCCCGGGAGCCACGGAGCCGCCGAGCACGTCGGCGGCGGACTGTTCGATCCCCGGCAGCTCCGGCGGTCGTTCCCCGACGCACTGCGCAAGCTCGATCCGCGCGTCATGATCAAGTCGCCCGTGATGTTCGTCGTCCTGGTCGGCTCGGTCGCCACCACCGTGCTCGCGGTGGCGCATCCCACGCACTGGTTCGGCTGGGCGATCGCTGCCTGGCTCTGGCTGACCACCATCTTCGCCAATCTGGCAGAGGCCGTCGCCGAGGGCCGGGGCAAGGCACAGGCCGACACCCTGCGCAGGGCCAGGACCGGTACCGTCGCCCGCCGGATCATCGGCCCGGACGAGGAACGGGTCGCGGGGACGGACCTGCGCATCGGGGATCTCGTGGTCTGCGAGGCCGGAGACGTCATCCCCGGCGACGGAGACGTGGTCGAGGGCGTCGCCTCCGTCGACGAGTCCGCGATCACCGGCGAGTCCGCACCGGTCATCCGCGAGTCCGGCGGCGACCGCTCGGCCGTCACCGGCGGGACCCAGGTGCTCTCCGGCCGCGTCGTCATCAAGATCACCACCAAGCCGGGCGAGACCTTCATCGACCGCATGATCAACCTGGTCGAAGGAGCGGCCCGGCAGAAGACGCCGAACGAGATCGCCCTGAACATCCTGCTGGCGTCCCTCACGATCGTCTTCCTGCTCGCCGTGGTCACCCTGAAGCCCTTCGCGGTCTACGCGGGCGCCGACGACCAGACGTCCATGATCGTGCTGGCCGCGCTGCTGGTCTGCCTGATCCCCACCACCATCGGCGCCCTGCTGTCCGCGATCGGCATCGCGGGCATGGACCGCCTGGTGCAGCGCAACGTCCTGGCCCTGTCGGGGCGCGCGGTGGAAGCGGCCGGCGACGTCTCCACGCTGCTGCTCGACAAGACCGGCACGATCACCCTGGGCAGCCGGCGGGCAGCCGAGTTCGTCCCGGCCCGGGGGGTGACGGAGGCCGAACTCGCGGACGCCGCCCAGCTCTCCTCGCTGGCCGACGAGACCCCCGAGGGCCGCTCCGTCGTGGTGCTGGCCGAGGAGGCGTACGGGCTGCGGGAACGCACCCGGGGCGAACTGGCCGGCGCGGACTGGGTCCCCTTCACCGCGCAGACCCGGATGTCCGGCGCCGACCTGGACGGGCGCAAGGTCCGCAAGGGCGCGACCGGCTCCGTCATCGCCTGGGTGAAGGAGCGGGGCGGAACGGTCTCCGACGACGCGCCGGCGCTCAACGACCGGATCGCCCGGGCCGGCGGTACGCCGCTGCTGGTGGCCGTGGAAGACGCTCACGGCGCACGGGTCCTGGGAGTGATCCATCTCAAGGACGTGGTCAAGGAGGGCATGCGGGAACGGTTCGACGAACTGCGGCGCATGGGCATCAGAACGGTCATGATCACGGGCGACAACCCGCTGACCGCGAAGGCGATCGCCGAGGAGGCGGGCGTCGACGACTACCTGGCCGAGGCCACGCCCGAGGACAAGATGGCCCTCATCCGGCGGGAGCAGGCCGGCGGCAAGCTCGTCGCGATGACCGGCGACGGCACCAACGACGCCCCCGCCCTGGCCCAGGCGGACGTCGGCGTCGCGATGAACACCGGGACCTCGGCCGCCAAAGAGGCCGGGAACATGGTCGACCTCGACTCCAACCCCACCAAACTCATCGAGATCGTCGAGATCGGCAAACAACTCCTGATCACCCGGGGCGCACTGACGACCTTCTCCATCGCCAACGACGTGGCGAAGTACTTCGCGATCATCCCCGCCATGTTCGCCGTCGCCTACCCGTCGCTGAACAAGCTCGACGTCATGGGGCTCGCCTCGCCCGAGTCCGCGATCCTCTCGGCGGTCATCTTCAACGCGCTGATCATCGTCGCGCTCGTGCCCCTCGCCCTCAAGGGCGTCCGCTACCGCCCCGCCGGCGCGGACGCGATGCTGCGCCGCAACCTCGGCCTGTACGGACTCGGCGGCCTGGTCGCCCCGTTCATCGGCATCAAGACCATCGACCTGCTCCTCTCCCTCATCCCCGGAATCGGCTGATCCGCCATGACCCACAACACCGTCAGCAGTACCGCCCGCGTGCTCGGGGCGGGGCTCCGCGCCCTGCTCGTCCTGACCCTCGTATGCGGAGTGGTCTACCCGCTCGCCGTCACCGGCGTCGCCCAGGCCCTGTTCGCCGACAAGGCCAACGGCTCCGAGATCGAGGACGCCGGCGGGCAGGTCGTGGGCTCCTCCCTCATCGGACAGCGGTACGACCTGCCGCTGAAGAAGGGCGAGGAGTCACCCGCCCCGGACCTCAGGTGGTTCCAGCCCCGCCCCTCCAACGGCCTCGGCACCAACGGCGTCAACACCCGGTACTCCCTGATCCTCTCCGGAGCCACCAACCGCTCCGGCGACGACAAGGAGCTGGTCCAGTGGGTGAGGGACGCCAAGGCGGCCGTGGTGAAGGACAACTCCACCGCCGCCTACCAGGTCGATCCCGCAGACGTACCGGCCGACGCCGTCACCTCCTCCGGCTCCGGCCTCGACCCGGACATCTCGCCCGCGTACGCGAAGCTCCAGGCACACCGCGTCGCCGAGAAGAACGATCTGGACCTCGCGCAGGTCGAAGACCTCATCGCCGGACACACCACCGGCCGGCTGCTCGGCTTCATCGGCGAACCCCGGGTCAACGTCCTCGAACTGAACACCGCGCTCCGGGATCTGATCCGCGCCTGACGCGGCAGAGACGCGGAACCGGGCGGCGCCGGCGCCTCCACTCCTCGTCGGCGATTACCCTCGGTGGTCTGCTCGGGGAGCGGAGCACCGGCTCGCCGGCCGCGACGCCCCGGAGAAGTGGTCCATGGATGGCAAGGCCGAAGAGACGGGTGGCCCGGGAAAGTGTTGCAAGAGGTCGTAGCGACCCGCTATGTCACGCCCCTGCGTGAAGGCGGCTCGCTCCCCGGGATCGTCGAGGCCGACGATCTCGGTACGTACGTGATGAAGTTCACCGGAGCCGGCCAGGGCCGCAAGACCCTCGTCGCGGAGGTGATCTGCGGGCAGCTCGGTCGGCGGCTCGGGCTGCGGGTGCCCGAGCTCGTGCAGATCCAGCTCGACCCGGTCATCGGGCTCGCCGAGCCCGACCAGGAGGTGCAGGAGCTGCTGAAGGCCAGCGGCGGTCTGAACCTCGGGATGGACTTCCTGCCCGGCTCGCTCGGCTTCGACGCGCTCGCCTACGAGGTGGACCCGCGCGAGGCCGGGCGGGTCGTCTGGTTCGACGCGCTGATCAACAACGTCGACCGGTCCTGGCGCAACCCGAACATGCTCGTCTGGCACGGGGACCTCTGGCTCATCGACCACGGCGCCACCATGATCTGGCACCACAACTGGCCCGGCGCCCGGGCGTCCGCCGCCAAGCCCTACAACGCCTCGGACCACGCCCTCGCCCCCTTCCGGCCCGACATCGCGTCGGCGGCCGCCGAGCTCGCCCCGCTGGTCACGTCCGAGCTGCTCGCGGAGGTCGCGGCCGACGTCCCCGACGAGTGGCTGGTGGACGAGCCGGGCTTCGGTTCGACGGACGAACTGCGGCAGGCGTACGTGGACGCGCTGGCCGCCCGCGCGGCCACCATCCACGAACGGATCATCATGGACGCGCCCACCCCCGACAAGCCCTCCCAGGCCCCGGGCTGGATCACCGAACGCCTCGCCCCGCGCTCCCACGCCGCCGACGGCGAGAAGGGCGGCCGGGCATGAGCGGGCGCGACGTCTTCGAGTACGCGCTGCTGCGCGTCGTCCCCCGCGTCCAGCGCGGCGAGTGCTTCAACGCCGGTGTGGTGGTCTACTGCCGCGCCAAGGGCTTCGTGGCCGCCCGCACCGAGCTGGACGAGACCAAGCTGAAGGCTCTCGACCCGGGCGCCGACGTGACCGGGGTCCGGGCCGCGCTGCGCGCCGTCGAGGGCGTCTGCCGCGGCGGTACGGACGCGGGCCAGGCCTCCGGCGACGACGCGGGGAGGCGCTTCCGCTGGCTGATCGCGCCGCGCTCCACCGTCGTACAGCCCGGGCCCGTGCACAGCGGCCTCACCGCCGATCCCGGGGCCGAGGTGGAGCGGCTGCTCGACCTGCTGGTGCGCTGACCGCCGCCCCGGACCGCCGTCCGCGCACCGTGTGACGGCGGCCCGGCGGAGTGTGACATGCGCCGCTGCGCCCGTGGCCCGTTGACACCGGGTGCCAGGGCTTCTAGCGTCTCGTCTGCTGAAGGTACTAAGCGGTTGCTCAGTCATCGGGCGGGTCTCTCCGAGCCCCCGACGTCCGCTGAGCCGCTATCCAAGGGCGAGGAGAGCCAAGCATGTCGACCAGCGAACAGCGCGTAGCCATCGTGACGGGAGCGGCCCGGGGCATCGGTGCCGCCACCGCGGTACGTCTGGCGGCCGAGGGCCGCGCCGTCGCCGTACTCGACCTCGACGAGGCGGCCTGCAAGGACACCGTCGAGAAGATCACCGCCGCCGGGGGCAAGGCCCTCGCCGTCGGCTGCGACGTGTCGGACAGCGCCCAGGTGGAGGCCGCCGTGGCGCGCGTCGCCGCCGAGCTGGGGGCCCCGACGATCCTCGTCAACAACGCGGGCGTGCTCCGCGACAACCTGCTCTTCAAGATGAGCGAGTCCGACTGGGACACCGTGATGAACGTGCACCTCAAGGGCGCGTTCCTGATGGCCAAGGCCGTCCAGAAGCACATGGTGGACGCCAAGTTCGGCCGTATCGTGTCGCTGTCCTCCTCCTCGGCGCTCGGCAACCGCGGCCAGGCCAACTACTCGGCGGTCAAGGCGGGTCTCCAGGGCTTCACCAAGACCCTCGCCAAGGAGCTCGGCAAGTTCGGCATCACCGCCAACGCCGTCGCGCCCGGCTTCATCGTCACCGAGATGACCGCGCAGACCGCGGCCCGCGTCGGCATGGGCTTCGAGGAGTTCCAGGCGGCCGCCGCCACGCAGATCCCGGTGCAGCGCGTCGGCGTCCCCGACGACATCGCCAACGCCATCGCCTTCTTCACGGGCGACGCCGCCGGCTTCGTCTCCGGCCAGGTCATGTACGTGGCCGGCGGACCGCTCAACTGACCCGAAGGGCTGCGGACATCATGACTGTGCAGGACAGCGGCAAGGTCGCGCTGATCACCGGCGCGAGCCGGGGCATCGGCTACGGCATCGCGCAGGCACTCGTCGAGCGCGGCGACCGGGTGTGCATCACCGGGCGCAACGAGGACGCGCTGAAGGAGGCCGTCGAGACGCTCGGCGCCGACCGGGTCATCGGCGTCGCCGGCAAGGCGCACGACGAGGCGCACCAGGCGGCGGCCGTGGCCCGCACCATGGAGGCGTTCGGCCGGGTCGACTTCCTGGTCAACAACGCGGGCACCAACCCGGTCTTCGGGCCGATCGCGGAGCTCGACCTGAACGTCGCCCGCAAGGTCTTCGAGACCAACGTGGTCTCGGCGCTCGGCTTCGCCCAGCAGACCTGGAAGGCGTGGCAGAAGGAGCACGGCGGGGCGATCGTCAACATCGCCTCGGTCGCCGGCGTCTCCGCCTCGCCCTTCATCGGCGCGTACGGGATGAGCAAGGCGGCCATGGTCAACCTGACCCTCCAGCTGGCGCACGAGTTCGCGCCGGTGGTCCGGGTCAACTCGATCGCGCCGGCGGTCGTCAAGACCCGGTTCGCCCAGGCGCTGTACGAGGGCCGCGAGGAGGAGGCGGCGGCCGCCTACCCGCTCGGCAGGCTCGGGGTACCGGAGGACATCGGCGGCGCGGCGGCCTTCCTCACCTCCGACCAGTCCGGCTGGATCACGGGCCAGACCCTGGTCGTCGACGGTGGCATTTTCCTGAATGCCGGAGTCGGCTGATCCGGCCTGGGCCGATATGGCCCCGATTGCCTCAAGTGCCCCGCCGGGCCTGCGGATTGACCCGGCGGGGCGCTGCGGTATGGTCTGCCGACCCAAGGCTGATCGAGGAGCGTGCACGTGTTCTACCGGGCCAGTCTGCAGGCTGCTGCAGCCCTTGCGTCCCTGTCCTTGCTGGCCGGTTGCGGGCTGCTGCCCGGCGGCGGATCGGACGTGGAGCAGAAGCTCTCCGTCGGGACGACCAGTGAGCCTTCGACCCTGGACCCGGCGGCGGCGTGGGACGGCTCCTGGGAGCTGATGCGGAACGTGTTCCAGACCCTGGTGAGCTTCCCCACCGGCAGTACGACGCCGGAGCCGGACGCGGCCGAGGAGTGCCGGTTCACCGACCGGACCAGCACGGCCTACCGCTGCCGGCTCCGCGAGGGGCTGAAGTTCTCCAACGGCGACAAGCTGGACGCGGCGGCCGTGAAGTACTCCATCGACCGGATCTCGGAGATCGGGCTCAAGGGCGGACCCGTCGGCATGCTCGGCTCGCTCGACCGGGTCGAGACCAAGGGCGACGACGTCGTCATCTTCAACCTGAAGAAGCCCGACGCCACCTTCCCGTTCGTCCTGGCCACCCCGGCCATGTCCCTGGTCGCGCCGAGCGCGTACTCGAAGCACAAGATCCGCGACGACGGCAAGGTCACCGGGTCCGGTCCCTACCTGCTGGACGCCTACGAGCAGGGCGACCGCTCCGAGCTGGTGAAGAACCCCGACTACAAGGGGTTCGCCGACCGCAAGAACGACGCCGTGACCATCCGGTACTTCAAGGACTCCGGGGCCATGGTGAAGGCGCTCCGGAAGAACGAGATCGACGCCACCTACCGCGGCCTGTCCGCCGAGGACGTCGTCAGCATCGAGGACAGCAACACCAACGGGGAGGGCGGCGACCTCCAGATCGTGGAGTCCACCGGCGCCGACATCCGCTTCCTGGTCTTCAACCCGGACGACCCCGCCGCGGGCCAGCCGGCCGTCCGCCGGGCGATAGCCCAGCTGGTCGACCGGGACGCGCTCGTCGCCAAGGTCTACCGGGGCACGGCCGAACCGCTGTACTCGATGGTCCCCAAGGGCATCGCGACGCACACCACCAGCTTCTTCGACACCTTTGGCAACCCCAGCAAGGACAAGGCCCGCCAGATCCTGGCCGACGCCCACATCACCACGCCCGTCCCGATGACCTTCTGGTACACCACCGACCGCTACGGCTCCTCGACCGCGCCCGAGTTCGACGAGCTGAAGCGCCAGCTCGAGGCGTCCGGACTCTTCCGCATCACCCTCAAGAGCCGCCCGTGGAAGACCTTCCAGGAGGGCTTCACCAAGGGGGAGTACCCGGTCTTCGGCCGGGGCTGGTTCCCGGACTTCCCGGACCCGGACAACTTCATCGCCCCGTTCGTGGGCAAGAACAGCGTCACGGGCATGCCGTACGTGCAGGACGAGATCACCAAGCAGCTGCTGCCCCGGTCCCGCAAGCAGAGCGACCGGGGCGCGGTCGCCAAGGAGTTCGAGCGGGCCCAGAAGATCCTGGTGGACGACGTGCGGCTGCTGCCGCTCTGGCAGGGCAAGCTGTACGTGGCGGCGGGCGACGACATCGGCGGCGGCGAGCGCGCCCTGGACCCGCAGACCGTCATGCAGATGTGGGAGCTGTACCGCAAGGCGAGTTGGTAGCACCGCGGCGGGCGGGCCCCCGGTGGCCCGCCCGGACCGCGTTGTCAGTGGCGCCCGGTAGGTTCTGTGAGCAAGAACGGATTGCTTACCGGAGGTTGTTCACGTGACCGACACCGACCTGCTGCCCGAGTCCTGGCGCGGCGTCCTCGGCGAAGAGCTGCAGAAGCCGTACTTCAAGGAGCTCACCGAGTTCGTCGAGGAGGAGCGCTCCGCCGGACCGGTCTACCCGCCCCGGGAGCAGGTGTTCGCGGCCCTGGAAGCGACCCCCTACGACAAGGTGAAGGTCCTGGTCCTCGGCCAGGACCCCTACCACGGCGAGGGCCAGGGCCACGGTCTGTGCTTCTCCGTGCGGCCCGGCGTGAAGACCCCGCCCTCGCTGCGCAACATCTACAAGGAGATGAAGGAGGAGCTGGGTCTGCCCGTCCCGGACAACGGCTATCTGATGCCGTGGGCCGAGCAGGGCGTCCTGCTGCTCAACGCCGTGCTCACCGTCCGCGCGGGCGAGGCCAACTCGCACAAGGGCAAGGGCTGGGAGAAGGTCACCGACGCGGTGATCCGCGCCGTCGCCGCCCGCCCCGACCCGGCGGTCTTCGTCCTCTGGGGGAACTACGCGCAGAAGAAGCTCCCCCTGATCGACACCGAGCGCCATGTGGTGGTGAAGGGCGCGCACCCCTCGCCGCTGTCGGCGAAGAAGTTCTTCGGCTCCCGCCCCTTCACCCAGATAAACGAGGCCATCGCCCAGCAGGGCCACCAGCCCATCGACTGGCGCATCCCCGACCTGGGCTGAGCCGCGCCCGAGCCTCCACGTGTCCGCCCGCCCCGGCGGCTAGCGTCGGGGCGGGCGGGCCGCCGGGTCCGGGCGGACGGGTGCGAGGAGGCCGTGGTGACGGAGCAGCGGGAGGCGTCGGAGGACGTCTTCATGACCAGGATCGGCCAGGCGGTCATGCTGCTGCACGGCGGCGACCGGGAGGAGGCCCGCAACCGCTTCACCGCGCTCTGGTCCGAGATCGGCGACGGGGGCGACGCCCTGCACCGGTGCACCCTCGCGCACTACATCGCCGATACGCAGGACGATCCGGCCGACGAGCTGGCCTGGGACCTGCGCGCGCTGACCGCCGCCCGGGCCCTGCCCGACGACCGCCTGGCCGGCGACCGGGACGCGCTCGCGCTGCGCGCCTTCTACCCGTCGCTGCACCTCAACCTCGCCGCGGACTACGTGAAGCTGCAGCGCCCGGCCGCCGCCCGGGACCACCTGGAGCGGGCCCGGGCGGCCTCGGCGGTCCTGGCCGACGACGGCACGGACGACGGATACGGGGGCGGCGTCCGGGCCGCGATCGGCCGGCTGGAACGGCGGCTGCGCGAGTGGTGACCGGCGCCTTCGCGGCGCCGCCGCTTCACCGCCCGTAGGTGCGGTCGCAGATCCGGGACTGCGGGCTGCCCGCCGGCCAGTGGCCGTAGCCCCTGCCGAGGGCGCACACCCCGGTCCCGCCGCCGGGCGCGGGCAGGACGGGTGCGGGGGCCGCCGGGGCGATCCGGCGCGGCAGCGGCGGGTCCGGGACGGGCACGGGCCGCCGCGCCGGCGGGAGGCGCGGTTCGACGGGGCGCGCGGCCGGGCGCCCCGGCGGCGGCTCCGGCGCGGCGGACCGCGGGGCCGCGCGGGACGGCTTCGTCTTCGGTACGGCCTCCAGCGTGTCGTGCACCGGCGGCCCGGCGGTCTGCGGGGCCAGGTCGTGGGCCGGCCGACTGGCCCCGGGGCGCGGCGGCGCGGCCGGCTGCGGCTGGACGGACACGCACCCCGACAGGGCCGCGACCGCGAGGCAGGCCAGGAGTTTCACGGCGGTTCTCGTTCGTTGCACCTGATCAACTCTGCGGGGCCGGTGACCGGTCCACGCCTCCGTCGCCCCCCGATCCGCCCGCACGAGTGACGCCGGTCAGCACGGCGCCGCCCGAACGCCGCGTCGGCGTCCCGGCGGCCCGCACCGAAGCCCGCCCGAGCCGGTGCGTCCCGGCAGGCCCCGGCCCGGTCCCGCGCGCCTGCGACGGGAGCGCCGGCCGGCGGTCCGCAGACGCCGCGTATGCTGCCGGGACGACGAAGGAGGCGCCCGGAACACGGCGCTGACCAGCGAGAGGAACACCCTGTGAAGGTCGGCTGCATCGGACTCGGGGACATCGCGCGGAAGGCGTACCTGCCGGTGCTCGGCGCCCTGCCGGGCATCGAACTCCACCTCCAGACCCGCACCCCGGCCACCCTGGACACGGTCGCCGCGGCCCACCGCATCCCGGCCGACCGGTGCCACCGGGACCTGGACGCGCTGCTCGACCAGGGGCTCGACGCCGCGTTCGTGCACGCCTCGACCGCCGCCCACCCCGAGATCGTGGGCCGGCTGCTCGACGCGGGCGTCCCCACGTACGTCGACAAGCCGCTCGCGTACACGCTGGCGGAGTCCACCCGCCTGGTGGAGCTCGCCGAGGCGCGCTCCACCGGCCTCGCCGTCGGCTTCAACCGCCGGCTGGCCCCGGGCTACGCCCAGTGCGCGGAGCACCCGCGGGAACTGATCCTCCTGCAGAAGAACCGGGTCGGGCTCCCCGAGGAGCCCCGGACCATGGTGTTCGACGACTTCATCCACGTCGTGGACACCCTGCGCTTCCTGGTGCCCGGCCCCGTCGAGCGCACCGTGGTGAGCGGCCGGCTCGTGGACGGTCTGCTGCACCACGTCGTGCTCCAGCTCTCCGGCGACGGCTTCACCGCGATCGGCGCGATGAACCGGCTCAGCGGCTCGACCGAAGAACGCCTCGAGGTCTCCGGCCAGGACTCCAAGCGTGAGGTGCTCAACCTCGCGGAGGTCGTCGACCACAAGGGCCAGCCGAGCCTGCGCCGTCGCGGCGACTGGGTGCCGGTGGCCCGTCAGCGCGGCATCGAGCAGGCCGTGCTGACCTTCCTGGACGCCGTACGAGAAGGCCGTCGGCCGAGCGCCCGGGACGCCCTGGAGACCCACGAACTCTGCGAGCGCGTCCTGCGGGAGCTCGACGCCGCCTAAAGGGTGTTGCAGGAAGCCTGCGTCACCGTCTCCACGGGCCGCGTCCGCCTCCGGGCGCGCGCGGCCCGTACGCCCTCCGCGGCACAGAAGACGGCCAGCACCCCCAGCGCCCCGTACGGCGCCCAGTCGCCGAACCGGACGTACAGCGTCGTGCCCCGGGCCAGCGGCACCCCGTAGACGGCGGTCCCGCTGGTCTCCGTGCCGAGGCGGGGCCCGACGGGCTCGCCCGCCGGGCCGTACACCGCGCTCACGCCCGTGAGGGTGGCGTGCACCATCGGACGGCCGCTCTCCGCCGCCCGTAGCGCGCCGAGCGAGGCGTGCTGGGCCGGGGCCCAGCCGTGCTGGAAGGACGAGGTGGAGGACTGGGCGACCAGGACTCCGGCCCCGTCCCGGACCAGACGCCGGCTCATGTCCGGGAACGCGGACTCGAAGCAGACCAGCGGGCCGATGCGCAGTCCGTCCGCCCCGGGCACCCGCATCGTGACCGGCTCCGTGCCGCGCAGCCGGTCCTCGCCCGCCGCCCGGCCCATCGAGGTGGCCCAGCCGAGCGCCGACCGGGCCGGGACGTACTCGCCGAACGGCACGAGGCGCATCTTGTCGTACCGGTCCCCGGTGAGCCCCCGGGGCCCGACCAGCACCGCGCTCTTGAAGATCCCGGTGCGCCCCGCCGCGTCGGTCTGCCGGGCGTCCACGTTCACCAGGAGGCCGGCGTCCACCGACCGCGACAGCGCCGCGAGCCGGGCCGCGAGGTCCGGCCGCCGGACCGGGTCCACGCCGACGCTGCTCTCGCCCCACACCACCAGGTCGACGCCGCGCCCCGCGAGCGACCGGGTCAGCGCCTCGCCGCGGGCGAACCTGCGCTGGATGCTGTCCGGCCCCGCCACGATCCCGGGCTGCACGACGGCCACCCTGGCCGTGCCCGCCCGTTCGGGGTGCGGCGCCCACACCCAGGCCGCCCCGACCACCAGCGCGCCCACCAGGAGCGTCACGACGGCCACGACGCGGGCGGCGGAGTGCACCAGCAGCACCGTGAGCGCCGTGTTCACCGCCACCACCAGCAGGCTCACCAGCCACACGCCGCCCACCGAGGCCAGCCGGAGCGCCGGTTCCACCTGCCACTGGCTCGCCCCCAGCAGCCCCCACGGGCCGCCCAGCGCCTCCCAGGACCGCACCAGCTCGATCATCAGCCAGCCGGACGGCACCAGGACGACCGCGGCGACCGCCGCCCGCCCGCTCACCGGGCCCCGCAGCAGCCGGTGCGCCAGCAGCCCCCACGGCGCCCACAACAGGCCCAGCAGCGCCGCGAGGACCACGATGAACACGTGCAGGCTCGGCATCAGCCAGTGGTGCACGGCGATCATGTACCCGGTGCCGCCCAGCCACGCGTCGCGCGCCGCCCCGCGCCCCGTTCCGGCGGACCGCACCAGCAACAGCAACGGAACCAGGCAGACGTAGGCGAACCACCACAGCGAGGGCGCGGGAAAGGCGAGCGCCGGCAGCGCACCGGCCACCAGTGCGGCGGCCACGCGTCCCGGGCGCCGGCCGAGCATGCGCGCACCCCGCTCGTGCCACCGGGTCCACAGGTCCACGCCGCACCTCCTTGCCCCGCCCGCCGGCAGGTCCGTCCGCCATCCGGTCCCGGTCTTCTGCCCAGTGTGCGGCAGCGGACGCGGCCCGGCCCTCAGCAGGGGACGACGGCCACCGGGCCCATCGCGTGGGTGAGCGTCGTGTGCGCCACCGGCGACAGCCCGAGGCCCAGCGACTCACCGCCGCGCCGCCGCCCGACCACGGTCAGCGACGCCGTCGCGGACGCGGTGACCAGCGTGCGTGTCGCGGAGCCGTTGACCGGCTCCTTCATGACCTCGACCTGCGGGTACGCGGCCCGCCAACCGGCCGTCAGTTCGGCCAGCGACCGCTCGGCCGCGTCCGCCGCCGCGTCCCGGTCGAAGACCGGCCCCCCGGACAGCATGGACGAGAACATCGTCCAGCCGTGCACGATCCGCAGCCGCGCCCCCAGGTGCGCCGCCGCCGTCTCGAAGGCGAAGTCCAGCACTCCTTCGCTGCTCTCGTCGGCGGCCACCCCGGCGACGATGTCCGGGAAGACCTCGCCCGCGCCGGCCGGCTCCTCGTCGTCCCGGCCGCCGTGCACGATCACCACGGGGCACTTCGCCATGGACGCCGTCGCCAGGCTGTTGGAGCCCAGCATCAGGGACCGGAACCCGCCGAGGCCGCGCGAGCCGAGCACCAGCAGCGAGGCGTCCCGGCTCAGCGAGACCAGCGCCGCCGACGGGAAGTCGAGCGGGGCGAGCGTCGTGGGCCGCAGCCCCGGGGCGATCCGGGCCACCCGGTGCACGGCCGAGGCCAGCAGGTCGCCCGCCTCCCGCTCCTGCGCCTCCTGGTCGGTGCGCCGGGCCAGTTGCCGCACGTGCACGATGAGCAGCGGCAGACCCCGTACGACCGCCTCACGGGCCGCCCAGTCCAGCGCGTCCATGCTGTGCGAGGAGCCGTCGACCGCCGCGATCACGGGAAGCTCGGTGCCGCTCATGGGTTCCTCTCCGCCGTCCGGACCTGTCTCGTACGCTACGGCGGCGCGGGCACCGGTGCCGAGGCGGAGGCGGCCGTCCGGGCCCCGGCACGGCGTGACCCCGCACACCGTTTGTCCTCATGGGCCGGTCCGGCTGCGCCTATGCTCGCGGTATGGAGCAGAGCGAAGTGGTGAAGCGTGTGGTCGGCATCCTCACCGAGGCGGGGGAGATGCGCCGGCTGCTGGAGGAGAACCCTGACCGCGACGACGCCGACACCGACTCGACCGTGGTGACCGCCCTACTCAACGAGACCATGCCCCGGATCGCCATCCCGGAGGACGCCACCGTCGAGGACGTGGTGGTGGTCGTCGGCCGTGAGGTCGGCGGCGCGGTGGAACAGCTCGTCGGGGCGTTCACCCTGGCGTTCGCCATGCTGGCCCAGGTCCACGACTCCGGGCAGACGGACGTCACCTCGGCGGACGTGCTTCAGGACCTCGCCCTGCGCGCCGAGCAGTTCGGCGCCGAGGGCCCCGGCGACACGGAGATCTGACACGGTGCCGCCCCCGGCACGGCCGGGGGCGGCACCGTGTACGGCGGACGTCAGCCCGCGGACTCACCCGCGTGCGGGCTCAGCGCGTCGGTGCCGACGAGGAAGAAGATCACCGCGCCCAGGACGATCCGGTAGATCACGAACGGCATGAAGCTCTTCGTCGTGATGAACTTCATGAACCAGGCGATGACCGCGTACCCCACCCCGAACGCGATCACCGTCGCGAAGATCGTCGGGCCCCAGGAGACGTGGCCCTCGCCCGCGTCCTTCAGCTCGAAGACACCCGAGGCGAGCACCGCCGGGACCGCCAGCAGGAACGAGTAACGCGCAGCCGCCTCCCGGGTGTAGCCCATCAGGAGACCACCGCTGATCGTGGCGCCGGACCGCGAGACGCCGGGGACGAGGGCCATCGCCTGGCAGCACCCGTAGATGAGGCCGTCCTTGACCCCCAGTTCGCGGAGGGTCTTGCGCTGCTTGCCGGCCCGGTGCCTGCCGCCCTTCTCGTCGCGGGCGGCCATCCGGTCCGCGAAGCCGAGCACGACGCCCATCACGATCAGCGTGGTCGCGATCAGCCGCAGATCACGGAACGGGCCCTCGATCTGGTCCTGGAACGTCAGGCCCAGCACGCCGATCGGGATGGAGCCGACGATGACCAGCCAGCCCATCTTGGCGTCGTGGTCGCCCCGCATCGAACGGTCCGTCAGCGACCTGAACCACGCCGAGACGATCCGGGCGATGTCCTTGCGGAAGTAGATGAGGACCGCGGCCTCCGTGCCGATCTGGGTGATCGCGGTGAAGGCCGCGCCCGGGTCCTGCCAGTCGGCGAACGCCGCGGTGAGCCGCAGATGCGCGCTGGAGGAGATCGGCAGGAACTCGGTCAGTCCCTGGACGAGGCCGAGGACGAACGATTCGAACCAGCTCATGGGGCTTGGGCCATCCCGGGATACTCGTGCACCGGCCGCCGGCATCGGGCGCCGGCGGCGTGCGGTCGTGCGAGGACAGGGCCCGGACGGGCCCTGTTTCGTCTGTCGGTCGCGGGCAGCGTATCGCCCCCGGGTGAACGCCCGGCGACAACCCCCGCGCGCCCCGGCCCGTCGCCGCCCTCAGCCGCCCAGGCGGTGGCGGCGGCGCCAGGCGACCACCGCCGCTCCGGCCCCCGTCAGCACGATGAAGCCCATCGCCGCCAGAAACGCGGGCGAGGTGGGCGACGACGCCTCGCTCCCCGCCACCACGTACGCGGCGGTGTTCGGGATCGAGCCCAGGCCCGTCGCCACCAGGAACGGCGGACAGCCCATGCGGGAGACGGCGGCGCAGTAGTTGGCGGCGGCGAAGGGCACCCCGGGGAACAGCCGCAGCGCCAGCATCGAGCGGAAGCCGTGCCGGCTCAGCTGACCGTCCGCCGCCCGCAGCCAGCGCCCCCGCACGAGGGTGCGCAACGCGTCCTGCCCCAGGACCCGGACGAGCATGAAGGAGACCCCCGCGCCCAGCACCGTGCCGCCGATCGCCGCCGCGAGACCCGCCTGCGCCCCGAACAGGGCGCCCGCCGCGAGGTTCAGCAGGGGGCGCGGCACGAAGGCCACCGTGCAGACGCCGTACGCGAGTCCGAAGAGCACCACCGCCGTGGAACCGCCGCTCAGCTCCCCGAGCCGGCCGGAGGTCAGCAGCCGCTGCGGCTCCAGGAGCAGCATGGCCGTCGCGGCGCCCACCAGCACGGCGACGAGCAGCGAGAGCCGGCACCACGGCGACAGCAGCACCCGCGTGCAGCGCACGGCGAGGCCGGGGGCGGGCCGGGTGGCGGGGACGGCGTCGAGCATTCGGGGAGAGTAACCGACAAAGGTGTGTGATCGCCGTAATGCGCCCCGGACGGTCCACGGCCGCCCGGGCCCAATCCGCGTACGGCCCGCCGTAATTCACTCGACGGCAGGGCGGCCCGTCCGAGATGATCGGCGCATGTCCCGGTACGCCTTCCCCGCAGCGCCGTCCGCAGTCGCGGACGCGCCGAAGGCTGCCGTGTGCGCACTCGCAGCAGTTGTCGCCGCAGCGGTCACCGCTGCCGCAGCGCCCCTCGGCGGCGCCCGCAGCTGACCCTCCCCCGGCCGTCCGGCGGACCCCGCGAGGGGAGGGTCGGCCGGCCTCCGGGGTCCTCACGTCACGCTTCGCATCCCAAGGAATGAACCCATGCCCAAGACGGCATACGTGCGCACCAAGCCGCACCTCAACATCGGCACCATGGGCCACGTCGACCACGGCAAGACGACCCTGACCGCCGCCATCACCAAGGTGCTCAGCGACCGCGGCACCGGCACCTTCGTCCCCTTCGACCGCATCGACCGCGCGCCCGAGGAGGCGCAGCGCGGCATCACCATCAACATCGCGCACGTCGAGTACGAGACCGGCACCCGGCACTACGCGCACATCGACATGCCCGGCCACGCCGACTACATCAAGAACATGGTCACCGGGGCCGCCCAGCTCGACGGGGCGATCCTCGTCGTCTCCGCGGTCGACGGGATCATGCCGCAGACCGCCGAGCACGTGCTGCTCGCCCGCCAGGTGGGCGTCGACCACATCGTGGTCGCGCTCAACAAGGCGGACGCCGGTGACCCCGAGCTGACCGACCTGGTCGAGCTGGAGGTCCGCGAGCTGCTGTCCGCGCACGGCTACGGCGGCGACACGGTGCCCGTCGTACGGGTGTCGGGGCTGCGGGCGCTGGAGGGCGACCCGCGCTGGACGGCGGCCGTGGAGGCGCTGCTCGACGCCGTCGACACGTACGTACCGATGCCGGTGCGCTACACCGACGCGCCGTTCCTGCTGCCGGTGGAGAACGTCCTGACCATCACCGGGCGGGGCACGGTCGTCACCGGTGCCGTGGAGCGCGGCACGGTCCGCGTCGGCGACCGGGTGGCGGTGCTCGGCCCGGACATCGAGACGGTCGTCACGGGTCTGGAGACCTTCGGGAAACCGATGGAGTCCGCCGAGGCCGGCGACAACGTCGCGCTGCTCCTGCGCGGCGTCGAGCGCGACCGGGTGCGCCGCGGCCACGTCGTCGCGGCGCCGGGCAGCGTCACTCCGAGCCGGCGCTTCACCGCGCGGGTGTACGTCCTGTCGGGGCGCGAGGGCGGCCGGACCACCCCGGTCACCACCGGGTACCGGCCGCAGTTCTACATCCGCACGGCCGACGTGGTCGGCGACGTGGACCTCGGCGAGGCGGCGGTCGCGCGGCCCGGGGACACGGTCACCATGACCGTCGAGCTGGGCCGGGACGTCCCGTTGGAGGCGGGCCTCGGCTTCGCGATCCGGGAGGGCGGCCGCACGGTCGGCGCGGGCACCGTCACGGAGCTGCTCTGAGCGGTGCGGCCACCGGGCCCGTCTTCCCCGCCCGGGGGGAGGGCGGGCCCGTCCGCCGGCGGCCGGGGAGGGCGGGCCCGTCCGCCGGCGGCCGGGGAGGGCGGGCCCGTCCGCCGGCGGCCGGGGAGGGCGGGCCCGTCCGCCGGCAGCCCGCACAATGGGGGAGTGAACGAGTCGATACCCGTCGTCCGGGACGTGGACCACGGCACCGCACGCCTCCTCCCCGACGTGGACCGGGAACGGGCCTGGCTGCTCACGGTCGACGGCGCCCCGCAGTCATACGTCGACCTCGACGCGCCCGAGCACCTGGAGTTCGAGTACGCCCGCCGGCTCGGCCACGTCGTGGACTGCGCGGCGGACCCGGGCGAAGCGCTGGACGTCCTGCACCTGGGCGGCGGCGGCCTCACCCTGCCCCGGTACGTCGCGGCCACCCGCCCCGGCTCCCGGCAGGAGGTGGCGGACGCGGACCGCGGGCTGCTCGGCCTCGTCGCGGAGCACCTGCCGCTGCCCGCGGACTGCGGCATCACCGTGCACGTGGCGGACGCCCGCGCCCGGCTGGAGGGCACCGCCCCCGGCTCGGTGGACCTGCTGATCGCGGACGTCTTCGGCGGGTCCCGGGTCCCCGCCCACCTCACCTCGGTCCCGTACGCCAGGGCGGCGGCGCGGGCGCTGCGCCCGGACGGGATCTACGCCGCGAACCTGGCCGACGGGCCGCCGTTCGGCTTCCTGCGCTCGCAGCTGGCCACCTTCGCGGCGGTCTTCGGTGAGCTGGCGCTGATCGCGGAGCCGGGCGTGCTGCGCGGCCGCCGCTTCGGCAACGTGGTCCTCGTCGCCTCCCGTGCCCCGTTCGACACGGCGGCCCTGGCCCGGCGGTGCGCGGCGGACGCGTTCGCGGCGCGGGTGGAGCACGGTGCGGCGCTGGCCGCGTTCACCGGCGGGGCCCGGCCGGTCGGGGACGAGGACGCGGTGGCGTCACCCGAGCCGCCCGACGGCGCCTTCCGCGTCGGCTGAGGCGGGCGGCACGAGCGGGGCGGCGGCGATCTCGACCGACTCGGTCCGGCGGGTCAGGTTGCGTACGTCCGGCACGAACAGCACCAGCCCCGTGACGAGCACGATCAGGCCCGCGCACCCCCACAGCGCCTGACTGCGTCCGACCAGGGACTCGACCGGTCCGGCGAGGGCGGTGGCGACCGGCACCATGGCCACCGAACCGAACCAGTCGTACGCCGAGACGCGCGACAGCTTCTCCTCCGGGATCTCCTGGTGCATGGCCGTCATCCACGACACGCCGAACACCTCGATCGCCGTACCGCTGACGAACATCACCAGGCAGAGCCAGGTCGCCGACAGCGGGACCGCGAGCCCGGCCGACGGCAGGGCCAGCGGGAAGACGCAGAGCGTCCCGGCCAGCAGCAGCCGACGCGGCTTCCACCGCATCATCAGCAGCGCCCCGGCCAGGTTGCCGACGCCGAACGCGGCGAGCGCGAACCCCCAGGGCCGGGCGCCGCCCAGTTCGTCGCGGGCGACCAGCGGCCCGTAGACCGCCTCGGCCGCGCCGACGGCGGCGACCACCACGGAGAACTGGGCGACGATGGACCAGAGCCACGGGCGGCCCGTGAACTCCTTCCAGCCGTCCCGCAGGTCCGCGAGCAGCCCGCCCCCGGGCTCACGCGCCGGGATGTGGCTGACGTCGAGGAAGGCGCGCAGGGCTCCCGCGACCGCGAAGGCCGCCGCGTCCACGGCGAGCACCCAGCCGGGGTCCATGGCCGCGATCATGGCGCCGCCGAGGGCCGCACCACCGATCGCGGCGCCCTGGGTGGACATCCGGAAGAGTGCGAAGGCCCGGCTCGCCTGCTCGCCGCTGACGCTCGACATCAGCATGCCCTCGGCCGCCGGGCTGAAGAACGCCTGCCCGGTACCGCAGAGCGCGGTGAGCAGCATCATCTGCCACAGCTTCGGATCGCCGGCCAGGACGAGGAGGGCGAAGAGGCCCTGGGAGACGCAGTTGAGGGTGTTGGCCGCGACCATCACCCGGTGGCGCGGTATCCGGTCGGCGATCGCCCCGCCGATGAGCAGGAACAGCACCAGCGGCACGGTCCTGGCGGCGGCCACGAGCCCGACGTCGCCGCCGTCGCCGCCCGTCTGGAGAACCGCGAACGCCGCCGCGATCAGCGCGCCGTGGGTGCCCAGGCCGGTGATGATCGAGGCGGCGGTCAGCAGCCGGTAGTTGCGGCCCGCCGGGACGGGGCGGGCGGAGCGGGGGGCGGGGGCGGCTGCTTCGGTCACCCAGGGACTATCGCGGCAGCCGCCCCGTTGCGCAAATGAGTTCCCGTACCGGGGTCAGGATTCGCCGTCGGGGTCGACCACCGGCACCAGGCGCACGGTGCTGAGGATCTTCTCGATCGTCGCGTTCGGCAGCTCGTCGTCCACGTCCGCTGCGGCGTACAGCACCCACGACGAGAACGCGCCCTTGCTGTTCTTGAACGTGAAGGCGTACGTCTTGCCGTCGCTGGTGCACTTCGAGCGCTTGGTGACGTTGGGCGCGGTCGCGGTGACCAGGCTCCCGCTCAGCCCCGACTTGGTGGTGTACGGCTTGGCCTTGCTGATCTTGATGCTCTTCTTCGGCATGTGCTGCGCGAACGCGGCCCAGGCCCAGGTGCCCGCCTCGTTACGGGCGTTCACATCGGCGTCCGTGGCACCCTCGGCGCCGCGGGTGCCGGCGCCGGCCAGGCTGTACTTGTCCTCCGTGCCGTCCTTGTCGGCGTCGTCGGTGCACCACTTCTTCTTGAGGTCCGCGGGCCCGGTGAAGCCGATGAGCGGCAGGCCGTCGTTCTTCTTCTCGTCCTCGAAGTAGGACAGCACGCCGGGCGGGGACACCTCCCAGTCGCCCGGAACGTCGAACTGGGTGCCCCACTTGGGGTTCGTCACGACCTTCCAGCCCGCGATCTGCGGCTTGGCGTCCTCGCCGCCGCGCGGGTTGGCCGCGGGCGAGGACGCGGAGCCGGACGGCTTGGCGGGCGCGGACGACTTCTTGCCGTCGGCGACGTTCTTGCCGTCCTTGTCGTCGTCCTTGTTCAGCACGACGACGCCGGTGACCGCGGCGGCCACCACGACCGCGGTCGCCGCGACGATGGCGACGACCGTCGTCTTCTTCTTGTCGTTGCCCGGCTGCGGGTCACCGGGAGGGCCGGGCACCGCGTACTGCGGAACCGTCGGCTGCTGGTACGGGTTGGGCTGTCCGTACCCCCCCTGCGCGCCCTGCTGCGGGTAGCCGTAGCCGGGCTGCTGGCCCGACTGCTGGCCCTGCTGCTGATATCCCGGCTGCTGATAGGGATTCGGCTGCTGGTACCCCGGCTGCTGGTACGGGTTCTGGTTCTGGTCCTGCGGGTTCTGCTCGCCCCCGGGCGGCTGCTGTCCTGGCCACATGGCGAGTAACGATAGAGGGGCCCCGCCCGGCGTGCTACGTCCGCCCCCGTGTGCGAACGGTGAAGGAGCGGCGGCGGCCGGGCCGGTGAGTGTCGGCAGAAGCATGGCCAAAGGTGTCTACCCGTGAGTAACATCGCGTCCATGAGCGCTGAACAGATGACCGCGGGCGAGATGCTCGCCGCGACGGTTCCCATGGTCCGGACCCTCGACCTCGAATTCCTGGAGTCCACCGCCGACCGCGCGGTGGTCCGCATGCCGGACCAAGCCGACTACCACAACCACGTCGGCGGACCGCATGCCGGAGCGATGTTCACGCTGGCCGAGTCGGCGAGCGGCGCCATCGTCATCGCCGCCTTCGGCGACCAGCTCTCCCGGGCCGTGCCGCTCGCGGTCAGCGCCGAGATCGCCTACAAGAAGCTGGCCATGGGCGAGGTCACGGCGACCGCCGTCCTCGGCCGTCCGGCCGCCGAGGTCGTCGCCGAACTCGACGCGGGCGAGCGTCCCGAATTCCCGGTGACCGTGGAGATCCGGCGCGGGGACGGCGCCGTGACCGGTGAGATGACCGTGGTCTGGACGCTGCGTCCGAACTCCTGACCCCTGGCACGCGTGCGTACGGAAGGGCCGCCCGGTACCGGGCGGCCCTTCTCGCTGTCCGCCTCCGTGAAGCTGAGGGTAGGCTTCCCGCGGTGCGCCGATGAGTGTCCGGCGGGCGACACGACATCACTACGGAGGAACCGGCGTTGCACATCCAGGAGTGGCTGGAGACCGTCCCCGCGATCAGCGTCTACATCCTGGTGGGCGCCGTCATCGGACTGGAGAGCCTGGGCATTCCGCTGCCCGGTGAGATCGTCCTGGTCAGCGCCGCGCTGCTGGCCGCGAGCCATGACGGCATCAACCCCTGGATTCTGGGTGCCTGCGCCACGGCCGGCGCCGTGATCGGGGACTCGATCGGCTACGCCATCGGCCGCAAGGGCGGACGGCCGCTGCTGGCCTGGCTCGGCGGGAAGTTCCCCAAGCACTTCGGCGAGAGCCAGATCGGCATGGCCGAGCGCTCCTTCCAGAAGTGGGGCATGTGGGCCGTGTTCTTCGGCCGTTTCGTCGCCCTGCTGCGCATCTTCGCCGGTCCGCTCGCCGGTGTGCTGCACATGCCGTACTGGAAGTTCCTCATCGCCAACGTGCTCGGCGGGATCGCCTGGGCGGGCGGCACCACGGCCGTCATCTACTCGGTGGGCGTCGTCGCCGAGGCATGGCTCAAGCGGTTCTCCTACCTGGGCCTGGTCATCGCGGTCCTGATCGGCCTCGCCTCCATGCTGATCCTCAAGAACCGCGCCAAGAAGGCCGCCGCCGCGCACTCCGCCGCGGCTGCCGAGGCGGAACCCGGGGCCGTGCCGGTCGCCGACTGAACCGGCGGACCCGCGGGGCCCTCAGTCCGCGCAGGCCTCGCGGTGGGCCTTGGCCAGCTCCACGTAACCCACCGCGTTGAAGCGGACGCCTTCCAGCTCCTCCTCGGTCAGCGGCCGCTTCACCTTCGCCGGGACGCCCGCCACCAGCGACCCCGGCGGCACGCGCATCCCCTGCGGTACGAGCGCCTGCGCCGCGACCAGTGAGCCCGCGCCGATGTGCGCGCCGTTGAGGACGGTGGCCCCCATCCCGATGAGGACGTCGTCCTCGACGGTGCAGCCGTGCAGGACCGCGTTGTGCCCGACCGAGACCCGCTCGCCGACCGTCACCGCGAAGCCGGGGTCGACGTGGACGCTGCAGTTGTCCTGGATGTTGGAGTCGGCGCCGATCACGATGGGTCCGCAGTCCGCGCGCAGCACCGCCTGGTACCAGAGGCTGGAGCCCGCCGCCATGGTGATGTCGCCGATCGCCACCGACGTCGGCGCGGTGAACGCCTCCGCGTCGATCACCGGCTCCTTGCCGCCGATGCCCATGATCATCGCCTGCTCCGCCATCGCCCGTTCCTCCGTGCTCCGGTGCCGTCGGTCGCCGGGGAAACCGTATGCGACGGGGGGCCGCGCGCCCCTGTTGGGGTGAAGATCACAGGCCGGTCCCGCCGCCCGTCCGGTGGGCTCGGCTTACGGTGAGCGCGTGCCGAAGAACCGGAATCCGCTCGACCCCCTGACCGCCTGGCGGCGGCGCGTCCTGTCCGGGGCCGTCCACCGCTGCTGGCGCTGGGCGCGCGAGGCGGGCGCGGTGACCGCCGAGCACCCCGGAAAGCTGCGGTTCGCCCGGATCGGCGAGGGCACCCGGCTGGCCTTCCCGCAGGGCACGGTCTTCGGGGAGCCGTGGATCGAACTGGGCGACCACTGCATCATCGGCGAGCAGGTCACGCTGACCGCGGGCCTCATGCCCGACCTGGACCTCGGCCCCGACCCGATCCTCACCCTCGGCGACGGTGTCGTACTCGGCCGGGGCAGCCATGTCGTCGCGGACACCACGGTGACCATCGGCGCGGACACGTACTGCGGTCCGTACGTCTACATCACCTCGACCAACCACAGCTACGACGACCCGCACCAGCCGGTCGGCAAGCAGTGGCCCCGGATGGAGCCCGTCTCCATCGGCCCCGGCTGCTGGATCGGCACCGGCGCCGTGATCCTGCCCGGCGCCCGCCTCGGCCGCAACGTCGTCGTGGCCGCCGGGGCGGTGGTCCGCGGCGAGGTGCCCGACCGGGCGGTGGTGGCCGGAGCGCCCGCCCGGGTCGTACGCAGCTGGGACCGGGAGAAGGGCTGGCAGCCGCCCCTGCGGACCCCGCCCCCGGTCCCCATCCCCGAGGGCGTCACCCCCGAACAACTGCTCGCCGTTGCCCAGCTCGACGAGGGCTGACCCCCCGGCCGCGGGGGCCTCGCAGTACAGTGCGGCGGACGGTCGGGTACACCGCACCGTAGTGCAGGACGCTGGACCATGCGATGAAGAATATTGGACGGAATGTGACTGACCTCGATCAGCTGACCCAGTCCCTCGCCCGCAATCTCAAGCGCTGGCGCGGTGAACGCGGCTTCACCCTGGACCAGTTGGCGGCCCGCGCCGGAGTCAGCCGCGGCATGATCATCCAGATCGAGCAGGCCCGTACCAACCCGAGCGTCGGCACCACGGTCAAGCTGGCCGACGCGCTCGGCGTGAGCATCACCACGCTCCTCGACTACGAACAGGGCTCCCCGGTCCGGCTGGTCCCCGCCGACCAGGCCGTGCGCCTCTGGTCGACCGAGCAGGGCAGCGCCACCACGCTCCTGGTGGGGACGGAGGCCCGGGGCCCCCTCGAACTCTGGTCCTGGCGGCTGATGCCCGGCGACGGCAGCCGGTCCGACCCGCATCCCGAGGGCACGGTCGAACTGCTCCACGTCACGGCCGGCACCCTCACGCTCGTCGTCGCGGACACCTCGTACGCGGTGGACGCCGGCACCTCCGCCACCTTCGAGGCGCACCACCCGCACGCCTACCGCAACGAGGGCACCGAACCGGTCGAACTCACCATGGCCGTGAGCATCCCGCCCGCCAGATGAGACGCCGCACACCCCCGTGAGCGGCGCTGTTAGCGTGACGCGCATGCGCGCACCCATCGGCTCCTTCGCACATGCCGGCCCCGCCGCCGACCGTCTGGACCTCCTCACCGCCCCGGTGGCCGAGGCGGTGCGCACGGGCTGGGGCGGCATCACCCCCGACCAGGTCCTGCACGTGGACACCGACCCGGAGATCGCCGACACCGCGGCCTTCGTCGCCCACCACGGGGCGGATCTGCTGGACCACTCGGCGAACTGCGTCGTCCTCTCCGGCAAGCGCGGCGCCGACGTCACCCTCGCCGCCTGCCTCGTCCTGTCGCACTCGCGCGTCGACGTGAACGGCGTGGCCCGCAAGCACCTCGGCCTGCGCAAGGCGCGCTTCGCCTCGATGGACACGGCGGTCGGCGAGACCGGCATGGAGTACGGCGGCATCACGCCCATCGGGCTCCCCGCCGCCTGGCCGCTGCTGATCGACTCCGCCGTCGTGGCCGAGGAGTGGGTCCTGATCGGCAGCGGCTCGCGCCGGGGCAAGCTCATCGTGACCGGCAAGGCGCTGGGCTCCCTGCCGGGCGCGGTGGTCCTCGACGGCCTGGGCGTCCGCGTGCCGGACAGCCTTTAGACCCCGAGCCTCGGGATCTCGATGGCGGGGCAGCGGTCCATGACCATGTCCAGGCCGGCCGCCCGGGTGCGCGCGTACGCCTGCTCGTCCACCACGCCGAGCTGGAACCAGACGGCCCGGGCGCCCGCGGCGACCGCCTCGTCGGCCACCGCGCCCGCCAGCTCGCTGTTCACGAAGACGTCGACCACGTCCACCGGGAACGGGATGTCCGCCAGCGAGGCGTAGCCCTGCTCGCCGTGCACCGGCACGGCCTTCGGGTGCACCGGGACCACGCGCTTGCCGAACCGCCGAAGCACCTCGGCGACCCCGTAGGCCGCGCGCGAACGGTTGTCGGACAGCCCCACCACCGCCCAGGTGTCGCCGGTGTCTTCCAGAATCCTGCGGATCGTCTCCGTGTCTGCGTACATGCACCCGACAACCGGCGGCCCGTCCCGGCCATTCCCGCAGGTGCGCATAGGGTGGCGGGATGCAGGAGGAGTACCGGACCGTCGCCCGCGCGGGCGTGCACGAGAGCGAGATCAACCGGTCCCGCTTCATCTGCGCGCTCGCCCCCGCGGCCACCGAGGAGGAGGCGCAGGGGTTCATCGCCCGCGTCCGCAGGGAGCACCCGACCGCCACGCACAACTGCTACGCGTACGTGATCGGCGCCGACGCCTCCGTACAGAAGGCGAGCGACGACGGCGAGCCCGGCGGCACCGCGGGCGTCCCGATGCTCCAGATGCTCACCCGGCGCGAGGTGTGTTACGCCGTCGCCGTCGTCACCCGCTACTACGGCGGGGTGAAGCTGGGCGCCGGCGGGCTGATCAGGGCGTACGGGGGAGTGGTCGGCGAAGCCCTCGACGCGCTGGGCACCCGCACCCGGCGCCGTTTCCGGCTCGCCACCGTCACCGTCGGCCACCAGCGGGCGGGCCGGCTGGAGAACGAACTGCGCGCCACCGGTCGCACGGTGCGCGACGTCCGGTACGCGGCCGACGTCACCCTCGAGATCGCGCTGCCGGACGCCGACGTCGAAGCGTTCCGCCGCTGGCTGGCCGACGCGACCGCGGGCGAGGCGCGGCTGGAGCTGGGCGGCGAGGCGTACGACGACGCGTGAGGCGCCTCTCTTGGACGCGAGCCAGGGCCTCCGACGGGATGGGACACTGTGGGGCGTGAGGGCACAGGGGCGGAGGAAGCGCATGCGGACCGGAGCCGGGTCGTGAGGATTCTGCACACATCGGACTGGCACCTCGGCCGGTCGTTCCACCGGGTCCCCCTGCTCGAAGCCCAGGCCGCCTACCTCGACCACCTGGTCGCCACCGTCGCGGAGCACGCGGTCGACGTCGTCGTCGTGGCGGGTGACGTCTACGACAGGGCGGTGCCCGCGCTCAGCGCGGTGGAGCTCTTCGACTCCGCCCTGCACCGGCTCGCCGCCGCGGGGGTGCCCACGGTGATGATCTCCGGCAACCACGACTCGGCACGCCGACTGGGCGTCGGCGCCGGGCTCATCGACCGGGCCGGCATCCACCTGCGCACCGACCCCGCGCACTGCGCGACGCCCGTCGTCATCCCCGACGCGCACGGCGACGTCGCGTTCTACGGGCTGCCGTACCTCGAACCCGCCCTGGTCAAGGACGTCCTCAAGGCCGAGCGCGCCGGGCACGAGGCCGTGCTGACCGCCGCCATGGACCGCGTCCGCGCCGACCTCGCCGCCCGCCCGGACACCACCCGGTCCGTCGTCCTCGCCCACGCCTTCGTCGCCGGCGGCGAACCCAGCGACAGCGAGCGCGACATCACCGTCGGCGGCGTCGCCGCGGTCCCGGCCGGGGTGTTCGACGGCGTCGACTACGTGGCACTGGGCCATCTCCACGGCTGCCAGGCCGTCACCGACCGCGTCCGGTACTCCGGCTCCCCGCTCGCCTACTCGTTCTCCGAGGCCACCCACCGCAAGACCATGTGGCTCATCGACCTCGACGCCTCGGGGGCGGTCACCGGCGAACGCATCGACTGCCCGGTGCCCCGCCGCCTCGCCCGGCTGCACGGCAGGCTGGACGACCTCCTCGACGACCCGGCGCTCGACCGCCACGAGGACGCCTGGGTGGAAGCCACCCTCACCGACCCGGTCCGCCCCGCCGACCCGATGGCCCGGCTCACCGAGCGCTTCCCGCACACCCTCGCCCTCGTCTTCGCGCCGGAACGGGCACCCGACGACCCGGACCTCTCGTACGCCCGCCGGCTCCGGGGCCGCGACGACCAGACCATTGCGGAGGACTTCGTGGCCCACGTGCGAGGCGGCTGGGGGACCGACGAACAGGAGCGGGCGGTGCTGCGGGGCGCCTTCGACCACGTCCGCGTGGACGACGGCGTACGCGAGGTGAACCGGTGAGGCTCCACACCCTCCGCGTCACCGCGTTCGGCCCCTTCGGCGCGACCCAGGAGATCGACTTCGACGCGCTCTCCGCCGCCGGGCTGTTCCTGCTCCACGGGCCGACCGGAGCCGGCAAGACCTCCGTCCTGGACGCCGTCTGCTACGCCCTGTACGGGGCGGTCCCCGGTGCCCGGCAGAGCCCCGGCACCTCGCTGCGCAGCGACCACGCACCCGCGGACCTGCCCACCGAGGTCCTGCTCGACCTCACCGTCGGCGGGCGCCGCCTGGAGATCACCCGGCGTCCGGCGCAGCCCCGCCCCAAGAAGCGCGGCGGCGGCCACACCACGGAGAAGGCGCAGAGCCGGCTGCGCGAGTACGACCCCGAGGACGGCTGGCGCGCGCTCAGCAAGTCGCACCAGGAGATCGGGGAGGAGATCGCCCAGCTCGTCGGCATGAGCCGCGAGCAGTTCTGCCAGGTGGTCCTGCTGCCCCAGGGCGACTTCGCCCGCTTCCTGCGCGCCGACGCCGAGGCGCGGGGCCGGCTCCTCGGCCGGCTCTTCGACACGCGGCGCTTCGCGGCCGTCGAGGAGCGCCTCGCCGAGCTGCGCCGGGTGGCCGAGGCCCAGGTCAAGACCGGTGACGACCGTATCCTCGCGCTCGCCCAGCGCATCGCCCAGGCCGCCGGGCCCGCCGCGCACGAGTGGCCGCTGCCGGACCTCCGGCCCGGTGACCCCGGGCTCGCGGACGCGGTCCTCGGCTGGGCCGCGACCGCCCGCGTCGGCGCGGGCGAACGCTGCGACATCGCCGCGTCGGTCCTGGCCGCGGCGGAGCGCCGGCACGCCGCCGCCCGCATCGCCCTGGACGCCGAACGCGACCTCGCCGCGCTCCAGCAGAGGTACGCCGAGACCCAGCACCGCGCCGACGCCGTGGAGGCCGGCCGCGCCGCCTGCGAGGAGGCGCGGGAGCGCCTGGCCCGGGCCCGCAAGGCGGACCTCGTCGCCCCCGCGCTGGAGCTGCGCGAGGCGGCGGAGCGGGCGTACCGGCGGGCGCGCGAGGAGCGGGACGGGGCCAGGGCCCGGCTGCCCGAGACCCTGGCCGACGCCGGCGCCGAGCAGCTGGCGGCCCTCGAACACCGGCTCCGCGAGGACCTGGGCGGCCTCGAATCGGCCCGGCGCGCCGAACAGCGGTCCGCCGCGATCGCCGACGAGCGCGCCGCCCTGGACCGGCAGGCCCGGGCCGACGAGGAACTGGTCCGCGACACCGAGGGCTGGCTCGCCGGCTGGGAGACCATGCGGCAGGACCTCCAGGCCCGCCTGGACGCCGCCCTCGAAGCCGCCACCCGCACGGAACTCCTGGCCCGCCGCCTCGACCCGGCCCGCCGCCGCCTGGACGCGGCGCGCCGCCGCGACGCGCTGGCCGCCGAAGCGGCCACGGCCGGCCACGTGCTGGCCGATGCGCGGGAACACGCCGCCGCCGCCCACGAGCACCGGCTCGACCTGCGCGAGCGCCGCCTGCGCGACATCGCGGCCGAACTCGCCGCCCAGCTGGCCGACGGCGCCCCCTGCGCGGTCTGCGGCGCGACCGCCCACCCGGCCCCGGCCCGCCCCGGCGACGGGCACGTGGACCGCGCGGCGGAGGAGGCCGCCGAACGCGCCCACCGCGACGCGGAACAGGCCCGCGCCGCGGCGGAACAGTCCCTCGCGCTGGTACGCGAACGCCACGCGACGGCTCGCGCCGAGGCGGCCGGTGACGGGGGGACTGCCGGTGACGGAGGGACGGCCGCCGCCACCGACCCCGCCGCTCCGGCCGGTGGCTCGGCCGCCACCGGCACCGCAACCTCCGGCACCGCCGCCTCCGTACGGCCCTCCGGCGCGGCCTCGGTCTCCGGCAGGGGCACCGGCGCCGGCGCGGGACCGGGCGAGTCCGCGTCGCCCGTAGTCGCAGCGGCCCACGACGACCCCACCGTCGCCGAGCTCGCCGGCCTCGTGGACGGCCTCGCCGCCGAGCACGCGGAGGCGTACCGGCTGGCCGCCGGGGCGCACTCCGCGCGGGAGGCGCTGGCCGGGGCCGAGCGGGAGCAGCGGCGCCGGGCGGAGGAGCGGCAGCGGGTCGGGCAGCGGGGCGCCGCCCGGACCTCCCGGCGGGAGTCGCTGGACCGGGAGCAGGCGGACATCGACGCGGTGCTGGACCGGGCGCGCGGGGGGCACCCGAGCGTCGCCGAGCACGCCGCCGTGCTTCAGCGGCGGATCGCCCTGCTCGCCGGGGCGGGCGGGGCGGTGCGCGAGGAGGAGAGCGCGGCGGCACGGCTGAAGGAGGCCGACGACCGGCTCGCGGACGCCGCGTTCCGGGCCGGGTTCGACACGCCGGAGGCCGCCGCCGCGACCCTGCTGGACGACGGGGCGCAACGTGCGCTCCAGCACCGCGTCGACGCCTGGCAGGCCGAGGCCGCGGCGGTCGCCGACCGGCTCGCCGAGACCGCCGCCCGGGACGCCGCGAACCGTCCGCCCGCCGCCCCGGAAGCGGCCCGCGAGCGCTTCGACCGGGCCGAGCGCGCGCTGCGCGAAGCCGCGGCCGGCCTCGACACCGCGCGGGAACGCCGCGCCGAACTCGCCAGGCTCTCCCGCCGCGTGGCGGACGAGGTGCGCGCGCTGGGCCCCGTGCGCGAGGAGCACGAACGCGTCGCCCGGCTCGCCGGTCTCACCGCCGGCACCTCGGCGGACAACGCACGCAAGATGCGGCTGGAGTCGTACGTGCTCGCGGCCCGGCTGGAACAGGTCGCGGCGGCGGCCACCGCCCGGTTGCAGCGGATGTCCTCGGGCCGCTACCAACTCGTCCACTCCGACGCCCGCACGGGTGGCCGCAGGGCCGGGCTCGGGCTGCACGTCATCGACGCGTGGACCGGCCGGGAGCGCGACACCGCCACGCTCTCCGGCGGCGAGACCTTCTTCGCCTCGCTCGCCCTGGCGCTCGGCCTCGCCGACGTCGTGACCGACGAGGCCGGAGGCGTACGGCTGGACACCCTGTTCATCGACGAGGGGTTCGGCAGCCTCGACGACCAGACGCTGGACGAAGTGCTGGACGTGCTCGACTCGCTGCGCGAACGGGACCGCAGCGTCGGCATCGTCAGCCACGTCGGGGACCTGCGCCGCCGCATCCCCGCACAGCTGGAGGTGGTGAAGGAGCGGCACGGGTCGGCCGTGCGGCTGCGGGCGGTGGCGGACGGGCTCAGCGGCTGATCGGCCGTCCCGGCAGCGGCGAGGAGTAGACGACGCTCGTGGTGACGGAGCCGAGCGCGCCGATCTTCCCGGAGACGGTCTCCAGATGGCTCATCGAGCGAGCCGTCACCTTGAGCACGAAGCAGTCGTCGCCGGTGACGTGATGGGCCTCCACGATCTCCGGCGTGGTCTCCAACAGGTCGTGGAACGGCTTGTAGTTGCCGTTCGGATACCGCAGCCGTACGAAGGCGAGGATCGGCAGCCCGAGCCGTTCCGGATCGACCACGGCCGCGTACCCGCTGATGACCCCGGCCTCCTCAAGACGGCGGACCCGCTCGGTCACGGCGCTCGGCGACATGGCCACCGCCCGCGCCAGCTCCGCGAACGAGGCACGGCCCTCGCGTTGCAGCACATCGAGGATGCGCCAGTCGGTGGCATCCGGGGAATAGTCGCTCATACGGACAGCGAACCGTGGAATCCCCGGCGGATCAAGGCCACTGCCCGGGATCTCGCCTTCCGGACCGGCGGCACCGATCATAGATTCTCAGTCATGACTTCCCAGCCCGGCGCCCTCGCCGACCACCCCGTCCTGAGCGTCCCGCCCGCCGAACCGGCCGACGCCGTCGCCTACTTCGGCGCCTCGCTCGCCTTCCACGCCGACGTCTCGGACGTCGCGGCCGCCCTGGCCGCCGGAGGGGAGACCCCCGGCTTCGTGCTGCTCGACTCCCGGTCCACCGAGTCCTGGGACCAGGGGCACATCCCCGGCGCCGTGCACCTGCCGACGGCGCTCATCGCCGAACAGGCGCCCCGGCTCCTCGACCCGGCCGTACCGGTGGTCACGTACTGCTGGGGCCCCGGCTGCAACGGCGCCACCCGCGCCGCCCTCGCCCTGGCGCGCCTCGGCTACCGGGTCAAGGAGATGCTCGGCGGCTTCGAGTACTGGGCGCGCGAGGGATTCCCGTACGAGACCTGGGAGGGCGAGGGCGGGCGCGCGGCCGACCCGCTGACCGCACCGGTCGGCACGGACGACTGCGGCTGCTGACGGCGGCCGGCCCCGACGACGGCGCCCCGGGGCCGGCCGCACACGGTCAGAGCTTCGACAGCTCGTCCACCAGGTCGTCCAGTCCCAGCGGCCCCTGGGACAGGGCCGCCATGTGCCACGCCTTGAGGTCGAAGGCGTCCCCGTGCGCCGCCCGCGCGTTCTCCCGGCCCAGCAGCCAGGCGCGCTCGCCCAGCTTGTAGCCGATGGCCTGGCCCGGCATCGAGAGGTAGCGGGTCAGCTCGCTCTCCACGAAGTCGGCGGGCCGGCCGCTGTGGTTGCCGAAGAACTCCTGCGCCAGCTCCGGCGTCCACCGCTCACCCGGGTGGAACGGCGAGTCGGCCGGGATCTCCAGACCGACGTGCATGCCGATGTCCACGATCACCCGGCAGGCGCGCATCATCTGCGCGTCCAGGTAACCGAGCCGGCGCTCCGCGTCGGGCAGGAAGCCCAGCTCGTCCATCAGCCGCTCCGCGTACAGCGCCCAGCCCTCGGCGTTGGCGCTGACGATGCCGATCGACGCCTGGTAGCGCGACAGGCTCTCGGCCACGTGCGCCCACTGGGCGAGCTGGAGGTGGTGGCCGGGAACCCCCTCGTGGTACCAGGTGGACACCAGGTCGTACACCGGGAAGCGGGTCTCGCCCATGGTCGGCAGCCAGGTGCGGCCGGGCCGCGAGAAGTCCTCGGAGGGGCCCGTGTAGTACGGGGCGGCGGCGCCGCCGGGCGGGGCGATCCGCGACTCCACCCGGCGGACCCGCTCGGCCAGCTCGAAGTGCGTCCCGTCCAGCGCGTCGATCGCCTCGTCCATCAGGCTCTGGAGCCACGCCTGGACCTCGTCCACGCCCTCGATGTGCTTGCCGTGCACGTCGAGGTGGGCCAGCGCCTCCCAGGGCCCCGCGCCCGGCAGCACCTTCTCGGCCTCGGTCCTCATCTCGGCGAGCAGCCGGTGGTATTCGGACCAGCCGTACGCGTACGCCTCGTCCAGATCCAGGTCGGTGCCGTTGAAGTAGCGCGACCAGCGGGCGTACCGCTCCCGGCCCACCGTGTCCGGCTCGTCCTCGACGGCCGGCGCGTACACCTCGCGCATCCAGTTCCGCAGCTCGTCCAGGGCGGCGGTGGCCTGCGCGGCGGCCGCGTCCAGGTCGGCGCGCAGGGCGTCCGGGCCGTTCGCGACGAAGTCCTGGAAGAACCCCTTGGTGCCGTCACCGACCCACTCGTCGAGCTGTCCGACGAACGTGCGGGTGGCGCGCGGACCGCCGTACAGCTTGCGCTCCAGGCCGAGCGCCAGGGACTCCTGGTAGCCGCCGAGCGCCGCCGGGACGGCCCGCAGCCGCTCCACGACGGCCGCCCAGTCCTCGTCCGTCTCGGTCGGCGTCACCGTGAACACCTCACGGATCGAGTGCGCCGGGGAGTGCAGGTTGGAGACGGCCCGCAGCGCCTCGTCCGCCTCGTGGACGGCGAGTTCGGCCGTCAGCCGCTCCCGCAGCAGCCGGCCGCAGCGGCGCTCGGCGTCGTCGGCGGCCCCGGGCAGCTGCTCCGCGCGGTCCAGCCGGGCGAGCGTGTCCCGGGCCAGCGCGGCCAGTTGTTCCTGGCCGGCCGGGGAGAAGTCGGGAAGGCGGCGCGAGCTTGCCGCGACACCGAGGTAGGTGCCGGAGATCGGGTCGAGTTCGATGAAGGCGTCGACGTAGGCGTCGGCGATCTGGCGCGGCAGTGCGCTGCTGGAAGAGTCTGACATATGGACATCCTCGTACGGGGAGGGCCCCCGCGTCACCATCAATCGGCAGGACGGACCTGACCGGGGACCGGTCCGGCCGCCCCCGGCACCGGCGGGAGCAGCGGTCCGCACTCCCACTGCTGGAAGATCAACCGCGTCTCCACCCGGGCCACTTCGCGCCGCGAGGTGAACTCGTCCAGCACGAGCCGCTGCAGGTCCGCCGTGTCCGCCACGGCCACGTGCACCAGGTAGTCGTCGGGGCCGGTCAGATGGAACAGGGCCCGGGACTCCGGCAGCGACCTGATCCGCTCCACGAACGGTCCGATGAGCTCCCGCCGGTGCGGCCGCACCTGCACGGAGAGCAGCGCCTCCAGCCCCCGGCCGAGCCTGGCCGGGTCCAGCCGCAGCTGATGCCCGAGGATGACACCGGTGCGCCGCAGCCGCGCCACCCGGTCCAGACACGTCGAGGGGGCCACGCCGACCTCGGCCGCCAGCTCCCGGTACGTGGTCCGGGCGTCGTTCTGCAACAGCCGCAGAATGTGCAGATCCACCGTGTCGAGAGCGACGGAATCAGTCATTCGGCGAACGTAGCACGGGGTTCGGGCTGCACCCTCCGGTGAGCGTTCAGAGTGCGCGCATGGACAACGAATCCGTGCTGCCGCCCTCGACCACCCCGTCCCGGGCGCTCGCCACCGAAGCCGTGCACGCCGGACGCGACGACCTCGCGGCCCTCGGCCTGCACGCCGCGCCGATCGACCTGTCGACCACCTACCCGTCGTACGACTCCCGCGCGGAGGCCGAGCGGATCGACGCCTTCGCGACCACCGGGGCCCGCCCGGACGGCCCGCCGGTGTACGCACGGCTCGACAACCCCACCACCGCCCGCTTCGAAACGGCGCTGGCCCGGCTGGAGGGCACCGCGAGCGCGGTGGCGTTCGCCAGCGGCATGGCCGCGCTGACCGCCGTCCTGCTGGCCCGCGCGAGCGTGGGACTGCGCCATGTGGTGGCCGTCCGCCCGCTGTACGGATGCAGCGACCACCTGCTCGGTGCCGGGCTGCTGGGCACCGAGGTGACATGGACGGACCCGGCGGGCATCGCCGAGGCGATCCGGCCCGACACGGGCCTGGTGATCGTGGAGACCCCGGCCAACCCGACCCTGGCCGAGGTGGACATCCGGGCCGTCGCCCACTCCTGCGGGTCGGTGCCGCTGCTGGTCGACAACACCTTCGCGACGCCCGTCCTCCAGCGCCCCGTCGAACTCGGCGCCCGGATCGTGCTGCACAGTGCGACGAAGTACCTCGGCGGGCACGGTGACGTGATGGGCGGAGTCGTCGCGTGCGACGAGGAGTTCGCCGGCGTGCTGCGCCAGATGCGCTTCGCCACCGGCGGGGTGCTGCACCCGATGGCCGGCTACCTGCTGCTGCGCGGCCTGTCCACCCTGCCCGTACGGGTCCGGGCGGCCTCCACGAGCGCCGCCGAGCTCGCCCGCCGGCTCTCCGCCGACCCCCGCGTGGCCCGGGTCCACTACCCGGAGATCGGCGGCGCGATGGTCTCGTTCGAGGTGTACGGGGACCCGCACCGGGTGATCGCGGGGGTGCGGCTGATCACCCCCGCCGTCAGCCTCGGCAGCGTCGACACCCTCATCCAGCACCCCGCTTCCATCAGCCACCGCATCGTGGACGAGACGGACCGGCACTCCTCCGGCGTCGGCGACCGGCTGCTGCGCATGTCGGTGGGCCTGGAGGACGTCGAGGACCTGTGGGCCGACCTGTGCAACGCCCTGGGCGGCGCGGAGCCCGTACCCGGCGGGGTCAGCGCTCGGCCTGCTCGTACGGCGGCGAGTGCGGCAGGGAACGCGCCGGGGGTGCCGCAAGGCGTGCGGTGAGCACGAGGGTCCCCTCCTCGATCTGGTAGTCGAGCGGCAGCGAGAGCGAGCGCATGGCGGCGACCATGCCGGCGTTCGACGCCTGGGTGACGGCGTAGACGTTCTCGCAGCCGGCCTCGACGGCCAGCGCCACGAGGCGGGCGAGCAGTTCGGAGCCGATCCCGCGCCGCTGCCACTCGTCCTCCACCAGGAGGGCCACCTCGGTCTCGTCACCGTCCCACAGCAGATGGCCCAGGGCCACCAGCCGCCCGGAAGCCGTCTGCACGGCGAGGGTGCGGCCGAAACGCGGGCTCAGCAGGTGGTCCAGGTAGCGGTCGGCATCCCGGACCGGGCCGTGGTAGCGCAGCCGTAGCGTCCGCTCGGAGCACCGTCCGTGCATCTCCACGGCCGCGGCCAGGTCGGCGCGGTCCGCCCGGCGCACCGTGATCTCGTCGCCCTCGGGCAGCCTGAGCACCTGCTCGCCGCGCGGGACCCGGGGGCCGAGCCGCGCGTCGAGCTCCACCAGCGCCCGGGCCCGGGCGAACTCCGTGGGCGTGAACGGCAGATAGGGGCGCTCCACGGAGATCACACCGCCCGACGGGTCGCGCAGCCGCATCACCGTCTCCTCCAGCACCCCTTCGACCGGGGCGGTCTCGCCGGTGGCGCGCCCGGTGACCGACACGGCGGGCAGCGAGTGGATCGTGCACCGGCCGAGCAACTGCCTCAGCGCCAGTGGTAGTTCGGCACCGTCGAGGGCGGTGCGGGTGGCCAGGCCGAGCACCCGCGTCGGGGCGTCCACCAGATCGTGGGCGTCGGCCCGCTCCGTCCAGGTCGAGCTGCCCCCGGCGGCGGCGACCGCGCGCGACAGCTCCCGGGCCGGCAGGGACGCGGGCACCCTCAGCAGGAACTCGTCGACGGTGCCCTGCGCCAGCGGGTGCGTCTGGAGCGTGAGGATGTCGATGCCGTGCCGGGCGAGCACCGTGCACAGCGCGGCCAGGCTGCCCGGAACGTCACGCACCGTGGTCCGCATCCGCCACAGCACTGTCTCGCCGGGGGTGGCGGGCGCGGCGGCGTCGGCGGCCGGGGCGGCGTCCGCCGCCGTTGCCGTGGCGCCGGGCGGAGGCGGGGCGTGGCTGTGGCGCCGGGCCCACCAGGTGTGGAACGCGGCCGTGGCGGTCAGCGCCACGGCCGAGGCCACGAGCAGATAGGGACCGTCCGGCTGGTGCCCGATCAGGTTGGCGATCGCGTCGGCCACCGCCACCGCCGTGAACAGCGCGGCGAGTTCGATCACGTCCCGTCGCCAGTGGTGGGGGCGGCGGGCACTCTTCGCGGATGTCACATCAGTCATGAATCCACTGTGACCGCACCGTGTTGCCTGATCACGAACGCTTTGTGACCGATGGGTTAAAGGGGGACCGGGCCCCCGTCGTCGGTTTCGAAGGCGTCGGCCGGGTGTTCCGAAGGGCGCCCCGGGCCGCGAGCGGGCGCCGCCCGGGGCTCAGCCGATGTCCGCCCGGCAGGCGGTCTGCAGGCGTATCGCCTGTCGCACCAGCTGGGTGGTCCCGCCGCGCGCGGCCGTCTCCGCGAGCCCCGGCACCGGCCCGGTCTCCGGCGGCCCGCTGTGCTCCGCGCACTCCGCCGCCACGGCGAGCAGATCGCTCAGCCCCCGGGGCGCCCGCTCCCGGGCCAGCAGCGCGGGCAGCACCGGCGCCAGGACGGACAGGACCGTCCCGTACGCCCCGGTTTCCGCCGCCGTCCGTGCCGCGTCCGCCAGCCGGTTCGGCTTGACCGACTCCCGTCCGAGCAGCCCGGCCAACTCGCGCCCGAGCAGCGCCGCGTCCAGCCGGCCCCGCGCGGCCAGCACCAACAAGGCGTCCACCGCCGCGAGCCGGTCCTCCGCGTCCCGGGCGCCCAGCCCGTAGGCCAGGGCGAGATGGACCGCACCGGCGACCGGCCCGCCGGTCTCGGCGAGCGCGGGCAGCAGCCAGGCGCCGCCCCGCTGCTCGTCCACGCACGACGCGACGGTGGGCAGCAGCCAGGCCGCGAGGGCCTCCCCGTCCTGGGGCAGGGTGGCGGGCCAGTGCGGGGACTCCGCCACCCAGCAGTAGCAATTCTGGTTGCGCGGGGAGTGCGCGCTCCCGAGCCAGTGGAAGGCGCGCGGGAACTTCTCCCGAACGAACGCGTTCCCCCTGGTGGCGAGCAGCACGCGGCGCGCCTTGACCACCGTCCGCCGCATCCAGTCGTGCGCGACGGGGACGTCCGTCTCCACGGCGCGTGCGACGACGGCCGCCACCGGTTCGTCCGCCCGAAGCCACGCCGCCAGCCGGTCGCCCGCCTCGGTGCCCAGCGCGGCGGCCCGCTCCGCGGCCTCCTCCTCGCCGGCGCGCCGCACCCGCAGCAGGGCCTGCGCGAAATCCACGGGTCCGGCCGCGAGGCCCAGCGCCTGGTATCCGCGCAGCCGCTCGACCAGCTCCGAGGCGTCGATGGCCCCCGTGTGCCAGGTGGGCGTGGCCAGCAGATAGGGCAGCCTGCCCGTCCGCACCGAGTCGGCCGCCTCCCACAGGCGGGCGTAGAGGATCGCGTCGAGGGCGGCATGGCAGCAGGGGCTCGGTGCCGCTGCCTGGACCTGTCCGGTGCGGACGGCGCGGCGCGGGACCCGGTCGAGCAGCGCGGCGGCGACGAGGTGCAGGCCGTCGTGGTTGCGGAGCAGCCGCCGGGCGGTGTCGTCCGGGGAGACCTCGGCCCACCACTGACCGGCGAGCGCGGGCTCCAGGGCCGCGATCAGCTCATCCCGGCCGCTGTGGGCGTACCGGACCAGCCCGTCCAGCGCCCGTTCGAACGTGGTCACGTCCGCCGGGTCCGACCGCAGCAGGACCGCCGTCACCTCCTCGGTGACCTCGGCCACGGACGCGGCCGACGGGCCGAGCGGGCTCGGGGCCGGAGGCGGCGGCAGGACCTCCTCGTAGGCGGCGCGCCCCGGCGCCTCCTCCAGCAGCTCCCCGAACACGGCGCGCGCCGCCTCCCGGTGCACCGGCGCCAGCAGCGACGCCATCCGGGCCGTCTCGTCGCGGACCTCCGGCGACGCGGCGGGCAGGGCGCGGGCGGCCAGCTTGAGCGCGCGCTCCTGGGCGTCGGTGTCCGGATGCCCGAAGGCGTCCGCGATCACCGGCAGCAGCTCGTCGGCCGCCGAGGAATCCCGGCGCAGCACCTTGCCCAGGTGGATCAACTGGGCGCGCACCAGCTTCTTCTCCGTGCGGAAGAGCACCGCACCGGCCACCTCGGCCAGCTGCCGGACCGACAGGGCGCCCTGCGCGTCGAGCCGGACCAGCACCTCCTGGGCGTGGCCGGCCACCGGGGAGGGCCCGTCGGCGGCCATCGCCATCCAGTCGGCGGTCCGCGCCGCCTCCTCGTCGGCGGTGGGCCCGAGACCGCGTACGACCAGCAGGCAGAAGCGCAGATCCGTGGGCTTCCCGCCACGCAGCAGCCGCGCGACACAACTGTCCAGCAGGGCCGCCCGGTCGAGCCGGCCCTCCGCCACCAGGGCGGTCAGCGCGGCCGGCCAGGAACCGGCGGGGGAGCCGCTGTCGACCCACGCCACCACCGGCGGCAGCTCCGGCATCGTCAGCAGATGCGCCACGAGGACGTCGAGGTGGGCGTCCGCCCGCAACACATCGATCAGGGACTTTCCGGGTCCGCCCTGCCACCGCTCGCTGTTGACCCGCTCCGTCCACGCCCGGACCATGCCGTCCGAGACGGGCAGTGGACAGCCCGCCCGCCGGGCCAGCTCCTCGACCAGCCGGTACTCCGCCTCGGACTCCACGGCACGCGCGGCCAGCCGGCGGGCGAGATCGGCGAGCCAGTCCGGCTCGCGGTCGCCCAGCACCTCCAGGACCCACGGGTACGGCGAGTGCGTCCAGTCCCGCATGTCCCTGGCCCCGAGCCACGTCGCGCAGCCCGCCGCCCCGGTGTGGCAGCCGGCACCGGCCACGAGGATCGCCTTGCGGGCCCGGGTCCGCTCCCCCCAGTGCCAGCCCCGGGCCTCCTTGCGCAGGGCCTTCAACTCCTCCAGCGCGGCCTTGCGACCGCCCCGGTCGAGCGGGGCCAGCAGGGGCCGGATGTCGTCCATGCGGCCCTGGCGGACCGCGTCCAGCAGATTCTTCACCGGGCACCCCCGGCGACCGCCGCGCCACGGCGGACCATCCGGACCGCGAGGGCGTGCTTGCACGGGCCCCGGCGGCCCCCGTAGTCGGCCCACCACTGGCAGGTGCAGCTCAGCGCCCCCGACCGCTCACGGACCTGGTACTGCCGGTCGCCCGAGCGCACCGCCGCCGGCTCGCCGTCCAGGACCACCGCCCCCTCCCGGACCAGCCGCCGCGCCGCGACCAGCCGCGGATTGTGGCGCTCGGCCCGGTCCGCGTCGTACGGCAGCTCGCGGTGGAAGTACGCGGCGTCCGCGAGGTCGTAGCCCACCCGGCCGGCCGTACCGAGCCGGACCAGCGCGGCCCGCACCCGCTCCACCGGGAGGCCCGCCTGCTCCGCCAGCCGGTCCGGCTCGATCCGGGGCTCCCACGCCAGCAGCACCGAGACCAGCTCCGCGTCGGCCGCGGCGTCGTCCGTGGCCAGCGCCTCCAGCACCCCGCCCTCGCCGGAGAAGCCGCGCGAGGCGTCCGGCGACAGCGTCAGCGTGAGCCGCATCCCGGGCAGTACGACCTCCCAGGCGCTCGCGGCGACCGCGCCGTCGGCCACCGGCCCGTACACGCGGAGCGCCGACGCGTACCGCAGGACCCGCTGCAGGGCGGTCAGCCGCTGCGGTCCGGGAAGGCAGACGGCCCCGGGCACCGGCCGGGTGGTGGGCCGGAGCGTCCGCCCGGCGGGCACCACCCACCGCGCGCCGCGCGCGGCCGCCCCCGAGGACGTGGGCAGCGACCTCAGGAACCGTACGGCGTCCGCCGCCGGGAGCTCAGCCCGCAGGTCGAAGGCGGCGGAGGCCACCTGCGCCTCGGCGAAACCCCGCAGCCACCGGTCCGGCAGCGGCACCTTCTTCTCCACGACGGCGCCGTCCGTCGTGGTCACCGCCAGCTCGTCCGGGCCCACCCGCAGATGCAGCGGCTCGTCGCCGCCCATCCGCGAAAGCGCCTCCCGCAGCGGATGGTTCACGTCCACATTGGTCGTGCCGTGACCCGTCTCCACGCCCTCCAGACCCTCGCTCAGCACGTCGAGCCGCGCGTACACCCCGCAGCACCCGGAGAACGACTCGAAGCGCAGCCGGTCGCCGTTGCCCGTCACCACCGGGTCCAGGGAGGACGCCGAGGTCCGCTGGTAGTAGCGTGCGGCGGCGACGTCCGCGACGGCCAGCAGCCCCCGCGCCGCTATCTGCGGCGAAGCCAGGAACCCCGAGAAGAACCGGGGGTTCGCCTCGGCGCCGTGGGCTGTGGAGCCGCCGGCCGTTTCCAGGCCGAGGGACCGCCCGGCCCGCGAGGAGGCCAGGACGGAGGGACGTGAGTAGGCCAGGGCCTGCACGGTTCGGGTCATGGAAAAACCGTAGGGCCCGCCACTGACAATCGGTCATCACCGCAGGTCGGGAGCGCTATTGGGTGAGCTCGGCCAGCGCCCGGACCCCGCGCACGATGTCGGCCGGCGCGAGATGGGCGTAACCGAGGACGAGGCGCACGCAGTCGTCCGCCGGCCGCTCCGTCCCGTACTCGCGCAGCAGCCGCACCGCGACCCCGGCACCCGCCGCGCGCTCGGCGAACTCCTCCTCGGGCCACCGGCGTCCGGGGAGCCGCGCGATGGCGTGCAGCCCCGCCGCGACCCCGCTCACCTCCGTGCCCGGGATGTGCTCGGCCAGGGCACGCGTGAGCACGTCGCGCCGCTCCCGGTAGGCCCGCTGGCAACGCCTCAGCTGACGGTCGTACCCCCCGCCGGTCACGAAGTCGGCGAGCACCGCCTGTTCGAGGGACGGGTTGCCGAGGTCCATCATCCGCTTCCGCTCCACGAGCTCGTGGGTCATCGACGCGGGCGCGATCAGCCAGCCCAGACGCAGCCCGGGAGCCAGCGACTTGCTGACCGACCCGGTGTACGCGACGCGTTCCGGATCGAGCCCCTGGAGGGCGCCGACGGGGGCGCGGTCGTACCGGAAGTCACCGTCGTAGTCGTCCTCGATCAGCAGCCCGTCCGTCTCCCGGGCCCACTCCAGGAGCCGGCTGCGACGCGTCGCGGAGTACGCCACTCCGGTCGGGAACTGGTGGGCCGGCGTCGTCACCACGGCCCGCACCCCGGAACGTCTCAGCGGCTCCAGAGCCAGGCCCTCCCCGTCCAGCGGGACCATGGTGGTGGCCACACCGGCGGAGGCGAAGAGTGCCGTGTGCTCAGGGCTTCCCGGGTCCTCCACGCCGACCGTGCGCACCCCGCGCCCGTGCAGGACGAACCCGAGCAGCGTCGTCGCCTGCGCCACCCCGGAACACACCAGCAGCCGTTCCGGATCGGCGACCACCCCGCGCCGTCGCGTCAGCAGCCCGGCCAGGGCCACGCGCAGCTCCGGCAGTCCGCGCGGGTCCGGGTAGCCGAGCGCCCGGTGCGGCAGCCGCCCGAGCACGGAGCGGTGGGCGGCGGCCCAGGCGCTGCGCGGGAAGAGGGAGAGGTCGGGCGTCCCGGGCCGGAAGTCGACCCGCACCCCGCGGGCGCGCGGCGCCAGGTCCCGCGCGCCGCCCGCCGCCGCCCGCGCCGATCCGCTCACCCACGTCCCCGCACCGCGCCCGCTGCGCAGATAGCTCTCCGCCGTCAGCTGCTCGTACGCCTCGGTCACCAGACCGCGCGAGACCCCCAGATCGGCGGCCAGCTCACGGCTGGACGGCAGCCGTGTCCCCGGCGCGAGGCGGCCGGAGCGGACCGCCTCGCGGAGCGCCGACTGGAGCGCCCGCCCGCGGCCACGCGCCGGAGCCGAGGCCACCGGAAGCAGCAACTCCCAGGCCGTGGCGGCGGATTCGCGGCCTCCGCCGCTGCCGCCGGAGGGTGGATTGGTCCCCGAAGCCGTCATGGAAGTGGACCTTAAACCGAACCACCGCGCTCCCTAGCGTCGGTCCCATGAACGCGACCTCTCTGCGCGGCGCCCTGCTCGCCGCTTTCGCCTGCGTCCTCGTCGGCGCCTCCTTCACCGCCAACAGCGTCCTCGGCGACTACCCCTACGCGGGCGGCCAGGGGCTCCGCTACGGTCTCGCGGCGCTCCTGCTGCTGCCCCTGATCCACTGTCCCGGGGAACCGCGCCCCGCCGCCGCACTGCGCGGGCTGACCGGGCGGCAGTGGGCGCGGCTCGCCCTGCTCGCCGCCGTCGGCATGGTCGGCTTCAACCTCGCCGTCCTGGCCGCCGAACGCTCCGCCGAACCGGCGGTACCGGGCGTCTTCGTCGGCTGCGCCCCGATCCTCGTCGCCGTCCTCGTCCCCCTGCTGGAAGGGCGCAGGCCCGCCCGGCCCGTGCTGTACGCGGCGGCGCTGGTCGCCGCCGGGGCGTTCACGGTCCAGGGGTGGGGACGCACCGACCTGAGCGGCATCCTGTGCTCGGTCGGCGCCCTGGCCGGCGAGGTGGGCTTCGCCGTGATCGCGGTGCCCGTGCTGCGCCCGCTGGGCCCCAAGCTGCTGTCCGCGACGGTGTGCGCCGTCGCGGCGGCGGAGTCGACGGTCCTCGGCCTGCTGCTCGACGGCGGCGGCTTCCTCCGCGTGCCGTCCGGGGCCGAGGCGGCGGCGCTGGTCTGGCAGGCGGCCGTGGTGACGGTCATCGGCTTCGTCTGCTGGTACATGGGAATGCAGCGCATCGGCGCGGAGCGCGCCACCCTCTTCTCCGGCCTCATCCCGGTCTCCGCCGCGCTCACCGCCCCGCTCGTCGGCACCGGTTCGTACGGTCTCGCCCAGGCCGCCGGGTCGTGCCTCGTCGGCCTGGGGGTGGCGATCGGCTCGGGAGTGCTGGGGCGGCGCGGCGGGACCGCACCGCAGGTGGAGGCCCCCGCTCCGAAGGCGGACACCGGGCCGCGCGCGGTGCGCCGGTCCGCGAACGTCCTGTGAACGCTGTGCGGCGGACCGTCGATTCACAGGGTCCCGGGCGCAGGATTGGTCTTGACCAAGGGGGTGCGCCGTCCTATGGTCTCAACGTTAAGACAGGAACCTTTAATAAATAACGTCGCGGAATAAGCCGCTGGGCGATTGCGGAGGACAGGGTGGGGACCACGCAGCTGGAAACGGTGCAGGAGCCGAAGTACTGGCACCTCAAGACCGTGCTCAGTGAGGCACTCGACTCGGACTTTGCGGTGGGGGAGATCCTTCCCAACGAGCGCGAGCTCGCCGCCCGGTTCGGCGTCGCCCGGGCCACGCTCCGGCAGGCCCTGGAACAGCTCGAACTCGAAGGCAGGCTGCACCGCCGCCGCGGCGTCGGGACCACCGTCGCCCCGCCCCGCGTCGGTGTGGCCGTCTCCACCGCCCGCAACGACTGGACCGACGGCGGGGCCGACACGGCCTGGCAGCCGGTGGACTGCGAGAGCGCTCCCGCCCCGGCCGCCGTCGCCGCGACGCTGAACGCCGGCGCCGAGGAGCCCGTCCACATCGTGCGCCGCATCCGCACGAGCCACGGCCAGGTGGTCGCCGCCGAGCTGCTCTACGTGCCGTCCTCCTCCGTGCCCGAGCTCTCCGGGATAGACGCCCCGTCCGGCGCGGCCCGCGCCCGCAACGTCGTCCGGGAACTGCACCGCCTCGGCCTCGACGGCCAGGACCGGTCCGTCGAGCTGGGCTCCGCCCGCGCCGACGACGCCAAGGAGCTGGACCGGCTCCCCGGCGCCCCCGTCCTCGTCGTCACCACCCGCTACCTCGCCGCGGGCGGCACGGCGGCGGTCTCGGTCGCCACGTACCGGGCCGACACCTGCCGGCTCACCTTCGGCGACTCGGGCGACCTGGAGATCAGCCACCCGGAGCGGGAGCGCCAGGCGTCCTGAGCCCGGACGCTCTCGGCGCCCGTCCGCGTCCCACGGCCCGTCGCACTCAGCGGCGGGCCGTCACCGTTCCCTCGACGGCGAACAGCTGCTCCTCCACATGGTCGAGCGCCAGCCGCAGCGCACCGGTCGCCACCGCCGCCTCGCCCAGGAGCGACAGGCACACCCGGGGTGGGCGCAGGCAGTAGCGGGCCAGCTCGCTCCGCAGCGGGTCCAGCACCCCGTCCAGACCGGCGGCCCAGCCCCCGACCACCACCAGCTCGGGGTCGAGCGCCAGCACCAGCGCCGCCACGTCGTGCACCAGGCGCTGGATGAACCGCTCCACCGCGGCCCGCGCCTGTTCGTCCCCGTGCCGCGCCTTGGCGAACACCGCGGCCACGGCGTGCTCGTCCAGCGGGTCCAGCGGGGTGTCCGTCGTGGACAGCAGGTGCTCCGGCGTGACGTCCCGGCCCAGCAGGTGCAGCGCGCCGATCTCCCCGGCCGCGCCGCCGAACCCGCGGTGCAGCCGCCCGCCGATCAGGGAACCGGCGCCGGGGCTCAGCCCCGCCAGGACGAACACGATGTCGTCGGACTCCGTGGCCGCGCCCTTCCAGTGCTCGGCGACGGCGGCGGCGTTGGCGTCGTTCTCCACGAGGACCGGGCAGCGGAAGGAGCGCCTCAGCCGTTCGCCCAGGGGCAGGCCCGTCCAGCCCGGCAGCGCGGTGCCCAGCCGCACGGTCCCGTCGGCCTCCACGATGCCCGGGCTGCCCACGCCGACCGCGCGCAGGTTGCTGCGGGCCACGCCGGTGCGGCGCAGGACGTCCGCGACCACGGCCCGTACCCGGTCGAGCCGGTCGTCGGCACCGGCGGTCTCCGACACCTCGCGGGAGCCGGCGCCGATGATCCGCCCGTCCAGCCCCGACAGCAGCGCGGAGACGCGGTGCGGGCCGATCTCGATGCCCAGCAGGTGCCCGGCCTCGGCGCGGAAGCGGAACCGGCGGGCCGGACGGCCCTGCCGGCGGGTTTCGGCCCCCTCAGGAGCGCACTCCACGACCAGGCCCGCTTCGAAGAGCCCTTCCACGACGCCCTCGACCGTGGGGCGGGACAGGCCCGTGATCCGGGTCAGGTCCGTGAGGGTCGAGGAGGACGCGCCCCGGAGGGCGTGCAGTACCACCGCGGAATTGATCCGCCGCAGCAGCGAGGGGTCCCCGCCGGTCAGCCGGCCCACGGTGTGTCCTCCCAGCTAGTGCGCATGTCAGGCGGATCGTACTCGCTGCTCAGGGGGGAGGCGACCGAGGGATGCGAAGCCGTTAGGAAGGGGTCCGGCCCGCCGGGTGCGGCTGCCGCGGGCCCCGGCGCGGCGACCGGCGCCATCTTCTGCGGGGCGGCGCCCAGTTGATGCCCGGCGGGTGCCAACTGCGGGCGCCGCAGCCGGAACGAGGTGGCCGAAATCGTCTCAAAGCAGGGGGCAGCGTCCCGATTGTCAGTGGGGGAAGGTTTACTGACGGCATGACCACCGCACATCACCTCCGCCTCATCGACGGGATGCGCGCCCGGGCGTTCCCCGCGGAGCGCGTCCGGTCGGGGTCGGGAGTCAGCGGTCCTGGTTACCACACGGCGTTCCTGTACGTGGACGACGTCTGGGAGGACGACGAGGCGGGGCGGCTGGAGCGCCGCGCCCAGTGCCTCGCGGACCACGAGGCGCTGGTCACCCTGCTCGGCAGCCGCTGGGGCGAGCCGCAGCTGGTCAGTCTGTTCAGCGCCCAGGAGCGGATGCTCGCCGGCGAGGAGATACCCCAGCCGTGGGCGGACACCGTCGCGGGCTGCGAGTACCTGCGCCTCTGGCACATCGAGGAACGCTGGATAGCGCTGGCGCTCTACCTGGAGGAGGGCGGCTCCGGCTGCGAGCTGAGCGTGGTCGTGACGGAGACCGACCCGCCGTGAGCGTCGCCGGCCTCCACGGCCGCGCGCAGCCGGGCGTACTCCTCGGCCATCGTGGCGGCCGTCCAGTGCGCGTTGAGGCCGCTGGGGTTGGGCAGCGCCCAGACCCGGGCGCCGCCGACCGTCCGCTCCTGCGGCCCGATCCGGGCCCGGCGCTCGCCGAACGCCGTGCGGTACGCGGTGATCCCCACGACGGCCAGCCAGCGCGGGCGCAGCCGCTCGACCTTGGCGGTCAGAATCCGTCCGCCCTCCCGGAACTCCTCGGCGGACAGCTCGTCGGCCCGGGCCGTGGCCCTGGCGACGACGTTGGTGATGCCGAGCCCGTGGTCGAGCAGTTCGGCCTGCTCGGAGGGGGCCAGCCGGCGCGGGGTGAAGCCCGACAGGTGGAGCACCGGCCAGAAGCGGTTGCCGGGGAAGGCGAAGTGGTGCCCCGTCGCCGCCGTCGTCAGGCTCGGGTTGATCCCGCAGAACAGGACGCGCAGATTGCCCGCGACCACGTCGGGAACGACGCGGTCGCGGGCGGCCCGGAGCTCTTCGGGTGTCATCCGCGCGGACGGTCCGGCCGGCCCGCCGTCAGAGGATGGAGCCGGGCGCGTAGCCGGCCGCCTCGGGGTGCTGCTTGGTGATCTCCTCGATCCGCGCGACGAGCGCGGTGACCTGGTCGCCGGCCGCTCCGGTGAAGGACAGCTTGTCCGCCATCAGCTCGTCCAGCTGGGCGCGGTCCAGCGGGATGCGCTCGTCGGCCGCGAGCTTGTCCAGCAGCTCGTTGCGTTCGGTGCCCTGCTCGCGCATGGCGAGGGCGGAGGCGACGGCGTTCTCCTTGATGGCCTCGTGCGCGACCTCGCGGCCGACCCCGGCGCGCACCGCGCCCATGAGGACCTTGGTGGTGGCCAGGAACGGCAGGTAGCGGTCCAGCTCGCGGGCCACGACGGCCGGGAACGCGCCGAACTCGTCCAGCACCGTCAGGAACGTCTCGACCAGCCCGTCGAACGCGAAGAACGCGTCCGGCAGGGCGACCCGGCGGACCACGGAGCAGGAGACGTCGCCCTCGTTCCACTGGTCGCCCGCCAGCTCGCCGGTCATCGACGCGTAACCGCGCAGGATGACCATCAGGCCGTTGACGCGCTCGCAGGAGCGGGTGTTCATCTTGTGGGGCATCGCGGACGAGCCGACCTGGCCCGGCTTGAAGCCCTCGGTGACCAGCTCGTGTCCGGCCATCAGCCGGATGGTCTTGGCGACCGACGAGGGGGCCGCCGCCAGCTGGACCAGCGCCGTCACCACGTCGTAGTCGAGCGACCGGGGGTAGACCTGGCCGACCGAGGTGAAGGCGTGCGCGAAGCCGAGGTGCCCGGCGATGCGCTCCTCCAGCTCGGCGAGCTTGCCGGCGTCACCGCCCAGCAGGTCCAGCATGTCCTGCGCGGTGCCGACCGGGCCCTTGATGCCGCGCAGGGGGTAGCGGCCGAGCAGGTCGTCGAGGCGGCCGTACGCCACCAGCAGCTCGTCGGCCGCGGTCGCGAAGCGCTTGCCGAGGGTGGTGGCCTGCGCGGCCACGTTGTGGGAGCGCCCGGCGACGACCAGCTCGCGGTACTCGGCGGCCAGCTTGCCCAGGCGGGCCAGGACGGCGACGGTGCGGTCGCGCATCAGCTCCAGGGAGAGCCGGATCTGCAGCTGCTCGACGTTCTCGGTGAGGTCGCGCGAGGTCATGCCCTTGTGCACGTGCTCGTGGCCGGCGAGGGCGTTGAACTCCTCGATCCGGGCCTTCACGTCGTGCCGGGTGACCTTCTCGCGCTCGGCGATCGAGGCCAGGTCGACCTGGTCGAGGACGCGCTCGTAATCGGCGAGGGCGGCGTCGGGCACCTCGATCCCGAGGTCCTTCTGGGCGCGCAGCACCGCCAGCCACAGCCGGCGTTCCAGCTTCACCTTCTGCTCGGGGGACCAGAGGACGGCCAGCTCCGTGGAGGCGTAGCGGCCGGCCAGGACATTGGGGATGCGAGGCTTCGCAGACACAGCAGTCACGTGTACGGATTCTACTGGCGGTTTGTGCAGCTCAGCGCCGAGGTCCGGTTTGTGCGTTGCTACGAACCGGATGCGTCGCGCCCCTCCCGCTCACCGGACTCCACCTGCCGCCACGTCGCGACCGGAGCAGCCCAGCCCTCCTCCTCCGGGGTCACCCAGAAGGCCCGCCCCAGCTCGGCGTCGAACTGCGCCCCGGCCCGTCCGTCGCCCGACGAGCGCCCCGTGAGCCGCCGCCCGATCCAGGGCAGCAGGTGCTGCCGGGCGAAGCGCACGTCCGCCACCCGCCGGGCGGCCCAGCGCGCCGGGGCCGAGGTGGGCAGCGGGGCCCGCCAGTCGCTCTCGGGCGGCAGCCCCAGCGCCTGCCAGACCGCCTCGGCCACCCGGCGGTGCCCCTCGGCGGTCAGGTGCAGCCGGTCGACGTCCCACAGGCGCGGGTCGCCCAGCGCCGGGGCGCCGTACAGGTCGACCACCACCGCGTCGTGCCGGGCGGCCAGCTCGTCCACCAGCGCGAACAGCTCCTCCATGCGCGGCCGGAAGCGCTCCATCACCGGGCCGTTGCGGCCGGGGCTGCGCATCAGCACCAGCTTCCCGCAGGACGGTGCCAGGCGCTCCACCGCCTCTTCGAGGCGTCCGCGCACCATGCCCATGTCGCACTTGGGGCGCAGGGTGTCGTTGAGGCCGCCGACCAGCGTCACCACGTCCGCCCGCATGGCGGCCGCCACCTCCACCTGCTCGTCCACGATCTGCCCGATGAGCTTCCCGCGCACCGCGAGATTGGCGTACCGGAAACCGGGCGTGCGGGCGGCGAGCCGGGAGGCGAGCACGTCGGCCCAGCCCCGGTAGGAACCGTCGGGCAGCAGGTCCGACATGCCCTCGGTGAACGAGTCGCCGACCGCGACCAGACTGGTGTATGAGGCATTCATTTCCATGGCGATGCGATCGTATCGCGGTGCCGTACGGCCCCGACGGCCGAAGGGCGGCTCCGGACCGGGGCCCGGAACCGCCCTTCGCTCAGCGGCTCTGCGGCCGTCCCACCAGCTCCCGGAGCACGTCCTCCATCGTCACCATGCCGGCGAGCCTGCCGTCCTCGTCCAGGACCGCCGCCAGGTGCGTACGGCTGCGCCGCAGCGCCGTCAGCGCGTCGTCCAGCGGCGTCGCCGCCCGGACCCGGGCGATCGGCCGCATCGAGGAGACCGGGAACGGCATGTCGCGCGGGGTGACGTCCAGGGCGTCCTTCACATGGAGGTAGCCGAGGATGCGCCGTTCCGCGTCCATCACCGGGAAGCGCGAGAACCCGGTCTCGTACGAGAGCCGCTCCAGCTCCTCCGGGGTCGCCCCGACCCGGATGTACATCACCCGGTCGACCGGCAGGACCACGTCCCGCACCGGCCGGCGGCCCAGCTCCAGCGCGTGGTGCAGGCGCTCGGCCGCCCGGTCGTCCACCAGCCCGGCGTCACCCGCGTCCTTCACCAGGCGCGCCAGCTCGTCGTCCGAGAACGTCGCCTCCACCTCGTCCTTCGTCTCCACCCGCAACAGCTTCAGCAGGGCGTTGGCGAAGGCGTTGATCGCGAAGATCACCGGGCGCAGCGCCCGGGCCAGCGTCACCAGCGGCGGGCCGAGCAGCAGCGCGGAGCGCACCGGTTCGGCCAGCGCGATGTTCTTGGGGACCATCTCGCCCAGCAGCATGTGCAGATAGGTCGCCACCGACAGGGCGATCACGAACGAGGCCGGGTGGACCAGGCCGTGCGGCACGCCCACCGCGTCGAAGACGGGTTCCAGCAGATGCGCGATCGCGGGCTCGGCGACGATGCCCAGCACCAGGGTGCACAGCGTGATGCCGAGCTGCGCCGCCGCGAGCAGCGCCGAGACGTGTTCGAGGCCCCAGATGACGCTGCGGGCCCGCCGGTTCCCCTGCTCGGCCTGCGGCTCGATCTGGCTGCGGCGCACCGAGATGAGGGCGAACTCGGCGCCGACGAAGAAGGCGTTCACGACCAGCGTCAGCAGACCGATGAAGAGCTGTACGACAGTCATCGCTCGTCCTCCGACGGCTGGTGGGAACCGGTCAGCGGTGCGTGCAGCAGCGCCCGGGCGGCGCGGCGCCCGGAGGCGTCCACCACGTCGAGGCGCCAGCCGGCCAGCTCGACCGAGTCGCCCACGGCCGGGATGCGGCCGATCTCCGTGGCGATCAGGCCCGCCAGCGTCTCGTACGGACCGTCCGGCACCCGCAGCCCGATGGTCTCCAGCTGGTCCGTGCGGGCGGCGCCGTCCGCCGACCACAGGACGCGCCCGTCGGCGTCCTCACCGGCCGGGGCGAGGTCCGGCGTCTCGTGGGGGTCGTGCTCGTCGCGCACCTCGCCGACGACCTCCTCCACGATGTCCTCCAGCGTCACGACGCCCGCCGTGCCGCCGTACTCGTCGATCACGACCGCCATGGCCAGCTTGCCGGACAGCCGGTCGAGCAGCCGGTCGACGGTCAGCGTCTCGGGCACGAGCACCGGCTCGCGCAGCATCTCGGACACCCGCTTGCGGGGCCGCTGCTCGGCCGGGACCGCCAGCACGTCCTTGATGTGGGCGACGCCCACGACGGTGTCGAGGCTGCCCCGGTAGACGGGGAAGCGGGAGAGGCCGGTGGCCCGGGTCGCGTTGGCCACGTCCTCGGCGGTCGCGCTGACCTCCAGGGCGGTGACCTGCACGCGCGGGGTCATCACGTTCTCGGCGGTGAGCTCCGGCAGGTTGAGGGTGCGGACGAACAGCTCGGCGGTGTCCGCCTCCAGCGCGCCCTCCTTGGCGGAGTGCCTGGCCAGCGCCACCAGCTCCTGCGGACTGCGGGCGGAGGCCAGTTCCTCGGCCGGTTCGAGCCCGAAGCGCCGCACGATCCGGTTGGCGGTGTTGTTGAGGTGGCTGATGAAGGGCCGGAAGACGGCCGTGAAGACCCGCTGCGGGGTGGCGACCGTCTTCGCCACCGCGAGCGGCGAGGAGATGGCCCAGTTCTTCGGGACCAGCTCACCGACGACCATCAGGAAGACCGTGGACAGGGCCGTGCCGATCACGAGCGCCACGGACGAGGCCACGCCGGGCGACAGGCCCACGGCCTCCACCGGACCCCGGATCAGCTTCGCGATGGACGGCTCGGAGAGCATGCCGACCACCAGGTTGGTGACGGTGATGCCGAGCTGCGCCCCGGAGAGCTGGAAGGTGAGGCCGCGGACCGCCTTCATGGCGCTCGCCGCGCCGCGCTCGCCCTGCTCGACGGCCCGCTCCAGCTGACCGCGTTCCACCGTGGTCAGGGAGAACTCCGCCGCGACGAAGGCGCCGCAGGCGAGCGAGAGCAGTACCGCAACGAACAGCAGAAGCACTTCGGTCATCGGTTCACCTCCGTCCCATGATCGGGCAGGGACCGGCGGACCGCGCGATGTCGGTGGCTTCTGGTACTGGGAGGCTCGCCCATGGGCGGACGCTCACACCTTTCGTCGGAGGGGCGGGATGGCCTCCCCATAGTAAAGGATCGGCAAAGTCGCGGGTGCGTCCGGTCACCTGCCCCCTGTGCCCGGCCCGAGCGGCTTCACCCACCGCCGCCAGTGGTTCTCACGGTGGTAGCCGGCCGCCTGCCAGGTGTGGTGGGCCCGCTCGTTCTCCTCCAGGACCATGGCGTCCACCCGCCGCCCGCCCAGCTCGGCGAAGCGCTGCTCCGCCGCGCCGAGGAGCGCGGTCGCGACGCCCTGCCGGCGGTGGTCCGGATGGACGGCCAGCCGATAGGCGGAGCACCGCCAGCCGTCGAAGCCCGCGATGACGGTGCCCACGAGCACGCCGTCCCGTTCCGCGAGGAGCAGCGCCCCCGGGTCGCGGCCGATGAGCCGGGCCACCCCGTCGTGGTCGTCGCTGATGCTGGTGCCTTCCGCCGCCGTCCGCCAGAAACGCAGTACGGCGGCGATGTCCGAAGGGGCGGCGGGGCGTATCGGGAGATCACTCATGGGGCGAGCCAATCAGAGGTCCACTCCTCCGGGCGAGCGCTTTCCCCGCCGGTACGGGGACGGCTCAGCGGAGTCGTGCGGGCAGCGACTCGACGCCGTACACGATGGAGAGCTTGCGGAAGGCCAGGTCCTGCGGGGGGACGGCGAGCCGCATCGCGGGGAAGCGCCGGACCAGGGCGGGGAAGGCGGAGCGCAGCTCCATGCGCGCGAGCTCCGCGCCGATGCAGCGGTGGATGCCGTAGCCGAAGGCGAGATGCCCGGCCGGAGTGACCCGGTCCACGTCGAACCGCCCGTCGTCCGTGACGTACGCCGGGTCGCGATTGGCGCCGCTCAGCGAGCAGAGCACCATGTCGCCACGCGGGATCACCACCCCCGCGACCTCGATGTCCTCCCGGGCGAACCGGGGGAAGGCCATCTGCACGGCCGACAGATAGCGCAGCACCTCCTCCACGAAGGGCGCCGTCACCCCGTCGTCCGCGCGCAGCCGGTCCGCGACCTCCGGGTTCCGCAGCAGCACCAGGGCGCCGAGCGCGATCGTGCTGGCGGTCGTCTCGAAGCCCCCGGTGAGCACCCCGTCCGCCAGGCCCGCCAGCTCCTCGTCGTCCACGCTGTCCCCGTGCTCCCGCACGATCATCCCGAGCAGGCCGTCGCCCGGCGCGCGCCGCTGGTCGCGCACGACGCCCCGGAAGTAGTCGAGCGAGGCCGACATGGCGCCGAAGGGCGCGGTGGGCCCGGAGAACAGGTCGAAGCGGTCCATGGCCAGCTTCTGGAAGTCGTCGCGGTCCTCGTAGGGCACCCCGAGCAGTTCGCAGATGGTCAGCGACGGCACGGGCAGCGCGAACGCGTGCACCAGGTCGACCGGCCCCGGCGCTGCCGCCATCGCGTCCAGGCGCTCCGTGACGATGGCGTCGATCCTGGGCGTCAGCCGGCGCAGCCGGCGCATCGTGAACTCCGGCGTCAGGATGCGGCGCAGCCGCGTGTGCACCGGAGGATCGCTGAACCCCAGGCCGCCGGGGCTGTGCTCGGCGGCTATGCCCGCGTTGCCCGCCAGATGGGCGAAGTCCGTGCTGAACCCCTCGGCGGAGCCGAGCACCGCCTTCGACTCCTCGTAGCCGGTGACCACCCAGGCGTCCATCCCGAACGGCAGCGCCACTCTGGACACCGGCGCAACCGCCCGGGTTTCGGCGAGCCGCCCGACCGGGTCGAGCCCGTTCCTGCGCAGCGGCATCAGCAGTTGTTCCGGGAGCAGCCGCATCGTGGTCGACCCGAACCCGTGCTTCTGGATCCTGGCCAGGTAGCCGCGCCCCAGCCGGGCCGTGATGCGGGAACGGAACGTCGTCGTACTCAATGTCACTCCATGAGTCGTCGCGAGAACTGGTCGGTGGGCGCGCCTGTGGCGCCAGGACATGGCCGACCGCGGTGACTTCGGCTACCTGAGCCCTGAGCAGGCATTATGACCAGGTGTTCGGCCGATGGGGGGCCGGGGTGCGGAATACGTCCGGGATGCGACGGTTCAGGGACGCGCGGACAGCTCCTAGCGCCGCACCGCCGCGTCGGGCCGCCGTGCCACGCCCAGCACGCAGGACGAGGTGGGCAGCCGGATGCCGTGCTCCGGCAGGTTGACCCGCCGGTACGACTCCACCGTGAAACCGGCCGCCGCGAGGGCGGCGAGCGTGTCGCGCGCGGTGTGGCAGCCCCCAACCACCCGGGGCCAGAAGGTGCGGTCCAGGGCGCGCTGGGCCGCCGCCATGGCCCGCCCGTCGGACCGGACGTGCTCGAAGAAGCGCAGCTCCGCGCCCGGGCGCAGGACCCGCCACAGCTCCGCGAGCGACCGCTCCACATCCCGTACGGTGCACAGCACCAGCGACGCCACGGCCCCGTCGAACGCCTCGCTCTTGACCGGCAGCGCCTCCGCCGTCCCCGGCACCACGTCCACCGGCACGCCCGCGCGCAGCGCCGCGCGCACCGCCAACCGGCGCAGGGTGCGTTCGGGTTCGACCGCCACCACCTCCGACACCGTGGCCGGGTAGTGCGCGAAGTTCAGGCCGTTCCCGGCGCCGATCTCGACGACCCGCCCCGTGAGCCCGGCCAGCAGCTCCGCCCGGAGCGCGGCCAGACCGGCGGTGGACTCGGCGGCCACGCTCATCCGCGCGTAGCAGCGCGCGAAGAGCGGGTGGTGCACCGCGTCCGGGGGGACGGGCGTGCTCCGCAGCCGCATGGCGGACCTCCTCGACGGACCGGCTCCTTCCATTCTGCCCCTTTCCCGGGGCTCAGCCCAGAGGCCGGTCGCCGCCCAGTGGTGCGGACAGCCAACTCGCCGCCCGCGCCCGGAAGTCGGCCGGGGCCAGCGACCCGGCGCCCTCCGGGACGACGCCCAGCAGCGGAGCCCCGGCGGCCACCGGGAGGTCCGCCACATTGCAGCGCGCCGCGAGATCGGGCTCGGCCGGCATGCTGCCGATGACCACCCCCAGGCAGTCGAGTTCCCGGGCGCGCAGCGCCTCCGCCGTCAGGGCCGTGGAGTTCAGCGTGCCCAGCCCGGCCGGGGCGACCACCAGGACCGGGGCCGCGAGCAGCCGGGCCGCGTCCGCCAGGGTCGCGCCCTCGTCGTCGAACCGCACGAGCAGCCCGCCGGCCCCCTCGACCAGGACCAGATCGTGGTCGGCGGCCAGCTTCTCGGCGGCCTCGGCGACCTCGTACGGGCGCACCGGGTCCATCCCGGCCCGCCGGGCGGCCGTCGCGGGGGCCAACGGCTCGGGGAAGCGGGCCAGTTCGACCGCCGTGACATGGGCGCCCGCCAGCCGCGCCACCTCCGCCACGTCACCGGGCTCGCCCGGCGCCAGGCCGGTCTGGGCCGGCTTGAGGACGGCGACGCGGCGGTGCGCGGACGCCGCCGCCACCGCCGCCGTCACGATCGTCTTGCCGATCTCCGTACCGGTGCCGGTCACCACCAGGACGCTCATCTCTCAGCCCTCCCGCGCCGCAGCGCACACCGCGCGGCAGATCCGTGCCACGTCGTCGTCACCCGTCACATACGGCGGCATGGTGTAGACGAGGTCCCGGAACGGCCGCAGCCACACCCCCTCGCGCACCGCCGCCGCGGTCGCCGCGGCCATGTCCACCTCGTGGTCCAGCTGGACGACCCCGATCGCGCCGAGCACCCGCACGTCGCGGACCCCGGGCAGTTCCCGCGCCCGCGCCAGGCCCTCGTGCAGCCCGGCCTCGATCCGCTTGACCTCCTGCTGCCAGTCCTGGCCGAGCAGCAGGTCGATGGAGGCGCAGGCCACCGACGCGGCCAGCGGGTTGCCCATGAACGTGGGCCCGTGGGCGAGCACCGGCACTTCGCCGCGCGAGATCCCGTCGGCCATCTCGCTCGTGCACAGCGTCGCCGCCATCGTCAGATAACCGCCGGTCAGCGCCTTGCCCACGCACATCACGTCGGGGGACACCCCCGCGTGCTCGGCGGCGAACAGCCTGCCCGTACGGCCGAACCCCGTCGCGATCTCGTCGAACACGAGCAGCACGCCGTACGCGTCGCACGCCTCGCGCAGCACGCGCAGATAGCCGGGGGAGTGGAAGCGCATGCCGCCCGCCCCCTGGACCACCGGCTCCACGATCACCGCCGCCAGCTCGTCCGCGTGCCGCCGGATCAGCTCGCGGAGCTGCGCCGCGTACGCCGGATCGGGCTCGGAGTCGTAACCGGCGGGCGGTTCACCGGCGAAGACCTGGCGGGGCAGGGCACCGGACCACAGCTCGTGCATCCCGCCCTCGGGGTCGCACACCGACATCGGCTGCCAGGTGTCCCCGTGGTAGCCGCCGCGCCAGGTCAGCAGCCGCTGCTTGGCCGGCCGCCCGGCCGAGCGCCAGTACTGGAGGCACATCTTCACGGCGACCTCGACCGACACGGAGCCCGAGTCGGCGAGGAAGACGTGGCGCAGCGGCTCCGGCGTGATCTCCACCAGCCGGGCCGCCAGCCGGACGGCGGGCTCGTGCGTGAGCCCGCCGAACATCACATGGCTCATCCGGTCCAGCTGGCCGCGCGCCGCCTCGTTCAGCACGGGGTGGTTGTAGCCGTGCACGGCCGACCACCACGAGGACATCCCGTCGACCAGCTCGCGGTGGCCGTGGACGGGTTCGGCGAGCCGCAGCCGGACCCCGGACGCGGACTCCACGACCAGCGGTTCCTGCCGGCCCGGCATCGGGCCGTACGGATGCCAGACGTGCGCCCGGTCCAGCTCCCGGAGTGCGGCGGGGGAGAGCGGCTCAGGCATTGGGAGCGAGGTCCGTGCCCGCGCCACGGCGGCGGACCGCCACCAGATCCGTACGGGCACCCGGGGTTTCCGGCACCTCGGCGGCGGATACGGCCGCCGCCTCCGCGCCCTCGCCGCACGGCCCGCAGCCGGCCCCGGCGTGCGAACCGCAGCCCTCGGCCTCGGAGGCGCAACCGCCGTCCGCGTGCGAGCCGCAGCCGGCCGCCGCGTCCGCGCGGTGCCGGGGGAGCGTCGTCGTACCCGCACCCTCCACCTCGAAACCGGCGTCCGCGATCATGTCCAGGTCCGCCTGCCCGGCCTGGCCCTCACTGGTCAGGTAGTCGCCCAGGAAGATGGAGTTGACCAGGTGCAGCGCGAGCGGCTGCATCGACCGCAGATGGACCTCGCGCCCGCCCGCGAGCCGCACCTCCACGTCCGGGCAGACGAACCGCACCATCGCCAGGATGCGCAGACAGCGCTGCGGCGTCAGGTTCCACTCCTTGGCGAGCGGCGTCCCCTCGAACGGGATCAGGAAGTTGACCGGCACCGAGTCCGGGTCCAGCTCGCGGAGCGAGAAGACCACGTCGACCAGATCGGCGTCGCTCTCGCCCATCCCCGCGATCAGCCCCGAGCACGCCGAGAGTCCGGCGGCCTGCGCCTGCCGCACCGTCTCCACGCGGTCGGCGTAGGTGTGGGTGGTGGTGATCTCCCCGTACGTCCCCTCGGACGTGTTGAGGTTGTGGTTGTACGCGTCGGCGCCCGCCGAACGCAGCCGGTCGGCCTGGCCCTCGGAGAGCAGACCGAGGCAGGCACAGACCTCGACGCCCTCGTTCTCCTCCTTGATGGCCTCGATGGTCTGCGAGACCCGGTCGACGTCCCGGTCCGTCGGGCCCCGGCCGCTGGCCACCAGGCAGACGCGCTTGGCGCCGCCGGCCACCCCGGCCGCCGCCGCCTTCGACGCCTCCTCCGGCTTCAGCCAGGTGTACTTGAGGATCTCGGCCTTGGAGCCGAGCCGCTGCGAGCAGTACGAGCAGTCCTCGGGGCAGAGCCCGGACTTCAGATTGACGAGGTAGTTCAGTTTCACCCGCCGCCCGAACCACTGACGGCGCACCTTGCCGGCCGCGGCCACCACGTCGAGCAGTGCGTCGTCCGGGGTCGCCAGTACGGCGAGCGCTTCTTCACGGGTCGGCAGCTCGCGCCGCAGCCCCTTGTCCACCAGCGTGTTCAGGAGGTCCATGGCGATGATCCTGACGCACCGCACCGCCCGGAGCCAAGGAGGAACCGGACAACAGAGCCGACACGGGGTGTGTGCATTGCCACACCGTGTCTTGGCATGGGCCCGGTTAGGGTCTGTGAGCTGCCTACAAAAGGGACCGCTCATGCCCGCCACCCCGTTCGACTGGATCGAAGACGAGGCGCGCCGGCGCGCGGACGCGGGGCTCGTCCGCCGGCTGCGGCCCCGCGAGGCCGGAGCGGAGCCGCTGGACCTCGCAAGCAACGACTACCTCGGCTTCACCCGGCACCCGGAGGTGACCTCCGCCGCGGCGGAGGCGGCGTACCGCTGGGGCGGCGGGGCGACCGGCTCCCGCCTGGTCACCGGTTCGACCGCGCTGCACGCCGAACTCGAACGTGAACTCGCCGCGTTCTGCGGCTTCGAGGCCGCGCTCGTCCTCTCCTCCGGTTACGCCGCCAACCTCGCGGCCCTCACCGCGCTCACCGGACGCGGGGCCCTCATCGCGTCGGACGCGGGCAACCACGCCTCCATCGTGGACGGCTGCCGGCTCTCCCGGGCGGAGACGGCCGTCGTCCCGCACGCCGACCCGGAGGCCGTCCGCAAGACGCTGCGCGGGCACGAGGGCCGGAAGCTGGCCGTCTCCGACTCGGTGTTCTCCGTGGACGGGGACGCCGCGCCGCTGGCAGTGCTGGCCGCCGTCTGCCGGGCGGAGGGTGCCGCGCTCCTGGTGGACGACGCGCACGGGCTCGGGGTGCTCGGCGAGGGCGGGCGGGGCGCGCTCGCCGCGGCGGGGCTCGCGGGGGACGGGGACGTCGTCGCCACGCTCACCCTCTCCAAGTCCCTGGGCAGCCAGGGCGGCGCGGTCCTCGGCCCGGCCCGGGTCATCGACCACCTGGTCAACACCGCGCGGACGTTCATCTTCGACACCGGACTCGCCCCGGCCGCCGTCGGTGCCGCCCTGGGCGGACTGCGGCTGCTGCGCCGCGAACCGGAGCGCGCGCTCCGGGCGCGTACGGTCGCCACCGCGCTGTACGACGGGCTGACGGCGTCGGGCCTGGCCGCGGTGCGGCCCGACGCGGCGGTCGTCTCGGTCCGGGCGCCCTCGGCCGACGCCGCCGTGCGCTGGGCCGCCGACTGCCGGACGGCCGGGATGGCGGTGGGCTGCTTCCGGCCGCCGTCCGTGCCCGACGGCGTCTCGCGGCTCCGGCTGACCGCCCGCGCGGACCTGACGGACGAGCAGATCGCGCGGGCGGTGGAGACGGTGCGCCGGACCGCGCCTCAGAGCTGAGACGAGGGCCGCGTCAGCGTTTCAGTCCGGCGACGAAGGTCCCCCAGGCCGCGGCGGAGAACTCCAGGGGCGTCCTGGCCACGTCCTTCGAGTCGCGTACGGCCAGCAGCCGCCCGCTTTCGAACGGAGCGGTCTCCACGCAGTTGTTCATCCCCGTGCTGTAGCTGCTGCCGCGCCAACGCAACGCGTGCCGGGCGAGGTGATCGGACATGACGCTTCCTCCGGGCGGTGGGGGGTCACCGGTCGCCGCGGTCGATCGCGGCGATCAGGTCCAGCGTGTGCTCCGGCGACAGCGCGTGCGTCTGAAGGGTCTCGAAGGCCGAGCTGTACGCCGCAAGGTCTTCTTTCCGTTCCAGATAGAGACTACTCGTCAAATGGTCAAGAACGACCACGTCAAGGTCGGAAGCGGTCGGAAAGGAGAAGATAACGAAAGGGCTGGTGAGACTCACATAACCGCCGACCGCGAACGGAAGTAACTGGAGTCGCACATGGGGAAGTTGTGCCACCCGCGCGAGATGGCGCAGCTGCTCCCGCATCACTCTTCGGCCGCCGACCTCCCGGCGCAGCACCGCCTCGTCCAGCACCGCGCTCAGCCGCAGCGGCGGATCGCTCCGCAGCACCCCCTGCCGGGTCAGCCGCACCTCCACCAGTGAGTCCAGCTGACCGGACGGCAGCCCGTCCAGGGAGGCCCGGGTCACCGCGCGGGCGTAATCGGCCGTCTGCAACAGCCCCGGGACCACCGAGGTCTCCAGCGTGCGGGCGGTGCGCGCCTGCGACTCCAGGCTGATGAAGTCGCGGTACTGGGGCGGGATGAGCCCCCGGTACGCGTGCCACCAGCCGGCGCCGCCCCCGCCTGCCGATCCGGCGAGCGCGCCCAGGACCTCGCGGAGCTTCGGATCGTCCATGCCGTACGCGTCGAGGAGCCGGTTCACGTCATCCGGCCGCACCCCGCTGACACCTGTCTCGATCCTGCTCACCTTCGACTGGTGCCAGCCGAGCAGCGCCGCCGCCTCCCGGCTCGTGAGACCCGACGCGTGGCGCAGGCTCCGCAGCTCCTCTCCCAGTTTGCGGCGCCGTACCGCAGGGCCGTGCTGCATCCGATGGCTCCCTCCCGCTGCCCGACGAGCAGACAGTGTGGCGCCGCGGCGGGGCCGGGCGGGGAGAGTTCACCGATTTGAGCGACAGATATATGCATATCTTGGTGGATCGCCGCCACGGAGGGCGGCATCGGTGGCAATCTGGCGCGAAGCACAACCGGACCGCTCGCCGGGCCGGTTTCGGGTGGGAAAGGGACGGCTCGCCATGGCAGATCATCAGGAAGCACGTGTCACCCTGCCGAGCGAGCCGGTCTCGGTCTCGACGGCCCGGAGGTTCGCCGCTCGGGTCCTGACGGAGTGGGGCCTGCCCGAGGACGCGGAGGCGGCCGACACCGTCCGCCTCATCCTCTCGGAGCTGGCCACCAACGCCGTCCTGCACACGTTCGGGCAGTCCCCCACCTTCACCGTCGACCTCCGGCTGGAGCGCGACGAGGAACTGCGCGTCGGCGTGACGGACAGTCATCCCCGCCGGCCCCGGCGGCTGCCCGCCGCCGTCCAGCAGGACAACGGCCGGGGCATGGTCATCATCCGCTCGCTGGCCAAGGAGTCCGGCGGCCGGCTGAGCGTCACCCCCACCGCCGATGGCGGCAAGACCGTCTGGGTGGCGCTCCCGTGGCAGGTCCCCGCCCAGCCCTGAGGCGCCCGGGTCAGGCGACCCGGCCGTAGTAGACGCTCCGGGTCCAGATCTTCTCCAGGCGGACCACGGCGCCGGTCTTCGGCGAGTGCCAGATCTTCCCGCTGCCGGCGTAGATGCCCACGTGGTAGACGCTGCGCCCGGAATGGAAGAAGACCAGGTCACCTCGTTGGCGCTGGGACGCCGAGATGTGCCTGGTCCGGTTGTACTGCTGCTGGGCCGTCCGGGGGAGTTTCCGGCCGGCCTTCTTGAACGAGTAGAGCGTCAGCCCCGAACAGTCGAAGCTGCGGGGTCCGGTGGCGCCCCAGCGGTAGGGCGCCCCCTTCTTCGACGCGGCGATCTTCAGGGCCTTCATCGCGTGACCGGCCGCCTGCGCCTCGGGCGCGGCTCCCGGCACGCACAGCGTGCCGCCGACGGCGGCGAGAGTCATGACCGAGGCCGTGGTGGCCCGGGCGAGCAGAGACGGGACATGAACCTGCGCACTCATGCGCAACCCTTCGTCAGCCGCCTGTGAAGGATGACCTGTCGGGTTCGGGCTGGCGAAGTCGCCCGGCCGCGCGCTGCGGCTTCACCCCGAGGGACGACCGGAGGTCCGGCGGTCCCGTAGTGCTCGGGTCCTCCACTCCTGCCGATCCACTCCTGTCGACCCGTCATCCGGGCGGCGGCAGGACTCGGCGTCCGCCCGGACCGCCCCGCCGCGGTGGCGGGGGCTTGTCGTCCCAGGGATCTTGACTCACCTCGGGCCGGATTTCCGAGCCGGAACAGCCATCGGTGAAGACCGCCGCGGATGGCCCGTTCAGGTGGACCGCAACCCGTACGGCGGCCCCGCCGCCACCGGTGGCCATGTCCGTACCAGCGGCGTCGCGGAGGAATCCGCTCCGGGCGCATCGGGAAAAGGCAAATCGGTCCGTCGCTCGTGAGAGGGAACGCCTACGCCGAACGAGCGAGGAAATCCCGCGCGCCCGTCGGGCGTGTCGGTGGCTTACGGTGCCTCAGTCCGGCGTAGCCGGCGGCAGCGTGACCCGGGCCGCCCGCCGTTCGCCGTCCAGTCCCCGCAGCGCGCGGGTCAGCGTGGTGCTGTGGATGCGTGTCTCGCCGCGCCGGTGCATCAGCGCGAGGGCGTCCCGCAGTTCCGCCGCGTGCGAGGCGAGCGCCTGGGCGGCACGCAGGGCCGCGTAGGTGTCGTCACCGTGAGCCGGGTTGATCCGGCCCACCTGGTCGAGCACATCGAGATAGCGGTCGACGAACGCGGACTCGGCCCGGGTCAGGGCGGGCAGGGGCGAGAACTCCGGTGACTGCACCGCCGGTTCACCACCCGGGGCGCGGCGGCGCCGGGACCCGGTTCCGCACGATGTGGTCGACCAGCCCGTAGGCCAGGGCGCCCTCCGCGTCGAGCACGAGGTCGCGTTCGGTGTCCTCGGTGACCTGCTCGACGGAGCGCCCCGTGTGCCGGGCCAGCATGCCGGTCATCGTCGCGCGCATCCGGTCCACTTCCCGCGCCTCGATCTCCAGGTCGGACGGCTGCCCCCGCACCGGTTCGGCCAGGGCGGGCTGGCCGACGACGACCTTGGCGCCGGGGAGCATGTGCCGCCGGCCGGGGGCGCCCGCGGCGAGCAGTACCGCCGCTCCGTCCCCCGCCCGGCCCAGACAGAAGGTCTCCACCTCGCAGCTGAGGAAGTTCATCGTGTCGTACAGGGTCGTCATCGCGCCGAACGAGCCGCCCGGCGAGTTGATGTAGAGCGAGACGGGCCGGTCCGGAGCGTCGTGCTCCAGATACATCAGCTGGGCCACCAGGTCGTTGGCGGCCGTCTCGTCCGGGGCGGTGCCCAGGAAGACCACGCGCTCGGCAAGCAGCTTGGAGTACGGGTCCATGGTCCGGGACCCCTGGGAGGTGCGTTCGGTGAACTCGGGCAGGACATGGCGGGCGGCGGGACGGTACGCGGCTGTGCCTCTCCTCCGGACGCGCGGGCACAGCGGGGCGCCCGCGCACGCTTCCGTAAAAAATGTACAGGACGTACAGAAGGTTATGATGGGAGCATGGCTTACGAGATTCCGGTGACGCAAGCCCGGGCCGAACTCGCGGAACTGATCAACCGAGTCGTCTACGGCGGCGAGCGCGTGGTCGTCACGCGGCACGGGAAACCGCTCGTCGCCCTCGTATCGGCCGCTGACCTGGAACGTCTTGAGCAGGAGGAGGCGGCGGAGCGGGAGCACGTGATCAGCTCGGTCTCCTCGATCGGTGCCACTCCGTCCGCTCCCGGCGAACGGCAGCGCTTCGGCATCGCGGCGGAGCACCGGGGCCACCACGGCCGGGAGGACTGACCCCCGATACGCGGCGGTGCGCCCCCGTCCGCCGGGACGGGGGCCCACCGCAGTGAGGAGGTGTGGTCCGAGACGTTGCGCAGCGAGCGGCTGGCGGCCGCCCTCGCCGAGGCGTTCGGGAAGCTGCGCCGCTCCTGGACCGCGCTGGTCGGGGTGTACCGGGAGGCCGGGATGCTCCGGGCGGACGTGCCGGACGACCACGTCGCCCGGGCCCTGATCGCGACCGCCCAGGGGTTCATCGCCCAGCTCGCGATGTTCGGCGACACCGGACCGGAGGTCCTCGAGGACGGTCTGCGCGGGCTGATGTCGATGGACCTGACGCAGGCCGGCTGACGCGGCCCCGGGACGCTACCGGAGACGCACGCCCCGGCCGGGGACGTTCACCGTTCGCGCATCCGCTCCCGGCGCCGCCGCACGGGGGACCGGCCCGGCTGTCCGCCCGGGGCCGCCTCCTTCACCTTCGCGGCGTACTCGTCCACGTACTCCTGGCCGGAGAGCCGCAGGATCGCGTACATGATCTCGTCGGTCACCGCGCGGACGGCCGCCTTCTCGTGCTCCAGGCCCGCGTAGCGCGAGAAGTCCAGCGGTTCGCCGAAGCGGATGGTGACGGGCCTGAGACGGGGGAGCCGCCGGCCGGGCGGCTGGATCTCGAAGGTGCCGACCATCGCGCACGGCACCACCGGCACCCGGGCCCGGATGGCCATCACCGCCACGCCCACCTTGCCCTTGTAGAGCCGCCCGTCGTGCGAGCGGGTGCCCTCCGGGTAGATCCCCAGCAGCTCGCCCCGCTCCAGCACCCCGACGCCCTCGCGGATCGCGGCCCGCCCCGCCTCGTTGCCCGACCGGTCCACCGGGATCTGGCCCGCGCTGCGGAAGAAGGCGGCCGTCAGCCGGCCCTTCACGCCCGGGCCCGTGAAGTACTCCGCCTTGGCCAGGAAGGTGATCCGCCGCTTGAGGATCGCGGGCATCAGGAAGTGGTCGGAGAACGACAGGTGGTTGCCCGCGACGATCGCGGCGCCGTCGTCCGGTACGTGCTCCGCACCCTCGATGACCGGCCGGAACAGCAGCCGCAGCGCCGGCCCGAGAACGACGTACTTGAGGACGTAGTAAAACACGGTCGCTCCCCGGTCCGGTGGCCTCAGCGGGTCGATGATGGAGACATGTACCCCGCCCCCGCCGGGACGACGCCGGGTCTCACATCCCCGCGCCGAAGTCCTGGGTCCAGACGATGCCGCCGGGGCTGTCCTGTATGCCCACGCCCAGCTCCTTGAACGAGCAGTTCAGGATGTTCGCCCGGTGGCCCGGGCTGTTCATCCAGGAGTCCATCACGTCGGCCGGCGTCCGCTGGCCCTTGGCGATGTTCTCCCCGTACGTGCTCCACCGGTAGCCGGCGGCCGTGATCCGCTCGCCGGGGCCCGAGCCGTCCTGCGAGGTGTGCGAGAAGTAGTCCCGCGCGGCCATGTCCTCGGAGTGCCGCTGTGCGGCGGTGGTCAGCAGGTCGTTGCCGGTCACCGGCCCGCAGCCCTCCTTCGCCCGCTCGGTGTTGACGAGGGCCAGGACCTGTTCCGCGTCCGACGGCGGGCTCGGCGTGGGCCGGGCCGGGGCCGGCCGGGTCGCGGTGGGGGTCTTCGCCGCCGGGGGACGGCTGCTCGCGGGGGCCGTCCTCCCCGGCTTCGCCCGGTCCTTCTTCTTCGTGGCGTCCGGACTCGGGCCCCGGCTCGCGGCGGAGCGCGAGGGCGAGGCGGACGGCTTCGTGGACGCGGGCGCCCCGGCGGAAGCGGTCGCGGTGACGGCGCCGCCGGTCTCGGGGGCGGTCGCGACGGACACCTCGTCGCCGCCGTCGTCACCCGTCGACAGATGGACGGCGGCGCCCCCGGCGCCCAGCACGCCCACCGCGACGACGGATGCCACCACGGCGTTCCGCCGGCGGCGGCGCGCCTGGTCCCGTCGCAGCGCCGCCCGGCCCGGCTGCGCGGGCGCGGGCGCGGCGAGGAGTGTGCCGGCCGCGACCTCGGTCAGCCGGGGGGCCCGGCCCGCTCCGGCCACCGCGAGCGGCACCAGCGCGAGACCCACGAGCAGGCCCTCGGCCAGCACCAGCCCGGAGCCGAACCCGGAGCAGACCGTGCAGCCGCGCGCGTGCCGTGCGATGCGCTTGCGCCACAGCGGCGAGGGGGCCCCGTCCCATCCGATGAGGATGTCGTCCAGCAGGACGCACCGGGGCTGGGCCGCCAGCGCGCCCACCACCACCCGGGCGGTGTCCAGCTGCGCCTTCATCCGCTGCACGCGTACGGCGGTGTGCTCGGGCGACAGGCTCATCGCGGCGGCCACCTCGGCCCGGGTCAGCTCGCCCGCCGCCTCCAGCCACCACAGCGAGAGCAGCGCCCGGTCGTCCTCGTCCACCCAGCGGGTCGCCTCGGCGACCTGCCGGCGCTGCCCGGACAGGCCGAGCCGCAGAATCGTCACGTCCACGAAGTCCGCCGCCGGATCGACCCGGTCGTGGCCGGTGGCCAGGGGCTCCACGGGGATCGCGGCGGACTGCCGGTCGCGCCAGTGCGCCCGTATCTCGTTCATCGCGATGGCCACCAGCCAGGAGCGGAAGCTTTCCGGGTTCCGCAGGCCGGGCAGGGCGCGCAGCATGCGCAGGACCGTCTCCTGCACCACGTCGTCCACGTCCGCGTGGCCGTTCAGCGCGCGTCCGACGATGTTGTAGAGCAGCGGAAGACAGGACGCGACGAGTCGGTCCTTGGCGTCGCCGTCACCGGCCCGTGCCGCCTTGATCAACGCCCGTTCGCGGTCCTGGCCCATGCTGTGCTCACTCTTCCGGAGTCCTGTTCTGGCTTCACGCACACCTGGGAGATGCCGCCCGGCCGGAGACCATAACAAAAACCCGTCGCTCACTTGTACGTAAAGAAGTCCGGCCCCACCACACAGGTGGCGGGGCCGGACGGAGTCACCGGATCATCCGGTCACCGATCAGGGCGCGGTGCCCCAGGAGAGCGCACCGGCCGTGTACACGCCGACCTTCGACGCGTCCGCGTACGAGGTGCCCGTGCCGCGGCTGTAGTCGTCCGCCTCGTTGAAGTTGGACCAGTCGCTCTTGTTGAGCCGCAGCTGCATCTCACCGGTGGAGGCGCCGGCCGCGAGGGTGCCGCTGCCGAAGGAGACCTCCAGGTAGTGGCTGGCCCCGGCCGCGGAACCGTTCGACTTCACCGCCAGGTTCAGCTTCCCGCAGCCCATGACCGCCCAGTCGCAGTAGGTGCCGAAGGTGGAGGCGCCGGCCTCGGGGGTGAACCAGTAGCGCAGCTTCACCGTGGACAGGTCCACCGCCGTGCTGCCGGTGTTGACCAGCTGGAGGCCCATCCGGATCTGGTTGTCGGTCGCGGAGGAGTCGTTGTTCTTGTACTGGACCTTCAGCGCGCCCGTTCCGGTGCCGCCCCCGGCGGAGGTGGTGACGGAGAGGGCCGAGGAGGCCGCCGAGACGTTACCGGCCGCGTCCTTCGCCTTGACGGTGTAGCTGTAGGCGGTCGAGGCCGACAGGCCCGTGTCGGTGTACGAGGTGGAGGTGGTCGAACTCACCTTGGTGCTGCCCCGGTACACGTCGTAGCCGGTCACCCCGGTGTCGTCGCTCGACGCCGACCAGGACAGCGAGACGCTGCTGCTGGTCTTGGCGGTGGACGTCAGACCCGTCGGCGCGGTCGGCGCCTGCGTGTCGTCGTCGTCGCCACCGCCGGGGTTCTCGCCGCTGCCGTCGATCGGCGGGTAGGCGTTACGCACCAGCTCCTGGAACTGCGCGGAGAACCAGTGACCCGCTACCGGGGCGTTCGGCAGGGCGCCGGACATGCTGTTGCCGTTGCGCCCGTTGCCCTCGTAGGTCGGGTCGCACATCCGGTCCCAGCCCTTGCCCTCGTCGTTCTCCACGGGCTCGCTGTTGCCGTCCGACTCCCCCGGGGGCTTCGCCCACACATAGGCGTCGATCCCGGGCTCGGGGGCGGCGGTGGGCCGCTCACCGATGCCGGCGCCGCTCTGGTTGCACCAGTTGCCGGCGTGGATGCGCCGGTCGACGCGGCCACCGTTGACGTAGTCGTCCACGCTGGTCAGCGGGCCCGCCGAGGTGGGCCGGTCCGGGCCGCCCCAGCCGTTGCGGGCGGTGTCGATCAGCATGCCGATGTTGGAGTTGAAGCCCTGGCTCACCAGCTGGGTGCGCAGCGCCTGGGCGAACGACAGCTCATCGGTGTAGTAGTTCCAGTCGATCCACTTGGACTGGCGCACCGTGGTGCCGTTCACCGAGTCGGTGATCTTGAAGTTCGGCTCCTTCAGAGCCGAGTAGTTCGCCGTGTTCACAATGAAGCCGGCGACGTCGTTGACCGTGGCACCCTCGGTGGTGGCGGCCTTCTTGAACTCCAGGCCGGCCGGGGCCATGTTGGTGTCCCAGCCCAGCCAGCCGTGGTGGGCGGCGTCGATGTAGTTGTAGACATTGGGAATGGCGCCCAGGGTGTGCAGGGCGTAGCCGATCCCCTTCTCGTAATTGCCGTTCGCCTTCATCGTCGCGCAGTCTTCGGTCGAACCGGCCGTGCCGCCCGCGTTGGTGACGAGGTTGGGCAGCGAGTCGGGCTCGATGATGGTGACGATGCGCAGGTCCGCGTAGGCCGGGTCGGCGAGGATCTCGGCGATCGGATCGATGTATTCGTCCTTGTACCGGTCGAGCTCCGTGGCGCCGAGCTCGCCCTGGGACGCCAGAGCGGCACAGTCACGACCCGGCAGGTCGTAGATGACGACCTGGAACAGGTCCGCACCCTGGGCGAGGGCGGTGTCCAGGTGCCCGCGCAGGCTCCGCTTCCCTTCCGTGCCCTCGATGGCCGCGATGCGGTCCATCCAGACGAAGGAGGGGGTGTCGGCGATGGCCGCGCCGCCCGGCTCGGCCGCCGCCAGGGCGGACCAGTCCGGGTTCACGTACGCCTTGGCCCCCACGTACGGGTTGTCGACCCGGGCCGCCGCGGCGTCGGCGGTGGTGGGGATCGCCACCGCCAGCGCCGCGCCCATGGCCAGGGCGGAGGCTGCGGCCAGCCTCCTGCGCAGACCTTGCTTGATGGTGCCTCTGGTACTCATTGCGGCTCCGTGCTCCTCTCGTACGCCTGCGGAGACTCCCCGCAGACGGGTTCATGGGGGTGCTGCCCGATGGCGGGTTCAGCGGGGTGAGTGTGAGAACCCGCCATCGGGAGTGGTGGGGTGACCGGCGGTTCAGCCGGTCACGGGGCGGTGCCCGAGGTCAGGGCGCCGTTGACGTACACCCCGACCTTCGGGGCGTCGGCGAAGGCCGTGCCCGCGGTCCGGCTGTAGTCGTCGGACTCGTCGAACGCGGACCAGTCGGACTTGTTCAGCCGCAGCTGGATCTCTCCGGTGGAGGCCCCGGGGGCGAGGCTGCCCCCGGAGAACCCGACCTCCAGGTAGTGGCTGGCACCGGCGGCCGTACCGGCCCGCCGCACCGTGTGCGTCACGCTTCCGCAGCCGACGACCGCGTAGTCGCACGCGGTGCCGAACGCGGAGGAGCCGGACTCGGGGGTGAACCAGTAGCGCAGCTCCACCGTGGACAGGTCCACCGCCGTGCTGCCGGTGTTGACCAGTTGGAGGCCGGGCCGGATCTGGTTGTCACCGGGCGCGGAGTCGTTGTTCTTGTACTGCGCCTTGAGGGCGCCGGTCGTGCCGCCCCCGCCCGGATCGCCGTCACCGCCGCCGCCGTCGTCACCGCCGTCGTCGCCGCCGTCCGGGCCGGCGCTCGCCTCGAAGGTGAACTCCTTCATGCCGAGCCCCTGACCGCCCTGCCAGATCTCGAACCCGGCCTCGGCGTCGATCAGGTAGTGCGCCGGATCGATCTGCCCCCGGCCGACACCGTCGTCGATCAGGCTCTTCACGTCGAAGCCGGTCAGCTCGGTCGCGCCGCCCTGGAGGACGTACGAGATCACCTTCCAGCCCGACGCGCCGGGACCGGTCCACACGTCCCAGGTCCGGCCGTCGAGCCGGACCGTCGCCGTGCGCGAGCCGATCGGCTGGACTCCGCCCCGGTGGTTCATCCAGATCATCAGCTCGGTGCCGTCCGGCTGGTCGTCGGTGACCGGCGTCGAGTTGAACCAGACGTCCATCGAGACGTTGTACGCGCCGGAGCCGACCTGGGTGGTCGACCAGTCGGTGTGTACGCTGCCCAGCTCGGCCACGCGCAGCGGCAGCCCGCTGTCCGTCGTGCACGCCCCCCAGTGACAGCCCTTGTAACTGGAGGGGTACGTCGCCGGGGCGCCGTTCGTCGGCAGGTTGAACGAGGCCGAGGTGACGGACCAGGCACCGGTGTCCGGATCGACACCGACGCACTGCTCGCTGTCGGAGTTCCACTCGTTCTGCTGGTAGAGGTACTCCCCGCCGCGCACTTCGGTGGTGCCCCAGGGCGTGCAGTCGGTGACCACCGACGCCGAGGCCGAGGACGCGCCGGTCAGCATCGACGCGGCGGCCAGGACCAGGGCGGCGGCCGTCCCGGCCAGCGCCGGCAGCGGGCGGCCTGTCACGGCTCGACACCCCAGGCGAGGGTGCCGGCGACGTAGGCGCCGACCTTCGAGGAGTCCGCGTACCCGGTGTTGGTGGCGCGGCTGTAGTCGTTCGACTCGTTGAAGTTGGACCAGTCGCTCTTGTTGAGCCGCAGCTGGATCTCACCGGTGGAGGCGCCGGCCGCCAGTGTGCCCGCGCCGCCGGTGAACCCGACCTCCAGGTAGCGGTCGGCCCCCGTCTTCGGGCTGGAGACCGCGACCACCGTGTGGGTGATGGTGGAGGAGCCCAGCGCCGCGTAGTCGCAGTAGGTGCCGAAGGTGCTCGGGCCGCCGTCCGCGGTGAACCAGTACCGGACCTTCACCGTCGACAGGTCGATGGGCGCGCTGCCCGTGTTCACCAGCTGGAGGCCCATCCGGATCTGGTTGTCGGTCGCCGAGGAGTCGTTGTTCTTGTACTGGACCTTCACCGCCCCGGTCCCGGTGGAGCCGCCGGTCTTCGTCTTGGCGAGGACCGCGTCCGACAGCGCCGAGGTGTTGCCGCCCGCGTCCCGCGCCGCGACCGCGTAGGTGTACTCGGTGCCGGCGGCGAGCCCGGAGTCGGTGAACGTCCGCCCGGTCGCGTTGCCCGCCAGCACACCGTTGCGGTACACGTCGTAGCCGGTCACCGCGACGTTGTCGGTGGACGCGGACCAGGAGAGCGAGACGCTGTCCTTGGTGGTCGCGGTCACCGTGAGGCCGCCCGGCGCGGTCGGCGGCTCGGTGTCGCCGCCCGGCTCACCGCCGCCGCCCTCCACCAGCAGCTCCGCGTAGATCGCGAAGGCCAGGGCGAGCGCGGCCTGCGCCCAGAAGCGGTGGTACGTGAAGACGGGCGCGTCCCCGCCGTCCAGGTACGCCTGCACCTTCGGCCAGTCCGGGTCGTCCCGGTACCAGCTGCGGATGCCGATGAACGTCGAACCGGACCGGATCGGGTCGCCGTTGGGCATGGTGCCCGTCCAGCCGGACGGGATGTACACCTCGTCGTCGAACCGGTTGTAGTCCAGCCGGGTCTCCGGCACCGAGATGCCCTTGTCCGTGGTGTTCAGCGCCATCGCGTCCAGCAGGGCCTTGGCGAGGGCCGCCGCGTCCTCGTCGCCCGACTTGGCGGCGTAGTAGGTCAGCGTCTTGACGTACGCGGCGCCCACGCCGACGTCGTTGGCGTAGTCCACCACGGAGACGTGCAGGCCGGCGTTGTCACCGGGCGAGGCGGCGTTCCAGGTGTCCGGTTCGCCCGTCCAGTTCAGAGTGGAGGGGAAGCGGAAGCTGCCGTCGGAGCCGATGGTCGTCTCGCTCGACGCCCAGGCGACCCACTTCGAGAGCACCGCCTCGGCGGTCGCGTTGCCGGTCACGTAGTAGTACGCGGCGACGCGCTCCATGCCCCACGCCTGGAAGCCGAACCAGTTGTTGCTCGCCGGGTCGTGGTACACGGGCTGCCAGTCGTACGCCATCCCGTAGAAGGTGGGCGTACCGGCGGGGGGCGCGCTGTAGCTGCCCTCCCAGCTGTTGGTGCAGCCGCCCGCGAGGGCGCCCTCGCTGGACTGGAGCCAGGTCAGGAACTCCAGCTGGCGGGTCAGGCTCTTGGACCAGTCCGACTTGGCCGTCGCCGACTTGGGGGTGAGCGAGGGCACGTTGGACAGCGCCCACGCGGCCAGCGGGTTCTGGTAGCCCTGGTGCGAGGCGCTGTCACCGATGCGCCAGGCCCAGCCGCCGCCGGTGCCCGCGGACCCGCCCCAGGCGTAGTACCACGACAGCAGGTAGTGCTGGGAGTCCCTGCCGGAGGCGGCCGGGCAGGAGTTGGGGTCGGTGCAGTCGCCGATGCGCTTGAAGTACTTGTCGAACATGGCGTAGCGGAGGTAGTCGCCCATCTTGGCGGCCTTCGCCACCGAGGCCGCGACCTGGCTCTCCTTGCCCTGGTCCGAGGCCCAGCGGTACGCCCAGTAGGCAGCCTGCACCGCGCGGGCGTCGGCGTCCGGCGCGTTGGTGTACTTCCACTGCTTGGCGTAGCTGGAGTCCCCGACGAACAGGTCGAGGTACCCGTTCGGGCCGCCGTACTTGAAGAGGTCGGTGGTCGGCTGCGGCACGGTCTCCCACACCGACTCCTGCGCACCGCGCTGGTAGGTGTTGATGAAGGACGCGCCGGCGCCCGGCCCGGACTCGCTGCCGGTGCCCGGCTTGTTGCCGTAGCCGTAGATGTTGTCCAGGTCCATCAGCCAGTGCATGCCGTAGACGTCCATCGTCCCGTACGACGAGGCGAGTTCGGACGAGAGCGGGTCGCTGCCCACCGGCACCGAGCCGTTCATCGCGGAGGGGTAGCCGCTCGGCAGCGGGTGCTCGGCCGCGAAGGTCGCGGGGGCCGAGGGCTTGTACGCGTCACTGGTGGGCTGGTCGGCGTGCTGCGGGATGATGGTCTTCTCCGCGACCGCCCAGGCCGCGTTGAACGGGGCCCAGTCACCGGTCACCCTGCCGTACGCCGCCTCCAGCCACATCCAGAAGCTGACGGCCTCCGACGTCGTCTGGTGGCCGTGGTCCGGCGCCTCGACCATCAGGGTCTCGACCGAGTGGTACGGGAGGCCGTCGGGGCTGAAGTAGCCGTTCGCGGCGTCCTTGATCTTGGCGTACTGGGTGAGGAACGCCTGTGTGTACGGGTCGTCACCGGCGGCGGCCGCGCGGGCTCCGGTGCCGGCCTGCGCCGAGGCGGGCCGGGCGACCGCGGTGCCCTGGGTGAGACCGATGGCCAGCACGCTGCCGCCGAGGGCGCTGCTGAACGTTCTACGTGATATCGACACAAATCCTCCAGTGGCGGGTGTCGTCGAGGGGGAGAGGAGGAGGGGAGCGGTGGGGACGGGGTGCGGCGGTTGCGCGGGGATGGTTCACGGGGAGGGGCGGCGCGGGGGAGCAGGGGCCTGAGCGGGGCCCCGGGATCAGGGCTCGATGCCCCAGACCAGTTCGCCGCCGACGTACACGGTGACCTTCGAGGCGTCGGCGTACGAGGTGCCGGTGCCGTGGCTGTAGTCGTCGGACTCGTCGAAGTTCGACCAGTCCGTCTTGCTCAGGCGCAGCTGCATTTCGCCGGTCGACGCGCCCGGGGCGAGGGTGCCGCTCGCGAAGCCGACTTCGAGGTAGTGGTCGGCGCCGGCTTTCGCGGTGCTCGCGGCCACCACCCGGTGCGTGATGGTGGAGCAGCCGATCGGCGACCAGTCGCACCAACTGTCGTACGTCGAGGCGCCGTTGTCGCCGGAGAACCAGTAGCGCACGGTGACCGCGGGGAGGCTGACCGGGGCGCTGCCGGTGTTCACGAGTTGGAGGCCGGGCTTGATCTGGTTGTCACCGGCCGAGGAGTCGTTGGCGCGGTACTGGACCTTCAGCGTGCCCGGCGTGGAGCCGTCGTCGCCCCCGTCGTCCCCGCCGTCCTCGTCGCCCAGGGCGGTGCGCACGGCGGCGTAGGCGGGCTTGGGGGCCAGGTTGTCGTCGTACAGGTTGGCGGCGCCCTCGCCCGGGAAGGTGCTCGGCACCCAGGAGTACTTGTCCGTGTAGTCCCAGACCGTGATGCCGACGCAGCGCTCGACGGCGAGGCAGGCGTCGACCACCTGCGCGTAGTAGGAGGACTGGGTGGCGAGCTTGGCGGCGTCCGCCGGGAGCTGCATGCGCACGTCAAGCTCGGTGACGGCGACGTCCAGGCCCAGATCGGCGAACCGCTGCATGTTCGCCTGCATCTGGTACGGGAAGCCGTACTGGGTCGCCAGGTGCGCCTGCATCCCGACCCCGTCGAGCGGCACGCCGTCGGCGAGCAGATCGCTCACCAGGTCGTACATCGCGTCGCTCTTCGCGCCCTTGCCCTCGACGTTGTAGTCGTTGATGTACAGCTTGGCGTCCGGGTCGGCGGCGTGCGCCGCGCGCAGGGCCTTGGCGATGAAGTCCTTGCCCATGGCGTTGTAGAACGGGCTGGTGCGGAAGGTCCCGTCCTCGTTGAACGGCTCGTTCACCACGTCCCAGGCGGCCACCTCGCCGCGGTAGTGGGTGGCCTCCGCGGTGATGTGGTCGGTCATGGCCGTCTCCACCTCGGCGGCGGGCAGCGAGCCCACCCAGCCGGGCAGCTGGTTGTGCCAGACCAGGGTGTGCCCGCGCACGGTCTGGCCGTGCTCCCGGGCGAAGTCGGTGATCACATCGCCCTTGGTGAAGTCGAACTGGCCGCGGGTGGGCTCGGTGGTGTCCCACTTCATGGAGTTGCCGGGGGTGATCTGCCCGAACTCGGAGCCCAGTTTCGCCGCGTAGGCCGCGTCGGGGAGTTCGGGGTTGTCCGTGGCGGAGCCGAAGTACTTGCCCTGGGCTTCGGCGAGCTCGTGCAGTGTGTCCTGCGATGCGGCCGACGCCGGCCCGCCCGCCAGGCCGGTGGCCAGGGCGAGGGCCCCGACCACGAGGGCCGGGAGCCCCGCGGTGCGGCGGGGCCTACAACGCTTCACCAAGCTCATGACAAACGCCTTCCTCTGCCGGGCAACCTGGAACGTCACGGGGAGCGCGGCTGCGCCCCGTAACGCCCTTGCGGCTCAACGGCGTTGGGGGAGAAGGGGAGGGGGTGGAGTGTGCAAGTCTTGATTGTGGGAGCGCTCCCAAGGTGGCGTGGCGACAGGCACCTGTCAAGAGTTAAAGCGCAACTGGCTTACGACCGCGTGAACGCGGCCACACGTCGAACGGACCCTCCGGCCGGCGGAGTTGACGACCGAGTAACCGTCGGTAACCAGGTGCGGGGCGACAGCCGACGACGCCCTCGGAGGGCGTTCGCAATCGCATGCGCGGGGCCGCCGCGCGGCCCGGACGCCCGTCCGGGGCGCGGGCGTGTCGTCACCCGGAGTGAGGTGTGCCATCGGTGCGGTGACGGGTTCCACGGTGCGGCCGGTGGCGACGAAGCGCAGGGCAGAGGCACACCCGGCGGACGTCGGCGGCGGTGACGCCGGCCCGGCGGCGAGGGCCGCCCGCGTGAAGGAGCGGACCGGGAGTGACGGAAGGGGCGAGAGCGCCGACACCTGCCCGGCGCGTTTGCGATGTTCGCATCGCCGACGCCGGCCCTGAAGGTGTAGGCGGCAACGACAGGACGGCCCGCGTGGGCCCGCGCCGGTCGGCCGGCCCGGAAGCAGCCGGTCGCGGCCGGTCACCGTATGCTCCGGTTCACCTCGGCGTAACGCTGCCCGAATCCGCGTCCGCCGGGCGCGGACCAGCGCAGGGGAGCGCTCCAGCCCTCCGGCCGGGACGCGCCCGCACCCCGCAACGGCCACGGCCGCCGGTACAGTCGTCGCCCATGACGGACGACTGGCGGCAGGACCGGATCGGTGCCGCGCTGCGGGGCGGGAACCCCACGGTGCTCCGGAGGCTGAAGGCGGGGTTCGCCGCGATCGGGGACGTCCAGTTCCTGCCGGGATACTCCGTACTACAGGTGGACGACCCCGCCGTGCAGCGGCTGTCCGACCTCCCGCGCCCCCGTCGACTGGAGTTCCTGGCCGACATGGACGCCCTCGGCGAGGCCGTCGAACGGGCCTGCGGGCGGCTGGACCCGGCGTTCCGACGGGTCAACCTGGAGATCCTCGGGAACACCGATCCGTACCTGCACGCACACGTGTGGCCCCGGTACGACTGGGAGCCGCCTGAGCTGGTGGGCGGACCGGTGTGGCTCTACCCGCGCGAGCACTGGAGCGACGGGAGCCACGCGCTCGGCCCCCGGCACGCAGTCGTGCGCGACGCCGTCGACGAGGAACTGGCCCGCCTCACGTCTCCCGGGTAGCCGCCATCCCGACGGTGATCAGCCCCAGGATCACCCAGCCGAACCAGAGCCAGCCGTTGCTCCCCAGGGCCACCGTGTACGCGGTCACCGCCACCAGAGCGCCGGCGGTGAGCATTCCCATCGTCTTCGTGGATCCGGACATGCGCGCACCCTCCTCGTCGGCCGCGCGGCCGTAAAGGCCATCGTCACCCGAAAGGAGGGTCCGCCGCTACTGTCCGCGCGCCTGCAGCGAGGCGAGATACGCGTTGTACGCCTGGAGCTCCTGGTCCCCGTCGCGGTCCGCGGCCCGGTCCGAGCGCTTCGCCGTCCGCTGTTCCGAGCGGTACCACTGGAACACCAGCGCCACCAGGACCACCACCGAGGGGATCTCGCTGAACGCCCAGGCGATGCCGCCCGCCGCGCTCTGGTCGGACAGCGCTTCGATGCCCAGCGAGGCCGGCGGGTCCTGGTACACCTCCACCATCGGCGTGGAGGCCATCATCAGCGCAATCCCGAAGAACGCGTGGAACGGCATCCCGGCGAACAGTTCCAGCATCCGCATCACATAACCGGGGCGGTGCGGGCCCGGGTCGACGCCCATGATGGGCCAGAAGAAGAACAGGCCGACCGCCAGGAAGTGCACCATCATCGCGAGGTGCCCGGCCGTGGAGCCCATCAGATAGTCGAAGAGCGGCGTGAAGTACAGGCCGTACAGGCTGGCGATGAACAGCGGGATCGTGAACGCGGGATGCGTCACGATCTTCATGTACCGACTGTGCAGGAGCATCAGCAGCAGCTCGCGCGGCCCCTTCGTGCCACGCGGCGCGACCGGCAGTGCGCGCAGCGCGAGCGTCACGGGAGCACCCAGCAGCAGCAGGATGGGCGACAGCATGCTGATCACCATGTGCTGCACCATGTGCACGCTGAACATGACCATGCCGTAGTCGTTGAGCCGGGTGCACATCACCAGCGCGATCGTCAGCACACCGATCACGAACAGGACCGTGCGCCCCACGGGCCACTCGTCCCCGCGCCGCCGCAGCCTCAGCACCCCGTACCCGTACAGCAGCACCGCCAGGACGCAGCCGATCAGGAAGAACGGGTCCGCGGAGAACTGGAGCCCGCGTCCCAGCGTGAACGGCGGCAGGTCCATGTTCATGCCGTGCCCGCTGTGATCCATCTGTTCACTCCCGATGGGAACGCCGGGACGTCCCCGTTTCGTGCCGGTTGTCCCGACCAGAGTAGAACCGCCCCCGGCCGAGGATGCGGCCGGGGGCGGTCTCGTGTCGGGGCGTCGCTCAGAGCACGCACTCCGCCTCGGCGTACCGGGCGGCCGGGACCGTCTTCAGGGTCTCCACGGCGTGCGCCAGGGGCACCAGGGTGATGTCCGTGCCGCGCAGCGCCGTCATCATGCCGAACTCACCGCGGTGCGCCGCCTCCACCGCGTGCCAGCCGAACCGGGTCGCGAGGACGCGGTCGTACGCGGTCGGCGTGCCGCCGCGCTGGACGTGGCCCAGGATCACCGGGCGGGCCTCCTTGCCGAGGCGCTGCTCCAGCTCCACGGAGAGCTGGGTCGCCACGCCCGTGAAGCGCTCGTGGCCGTAGACGTCCGTGGCGCCCGACCGGAAGTCCATGGACCCCTCGCGCGGCTTCGCGCCCTCCGCGACCACGACGATCGCGAACTTCTTGCCGGCCGAGAAGCGCCGGCCCACGACGTCGGTCAGCTCGTCGATGTCGAAGGGACGCTCCGGTACGACGATGGCGTGCGCACCGGCCGCCATGCCGGAGTGCAGGGCGATCCAGCCGGTGTGGCGGCCCATGACCTCGACGATCATGACGCGCTGGTGCGACTCGGCGGTGGTCTTCAGCCGGTCCAGCGCCTCGGTGGCGACGCCGACGGCGGTGTCGAAGCCGAAGGTCACGTCGGTGGAGGCGATGTCGTTGTCGATGGTCTTCGGCACACCGACGATCGGCAGCCCCGCCTCGGAGAGCAGGTTCGCCGCCTTCAGGGTGCCCTCGCCGCCGATCGGGATGATCGCGTCGAGCCCGAGGTCGCGCACATGGCCCCGGGCCGTCTCGACGCCCCCGCGCAGATGTGCCGGCTGGACCCGGGAGGAGCCGAGGATCGTACCGCCGCGGGCGAGGATGCCGCCCACGGCGTCCAGGTCCAGCTTGCGGTAGTCGCACTCCAGGAGGCCCCGCCACCCGTCGTGGAAACCGATGACCTCGTCGCCGTGGTCGACCACAGCGCGGTGGACGACGGACCGGATGACGGCATTGAGGCCGGGGCAGTCGCCGCCGGAGGTGAGCACACCAATTCGCATTGCCCGGGAAACCTTTGCAACGTGGGCCGACGACCGGACCACGTCGTCCGGTTGGATCCCCGCCACCCTACCGGCGCAGGGTGGCGGGACCGAACCGGGCGTCCGCCTGCTGGACGCCGCTCATCCGAGCCCTGCGCCACTCATCGGACAACCAGTGAAATGCCTGGTCAGGCGGGCTGTGTGGCAGCCGCGACGCGCTCCGCGCGCAGCGCCTCGTACCACCGGTCGTCGGTCGGCGGGAGCGCGTTCACATCGAGGGCCAGCTTCAGCAGCAGGTCCGCGATCATGGGGTTCCGCGCCATCACCGGACCGTGCATGTAGGTGCCGAACACGGTGTCGTTGTACGCGCCCTCCGTACCGTCCCCCGTGCCGTTGCCCCGGCCGAACCGCACCCGGGCGAACGGCCGTGCCGTCGGCCCGAGGTGCGTGACGCCCTGGTGGTTCTCGAACCCGGTCAGCGGCGGAAGGCCCAGCTGCGGGTCGATGTCCGCGAGCACGTCGCCGACGCACCGCGCGCCCTCGCCGCGCGTCGAGACCACGTCCAGCAGCCCGAGACCCTGCTCGCGCTCACCGAGGTCGTTGATGAACTCGTGGCCCAGGATCTGGTAGCCGGCGCAGACCGAGAAGATGATCGCGCCGTTGGACGCGGCCCGGGCGAGCCCGCCGTCGCGCCGCAGCCGTTCCGCCGCGAGCCGCTGCGGCCGGTCCTCGCCGCCGCCGATCAGATAGATGTCGCCCGACGTGGGCACCGGCTGGTCGCTGCGCACGTCGACGCGCGCCACGTCCAGGCCGCGCTGGCGGGCCCGGCGCTCCACCACCAGGGCGTTGCCCTGGTCGCCGTAGGTGCTCAGCAGGTCCGGGTACACCCACACCAGCCGCAGGCTGTTGTTGCTCATGCTTCGTCCTCTCCGGAGGGGCCCGGGGCCGGGGTCAGTTGCCGACACGGCGGCGCAGGTCCTGGAAGGCGGTGTAGTTGGCGATGACCTCGATGCGCCCGGGCGGGGCCTGCTGCACGGCCTCGTCCAGGTTCTCGCAGACCCGGAAGTCGAGCCCGGCCACTTCGAGCCGGACCGCGAGGTCCAGCTTGCGGTCGCCGAGCACGAAGATCGGGTGGCCCGCCAGCTGGGTGTAGTCGACGTCCCACAGCCACGAGGTGTCCGTGCCGTCCGCGCCGCGCGCGTTCACCGACAGGATCACCGGGGTCGGCGGCGGGTCGATCAGCGAGAACGTCTCCAGCCAGCCCGCCGGGTTCTTCGCCAGCAGGAGCCGCAGCTCACGGCCGAGGAAGCTCACCACGTCGTACCGGCCTGCGACGGCCTGCACCTGGTACATGCGCTCCAGCGCCACCTGCGGCGGCACACCGAAGACCGCGGCGACGGCCGCCGAGCTCGTGGCGTTGGCCTTGTTGGCGCGGCCGGGGAGCTGGAGGTGGATGGGCCACGCCGAACCGTGCGGGTCGAGGACGTAGTCGCCGTGCAGCACCCAGCTCGGCGGCGGACGCCGGAAGCCGCACTCGCCGCAGAACCAGTCGTCGCCGGGGCGCTGCATGACCCCGCCGCAGGACGGGCAGGACCAGGCGTCGTCCTTCCACGCCTGGCCGGCCGCGACCCACACCACGTTGGGGGAGGAGGAGGCCGCCCAGACGATCAGCGGGTCGTCGGCGTTGGCGACGATCACGGACTTGGAGCCGGACAGCCCCTCGCGCCACTTCTCGGCCAGCATCCGCGTCTCCGCGGCCCGGTCCAGCTGGTCGCGCGAGAGGTTGAGGAGCGCGATCACCTTGGGCGTCGTGTCGCGGGCCACCCCGGCGAGGTACTTCTCGTCCACCTCGATCACGCCGTACTGCGCGTCGGAGCCGCCGGCCAGCGCGGACGTGATGCCCGCGGGCATGTTGGCGCCGAGCGCGTTCGACACGACCGGGCCCGCGGCGCGCAGCGCCTCGGCGATCAGCCGGGTGGTGGTCGTCTTGCCGTTCGTCGCCGAGACGAGGATCACGTCCAGGTGCTGCGCCAGCCGCCCGAGCAGGTCGGGGTCGAGCTTGAGCGCCACCCGGCCGCCGATCACCGATCCGCTGCCCCGCCCGGCCGCCCGCGACACCGCCGCAGCGGCCTTGCCCGCCGTCACGGCCAGCTTGGCCCGCGGCGACAACGGCTCCGTGTTGCCTGCCATCGTCCTAGATCCTCCTTGCATCGGTCCGCCGCCCAGCCTATCGATGTCCGGCACCATGACCGCACGGCGGCACCGTCCGGCTCGTGGACTTCCCTTGGAATGGAGGACGCGTGAGCGGGCCGTCGCGTTCTCCATGGGCCCGCCGGCGACGGAATCCGGGTGCACGGGCGGCCGGGGGCGCGTTACCGTCGGCGTATGGACGTCAACGGCATCACCACCACCGCGACCGCGCGAGCGACCAGCTCGCCGGTTGCCGCCGTCTGACTTTCCCTTCCCCCGGCGACCGGAAACGGTCCGTCGGTGGTGCCGCGGTGATTCCTCCCCGGCCGGGTGACCGAACGGCCCCGTTCTCCGGCGCCTCCCCGCCACCCGCGAAGGAGCCGTCCCGATGGAGACCGAACAGCTCGCCCGTACCTTCCTGGAGTACTTCGAGGAGCGCGGCCACCGCCGCGTCACCGGCTCCACCCTGCTGCCGCCGCCCGGCGACCCCGTGCTCTTCACCACGTCGGGGATGCATCCCCTCACCCCGTACCTGGAGGGCCGCCCGCACCCGCTGGGCAGCCGGCTGGTCAACCGGCAGCGGTGCCTGCGCACCACCGACCTGGACGAGGTCGGCGACGCCACCCACCTCACCGTCTTCGAGATGCTCGGCAGCTGGTCGCTGGGCGACTACGAGGGCCCGCAGAGCCTGGAATGGGGGTACGGGCTGCTCACCGAGGGCCTGGGCATCGATCCCGGACGGCTGCACGCCACGGTGTACGCCGGCGACGAGCGCACCGAGCGCGACTCCGCCTCGCTGCGGGTGTGGCGGGAACGGGGCGTCCCCGTGGAGCTGACCGTCGAGGACAACTGGTGGTCCAACGGGCCGACGGGGCCGTGCGGCCCCGACTCGGAGATCTTCCTCTGGAGCGGCGAGGGGCCGCCGGTGTCCACGCCCACCCGGGACGACCGCTGGGTGGAGGTGTGGAACCACGTCACGATGAGCCACCGCAGGCTCGACGACGGCTCACTGGTGCCGCTGCCGCGCCGCAACGTCGACACCGGCCTCGGTCTGGAACGCCTGGCCTCGCTGCTCCAGGGCCGGCGCTCGGTGTTCGAGTGCGACGTCTTCGACCCCTGGCGCCGGTCCGTACCGGCCCTGTGGCCGCTGGACGAGCCCGCCCTGCGGCTGGTCTGCGACCACCTGCGCTCCGCCGTCGTCGTCATCGGCGACGGGGTCCGCCCGGCCGCCACCGGACGCGGTTACGTGCTGCGCCGCCTGCTGCGACGGGCCCTGACCGTGCTCCGGCGCGACGACCCCTCGCGCACGCTCGGCGATCTGCCGACCGAGCCGGTCCGCCACACCCTGGCCCACTTCCGGCAGGACGTGGACCCCGGCGAGGTGCTGCGCGTGCTGGCCGACGAGGAGCGCCGGTTCGTCCGGCTCCTGGAACGCGGACGGCAGGTGCTGGCCCGGCCCCGGTTCCGCGGGGCCCTGTCGGAGGAGGACCTCCACTACCTCCACGACACCCACGGGCTGCCGCGCGACCTGGTGACGACCCTGCGCGAGGAGTGAGACGGGCGGCGGTGCCGGGGGACCGCGCCCCCGGCACCGCCGGACGCGTCACGGAGTGACCACGGTCCCGCCGAAGGACACGACCAGGCGGCCCTCGGAGGCGAACGACCAGTCCAGGGCGCCGTCGTACGCGGAGCACCGGGGACCGTTGGAGCCGGTCCAGAACTGGTTGGAGCCGTCCGCGTCCCCGACCGTCTTGTCGTTGGAGCCGTCCCCGCTGCGGCAGGAGGTGTTGTCCCGGAACACCGAAGTGCCCTTGTCGAAGGAGAAGTTGCGCTCCTCGTTGTCGATGCCGACGTTGTCGGACACGGTCATCGAGCCCGGGTTGCTGTTGTACGTGAAGCCGTGGTGGCCGTTGTTGTAGGCGATGTTGCGCCGCACGACGTGGTTGACCTTGATCTTGTCGCCGCCGAGCTTGAAGCCGTTGCGGTCGCCGTCCTCGTTCACCGTGCCGTCGGAGAGGGTGCCGTTGTCGTAGCTGAGGGAGTCCTCGATGGTCACCGGGCCGATGGGGCCGGTCTCCGTCTTGGTGTACAGGTCCCAGCCGTCGTCGATGTTGTTGTGCGAGACCGTGTAGCGGAAGACGTTGCCGGGGCCCGCGGTGAGCTTGGCGGCGAACCCGTCCGCGTCCTCGCCGTCGGAGTCCGCGTTGTCGTGCGACTCGGAGCTGAGGACGAGGTTGTCCGCCGGCCACTCGTCGTCGGGGGTGTCGGAGGAGATCCGGGAGATCTGGAGCCCCGAGTCGCGGTTGAAGCGGGTCACGACGTGCTCGATGACGTTGTCGCTGCCGCCGACGAAGACGCCGTTGTCGCCGGCGCGCTCGACCGTGAGGCCGTCGATGTGCCAGTAGTCGCCGTTCACCGCGAGTCCGCGGTTGGCGGGGTCCTCGCTCATCTCCGAGAAATTCAGCACCGGTCGCTCGCCCGGGTAGGCGGCCATGGTGGTGCGGGCACCCGATGTGCCGTCGTTGCCCGGCGGAATGGTGACCGTCTGCCCGTAGCGGTACGTGCCGCCGCGCAGGTAGATCGTGCCGCCGGCGTCCACCCGGCTGATCGCCGACGCGAGCGTGGTGGGGTCCGACTCGGTGCCGGCGGCGTCGGCGGTGCCGTCGGGCGCCACATACAGGGCGCCGGCCGCGAGGGAAGCGTTTTCCTGGCCGGGGGCGGCCTGCGCGGTGGTGCCCAGGACGGCGAGCGAGCCGGCCAGCAGGCCGGCGCATGCGAGAACAGGCTTGAGCTGCATCTTCTACTCCAGGTGGGGGGAGTGGGCCGGACGGGATGACGTCCGGCTGGGTGCAAGCGCTTTCCGTCGACCGTAGAGTGATGCCATGGACGCGTCAACGTCCACAGATATATGTGTTGGTCAAGAATGTGAACAAGGGTGTGCCGTGGTCCGGGCGGGAGGTTCGCCGGGTGACTCCCGTGAGGGCGTTGACGAGGGCTGTGCCCGGGCCCGCCCGGAGTGCCGGGGGGCACCCCGTGGAACGTACGATGACGGCCATGCGCAACCGCTCGATCCCCGGCAGCTCCGGAATCGTCCGCACCATGAGCCTGCTCGGCGACCCGGTCCTGCACGCGGCGTGCGAACCCGTCACGGAGTTCGGTGCCCCGCTCGCCCGGCTCGTCGAGGACATGTTCGCCACGATGTACGCGGCGCGGGGTGTCGGGCTCGCCGCGAACCAGATCGGTGTGCCGTCACGGGTGTTCGTCTTCGACTGCCCCGACGACGAGGACGTGCGCCACCTCGGCCACGTGGTGAACCCGGTCCTGGTGGCGGCGGACGGGGTCACGGTGCGCGGGTCCGAGGGCTGCCTCTCGCTCCCCGGCCTGGAGGCGGGCACACCCCGCTTCGACCACGCCGTGGTCGAGGGCGTCACGATGACCGGCGAGCCGGTCCGGATCGACGGCACCGGGTTCTTCGCCCGCTGCCTCCAGCACGAGTGCGACCACCTGGAGGGCCGGGTCTACACCGACCGGCTGACCGGGCTGCGCCGGGCCCGGGTGCTGCGCGCGGCCCGCCGGGCGCCGTGGGGGCGTACCGGCTGACCGCGACCCTCCGGTCGACGGTGCGTCAGAAGCCCGGCCCGTCCGCGCGGTCGCCCGCCGCGGCCAGCCGGCCCCAGAGGAGATCGGCGAGGCTGCGGACCAGCTGCTCGCGCGAGCAAGGGCGTTCACCGAGCCACCAGTCGCCGGCCGCGTGCATCATCCCGACGATGCCGTGCCCCCAGATGCGGGCCATCGCCTCGCTGTCCGGGCCGAGGTCCACCCGCTCCGCGATCACCGTGGCCAGCTCCTCGCCCAGGCGGCGCAGCAGCGGTGCGGAGTGCCGGCCCACGTCGAAGCCCTGCTCGGGGGAGGGGGCCGAGTCGTCGGACGGGTGCATCAGGAACCGGTAGACCTGCGGGCGGGCCTCGATCGCCGCGAGGTAGGTGTCGAGCGTCGACTCGACCCGGGCGCGCCGCTCCGCGGGGGCGTCCAGTGCGGCGCGCAGGGCGCTCAGCAGTGCGTCGGTGTGCCGCTTGGCAAGGGCCCGGTAGAGGCCGCCCTTGTCGCCGAAATGCCGGTAGAGGATGGGCTTCGTGATGCCCGCCTCCGCCGCGATGGCGTTCATCGAGGCCCCGGGGCCGTCCCTGAGCACCACGCGGTCGGCGGCTTCGAGCAGCTCCCGGCGGCGGCGCTCGGCCGTGGTCCGCTGGCGCTCGGCCTGTCGTGTGGTCTCCATGTCGTCTCTCCCACCCCTGACCGTGCCTGTCCGTCGTGCCTGCGCAACGTAACACCCTGTCCGGCGGGGTGCGGATGGCGTCTCATGCGGTTGACACAGGCTACTTGCCAGTAACAGACTGTTGTTACCGCAAGTAACGAAGCGTTTCGACGGCAGTACGTGGAGGGGAACATGGCCGAGTTCACGCTTGAGCTCAACGATGACCAGAAGCAGGTCCGTGACTGGCTCCACGGCTTCGCCGCGGACGTGATCCGCCCGGCCGCTTCGGAGTGGGACGAGCGTGAGGAGACGCCCTGGCCCGTCATCCAGGAGGCGGCCAAGGTCGGGATCTACTCCCTCGACTTCTACGCCCAGCAGTTCTTCGATCCTACGGGGCTCGGCATCCCGATGGCCATGGAGGAGCTGTTCTGGGGCGACGCCGGCATCGCCCTGTCGATCGTCGGGACGGGCCTGGCGGCCGTCGGCGTCCTCGCCAACGGCACCGAGGAGCAGATCGGCACCTGGATTCCGCAGATGTACGGGGACGCCGACGACGTGAAGGTCGCGGCCTTCTGCTCCTCCGAGCCCGACGCCGGTTCCGACGTCGCCTCGATGCGCACCCGCGCGGTGTACGACCAGGCCAAGGACGAGTGGGTGCTCAACGGCACCAAGACCTGGGCGACCAACGGCGGCATCGCCAACGTCCACGTGGTCGTCGCGGTCGTCGACCCGGAGCTCGGCTCCAAGGGCCACGCCTCCTTCATCGTCCCGCCGGACACCCCCGGCCTCTCCCAGGGCCAGAAGTTCAAGAAGCACGGCATCCGCGCCTCGCACACCGCCGAGGTCGTCCTGGAGGACGTGCGCGTACCGGGGCACTGCCTGCTCGGCGGCAAGGAGAAGCTGGACCAGCGCCTCGCCCGTGCCCGCGAGCGGGCCGCCACCGGCGGCGAGCGTGTGAAGAACGCGGCGATGGCCACCTTCGAGGCGTCCCGCCCGGCCGTCGGCGCCATGGCGGTCGGCACCGCCCGCGCCGCGTACGAGGTGGCGCTCGACTACGCGAAGACGCGGACCCAGTTCGGCCGCCCGATCATCGACAACCAGGGCGTCGCGTTCCAGCTCGCCGACATGCGCACCCAGATCGACGCGGCCCGGCTGCTGGTCTGGCGCGCCTCCTGGATGGCCACCACCGGCAAGCCGTTCGAGTCGGCCGAGGGCTCCATGTCCAAGCTGTACGCGAGCGAGACGGCCAAGAAGGTCACCGCCCAGGCGGTCCAGATCCTCGGCGGCAACGGCTTCACCCGTGAGTACCCGGTGGAGCGCATGCACCGGGACGCCGCGATCTACACGATCTTCGAGGGCACCAGCGAGATCCAGCGCCTGGTCATCGCCCGCACCCTGTCGGGCATGCCCATCCGCTGACCGCGCCGCGAGGCCCGTCCGGCGTCACCGGCCCCCGTCCCACCGGCCCGTACCGGGGGGCGGGGGCCACGGCCGTGCGGCACGCGCGATGGTGTGCACCTGCCATGTACCTGTAGATTCCCGGTGGAGATCGTGACCGGGTGATGAAGGGAGCAGGGGATGGCGAGAGCCGGTGCGGGACGGATCGCGGTGACCGCGGCGGCGGCCTTCGGGCTCGTGGTCACCGTGCAGACGACGGCGCACGCCGAGCCCCGGACGGTCGAGGCGGTCTTCGGCGGCTACGGGGAGTGGAACGCGGACCCGTACGGGTCCGCACCCGGCGACTCGATCCGGGCCTGCGACACCACCGCCGACGGCTGGAGCATCGAGGTGAAGCTGGACATCGGCCGGGACGGCACCTGGGACCGCACCGCCACCACCCGCGGCCACACCTCGCCGTACTGCACGCCGTGGAAGACCGGCAACATCAAGGAGGGCACCCCCGTCCTCGTCCAGGTGGCGAACGTGGGCGGAGATGCCACCTACCCCAAGGGCTCCGTGCTGCTCAGCCGCGCCTGAGGCGGGAACTACGCGGGCAGCTGCGCCTCGATCGCCGCCACCAGCTCGGGTGCGTCCGGCTCCGTACGGGGGCGGATGCGGGCGACCGGTTCGCCCGCCGGTGAGATCAGGAACTTCTCGAAGTTCCACTGGACGTCCCCGGCCTCGCCCGCCGCGTCCGCGAGCCGGGTCAGCTCCGTGTACAGCGGGTGCCGGTCCGCGCCGTTGACGTCGGTCTTCTCCAGCAGCGGGAAGCTCACCCCGTACGTCGTCGAGCAGAAGGTCTCGATCTCCTCGGCGGTCCCCGGCTCCTGGCCGCCGAACTGGTTGCACGGCACACCGAGCACGGTGAACCTGCGGTCCGCGTACTCCTTCTGGAGCCGTTCCAGACCCGCGTACTGCGGAGTCAGCCCGCACTTCGATGCCACGTTCACCAGCAGCACGGCCCGTCCGCGGTAGTCGCCCAGCGACGTCGGCTCGCCGGTGAGGGTGCGCAGCGGAATGTCGTACAGCGTCATGGATGTCTCCCTAAGAATGGTTGGCGGTCCGGGGGGACCGGGTGTGGCTGATGGGTGTTTGCCGCTTGTGGCTCGCGAGGAATGGCCGCCCGGTCCTCCG
>NZ_JBHUXS010000018.1:0-153420 GCF_042669245.1 Streptomyces sp. NPDC057249 | reverse complement strand
CGGAGGACCGGGCGGCCATTCCTCGCGAGCCACAAGCGGCAAACACCCATCAGCCACACCCGGTCCCCCCGGACCGCCAACCATTCTTAGGGAACACCCATGCAGACCGCTGTCACGAACCCCAGGCCGGTCCTCGACAAGCCGCTCATGCACTACGGGAGCCGGACCCTCGAACGCCTCGCGCCCGGCGCCGCACCGGTCACCTACCGGCAGGTCGAGATCAGCCCGCTCACCCCGCACTTCGGCGCCGTGCTCGGCGGTGTCGACCTGACCCGCCCCCTCACCGCCGAACTCGCCGAGGAGCTGCGGCAGGCGCTGCTGGAATGGAAGGTGATCTTCTTCCGCAAGCAGACCGGATTCACCGCCGAGCACCAGCTCGCCCTGTCCGGTGTCTGGGGCCCGCCCGAGCCCAACCCGTTCTTCCCGAAGACCGGGACGGCCGGCGTCTCACGCCTCGCCAAGGACGCCAAGGCGGCCGGCAACAAGAACATCTGGCACAGCGACCACTCGTTCATGGTCAACCCGGCGCTCGGCTCCGTCCTGCGCGCCGTGGAGGTGCCCGAGGCGGGCGGCGACACCATGTGGGCGGACATGGCCGCCGCCTACGACAACCTGCCCGACGACCTGAAGACCCGCATCGCCGAACTCACCGCCGTACACGACTGGGCCCCCAGCTGGGGCGCCCTCATGAACGACGAGCAGAAGGCCGCGTTCCGCACGTCCTGGCCGCAGGTCGAGCACCCGGTCGTCGTCCGCCACCCGCGCAGCGGCCGCAGGACCCTCTACGTCAACGAGCCCTTCACCACCCGCATCAACGGCCTGTCCGACGCCGAGAGCCGCGAACTGCTCGACATCCTGGTCCTCCAGGCCCGCATCCCCGAGTACCAGGTCCGCTTCCACTGGGAGGCCGACTCGATCGCCGTCTGGGACAACATCGCCACCCAGCACTACGCGATCAACGACTACTTCCCGCAGCGCCGGATCATGGAGCGCATCGCCATCGCCGGCGTGCCGCTCTCCTGAACCTTCCGCACCCCTTCCCAGGAGATCCCATGACCGCGGCACCGATCGAACGGCCCCAGCACCCCACCGCAACGGTGGCACCCGCCGGCACCCGCACCCGGGCCTGGACGGTGACCGTGCTCCTCGTGGTCTTCATGATGGTCAACTTCGCCGACAAGTCGGTCCTCGGTCTGGCCGCCGACGAGATCCGGGCCGACCTGCACCTGAGCGCCACTCAGTTCGGCCTCGTCAACGGCGCGTTCTTCCTGCTCTTCTCGGTCGCGGCCGTTTTGGTCGGTCTCGCCGCCGACCGGATCTCACCGAAGATCCTGCTGCTGCTCATGGCGCTGCTCTGGTCCGTGGCCCAGGTGCCCGCCGCGATCGGCGGCGGCCTCGCCGTCCTCGTCGCCTCCCGGGTCTTCCTGGGCGCGGCCGAGGGCCCGGCCTTCCCCGTGGCGCAGCAGGCCACCCTCGCCTGGTTCCCCAACGACCGGCGCAACCTGCCGGGCGCCCTGATCACCCTGGGCGTCACGCTCGGGGTGATCACCTCCGCACCCGGCCTGTCCTGGGTCATCCAGCACCACGGCTGGCGCACCGCCCTGTGGGTGCTGGCGGGCGTGGGGCTGGTCTGGGCCGCCGTCTGGAAGGTGCTCGGCGCGGACGGCGGACACCGCGTGGAGACCACCCCGGCGCCGGTACGCGAGGAGGCGCACGCCGTCCCGGTCCCGTACCGCGCGATCCTCACCAGCCGCACCTGGGCCGGCGCCACCTTCGCCTACTTCACCAGTTACTGGACCGTCGCCCTGATGCTGGTCTGGCTGCCGTCCTACCTCCGCAACGCCCTCGGCTACACGGCAGGAGAGGCGGGCACCGTCGTCGTCGCCCCCTGGACCATCGGCGCGGTCGTCCTGCTCGCCCAGGCCGGGGTCACCGGACGGCTCATGCGGCGCGGCGTCGGCAGCCGCCGCGCCCGGGGCTGGGTCGGCGGCACGCTGCTCGCGCTCGGCGCCCTGTGCTGCCTGGCCGTCCCGCTCGCCGACGGCTCCACGGCCAAGACCGTGCTGATCGCCCTCGGCTTCGGGTCCGGCGGCTCGTACGCGGCCGTCGCGGCGACCACCGTCAGCGAACTCGCCCCGCCGGACAGGGCCGGCGGGGCCCTGGGCGTCATGAACGCCCTGGTCACCATGGCCGGACTGGCCGCCCCGGCCGTCGTGGGCGCCCTCGTCGACGCCCAGGGGACCGACGGCTACCAGAACGCCGTCGTGCTCTCCGGTCTTCTCCTCGCCCTGGGGGCCGCGGCATCCTTCTGGCTCATCGACCCGGCCCGCGACGCGCCCCGCCCGACCCCCTGACCCTTCCCTCCACCGGACCCACCCAAGGAGCCCGCCCGTGAGCGCAGCCCCCGCACTCGACACCAGCCCGCTCGACCTCGCCGTCGCCGGCCTGCGCGACCGGGCCGGCACCTGGACCGCCACTCCGCTCCCCGAACGCGTCGCCCTCCTGGAGCGCATGCTCCCGCGCATCGCCGAGACCGCGCCCGCCATGGTCGCCGACGCCGCCGCCGCCAAGGGATACGCCGCCGACTCGGCCTGGGCCGCCGAGGACTGGGTCACCGCCCCCTGGGCCCTGGCCCAGACGGTGAGCGCCCACCTCCACGTGCTGCGCAGGCTCGCCGCCGGACAGGACCCGGTCGCCCCCGAGGCCGTCCGCGACCGCGGCGGACGCGTCCTGGTCGACGTCTTCCCCGCCACCGGGTACGACCGCCTCCTGCTCAACGGGTTCACCGCCGAGGTGTGGACCCTCCCCGGGACCACCCGCGAGCAGACGCTGGCCGACGCGGCGGGGGAGTACCGGGGCCGCCCGGGCCGCCCGGCCGTCGCCCTGGTCCTGGGCGCGGGCAACGTCCCCGCGATCACCCCCCTCGACATCCTGCACAAGCTGTACGCGGAGGGCGAGGTCGTCCTCGCCAAGATGAACCCCGTCAACGCCTACCTGCGCCCGCACTTCGAGAAGGTGTTCGCCGAGTTCATCGAGAAGGGCTGGGTGCGCTTCGTGGACGGCGGGGCGGAGACCGGCGCCTACCTCACCACCCACGACGGGGTCGACACCATCCACGTCACCGGCAGCGAGCGCACCCACGACGCGATCGTCTGGGGCACCGACGAGCAGGCCGAGCGGCGCAGGCGCGAGGACACCCCGCTCAACGACAAGCCGTTCACCAGCGAACTCGGCGGCGTCAGCCCGTGCATCGTGGCCCCGGGGCCGTGGAGCGCGGCGGACTTCCGCTTCCAGGCCGAGCACATCGTCACCAGCAAGATGAACAACTCCGGGCACAACTGCGTCGCCAGCCAGATCCTCGTGGTCCCCCGCGAGTGGGACGGCACCGAACGGCTGCTCGCCGAGATCCGCCGGGTCCTGCGCGCACTGCCGCCCCGCGCCGACTACTACCCCGGCGCCGCCGGCCGCCTCGACGCGGTCGTCCGCGCCCACCCCGAAGCCGAGACCCACGGGGAGGGCGCCTGCCGCCTCCTGGTCCCGGACATCACCGACGAGGGCGACCCCATGCTCGACACCGAGGTGTTCGCCAGCGCCCTCGGCGTCGTACGCCTGCCGGGCGCCGACGCCCCCGCCTTCCTGCGCGCGGCGGCGGAGTTCGCCAACGACCGGCTCCCCGGCACCCTCGGCGCGACCCTGCTCGTCCACCCCCGCACCGAACGCGCCCACCGCCGCGCGGTCGAGGAGGCGGTCGCGGGCCTCCGCTACGGCACCCTGGGCGTCAACTGCTGGTCGGCGTTCGGCTTCCTGCTCGGCTACACGCCCTGGGGAGCCTTCCCCGGGCACAGCCGCCAGGACATCGGCAGCGGCGTCGGCTTCGTGCACAACGCGTTCATGCTGGAGCACGTCGAGAAGACGGTCGTCCGGGCCCCCTTCGCACCCGCCCCGCGCGGCCTGCTCACCGGCTCCCCGTCCCTGTCCCCGCGCCCGCCGTACTACGTCACCAACCGCACCGGCCGCACGACCATGGAACGCCTCACCGCGTACACCACGGACCCGAAGGCGACGAGGCTGCCCGGCATCTTCGCCTCCGCGCTCCTCGGCTGATCCAAGAGAGACAGGGGGCGTCGGGCACTCCCAGGCAGCCCGACGCCCATGTCGGATTTCCGCCAGCCACCCACCCCGCCGGTGGCCCATCCTTGAACCATGCACACCGACACCGAGCGCTGCGTCCGGGCGGTCCGGTCCAAGGACGCCCGCTTCGACGGCTGGTTCTTCACCGCCGTCCTGACCACCCGGATCTACTGCCGCCCGAGCTGCCCCGTCGTGCCGCCCAAGGCCGAGAACATGACGTTCTACCCCAGCGCGGCGGCCTGCCAGCAGGCCGGGTTCCGGGCCTGCAAGCGGTGCCGCCCCGACACCAGCCCCGGATCACCGGAGTGGAACGCCCGCGCCGACTCGGTGGCCCGCGCGATACGGCTCATCCGCGACGGCGTCGTCGACCGCGAGGGCGTACCCGGCCTCGCCGCCCGGCTCGGCTACTCGCCCCGCCAGATCGAACGCCAGCTGGTCGCCGAACTCGGCGCCGGACCGCTCGCCCTGGCCCGCGCCCAGCGCGCCCAGACCGCCCGGGTGCTCATCGAGACCACCGCGCTGCCCATGGCCGAGATCGCCTTCGCCGCCGGGTTCTCCTCCGTACGCACCTTCAACGACACCGTCCGGGAGGTCTTCGCCCTCGCCCCGGGCGAGCTGCGCACCCGTGCCGCCGGCACCGCGCCCGCACCCGCCGCCCCGGGCGTCATCACGCTGCGCCTCCCGTACCGCGCCCCGCTCAACCCCAGCAACCTCTTCGGCCACCTGGCCGCGACCGCCGTCCCCGGCGTCGAGGAGTGGCGCGACGGCGCGTACCGCCGCACCCTCACCCTGCCGCACGGCCACGGCATCGTGGCCCTCACCCCGCGCCCCGACCACATCGCCTGCCGGCTCTCCCTCACCGACCCGCGCGACCTGACCCTCGCCATCAGCCGGTGCCGCTGGCTCCTCGACCTGGACGCCGACCCGGTCGCCGTGGACGAACAGCTGCGCACCGACCCGCTGCTCGCCCCGCTGGTCGACGCGGCACCGGGCCGCCGGGTGCCGCGGACCGTCGACGGCGCCGAGTTCGCCGTCCGCGCCGTGCTCGGCCAGCAGGTCTCCACCGCCGCCGCCCGCACCCACGCGGCCCGCCTGGTCACCGCACACGGCACCCCGGTGGACGACCCCGAGGGCGGACTCACCCACCTCTTCCCGGACCCCGGGGCGCTGGCCGGACTCGACCCCGAGCAGCTGGCCCTCCCCCGCACCCGCCGCCGTACGCTCACCACCCTCGTCCAGGCCCTGGCGGACGGCTCGCTGCGCCTCGGCCCCGACTCCGACTGGGAGCGGGCCCGCACCGAACTGGCCGCGCTGCCCGGGTTCGGCCCCTGGACCGTCGAGGTCATCGCGATGCGGGCGCTCGGCGACCCGGACGCCTTCCTCCCGACCGACCTCGGCATCCGCCGGTCCGCCCAGCACCTCGGCCTGCCGTCCACCCCGGCCGCCCTCACCGCCCGCGCGGCCGGCTGGCGCCCCTGGCGGGCGTACGCCGTCCAGTACCTCTGGACCGTCGACGACCACCCCATCAACCATCTCCCGGACGCGGAAGGAAGTGCCCCGTGACCCGGCAGCACACCGTCACCGACAGCCCCTACGGCCCGCTGACCCTCGTCGCCACCGACGGCGTCCTCGCCGGCCTCTACATGACCGCCCAGCGCCACCGGCCCCCCGAGGAGACCTTCGGGGAGCCCGACCCCCGCCCCTTCACCGAGGCCATCCGCCAGCTCGACGCCTACTTCGCCGGCGAACTGCGCGACTTCGACCTGCCGTTGCACCTGGACGGCACCCCGTTCCAGCGCAGCGTCTGGGAGCAGCTGCGGCTCATCCCGTACGGCGAGACCCGCTCGTACGGCGAACTCGCCGAGAACCTCGGCAAGCCCGGGGCCTCCCGGGCGGTGGGCCTGGCCAACGGCAAGAACCCGGTCGGCATCATCGTCCCCTGCCACCGGGTGATCGGGGCCTCGGGCGGCCTCACCGGCTACGGGGGCGGGCTGGACCGCAAGCAGCGCCTGCTGGCGTTCGAGAACGGCACGGAGCAGAACACCCCGGCGCTGTTCTGAAGCGCGTACGGCGAAGGGCCCCGCACACGCGCGTGCGGGGCCCTTCGCCGTACGGCGTCTCCGCCGCTCAGCCGGTGAAGATCTCGGTCACCGTCCAGATCGCCAGGCCCAGCATGCACAGCCCGCCGATGCGCTGCACGGTCTTCAGCGGTACGCGCTTCGCGATGAACCGGCCCGCGAGCAGCGCCAGCGCGGACACGGACATCAGGGCGGCGGCCGAGCCGATCGCGGTGGACCAGGTGCCGTTGCTCGCCGCCAGGTTGGCGGTCGTGATCTGCGTGAGGTCGCCCCACTCGCTGATGAACACCGCCGTGAACGCCGTCGAGTACACCGGCCAGAACCCGGTCACCGTCTTCGGGCCCGCCTCGTCGTCCTCGTCGTCCCTGCCCCCGCGCAGCAGCATGAAGGCGCCGAAGGCGAACAGACAGGCCGACACCAGCTTGACGATCCAGTCGGGCAGCAGGCCGAGCAGCCCGCCCGCACCGACCGCGATCGCGACATGCACGATGAACGCGGACGAGGTGCCGAACCAGACGTACAGCGGGCGCATGCGCGTGCCCATGGCGAGCGACGCGAACATGGTCTTGTCCGGGAGTTCGGCGAGGAAGATCAGCCCGAAAGCGGTGATGATCGCCAGGGGGTCGAGATGCATTTCGGGTGGCTTTCTGTACGAGCCGGGCCCCGGATCTCCGCGAAGTGCCGGTCGGCGTTTCGGAGGACCACTCGGCCCGGCATGACGGCACCGCCCACAGGGCGTGGGCGTGTCACACCTGACCGAAGGTCTCGCCCACCCGTGATGATCCACGAGCCCGGCCACCGGGAACCGCGAGGCTCCAGTGTGTCGACGACCGGTTTGCGGGGCTACTCCCCTTCGCAGCCGTCCACACTACCTCACCCGGCGGGCCGCCGGGCGAGCAGGAACGCCTGCGGGGTCCGCTCCGCCGGGTCCGCCGCCCGCACCAGCCGGGCCCGCGACTCCAACCCGGCGGCGCCGAGCAGCGCGGCCACCCGGTCCGGGTCGAAGCGGTACACGTCGAGGTCGACGGGATGCCCGTACGCGTGCCCGAGCCGCACGCCCTCGTCGTCGCCCGCCTTGAAGGCGATGAGCAGGTGGCCGCCGGGGGCCAGGACCCGGCGGAACTCGGCCACGTACGGCCCCAGCTCCCGCGGCGGCGTATGCACGAGCGAGTACCAGGCGACGGCCCCGCCCAGCGAGCCGTCGGGCAGGTCCAGCGCGGCCATCGTCCCCACCTCGAACCGCAGGCCCGGGTGGCGCCGCCGGGCCTCGGCGACCATGCCGGGCGAGAGGTCCACGCCGAACGCGTCGAGGCCCAGGCCCCGCAGGTACGCGGTGACCCGCCCCGGCCCGCAGCCGAGATCGGCGACCGGCCCGCCGCCGGCCCCGCGCACATACGCGGCGAAGGCGCCGAGCATCGCCCGGTCCAGGTGCTTCGCGGCCAACTCGTCCGCGAGCAGCGCGGCGTAGTCCGCCGCGACGGTGTCGTACGAGGCCCGGGTGGCGTGGAGGGTCATGCCCGGGACCGTACCCGGACGCGCGGTGCTACCGTCGCGCCATGGCGAAGGTAGCGATCAGCCTCGATGCGGAACTCGTGGTCGAAGTGATGGTGCTCGCGGGGGTCGGCAACCCGCAGGACGCGGTCGAACTCGTCGTGCGCGACTACATCGCGCGCGGCCACCGCACCGAGGCCCGGGTCGCGGCACGCGACGAGACCAGGCGCGAGGACGAGACGAGGCCGCCGGACACCCAGGGCTGACCGGGCTGCCCCCGGCCTCAGCCGACGGGGCGGCCGTCCTCCAGCTCCACGGCGCCCGTGCCCGACTCCAGAGCCTCCAGCGCCGCGCGCATCCGCCCGGCGCGCGCACCGATCAGATACCGGTCGATCTCCGCCGGCTCGACCAGCTTCCACGACAGCAGCTCCGACTCCTGGAGCCGGATCGCCTTCAGCTGCTCCTCGTCCAGCACGCCGCCGTCGTACACGTACGCCACGATCGGCGGCCGGCCGCTGCCGCGTGTCCAGTCCACGACGAGGAGCCGGCCCGGCTCGATGTCGAGCCCGATCTCCTCCAGCGACTCGCGGCGCGCGCCCTGCCGCGGACCCTCCCCGTCGGCCGACTCGACGGTCCCGCCGGGCAGCGTCCATCCCTCCCGGTAACTCGGCTCGACCAGCAGCACCCGGCCGCTCGCGTCCCGGAAGATGCAGGCGGCTCCCACGAGGACCTTGGGCAGGCCGGCGATGTACGTAGCGTAGTCAGTGGTGGTCATAAGGTCAGCGTAGGCCCACTTTGATCGATCAGGCCATGGGCAGATAAGGGGTGCGACGGATAGGGTCGGGGCGGCGCGACTGCCTGTTCGAATGCAAAGGGAATCATGGTGACGGACGGAGCAGTGATGGAGACCGCACGCGTGCTCGTCGCGGCGGACAAGTTCAAGGGCTCGCTCACGGCCGTGCAGGTCGCGGAGCGGGTGACGGCCGGGCTGCGGCGCGTCGTCCCCGGCCTACGGGTGGAGACCCTGCCGGTCGCCGACGGCGGCGACGGCACGGTGGCGGCGGCGGTGGCCGCCGGCTTCGAGCGCCGCGAGGCGCGGGTGACCGGCCCCCTGGGCGACCCCGTCACCGCCGCGTACGCGGTGCGCGGGACCACCGCGGTGGTCGAGATGGCCGAGGCGTCCGGCCTCCAGCACCTGCCCGACGGTGTCTTCGCGCCCCTCACGGCCACCACGTACGGCTCCGGGGAGCTCCTGCTCGCCGCGGTCGAAGCGGGGGCCCGGACCATCGTGTTCGGCGTCGGCGGCAGCGCCACCACGGACGGCGGGGCGGGCATGCTCGCCGCGCTCGGCGCGCGGTTCCTCGACGCGGACGGAAAGCCGGTCGGGCCGGGCGGCGGCGGCCTCGCGGACCTCGCCGACGCGGACCTGTCCGGTCTCGACGCCCGCTTCGCCGGCATCGACCTCGTCCTCGCCAGCGACGTCGACAACCCGTTGACCGGTCCGAAGGGCGCACCGGAGGTCTACGGCCGCCAGAAGGGCGCGACGGAGGCGGACATCGCGACGCTCGACGCGGCGCTCGCCCACTACGCCTCGATTCTCGGCCCCGCGCAGGCGGAACTCCCCGGCGCCGGGGCGGCCGGCGGCATCGGCTACGGGGCGCTGGTCGCGCTCGGCGCGCGCTTCCGCCCCGGGATCGAGGTCATGCTCGACGTCCTCGGCTTCGCCCCCGCGCTGGACCGGGCGACGTTCGTCATCACCGGCGAGGGCTCCCTCGACGCCCAGACGCTCCACGGCAAGGCCCCGGCGGGCGTCGCGGCGGCGGCGCGGGCGGCGGGGGTCGACGTGGTGGCGGTGTGCGGCCGCCTGGCGCTGTCGCCGGAGGCGCTGGAAGGTGCGGGAATCCGGCGGGCGTACGCGCTGCTGGACCTGGAACCGGATCCGGCGGTGTGCATGGCGCAGGCCGGGCCGCTCCTCGAGCGCGCGGCGGAGTCGATCGCACGCGACTTCCTGGTCTGAGGCTGGTTTTTCAGCCCCTCCGGCGATTGAGGAGCGGGGTCCGGGGCGGATCCCCGGTTTCGGGAAGGGGCGGGTAGGGGACAAGGCCCGCCCCTTCCCGCCCTGTGCGCCCGCACAACCCCACCCCCGCCCACCCGGGGCACCCGCAACGCTTCCCCCACCCCCCATGGACGCCCCCCTCCTCCCCCTGCTGACCTGTGGCAACACAGAAACCGCGGAAGGAGGAGGACCCCCATGCCCACGCTCGAGATCCGCGCACTCTCCGTCGCCTACGGCCCCGTACGGTCACTGCGCGGCATCGACCTCGACGTCCCGGACGGCACGATCACCGCCGTGCTCGGCGGAAACGGCGCCGGCAAGACCACCCTGCTGCGGGCCGTCTCACGGACCCTCGGTTTCCACGGCGGGACCGGCGCCGGCACCATCCGGTTCGACGGGCGCCCCCTGGACGGGCTGCGGCCCGACCGGGTGGTGGCCGCCGGGATCGTCCAGGTGCCCGAGGGCCGGCAGGTGTTCGCCCGCATGACGGTGGCCGACAACCTGCGCGCCGGAGCCCTCGGCGCCGACGGCGGCCGCAAGGCGGCGGCCGAGGCGCTGGACCGCGTCCATGAGCTCTTCCCCGTGCTCGCCCGCCGCGCCCACCAGAGCGCCGGGCTGCTCTCCGGCGGCGAGCAGCAGATGCTGGCCATGGGCCGCGCCCTGATGGCGCGGCCCCGGCTGCTCCTGCTCGACGAGCCCTCGCTCGGCCTCGCGCCCCTGATGGCGCAGCGCATCGCCGACACGGTGCGCGAGATCAACGCCTCCGGCACCTCCGTCCTGCTCGTGGAGCAGAACGCGTCGATCGCCCTGCGCCTGGCCACCACGGCGTACGTCCTGGAGGTGGGCGAGGTCACCCTGCACGGGCCCGCCGGCGAACTGGCCGCCTCCGACGAGGTGCGCCGCCGCTACCTGGGCGTCGTGGACGAGACGGCCGCCGCCGACGCGGACCGGACGGCGGGCACCGCCGTACGCACCCTGAGCAGGTGGTCCGCGTGACCGCCCCCGCCCCGCTCACCGTCCAGGACGTCACCGTCCGCTTCGCCGGCCTCACCGCCCTCGACGGCATCTCGTTCACCGTCGAGCCGGGCAGCGTCCACGCCGTCATCGGCCCCAACGGAGCGGGCAAGTCGACCACCTTCAACGTGCTGTCCGGGGTGTACCGGGCGGCCTCCGGAAGCGTCCGGCTCGGGGAGACCGAGCTGACCGGGCTCGCCCCGCACCGGATCGCCGCGCTCGGGGTGGCCCGGACCTTCCAGAACCTCGCGCTGCCTCCGTACGCCACCGTCGCCGACACCCTCATGCTCGGCCGGCACCGGCTCACCCGGGCCGGTTTCCTGGCTGCGGGGCTACGGCTGCCGGCCGCCGCCCGGGAAGCCCGCGCACACCGCGAACGGGTCCGCGAGATCGCCGAATTCATCGGCCTGGAAACGGAGTTGGACCGCCCGGCGAGCGCACTTCCGTACGGGCAGCAGAAGCTGGTCGAGCTGGGCCGCGCGCTGTGCATGGAGCCGCAGGTGCTGCTGCTCGACGAACCCGTCGCCGGTATGACCGCCGACGAACGCCGGCGCACCGCGGCGGTCGTGGCCGGGGTCCGCGACGGCCTCGGCATCTCGATCGTGCTGGTGGAGCACGACATGGGGGTGGTGATGCGGCTCGCGGACGCCGTGACCGTACTCGACTTCGGACGCAGGATCGCCGGCGGCACCCCCGCCGAGGTCCAGAACGACCCGGCCGTCGTCCAAGCCTATCTAGGGGCACCGCAATGACCACCTTCATCGAACTCCTCCTCGGCGGCCTGTCCATCGGCTCGGTGTACGCCCTGATCGCGCTCGGCTTCGTCGTCATCTTCAAGGCCACCGAGGTCGTCAACTTCGCCCACGCCTCGCTGCTGCTCGCGGGCGGCTACGTCACCGCCGTGCTCCACGACGACATCGGCTTCTGGCCCGCTCTCGCGACCGGCATCGCCGGCGCGGCCGTCGTCGGCGCCGCCGTCGAATTCCTGGTGATGCGCCGCTACCGGGGGAGCGACCACAGCGTCCTCGCCATCGTCACCATCGGCGTCGACATCCTGCTGACCACCGAACTCACCCGGCGCATGGGCACGGAGGTGCTCGCGCTCGGCGACCCCTGGGGCAACCGGGTCCTCACCGTCGGCGGGGTCACGCTCGCCCAGACCCGGGTCGCCGCGTTCGTCGCCGCCGCCCTCCTCATCACCGTCTTCCTGCTCGCCTTCCGCTTCACCTCCTGGGGCGTCTCGATGCGCGCCGCCGCCGAGAACCCCCGGACGGCCGCGCTGATGGGGATCAGGCTCGGCCGGGTCTCGCTCGCCGCCTGGGCCGTCGCCGGGGCGCTGGCCGCCGTTGCCGCACTGTTCCTCACCGTCTTCCCCACGCCCGGCCTGGAACGGGCGACCTCGCTCGCCGCGCTCAAGGCGTTCCCCGCCGCCATCCTCGGCGGCCTGGACTCCACGACCGGCGCCCTGGCCGGCGGGCTGATCGTCGGCGTCACCGAATCGCTCGCCACCGGCTACCAGAGCGATCTGTCGTTCCTCGGCCGGGGCATCGGCGACCTGGCCCCCTACCTGGTGATGGTGATCGTGCTGCTCATACGCCCCGCCGGACTCCTCGGCACGAAGGAGCCGGCCCGTGTCTGAGACCGCCACTCCACTCGGGTACGCCGTCACCGCCCGGCTGCGCCGCCCCCGTACCTGGCTCTGGGCGGCGGGCTCGGTGCTGCTGCTCGCCCTTCCCTTCTACCTGGACCGCTTCTGGCTCCAGGCCGGGCTGTTCGCGATGGCCGCCGCGATCGGCGCGATCGGGCTCAACCTGCTGACCGGGGCCACCGGGCAGCTGTCCATGGGCCACGCCTTCTTCCTCGCCGTGGGCGCGTACGGCTACTGCGTGCTGGCGGGGGACAGCGGTACGGAGAACGGGCACGCCCTGTCCGGACTCGGCCTGCCCAGCTGGCTGGCCGCCGTGCTGGCCGTCCTCCTCGCCGGGGCCGCCGGCGGGCTGTTCAGCCCGATCGCGGGACGGCTGCGGGGCGCCTACCTCGGCATCGCCACGCTGGCGCTGATCTTCATCGGCCAGCACGTGCTGTTCAACGCCTCGTCGCTCACCGGCGGCTACAACGGCCGCTCGGTGCCGCCGCTGTCGCTCTTCGGCCTCACCTTCGACGACACCGAGGTGCTGGTGGCCGCGGTGCCGTTCCAGTCCTCCGAGAAGCTCTGGTACGCGGCACTGCTCGCCCTCCTCCTCAGCGGCCTGTTCGCGCGCGGGGTACTTCGCGGGCGGCCGGGCCGGGCGCTGAACGCCATCCGCGACCACCGCATCGCGGCCGGTGTGATGGGCGTTCCGGTGGCCCGTTACCGGGCCGGGGTCTTCATCCTGTCCTCGATGTACGCGGGGCTGGCCGGGGTGCTCCTGGCCCTGGTCTTCCAGCGGACGGTGCCCGAGTACTTCGGCATGGTCCTGTCCCTCGAATACCTCGCCATGATCGTCATCGGCGGGCTCGGCACCGTGGCGGGGGCGGTCGTCGGCGCAGCCTTCGTCTCGCTGCTGCCCCAGCTCCTCACGCACTACAGCGACTCCCTGCCCCTGGTCGCGGCCCCCGGTACGGGCGGCCTGACCCCGGGCGAGGCATCGCGCTACCTGTACGGCGCCGCGGTGGTCGCGGCGGTCCTGTTCCTGCCCGGCGGCCTGACACGTCCGACGAAGAACTCAGGGGAGAAGAAATGAAACTGCGTGTGCTCGGGGCCGTGTGCGCGGCCCTCGCCCTCGCCCTCACGGGGTGCAGCGAGAAGGCCAAGTCCTCCGACGGGGGAGAGAAGGCCGAGGGCGGGGTGAAGACCGGCGAGGGGGTCACCGACTCCACGATCGCGCTCGGTGCGCTCACCGACATGACCGGCGTCTACGCCTCGCTGGGCAAGAGCGTCACCCAGGCCCAGCAGCTCTGGGTGAAGCAGACCAACGCGGCCGGCGGCATCTGCGACCGGAAGATCGAGCTGACCGTGCGCGACCACGGCTACGACCCGCAGAAGGCCGTCGCCGGATACACCGAGCTGGAGCCCAAGGTGCTGGGCTTCGTCCAGTTCATCGGCTCCCCGTTCGTCGCGGCGGTGGAGCAGCGCATCGACGGCCAGGACAAGGGCCTCGTCCTGCCTCAGGCGTGGTCCGCGAACCTGCTCGGCAGCACGTACGTCCGGGTCATCGGCGCCACGTACGACGTCGAGACGATCAACGCGATCGACTATCTGCTCGCGGAGAAGCGCATCGCCAAGGGCGACAAGATCGGCCACGTGTACTTCGAGGGCGACTACGGCGAGAACGCGCTCGCCGGCTCCAAGTACGCGGCCGGGCAGGCGGGTCTGACCGTCGTGGAGCAGAAGATCAAGCCCACGGACAACGACATGACCGCCCAGGTCGCCGCCCTCAAGCAGGCGGGCGTCAAGGCCGTCGTCGTCAGCGCCGGCCCCCGCCAGGCGGCCTCGCTCGTCGGGGTCGCCGCCGCCACCGGCCTCAAGGTCCCGGTCATCGGCAACAACTCCGCGTACGCACCGCAGCTGCTGAAGACGCAGGCCGGCCCGGCCCTGATGCGGGACTACTACGTCGCCGCGTCCACCCTGCCCATCGGCGATCCGGGCACCGGCCCGGCGAAGCTGGCGAAGGAGTACGCCGCCGCCTACCCCGAGGACGGTCTCGACAACGGCGTCATCGCCGGCTACACGGCCGCCGACCTGTACGGCGAGGCCCTGGAGAAGGCGTGCGAGGCGAAGGACCTCACCCGCGAGGGCATCGACAAGGCGCTGCTGACCATCACCGGATTCGGCACCGACTTCGGGGTCTCCCACGACTTCACCGACCCGGCGGCGCCCTCCACCCGGGAGAGCGTCATCATGAAGCCGGACGACAAGGTCCCCGGCGGCCTGAAGGTGGTCAGGCCGGCCGAGGCCGCCGCGGCGGCCAAGACCTACGCCGTCAAGTAGCGCCCACCCGCGCGGAGAACGCCCGGCGGGCGGCACGCCTCGCGTGCCGCCCGCCGGTGTCCCGTCGGCCCGGTCAGCTGGTGTACGCCTCCAGTTCCGAGAGCTGTGCGGCCGGCCAGCCGGTGTTGGCGGTGAACGTCAGCCGCAGATAGCGGGCCGAGGTGCCCGGCAGGGTGACGGTCGCCTGGTTGCCGCTCGACGGGTCGAAGGTGTAACCCGCCGCGCCCTTCAGGGAGCTGTACGTGCTGTTGTCCGTGCTGCCCGACACGCTCAGGGTCTGGGTGCGGGTCGCCCAGGCGGACGACGGCGGGAGCTTCAGGACGAGCCGCTTGACGGACTTGGCCGCGCCGAGGTCCACGGTGACGGTCTGCGGGAAGGCGTGGTTGGTGCTCTCCCAGTACGTGTTCGCGTTGCCGTCGACCGCGTTGGACGCGCCGTACACGTCGGCGTGGCCGGACTCGGTGACAGGGCGGCCCTGGGCGAGGTTGCCGGTCTCCTCGGGCGGGTCGGTCGGGTCGGTCGGCGGGTCCGTGGGGTCGGTCGGCGGGTCGGTCGGGCCGGTGCCGCCGCCCGGGACGCCGCCGTTGGTCCACACCGGGTCGGGCCAGACGCCGGTGCAGGCCGGCGGGTCCGCGTACCAGCCGGAGTTCCCGGAGCCCCGGGTGATCCGGAAGCCGCTGCCGACGCAGTTGTGGATCGGGTTCGACTGCGCGATGTGCGTCGCCGTGACGTTGTCGAAGGTGGCCGTGCCGGGGGCCTGGATCTGGAGCGCGTAGGTGCCCGTGCCGTCGATCCTGATGTTCTTGAAGTGCAGCCCGTTGGAGGCGCCCTCGATGAGGTGGATCGCGGCGTAGGAGCTGTCCAGGACCTCGCTGTCGGTGATGTCGATGTTGCCGTTGATCGGTTCGTTGAGCCCGCTGAACCAGATCGCGCCGACCCCGAAGTTCCAGTTGTAGTCGCTGTTCCCGGTCCGGATCAGGGTGTTGCGGGCGGCCGTGGTGGTGCCCGATACGGCCGTTCCCCGGCCGGAGTCGACGCCGGGGTAGCGGTTGGCGATGTGCAGGCCGCCGCCGTTGGTGATGGTGTCCGCCATGACGTTGTCGGACAGGGTGATGTCCTTGCCGCCGTAGGTGACGATGTTGTTGGCGAGGATCGGCAGGATCACCGTGTTGAACGTGAACTTGTTCTTCACGTTCGGAACGTTCTCCGCCCACATGGCGAGCCCGTCGTCACCGGTGTTGCGGACGAAGGTGTTGGTGACCGTCGAGTTGGTGACGCCGTAGTGGAAGTTCACCCCGTCGGCGGTCTGGTCCAGGATGCGGCTGTTCTTGATGGTGAAGTCGTCCATCGGGCCGTCCATCCAGGCACCGCACTTGGTGTGCTGCATCCAGACGTTGTCGACGGTCGAGTGGGACATCGCCCCGCCGATGGCGTTCACCTGGTCGTTGTCCACCCGCTCCCGGATGTCACCGATGATGGCGAAGTCCCTCAGCGTCACGCCGCTGCTGCCGCCGTCCCGGGCGTACTTGCCGTAGACGCCGACGGCCTTGCTCCGGTCGGACGGGTCGCGCCCGGTCAGCACGGAGTACCAGGGCCCGGCGCCGCGCAGGGTCACCTTGTCCACGATGATGTGGTCGCGCACCTGGAACGTGCCCCGCGGGATGTACACCTCCTTGCCCTGCGCCTTGCCCGCGTCCACCGCCGCCTGGATTCTGGCGGTCGAGTCCGCGGCCCCCGTCGGGTCGGCCCCGAAGTCGGAGACGACGTCCAGTGCGCCGGAGGGCTTGGCGACGGGCGCGCCCACCTGCTCGAAGTCCGCCAGGTCGATGGTGAACGACGGTGAGGCGGCGGTGGACGACACCTGGAGCCGGACCTTCGTACCGGCCGGCAGCGTCGACCCGAACATGGTCCGGGTCTCGTCGTAGAAGTGGTGCGGGTTGGTGTCGCCGGGGTTGTTGTTGAACGGATACCCCCCGTAGTACCAGCCGTACCGGGAGGTCACCGCCACCGCCTTGGGCGAGGCCCCGTTCACGCGTACGTCGATCGAGGCGTCCCGGCCCGTCCCGGCGGCGTTGTCCGGCAGCGAGTACCGGAAGGACATCGCGTTGGCGGGGGCGGTCAGCGTGAACTCCACGTACTCGCCGACCGCGTCCAGGGTCACCGCCTGCCGGCCCGACGCCTCGGAGGGCAGCGTGCCGTAGCGGCGGTCCGGGCCGATCAGGGTGCCGTTGGTGGCCGCGTACTCGGCCTCCTGTTCCTTGAACGGGACGGTCGCGCCGCGGCCCGGTACGGAGAGCGGCGAGGGGGCGGGGAAGCCGGCGGCCTGGGCGGCCGGTGCGCCGGTCAGCACCACGGCGGCGGCGGTGCCGACCGCGGCGAGTGCCAGCGAGAGGGAGGCGGACAGGGACCGCCTGAGCAGCGGTCGTCGGGGTGGGGAAGTCACGTCGAAGTCGTCCTTGCGGCTCGTGGGGGCTCTGCGGACGTCCCACAGGCTAGGAGCACCGCCGCAAGGAAGTCCACGGTGCTGCGCAAGAATTCGTCGTTCGAGCTCAAATAATCGACGCTCACATGGGAAGAATGTGCGCTGTGCGGGGGTTGAGGGGGAAGCGCTGGAGCACGCACGAGGGCCCGGACGCCTTGCCGGCATCCGGGCCCTCGTGTCGTTCGTGCCGTCCGCTACGGCAGCTGCGCCGCACGCGCCTCGCGGCGGTTGTCGCGGAAGGTGTTCACCCGGCGGGCGGTCGCGAAGAGCGGGATGACCGCACCCAGGACCACCTGGAGCGCGCAGCCGGTCTGGAGGAGCAGCTGACCGCCGGGGGCGTCCAGCGCCCAGGCCGCCAGGAGCCCCATCGCCGCCACGATCCAGCCGAGCATCGCCACCGCGAGGACGCCCCGCGGCTTCGGGTACTCGACCCGGCTGACCATCAGCCACGCCACCCCGATGATCGCGAGCAGCGTCGGGACGAAGGGCAGCTCGAGGAGCACGATCGAGATGACCGTGAGCGCTCCGAAGGGGCTCGGCATGCCCTGGAACATGCCGTCCTTCAACGTCACGCACGAGAACCGCGCGAGTCTGAGCACCACCGCGAGCAGCACCACGATCGCCGCGAGCGCCGAGACCCGCTGGTGTGCGTCGTCCGCGACCATGCCGTACACGAGGACGAAGTACGCCGGGGCGAGCCCGAAGCTGATGAGGTCCGAGAGGTTGTCCAGCTCGGCGCCCATCGGCGAGGAACGCAGCTTGCGGGCCACGAGCCCGTCGAACAGGTCGAAGATCGCCGCCATGAGCATGAGGATCACGGCGGTGGCGGCGGAGTGCCGCGCCATGCCGCTCTCGTCGCTCCCCGTGAGGTGCGGGATCAGGATGCCCGTGGTGGTGAAGTACACCGCCATGAACCCGCACGTGGCGTTACCGAGGGTGAGAGTGTCCGCTATCGACAGCCGCAGCGAGAGCGGCATGTCGTCGGCGTCGTCCTCCGCCTCGGCCTCCGGAACCCAGCCGGCCTGTGTGTCGGGATCAATCACGGTCAATGCGAGTCACCCCCGCGGTGGTGGTCTGGCCGACCTCGACCGCGACGTCCACACCTTCCGGGAGGTAGATGTCGACGCGGGAGCCGAAGCGGATCAGCCCGATGCGCTCACCCTGCTCCACCTTCGTGCCCTGCGGGATGTAGGGGACGATGCGCCGGGCGACCGCGCCGGCGATCTGCACCATCTCGATGTCACCCAGCTCGGTGTCGAAGTGCCAGACGACGCGCTCGTTGTTCTCGCTCTCCTTGTTGAAGGCGGGAACGAAGCCCCCGGGCACGTGCTCCACCGACGTCACCGTGCCGGCCAGCGGGGCGCGGTTCACGTGGACGTTCAGCGGGCTCATGAAGATCGCGACGCGGGTCCGCCCGTCCTTCCACGGCATGATGCTCTGCACCACCCCGTCGGCCGGTGAGATGACGCGCCCCCGGGTGATCTCGCGCTCCGGGTCCCGGAAGAACCAGAGCATGCCCGCCGCGAGCGCGGTGGTGGGCACGGCCACGGCCGCCCAGCGCCCGGACCGGCGGGCGCGGGTCAGGCTGAGGGCGGCGGTGGCGACGGTCGGCAGGAGCCACGGCGAAGCTCCGCGTGCGATGCGGACCCGGCCGCGTGAGGCAGAGGTATGGCTGTCGGGCATGGATGACCTTCGTAGCGGATTGAGCCGCGCTGGCAACGGGGGACGGCGGCTTTTCCGGCGATGTTATCGGTTGCTGACCGCAACTGGGCAAGCCAGCAGCCGAGTCGGACGTCTGGAAGGCACCGGTTGAGGATGACAGGGTGTGATCTTCTTCGCGGCCAAATCACCACGAAAGGGGCGATCAACCCTGGAAACGGTACTCCTCGAGGAGCCGGCGCCCGATGATCATTTTCTGGATCTCGGCGGTACCTTCACCGATCAGCAGCATCGGGGCCTCGCGATAGAGGCGCTCGATCTCGTACTCCTTGGAGAAGCCGTAGCCGCCGTGGATACGGAAGGCGTCCTCGACGACTTCCTTGCAGTACTCGGAGGCGAGGTACTTCGCCATCCCTGCCTCCAGGTCGTTTCGCTCCCCGGAGTCCTTTTTGCGTGCCGCATTCACCATCATCGCATGGGCGGCCTCGACCTTGGTGGCCATTTCGGCCAGCTTGAACTGGATCGCCTGGTGCTGTGCGATGGGCTTTCCGAAGGTCTGGCGCTGCTGTGCGTAGGAAACGCCCAGTTCGAAAGCACGCTGAGCGACGCCGCAGCCACGGGCGGCCACATTGACCCGGCCGACCTCGACTCCGTCCATCATTTGGTAAAACCCTCGGCCGGTGACGCCCCCCAGCACGCGATTGGCCGGAATTCGCAGTCCGTCCATGATGAGCTCGGTGGTATCGACCCCCTTGTAACCCATCTTGTCGATCTTTCCGGGGATCGTGAGTCCGGGCCGGACCTCGCCGAAGCCCGGCTCCTTCTCCACCAGGAACGTCGTCATCGACTTGTGCGGGGCGGTGCCCTCGGGGTGTCCTTCGTCACTCCGGCACAGGACGGCGACGAGAGACGAGGTGCCGCCGTTCGTCAGCCACATCTTCTGGCCGTTCAGGACGTACTCCTCGCCGTCCCTGACGCCCTTCGAGCTGATCGCCGAGACATCCGAGCCGAGCGCCGGCTCCGACATCGAGAACGCGCCCCGCACCTCGCCCAGCGCCATGCGCGGCAGGAAGGTGTCCTTCTGCTCCTGCGTGCCGTGCTGCTTGAGCATGTACGCCACGATGAAGTGCGTGTTGATGATGCCCGACACGCTCATCCAGCCCCGGGCGATCTCCTCCACGCACAGCGCGTACGTGAGCAGTGACTCGCCCAGACCGCCGTACTCCTCGGGGATCATCAGCCCGAAAAGCCCGAGCTCCTTCAGCCCCTCCACGATCTCGGTGGGGTACTCGTCCCGGTGCTCCAGCTGTGTCGCGACCGGAATGATCTCCTTGTCGACAAAGTCCCTGACCGTCGAAAGGATCTCCTGCTGGACCTCGGTGAGCCCGGCCGTCTGGGCGAGTCGCGTCATGACTGCTTCTCCACGTTCTTCTGCGAAGGCTGGCTGAGCTCCGGGCGGCCGGGCTGCTCCCCGCCCCGCTCCTTGATGTACGTCTCGGTGGGGACCATGACCTTGCGGCGGAACACGCAGACGAGCGTGCCGTCCTGCTTGTAGCCCTTGGTCTCGACGTAGACGATTCCGCGGTCGCTCCTGGACCTCGACGGCGTCTTGTCCAGGACCGTCGTCTCGCCGTAGAGCGTGTCGCCGTGGAAGGTCGGCGCCACGTGCTTCAGCGACTCGATCTCCAGGTTGGCGATGGCCTTTCCGGAGACGTCCGGCACCGACATGCCGAGCAGCAGCGAGTAGATGTAGTTGCCGACGACGACGTTCTTGCCGAAATCGGTCGTGCGCTCCGCGTAGTTGCTGTCCATGTGCAGCGGGTGATGATTCATGGTCAGCAGGCAGAAGAGGTGGTCGTCGTATTCGGTGACGGTCTTTCCCGGCCAGTGCTTGTAGACCGCACCGACCTCGAATTCCTCGTATGTGCGCCCGAACTGCATATCAGGCCTCCGGAGCTTCGAACTTGGAGGTGCGCTGCATGCCGGCCGCCCGGCCCTTGCCCGCGACGACCAGGGCCATCTTGCGGCTGGCCTCGTCGATCATCTCGTCGCCGAGCATCGCCGAGCCCTTCTTGCCGCCCTCCTCGGAGGTGCACCAGTCGTAGGCGTCCAGGATCAGCTCGGCGTGGTCGTAGTCCTCCTGCGAGGGCGAGAAGACCTCGTTCGCCGCCTCGACCTGCCCGGGGTGCAGCACCCACTTGCCGTCGAAGCCGAGCGCCGCCGCCCGGCCCGCGACCTCGCGGTAGGCGTCCACGTCGCGGATCTGGAGGAAGGGCCCGTCGATCGCCTGGAGGTCGTGGGTGCGGGCCGCCATCAGGATGCGCATCAGGATGTAGTGGTAGGCGTCCGCCGGGTAGCCGGGCGGCTGCTGGCCGACCACCAGGGTCTTCATGTTGATCGACGCCATGAAGTCGGCCGGGCCGAAGATCAGCGTCTCCAGGCGGGGCGAGGCGGCGCCGATCTCGTCGATGTTGACGAGGCCCTTGGCGTTCTCGATCTGTGCCTCGATGCCGATCCGCCCGACCTCGAAGCCCATCGTCTTCTCGATCTGGGTCAGCAGCAGGTCCAGCGCGACGACCTGCTGGGCGTCCTGCACCTTCGGCAGCATGATGCAGTCGAGGTTCGGCCCCGCGCCCTCGACGACGGTGATGACGTCCCGGTACGTCCAGTGCGTCGTCCAGTCGTTGACGCGGACCACCCGGGTCTTACCCGTCCAGTCACCGTTGTTCAGCGCGTCGACGATGTGGTGGCGGGCGCCCTCCTTGGCGAGCGGCGCGCAGGCGTCCTCCAGGTCCAGGAACACCTGGTCGGCCGGGAGGCCCTGGGCCTTCTCCAGGAACCGCGGGTTCGAGCCGGGGACGGCCAGACACGAGCGGCGCGGGCGCAGGCGGTTCACGGGCGTGGTCATGCGGGGACCTCCAGAGGGTCGAGCTTGTTCGCTTTCCGGATCTCGTCGACGATACGGCCGATGATCTCCGTGATACCGAAGTCCTTCGGGGTGAACACGGCGGCGACACCCGCCCCGATCAGGGCCTCGGCGTCGGCCGGGGGAATGATGCCGCCGGCGATGACCGGGATGTCGCCGGCCCCGGTGCGGCGCAGCCGGGCCAGCACGTCCGGCACCAGCTCGGCGTGCGAGCCGGACAGGATGGACAGGCCGACGCAGTGCACGTCCTCGGCGACGGCCGCCGAGACGATCTGTTCGGGCGTCAGGCGGATGCCCTGGTAGACGACCTCGAAGCCGGCGTCCCTGGCCCGCACCGCGATCTGCTCGGCGCCGTTGGAGTGCCCGTCCAGGCCCGGCTTGCCGACCAGCAGCCGCAGCCGTCCGGCGCCCAGGTCCGCGGCGGTCCGCGCGGTCTTCTCGCGTACGAGGGCGAGCGGGGAGCCCTCCTCGGCGGTGACCGCGACCGGGGCGGACGACACCCCGGTCGGCGCCCGGAACTCGCCGAACACGTCGCGCAGCGCCCAGGACCACTCGCCGGTGGTCACCCCGGCACGGGCGCACTCGACGGTCGCCTCCATCAGGTTCCCGGTGCCGGCGGCGGCCTTCTTCAGCGCGGCCAGCGCCTCGGTGGCCCGGGGCTCGTCGCGGTTGTCGCGCCACTCGTGGAGCGCGGCGACGACCTTGGCCTCGTTGGCCGGGTCGACCGTCATGATCGCCCCGTCGAGGTCGGCGGTGAGCGGGTTGGGCTCGGTCGTCTCGTAGACGTTGACGCCGACGATCTTCTCCTCGCCGGCCTCGATCCGGGCCCGCCGCTCGGCGTGCGAGGAGACCAGCTCGGACTTGAGGTAGCCGGACTCGACGGCGGCCATGGCGCCGCCCATCTGCTCGATCCGGTCCATCTCGGCCAGGGAGTCGGCGACCAGCTCGTCCACCTTGGCCTCGATGACGTGCGAACCGGCGAAGATGTCCTCGTACTCCAGCAGGTCGCTCTCGTGCGCCAGGACCTGCTGGATGCGCAGCGACCACTGCTGGTCCCAGGGCCGGGGGAGCCCCAGGGCCTCGTTCCAGGCGGGCAGCTGGACCGCGCGGGCCCGGGCGTCCTTGGAGAGGGTCACGGCCAGCATTTCGAGCACGATGCGCTGGACGTTGTTCTCCGGCTGGGCCTCGGTCAGGCCGAGCGAGTTGACCTGGACGCCGTAGCGGAAGCGGCGCTGCTTGGCGTCGGTGATGCCGTAGCGCTCGCGGGTGACCCGGTCCCAGATGCGGCCGAAGGCGCGCATCTTGCACATCTCCTCGATGAAGCGGACGCCCGCGTTCACGAAGAAGGAGATCCGCGCGACGACGGCCCCGAACTTCTCCTCCGGCACCTGCCCGGAGGCGCGGACGGCGTCGAGCACGGCGACGGCCGTCGACATCGCGTACGCGATCTCCTGGACCGGGGTGGCCCCCGCCTCCTGGAGGTGGTAGCTGCAGATGTTGATCGGGTTCCACTTGGGGATGCGGTTGACCGTGTACGTGATCATGTCGGTGGTCAGCCGCAGCGAGGGCCCGGGCGGGAAGACGTGCGTCCCGCGCGACAGGTACTCCTTGACGATGTCGTTCTGCGTGGTGCCCTGGAGCTTGCCGGGGTCGGCGCCCTGCTCCTCCGCGACGACCTGGTAGAGCGCCAGCAGCCACATGGCGGTGGCGTTGATCGTCATGGAGGTGTTCATCTGCTCCAGGGGGATGTCCTGGAACAGCCGGCGCATGTCGCCGAGGTGCGACACGGGCACGCCGACCCGGCCGACCTCGCCGCGCGCCAGCACGTGGTCGGGGTCGTATCCGGTCTGGGTCGGCAGGTCGAAGGCGACCGACAGACCCGTCTGGCCCTTGGCGAGGTTGCGCCGGTAGAGCTCGTTGGACGCCTCGGCCGTGGAGTGGCCCGCGTACGTCCGCATGAGCCAGGGGCGGTCCTTCTGACGTTCCGTCATGGCCGGACCTCAGACGTTCCGGAAGCGGTTGATGGCGTCCAGGTGCGTCTCGCGCGTCTCGTGGTCGCGCACGCCCATGCCCTCGCGCGGGGCCAGGGCCAGGACGCCGACCTTGCCCTGGTGGGCGTTGCGGTGCACGTCGTGGGCGGCCTGACCGGTCTCCTCCAGCGAGTAGACCTTGGAGAGCGTCGGGTGGATCTTGCCCTTGGCGATCAGGCGGTTGGCCTCCCACGCCTCGCGGTAGTTGGCGAAGTGGGAGCCGATGATGCGCTTGAGCGACATCCACAGGTAGCGGTTGTCGTACTCGTGGTTGTAGCCCGAGGTCGAGGCGCAGGTGACGATCGTGCCGCCCTTGCGGGTCACGTAGACGCTCGCGCCGAACGTCTCGCGGCCCGGGTGCTCGAAGACGATGTCCACGTCCTCGCCGCCGGTCAGTTCACGGATGCGCTTGCCGAACCGCTTCCACTCGCGCGGGTCCTGGTTCTGCTCGTCCTTCCAGAACGCGTAGCCCTCGGCGTTGCGGTCGATGATCGCCTCGGCGCCCATCTTCCGGCAGATCTCCGCCTTCTGCTCGCTGGAGACGACACAGATCGGGTTGGCGCCGCCGGCCAGCGCGAACTGCGTGGCGTACGAGCCGAGTCCGCCGCTGGCGCCCCAGATCAGCACGTTGTCGCCCTGCTTCATGCCGGCGCCGTTGCGCGAGACGAGCTGGCGGTACGCGGTGGAGTTGACGAGCCCGGGAGCCGCGGCCTCCTCCCAGCTGAGGTGACCGGGCTTCGGCATCAGCTGGTTCGACTTGACGAGTGCGAGCTCCGCCAGACCGCCGAAGTTCGTCTCGAAGCCCCAGATCCGCTGCTCCGGGTCGAGCATCGTGTCGTTGTGGCCGTCCGAGGACTCCAGTTCGACCGAGAGGCAGTGCGCGACGACCTCGTCGCCCGGCTTCCAGGCGTTGACGCCCGGGCCGGTGCGCAGGACGACGCCCGCCAGGTCGGAGCCGATGACGTGGTACGGCAGGTCGTGGCGCTTGGTGAGCTCGCTGACCCTGCCGTACCGCTCCAGGAAGCCGAAGGTGGAGACCGGTTCGAAGATCGAGGTCCAGACGGAGTTGTAGTTCACCGAGCTGGCCATGACCGCGACCAGGGCCTCGCCCGGACCGAGTTCGGGCACCGGCACCTCCTCCACGTGGAGCGACTTGCGCGGGTCCTTGTCGCGGCTGTCGACGCCCGCGAACATCTCGGCCTCGTCCTTGTGGACGGTGACCGCGCGGTACCACTCGGGCACGGGCAGTGCCGCGAAGTCGGCGGCGGTGGGCGCGGCGGAGCCGCCCTTCGCTTCGGTCTGCGACTGGATCGCGTCCAGGATTTCCTTCACGGGTGCCTCCGGCGGTGCGTTGTGAGGGAACGCTGAGGGGCCCTGAGAACAGGGGGAACGGGTCTGGAGGTGTGCCGTCGGTTCGGCGGGGGTGGTGCTCGGCTGCTTGCTCTGTGGAGCAGAAGGGTTGCCTGGTGACGCAGGCGCCCGGGCGCGCAGGCACGTGGCTTGCGGGGACAGCCGGCGTACGTGAGTTCCCAGCACGCCGGCCGCCCGGATGCCTTCAACGTATGGCACTGCGTGACAGCTGGCAAGGCACTCGGTGCCAGTAATTTCCCTCAATTGTCAGTCGGCCGCCACGTATGAGCAACACGGACGGCGGTATGGGCGGAGGCGCCCCGGTATGGCCGGTCAGGGGCGCGTGGGGCGGTAGACGTACGGGGTCGTGGTGGTCAGTGCCGTGAAGCCGAGGCGCTCCAGGATCGGGCGGCTGTCCTCCGTGGCGTCGACCTGGAGGTGGTCGTAACCCCGCTCCGCCGCCACACCCGCCCGGAAGGCCACCAGCGCCCGGTAGACGCCCCGCCCGCGCCAGGCGGGGGCCGTGCCGCCGCCCCACAGTCCCGCGAACCCCGTGCCCGGGTACAACTCCATCCGCGCGGAGCTGACCGGCTCGTCGCCCGCCATGGCCACCAGCGCCACGAAATGCTCCGGGTCCTCCCGCAGCCGCTCCACGACCAGCCGGCGCAGCCATGCCCCGTCCCTGCCGAACGCCCGCTCATTGGCGCGCGCCATCAGTTCCGCGCCGGCCTCGTCCCGCACCTCCTCCAGCCGGACGCCCTCGGGCAGCCGCACCGCCGTGGCCAACTCGGCCACCCGCGCCACGAGCAGGGTCTCCGGCTCCTCGGCCTCGAAACCGGCCGCCAGCAGCCGCGCCCCCAGGTCGGCGGGCCGGTCGTGCCCGTAGAGCTTCCACTCGAACGCGTCGCAGCCCGTCCGCTCGCAGTACGCCACCTGCTCCGCGACCGCCGCGTCCGCCCGGGCGGCGTCCAGGTCCGGCGCGGACCACACCACCCCGTTCCAGGCGTGCGCGGCGCCCACCTGCCGTACGACGTCGCCCGCGCGCTCCACGCGGACGCCGGGGCTCTCGGGGCGGGCGTGCTCGCGCATCACCCGGTCGAAACGGGCGAGGAGGCGGGCCGGGTCGGATGCCACATGATCGTTCATGCGCACACCCCAGCATCGGGGACCCGCTCCGGCAACAGGGTTTCCCGGGGCGGGTCAGCGCTCCTTGAGGGCCTGCTGGATCGTCCGCATGACCTCGTCCAGGGGCGCGTCCGTACGCGCCACGGCGACCAGCACCTCGCCCTGGCTCTCCACCGACGCGGCCGGCGGCTTCGCGGGCTCGGCGCCCGCCGTGCGGCCCGCGCCGATGCCCGTGCCGAAGGTGTCGCGCACGATGGCGAACGCCTGGTCGAGCTGCGCCTCCACATCGCCCTGCCCGTCCGCCCGCAGCCAGCGGCGCAGCACATGGTTGTGCGCGGTGACGACGGCGGACGCGGCGACCTCGGCCAGCAGCGGGTCGTCGTTGCCGGGGTGGTGGTCGCGCTCGTCGAAGTGGCCCAGCAGATACCGCGTGAACAGCCGCTCGTAGCGGGCCACCGAGGCGATCTCCGCCTGGCGCAGGGTCGGCACCTCGCGGGTCAGCTTGTAACGGGCCACGGAGACCGCGGGCTTGGCCGCGTACATCCGCATGACCTCCTTGATGCCCCGGCACACCGTGTCGAGCGGGTGCTCGTGCGCCGGGGCCGCGTTGAGGACGGCCTCGGCCCGCACGAGGGTGTCGTCGTGGTCCGGGAAGATCGCCTCTTCCTTGGAGCGGAAGTGGCGGAAGAAGGTCCGCCGGGCCACGCCCGCCGCGCCCGCGATCTCGTCGACCGTGGTCGCTTCGTACCCCTTCGTCGCGAAGAGTTCCATCGCCGCGGCGGCCAGCTCGCGGCGCATTTTGAGCCGCTGGGCGGCGGCACGGGTGCCTGCGGCACTCTCCGGGACGTCGGGCGCGGCGGACACACGGGTGGACCTGGCGGGCTGGGACATGGTGTGAACGTACTGCATGGAGGCCGGGCAGCGCGCCTGCGGGGGCGGGCCGCCCGGAGGCCCGAGCAGCCCGCCCCAGCCGGCTCCCGCGTCAGCGCCGGGCATATTCGCGGAAACCGCGCCCCGTCTTGCGGCCGAGGCAGCCCGCGGCCACCAGGTGTTCCAGGAGCGGGGCGGGCGCCAGGCCCGGGTCGCGGAACTCGTTGTGGAGCACCTTCTCGATGGCCAGCGAGACATCGAGCCCGACCACGTCCAGCAGCTCGAACGGGCCCATCGGGTAGCCGCCGCCCAGCTTCATCGCGGCGTCGATGTCGTCCAGGGACGCGTAGTGCTCCTCGACCATCTTGACGGCGTTGTTGAGGTACGGGAACAGCAGCGCGTTCACGATGAAGCCGGCCCGGTCCCCGCAGTCCACCGGGTGCTTGCGGACCGTGTGGCACACCTCGTGGACCGTGGCGTGCACATCGTCGGCGGTGAGCACCGTACGCACGACCTCGACCAGCTTCATCGCGGGTGCCGGGTTGAAGAAGTGCATCCCGACGACGTCCTCGGGCCGCCCGGTGGCCCGGGCGATCGCGACGACCGGCAGCGAGGAGGTCGTCGTGGCCAGCACCGCGCCCGGCCGGCACACCTTGTCCAGCGTGGCGAACAGCTCCTGCTTGACCAGCAGGTCCTCGGCGACCGCCTCCACCGCCAGGTCCACCTCCGCGAAGGCGTCCAGCGAGGCCGCCGCGGTGATCCGGCCCAGCGCCTCGTCGCGAGCCTGCCCGCTCAGCCGCCCCTTGGCCACCGACCGGTCCAGCGACGCGGCGATCCGGGCCTTGGCGAGGTCCGCCTTCTCCTGGCCGCGCGCGGCGAGCACCACCGCGTAACCCGCCTTGGCGAAGACCTCCGCGATCCCCGAGGCCATCGTCCCGGAGCCCGCGACGCCCACCGACCGCACGGTGCGCCCGGCGGCTTCCTCGCCGCGCGGCGCCGGCGTCAGGGCGTCCGGCACCACGGTCTGGCCGCCCGGCTCGGCGTAGGTGTAGAAGCCGCGCCCCGCCTTGCGGCCGGTGAGACCGGCGGAGGCGAGCTGGCCCAGGATGGGCGCGGGGGCGTGCAGGCGGTCGTGCGAGGAGGAGTACATCGCCTCCAGGACCGTGCGGGCCGTGTCGATGCCGATCAGGTCCAGCAGCGCCAGCGGACCCATCGGCAGGCCGCAGCCCAGCTTCATCGCGGCGTCGATGTCCTCGCGGGTGGCGTAGTTCGCCTCGTACATCGCGGCGGCCTGGTTGAGGTAGCCGAACAGCAGGCCGTCCGCGACGAACCCGGGCCGGTCACCGATGGCCACCGGCTCCTTGCCCAGCAGCCGGGCCAGCTCGGTGACCGCTGCCACGGCGGGCGGGGCCGTCAGCACCGAGGAGACCACCTCGATCAGCTTCATGGCCGGCGCCGGGTTGAAGAAGTGCAGGCCGAGCACCCGCTCCGGACGCTGCGACTCGGCAGCGAGACGGGTGACCGACAGGGCGTTGGTGCCGGTCGCGAGGATCGTGGCGGGGGAGACGATCGCGTCGAGCTCCCGGAAGACCTGCTGCTTGATCTCGTACGACTCCGGCACGACTTCGATGACCAGCTCCGCGTCGGCGGCCGCCTGGAGGTCGGAGAACGTACGGAAGCGGGCGAGCGCGTCGCGCCGCTCCTCCTCGGTGATCCGCCCGCGCCGCACGGCGCGGGCGGTGGACGCCTCCAGCGAGGCGACGGCCCGGCGGGCGGCGGCCTCGTCGGTGTCGATGCCGACGACCTCGCGGCCGGAACGGGCCAGGACCTCGGCGATTCCGGTGCCCATCGTGCCGAGGCCGACGACGGCAATGGTGGAGAGAGGGATGTCCATCACGGGACTCCAGGGATGAGTGACGACTGAGAGGACGCACGGGGCGCGCGCGGCGCACGGCGTGCGGGAGGTGCCTGTCGTGGTGTTCGACCACCGGGCGTGATCCACGCACGGGACCGGAAAGGAGCGACGGACCCTGCCCCGGGGCCACGTCTCGTACAGCTGCCGAACCGACAACACTCCGGACGGCTGCGTCACCAGGCCGTCGGAGCGACGGGAGCATGTCCCGCTCAACTGAGCTTAACCAGTGAGTAACGAGCGCGCCAGCCCCGGCCGGTTGTGGCCCGCGCCACATTCCCGGGGCCCGCCGGCACCCACCGTGTCCGCCGTTACGCTGACCGTCATGGACGACGAGGAGTTCCGGTCGCTCGCGCACCGGCTGGCCGGCGAGGCGGGGGAGTCGGCGGCCTACCGCGCCCTGCTCGCCACCGAGGACGACGAGGAACTGGCCCGGGTGCTGGTCGAGCACGAACGGCCGCTGTGGGCGCGCGAGATCGCCGCGTTCCGGCTGGGCTGCGCCGGTGACCGCCGCGCCTTCGAACCCCTGGTCCTCCTCCTCAACCACCGCGACCCCGACCGCTGCGTCAGCGCCGCCCACGCCCTGGCCCGCCTGGCCGACCCCCGCACCCCGCGCGCCGCCGCCGCCCTCGCCACCAACTCCCTGCGCACCGCCTACGCCCTCCACCCGGTCCGCCTGCTCACCACGCTCCGCGCCCCGGAGTCGGTACCCGCCCTGATCGAGACCCTGTCCGGCCTGCTGGCCCCGGACGAACCGCACTGGCGCGTCGCGCTGGCCTGCGTGGAGGGCCTGGGGTCCCTCGGGGACGCCCGCGCCCGCCCGGTCCTGGAGGCGGCGCTGCCCCGGCCCCGGCTGGCGGAGGCGGCGCGGGAGGCGCTGGGCCGCCTGCCGGGCGGATGAGCGGAGGGGCGCACGCGGTCGTTCCGCGTGCGCCCCTCGGTGCCCGGCTTCAGCGCCGGAACCCCAGCAGCCCGTGCAGCACGCTGCCCCGGTCCGCGTCCGGACGCATCGCCGGGCGGGCCGACTTGGCGGTCTCCGGCTCCGGGTCGGGTGTCTTCGCGCAGACCGCGTCCACGTCGCCCCGGCCGGCTCGGGGCACGGTGCCGTTCGCCAGGTAGTCCGTCAGGTAGCGGTCCAGGCAGGCGTTGCCGCTCAGGGTGATCCCGTGGTTGCCACCGCCCTGTTCGACCACCAGGCGGGAGCCGCGCAGCTTGCGGTGCAGGGTGACGCCGCCCTCGTACGGGGTGGCCGCGTCGTCCGTCGCCTGGAACAGCAGCACCGGGGGCAGGGCGTGGTTGGACACCCGCACCGGGTTCAGCGGCTCCACCGGCCAGTCGGCGCACGGCGCGTTGTACCAGGTGTTGCCCCAGGCCATGAACGGCGCCTTCGCGTGCACCCGCCAGGTGTCGCTGCGCCAGGTGTTCCAGTCGCGCGGCCAGGAGGCGTCCCGGCACTGCACGGCCGTGTAGACGGAGTACCCGTTGTCGCCCTCCGCGTCCACCGCGCCGAACCGTTCGAACGCCGCGACGAGCGGCTTCTCGTCCTTGTCGTTGACGTACGCGGCGAACGCCTCGGCCAGCTGCGGCCAGTAGCCGTTGTAGTAGCCGCCCGGCAGGAAGGTGTCGTCCAGTTCGCCCGCGCCGACCTTCTCGCCCGCCGGACGCTTCTTCACCGCGTCCCGCATCCGGTACCAGGCGGCCTCGACCTCCGCCGGGTCGCCGCCCAGGTGGTAGGTGGCGTCGTACTTCGCGACCCAGGCGGCGAACGCCTTGTGCCGGGTGTCGAACGCGTAGTCCTGGGTGAGGTTGTCCTCGTACCAGACGCCCTCGGGGTCCACGTTCGAGTCGAGGACCAGGCGCCGGACGCGTTCCGGGAAGAGCTTGGCGTACACCGCGCCGAGGTAGGTGCCGTAGGAGTAGCCGAAGTAGTTGAGCCGCCGCGCCCCGGTCGCGCGCCGGATCACGTCCAGGTCCTTGGCCGCGCTGACCGTGTCCATGTACGGGAGCAGGTCCGGGTACTTCTCGCCGCAGGCCGCCGCGAAGTCACGGGCCCGGTTGCGGTTGACCCGCTCGCCGCCGAGGGACTGCGGCACGGGGTCGGGCCTGACCGGGTCGAAGTATCCGGGCAGGCAGTCCAGGGCGGGGCGGCTCCTCCCGACGCCGCGCGGGTCGAAGCCGATCACGTCGTACTGCGAGGCGACCGCCTTCGGCAGCGAGGCGGCGACGAAGGCGGCCATCGAAAGACCGCTGCCGCCGGGCCCGCCCGGATTCACCAGCAGCGGGCCCTGGAAGGTCTTCGAGGTGTGCGGCACGCGCGTCAGGGCCAGGGTGACCTGGCGGCCCGCCGGGTCGTCGTGGTCGAGCGGGGAGCGTACCGTCGCGCACTGGAGCGTCGGGGAGGACTTCGTACCGCAGTCCTTCCAGGCGAGCGGTGCGGCACGCGGGGTCGCGGTGTCCGCCGTGGCCGGCGCGGCGGTCACCAGACCGGCGACCGTCGCCCCGACGGCGAGCAGCAGTACGGAACGGTTCGTCATATGGCCTCCCGGGATGGGGGAACACGGCTGCGCGGGACGCAGCCCCCGCCGCATGTTCCCCGCAATCGGCACCGGAAGGACCCGTTGTGCTGAGAGATGACCCGTTTGCGCATCCGTGCGGGGCCGGCCCGCTCAGAGCAGGGTGAGCTGGGTGGGCTCCGAGCCGTCGAGCGGTGCCCGCGGCTCGCGCCGGGGGAGGCGGCGGGCGGTCCCGCGGTGCGAGGGCCCGATCCCGTACTCGGCCGCCAGCTCGTGCACGTACCGGGTGATGCGCCGCTGGTACCAGGTCGGTGCGTAGGCGCCGTCCGCGTACAGCCGCTCGTAACGCCGTACGAGATGCGGGTGGTGGTGGCCCAGCCACTCCATGAACCACTCCCGGGCGCCGGGGCGCAGATGCAGGACGAGCGGGGTCACCGAGGTCGCGCCGGCGGCGGCGATCGCGCGGACGGTGGCCCGCAGCTGCTCGGGGCTGTCGCCGAGGTGCGGGATGACCGGTGCCATCAGCACCCCGCAGCCGATGCCCACCTCGCTCAGCCTCCGTACGACGTCGAGCCGGCGCTCCGGCGAGGGCGTGCCGGGCTCCACCGTCCGCCAGAGCTCGGGGTCCGTGAACCCGACCGAGACCGAGACGCCGACCTCGGTGACCTCGGCGGCCTGCCGCAGCAGCTCCAGGTCGCGCAGGATCAGCGTGCCCTTCGTCAGGATCGAGAACGGGTTCGCGTGGTCGCGCAGGGCGCTCAGGATGCCGGGCATCAGCCGGTAGCGGCCCTCCGCCCGCTGGTAGCAGTCGACGTTGGTGCCCATCGCGAGGTGCGCGCCGTGCCAGCGCGGCGAGGCGATCTCGCGGCGGACCAGCTCCGGGGCGTTGACCTTGACGACGATCTGCGAGTCGAAGCCGAGCCCGGTGTCCAGGTCGAGATAGCTGTGGGTCTTGCGGGCGAAGCAGTAGACGCAGGCGTGCGTGCAGCCCCGGTACGGGTTGACGGTCCATTCGAACGGCATCCGGGAGGCGCCGGGCACCCGGTTCACGATCGAGCGGGCCCGGACCTCGTGGAAGGTGATGCCCCGGAATTCCGGGGTGTCGAAGGTGCGGGTGGTCACCGCGTCGGCGGCGAAGAGCGCACCCGTACCGCTCGGGGGGTGGTTGGCGTTGTCTTCAGCCAGATTGTCCCAGCGCATGGACGCCTCCTCGGTAGTTCTGGACCGAGAATAGAACACTTGTTCCCATGATCGTTTTTTCCCCTTCGTCCCGGACCGGATTTTGAGCCGGACACCCGAGGTGATTGGCTCAGCACACCCCGAAGAACCGAGTGCTGGAGGAACAGGCATGGCGCAGGTCGAAGCCACGACGGAGCGGATCATCGCGGCGGACGCGGAGGCGGTGTTCGACGCGCTGGCCGACTACAAGGACGTCCGCGGCAAGGTGCTCCCCGCCCACTACAGCGAGTACGAGGTGCGTGAGGGCGGCGACGGCGAGGGCACCCTCGTCCACTGGAAGCTCCAGGCCACCAGTAAGCGGGTGCGCGACTGCCTCCTGGAGGTCAGCGAGCCGACCGAAGGCCAGCTCGTAGAGAAGGACCGCAACTCCTCGATGGTCACCACCTGGACCGTCGTCCCCGCCGGCGAGGGCACGTCCAAGGCCGTCGTCGCGACCGTGTGGAACGGCGCCGGCGGCATCGGCGGCTTCTTCGAGAAGACCTTCGCGCCCAAGGGCCTCGCCCGCATCTACGACGAGCTGCTGGCCAACCTCGCCGCCGAGGTGGAGAACTGACCCCGCGTCGGCACCGCCCCCCTCACCGGTTCGGGTGGTCTTTGCGGCAGGGCGGTTGTGCGCCGTAGTGCCTCCGACCGGGGGTTACGCCCCCTGAGTGCGCCGCCGGCGCCCCCCGTCGCGTTTGCCCTCACTTATCGCGCGATGCGAGAAATGTGCGGCAGCGCGACGAGGGGAGCGGCACGTGGTGGGTGGCATCACACTGTTGGAGGACGAGCCGGGCGGCCCGGGGGACGCCGAGGCGGCGCCCGCGTCCGCCCCGCCCCCGCCGCCCCCCGCCCCGGCGGAGACCGCCGCCGGCGACACGTCCGACGGCTTCGCGACGGACCCCCGCCGCATCCGGCTGGTCTTCGTCGGGCTGATGCTCACGCTCCTGCTCGCGGCGCTCGACCAGATGATCGTCGCCACCGCGCTCCCGAAGATCGTCGGCGAGCTGCACGGCCTGGAGAAGATGTCCTGGGCGGTCACCGCCTATCTGCTCGCCTCGACCATCGGTCTCCCGATCTACGGCAAGCTGGGCGACCTCTTCGGGCGCAAGAGCGTCTTCCAGTTCGCCATCATCGTCTTCGTCGTCGGCTCCGCGCTGGCCGGCTGGTCCCGCACGATGGACCAGCTCATCGCCTTCCGGGCACTCCAGGGCATCGGTGGCGGCGGACTGATGATCGGTGTGCAGGCGATCATCGCGGACGTGGTCCCGCCCCGTGAGCGCGGCCGGTTCATGGGCCTCATCGGCGCCGCCTTCGGCCTCGCCTCGGTGGCCGGACCGCTGCTCGGCGGCTTCTTCACGGACCACGCCTCCTGGCGCTGGTGCTTCTACATCAACGTGCCGTTCGGCCTGATCACCCTCGCCGTGATCACCGTCGTCCTCAAACTCCCCAGGCCCACCGTCCGCCCCCGGCTCGACGTCCTCGGCGCCGCCCTCCTCGCCGCCGCCTCCACCTGTCTGGTGCTGCTGACCAGCTGGGGCGGCACGGAGTACGCCTGGGGCTCGGGCACCATCCTGGGACTGGGCGCCGGAGCTGCCGGAACGACTCTGCTGTTCCTCCTCGTGGAGCGCCGCGCCGCCGAACCCGTCATCCCGCTCCGGCTGTTCCGCGACTCGATCTTCAACGTGACCGCCCTGGTCGGCGCGGTCGTCGGGGTGGCGCTGTTCGGTGCGGCCAGCTATCTGCCCACCTTCCTCCAGATGGTCGACGGGGCCACCGCCACCGAGTCCGGGCTGCTGATGCTCCCCATGATGGGCGGCATCGTCGGCGCCTCGGTGATCTCGGGCCAGCTCATCTCCCGCACCGGGCGCTACCGCGTCTATCCGATCGCGGGCAGCGCGGTCTCGGCGGTGGGCATGTGGCTGCTGTCCCGGCTGGAGACCGACACCCCGCGCCTCGAATACAGCATCGCGCAGGCCGTCCTCGGCCTCGGGATCGGGCTGATCATGCCGGTCCTGGTCCTCGCCGTGCAGAACTCCGTGCGCCCCGCCGACCTGGGCACCGCCACCAGCGCCAACAACTACTTCCGGCAGATCGGCGGCAGCGTCGGCGCCGCCGTCTTCGGCACCCTGTTCGCCGGGCGGCTCACCGACGCGCTCGCCGTCCGGCTGCCCTCCGGGGCGGACCTCCCCGACCCGGAGTCGATCAGCCCGCAGCTGGTCCACGCGATGGAGCCCGCACTGCGGGACGCGTACATCCAGGCGTACGCCGACGCGATGCCCCGGATCTTCCTCTACCTCGTGCCGGTCCTCGTGCTCGGCCTGTTCTTCGCCTTCTTCCTCAAGGAGAAACCGCTGGTGTCCCACAGCCCCGAAACCACCGCAGGACCCGAAGCCACCACCGAATACACCCCGATCCCCTCCGCCCGCACCGACCCGGCCGCCCCGTCCGCCGGCTACCTCTCCGGCGTCCCCGTCTCGGGCACCGTCCAGCACTCCGACGGTACGAAGGTGCCGCGCGCCGCCCTCACCCTCATCGACGTCCAGGGCCAGCAGGTCGGCCGGGGTGCCAGCGGAGACGAGGGGCGGTACGCCCTCAGCGTGCCGGGCGCCGGTTCGTACGTCCTGATCGCCGCCGCCGGAGGCCACCAGCCGCAGGCCGTCAGCGTCACCGTCGGCGAACGCCCGGTCGAGCTGGACGTGGTGCTCGGCGGCGCCGGCCGGCTCGCGGGCACCGTCGTCACGGCGGACGGCGTCCCCGTGCGGGACGCGGCCGTCACGCTCACCGACGTGCGCGGCGAGGTCGTCGCCTCCACGCGCAGCGGACGCGAGGGCGGCTACGTGATCACGGAGCTGGTCGCCGGCGAGTACACCCTCGCCGCCTCCGCCCCGGCCTTCCGGCCCGCCGCCCTGCCGGTCAGCGTGCAGGCGGCCCGCGAGACCCGGCAGGACATCGAGCTGGCCGGCGGCGCCGTGCTGCGCGGGATCGTCCGGGCCACCGCCGGGCGGCCCGTCGAGGACGCCCGGGTCACGCTCCTGGACGCGGCGGGCAACGTCGTGGACACCGTGACCACGGGCCCGGACGGGGCGTTCCGCTTCGTGGACCTGTCCACCGGCGAGTACACCGTGATCGCGGCCGGCTACCCGCCCGTCGCCACGGTCCTCCAGGTCGCGGGCGGCGGACGCACCGAGCGCGACCTCCAGCTGGGGCACGAGGACTGAACTCCCCCGGCAGGGCCGGGCCGGTGCGCCCCGGAGCGCGCGGGGCGCACCACCCCCGTGGGGGATTCCGCCGATGACCCGCGGACGCCGGTCGCAGCCCCGTACCGTGGAGTCACGCGCCGCGGAATGCCGCGGTGAGGAAGGAGCCTTCCCCTCATGGACCTCGGTGTGCCGCCGCAGAGGACACCACAGCCGGGTGACGGCACGGCGGGCCGCGTGCCGCTCGCCGTGGCCGTGGTCGACGCGGAGGGGCTCGTCTCGCACTGGTCGTCCGGGGCGCGCAGGCTCTTCGGCATCCCGCGCGAGGACGCGGTCGGCTCTCCCGCGGGTGAACTCCTGCCCGTTTCCGGTGTGCTGGGACCGGACGGCGTTCCCGCGCGGTACGACGAGGGCCCCGCGCTCGACAGCTCGCTCAGCGGGGAGTTCCCCTACCCCGCTTCGGGCCGGGCCCGTCTCGACGAGCCCGGGCACGGCCGGATCGACGTGCTGTGGTGGGCCTACCCGCTCGCCGGCCCCGGACCGGCCCGGCTGCTGGTGCTCGCCGCCGACTGCGCGCACCTGCGCGAAGCCGAGGACGGCGAGGACCGCCCGGCCCGTACGGTCTCGCCCGCCTTCGCCCTGCACACCGACTTCCCCGGCCACCCCGAGCTGTCCGCCCGGCTGCCCGAGATCCTGCCGAACATGAGCGTCCACGAGGCGACCGGGATCGTCACCCAGGTGCTCGAACTGGGTTACCCGGTTCTGGAGTTCAGCCACCACGAGCGCATCCCCGTCACCCCGGACTGGGGCGTGCCCAAGCGCGCCGGAGGGGCGTCGGCGCCGGCGGACGGGTATGGCGAGGAGGCGGTGGCGGCCCCGCCGCGCGCCGTGCCCCGGCCCGAGCTGGACCTCGAATACGCGGCGGTCCGCGAACGGCTGGAGTTCCTCAACGAGGTGAGCGGCCGGATCGGCACCTCGCTCGACCTGGAACGCACCATCCGCGAGGTCACCAGCGCCGCCGTCCCCCGCTTCACCGACTTCGCCGGTACGCATCTGCGCGCGGCCGTCCTCGCCGGTGAGGGCTTCCCCGACGGACCGCCCGACGTGACCACCATCTGGCACCGCGTGTGGGTCGAGCACAACGACGAACCGGGCCGCTGGGACGACACCGTGCCCGTCGGCGAGGCCATCGCCTTTCCCGAGCACACCCCGTTCTTCCAGTGCATGGTCACCGGCGAGCCCGTCATCGTGCCCCATGTGAGCGAGGAGCTGAGCAACCGGATCTCCGGCGAGTTCGAGAAACGCGACCTCCGCCCCCTGATCACGCACCGCTCGCTGCTCATCGTGCCGCTCAAGGCCCGTGACGTGGTGCTCGGCTTCATGGTCCTGATGCGCCGCCCCGGCCGCGAGCCCTTCGACGACATGGACCGCACCACCGGCGCCGAACTCGCCGCGCGCGCCGGGCTCGTCCTGGACAACGCCCGCATGTACACGTACCAGGAGAACGTCGCGGAGACGCTTCAGGACAGCATGCTGCCCAAGGTCGAGCCCCGGATGGCCGGTTGCGACATCGCGACCCGCTATCTGCCGGGCACCCGGCTCGGGCGGATCGGCGGCGACTGGTTCGACTCGGTGAAGCTCCCCGGCTCGCGCACCGCGCTGGTGGTCGGCGACGTCATGGGCCACGGGCTCAACTCGGCGGCCATGATGGGCCAGCTGCGGACCGCCGTGCTGACCATGGCCACCATGGAGATGGAGCCCGCACAGCTCCTGCGCAACCTCGACGACCTGGCCCAGCGCCTCGGCGAGCAGTACCTCGCGACCTGCCTGTACGCGGTCTACGACCCGATCGCGGGCGAGCTCCAGATCGCCAACGCCGGCCACATCCCGCCCGTGCTGGTCCGCGCCGAGGACGGCCGGGCCGAACTGCTCGACCTGCCGACCGGGGCGCCCATCGGCGTCGGCGGGGTCGCCTTCGAGACCGCCACCGTGCGGGTCCGCCCCGGCGACCGGCTCGTCCTGTGCACCGACGGGCTGGTCGAGGTCCGCGGCCAGGACATCGGGGCGGGGCTCGCCGCGCTCAGCGCCTCCGCCGCCCACCCCGCCGCTTCGATGGACGACGCCTGCGACACGATCATCCGCGCCCTGAACACCGACGGTGGGCGCAAGGACGACGTCGCCCTGCTGATGGCCCGGCTCAACGGCATCGCGGACGAGGACGTCGCCGAGTGGCAGCTCGCCCTCGACCCCCGCGAGGTGTCCCGGGCGCGCCGCCTCGTGCGCGGCCAACTGCTCGACTGGGAACTGCCCGACGCGGTGGAGGCGGCCGAGCTGATGGTCAGCGAGCTGGTCACCAACGCCTTCAAGCACGGCCGCACCCACCACATCGGGCTCCGGCTGGTCCGCACCGACGCGCTGCTGTGCGAGGTCAGCGACGACGAGCCGGCCCCCGCCTCGCTCCTCGGCGTCACCGACAGCGACGAGTTCGGCCGGGGCCTCATGGTGGTGAGCAGCCTCGCCAAGGAGTGGGGCACCAGCGGCACGGCTCGCGGCAAGACCGTCTGGTTCGAACTGGCCCTGTCCCGGGTGCCCCGGCCCCGGTCCAACCGCCGTCCCTGACAGAGAGGTTGCGTCCGCACCCTTGCCCCCGGGCGCCTCGGGGCAGTAGTCCCTGGCTGAGCGATATGAGCCTGCACCACGGGACTTGGGAGTACGCATGGGTGTGTCACAGCAGTACCGCGCGGCGTGGGAAGGATATTGGGCGGCCACGTCGGACGAGCCGGGCGAGGCCATCTGGGACTCCGGGCCGGACCTGAGCGCCGTGCCGCACAGCCGGCTGCTCCTGCCCCACGCCGACGCCACGCTGCCCGTCGTGGACCTCGGCTGCGGCAGCGGCACGCAGACCCGCTACCTCGCCACCCTCTTCCCCCGCGCGATCGGCGTGGACCTCTCCCACGCGGCGATCGAACACGCCCGGAAGGCGGACCCGGAGGAGACCGCGGCGTACGAACGGCTCGACCTCACCGACGCCGGGGCCGTGCGCGCCCTGCACGAGCGCATCGGGGACACCAACGTGTACATGCGGGCGGTGATCCACCAGAGCGACCCCGAGGCCCGCCCGGCCGTCGCCGCCGCCGTCGCCACGCTCCTCGGCGCGCGCGGCCGGGCCTTCGTCACCGAGCTGACCCCCGCCTCCAAGGACGTCCTGCACCGCGCGGCGCAGGGCCCGGGCGGGCCGGGCCCGAAGCTGCGCCGGGTCTTCGAGCACGGGCTGAAACCGGCGAGCGCCACCGACGAGGAGGTCCCGGAGCTGCTGGCGGCGGCCGGGCTGACCGTCCTGGACAGCGGCGACACCGTCCTGCCGCAGACCGAGAACCTCCCCGACGGCACCCGGATCGACCTGCCGGCGAGGTGGTTCGTACTGGCCACCGGCTGACCCGGGCGGCCGGGGACGCGTACGGCCCCGGGCCTCAGCTCCCCGGCTCGTCCCGGAGCAGCGCCATCAGGGCCCGCGCCCCCGGGCTGAGCGCCCGCGCCTCGGGGAGCACCACGGCACTCTCGTAGTACGCCTCGCCGGCGCCCCCGGGCCGCACCGCGACGAGTCCGCGCGCCTCGGGCTTGCGGGAGAAGTGGTGCGGCACGAGCGCGATGCCCAGCTGCTCGTGCACCAGCTCCAGCAGGCTGTGTACGTCGGTCACCTCCAGGGCCACCGTGCGCCGCACCCCGGCCGCCGTGAACGCCGCGTCGGCCGCGCGGCGCGGACCGAAGTCCGGGTGGAAGTCGATGAACGGCTCACCCGCCAGCTCCGCCCAGTCCGCCCGGTCCGCCGCCGCCAGCCGGTGGCCCGGCGCGCAGAGCAGCACCATGGGCTCCCGGGCCAGCGGGACCAGCTCCCCGCGCCAGCCCGCCGGGTCCACCGTCGCGGCGAACGCGATGTCGAGCCGGCCGCCCGCCACCCCGTCCACCAGCCGCGCCGTGCCCTCCTGACGCAGCCGGATCTCCATGTGCGGGTGGGCGCGGTGGAAGGCGGCGAGCAGCCGGGGCAGCCGCAGCCCGGCCACGCACTGCTCCACGCCCACCGACAGGGTCCCGCGCAGCAGCCCCCGCACCGCGTCGACGGCCTCCTTCGCGGCCCGCACGCCGGCCAGGGTGCGCTCCGCCTCCACCAGCAGGGCGCGCCCCGCCTCGGTCAGCCGTACGCTGCGCGTGGTGCGGCTGAACAGCGGCGTCCGCAGCTCCTGCTCCAGCGCCCGGACGGAGGCGGAAAGACCGGACTGCGAGACGGCGACCCGCTCCGCCGCGCGGGTGAAATGCCGTTCCTCGGCAACGGCCACGAAATGTTCCAGCTGGCGCAACTCCATGATTGAGAACTCTAGGCCCTGAATCCAAGCGGAATCTCCTGTTGGACTACTGGATCGAAGTGAGCGAGCCTGGACGGGCGCCCGACCCCCGTCCGGGCGAAGCCGAACCGGAACGTCTCTCCCGTGGAGTCCCGCATGTACATCCCGTCCGCCGACCGCTACGCGAACATGCCCTACCGGCGCACCGGGCGCAGCGGCCTGAAGCTGCCCGCCCTCTCGCTCGGCCTGTGGCACAACTTCGGCGGGGACCGGACGCCGCAGACCCAGGGCGAGATCCTGCGCCGGGCCTTCGACCTCGGCATCACCCACTTCGACCTGGCCAACAACTACGGCCCGCCGCCCGGCTCCGCCGAGACCGCGATGGGCAAGGCGCTCGCCACGGACTTCGCCGCCCACCGGGACGAGATCATCGTCTCCACCAAGGCCGGCTACCTGATGTGGGACGGCCCGTACGGCGAGTGGGGCTCCCGCAAGAACCTGCTGGCCTCGCTGGACCAGAGCCTCACCCGGCTCGGCCTGGACTACGTCGACATCTTCTACTCGCACCGGCCGGACCCGGAGACCCCGCTCGAAGAGACCATGGGCGCGCTCGACGCGGCGGTGCGCCAGGGCAAGGCGCTCTACGTCGGCGTCTCCAACTACTCACCCGAGCAGACCCGCGAGGCCGCCCGCATCCTGAAGGAGCTCGGCACCCCGCTCCTCATCCACCAGCCCCGCTACTCGATGCTGGACCGCCGGCCCGAGGACGGGCTGCTCACCGCTCTGGACGAGCTGGGCGTCGGCTCCATCGCGTACTCACCGCTGGAACAGGGCATCCTCTCCGACCGCTACCTCGACGGCATCCCGGAGGGCTCCCGCGCCGCCGGCAGCAGCCCCTTCCTGTCGGCCGAGGCGGTCACCCCGGACCTGGTGTCCCGGCTGCGTGAACTCGACGAACTCGCCGCCGCGCGCGGCCAGTCGCTCGCCCAGCTGGCCCTGGCCTGGGTGCTGCGCGGCGGGCGCGTCACCTCCGCCGTGGTCGGCGCGAGCAGCGTCGCGCAGCTGGAGAGCAACGTCGAGACGGTCCGGAACCTGGACTTCACCGACAAGGAACTCGCCCGGATCGAGAAGCTGCTGAAGGGTGCCAAGCGCGGCTGACGGCCTGGGCCCTGTCGCCACATTCCCGTCTGCCGGGCGACGCCATGCACGCACTCTCGCCGCACCGGCCCCAGACCCCAGTACATCCAGTACAGGGGCCTGGGGCCGGCACGCCGAGAGCACCCGCCTGACGCCGCCCGGCCCGCCCTCCGGGCGGACGACGGGAATGTGACGACAGGGCCCGCCCCCGACGGCCCGCACCGGCCGCCGGGGGCGTCATTGGATTGGACCTGTGGCGTGCTCGGCACCCCTGGCCTGGGCGTTCATCGGCGCGTACCGTGTGGCCGCATGAAGATCCTCGTCAGCGCCGACATGGAAGGCGCCACCGGCGTGACCTGGCCGGCCGACGTGCTGCCCGGCACGCCGCAGTGGGAGCGGTGCCGCTCCCTGTTCACCTCCGACGTCAACGCCGCCGCCCTCGGCTTCTACGACGGGGGAGCGGACGAGGTGCTGATCAACGAGGCCCACTGGACCATGCGCAACCTGCTCCTGGAGAGACTGGACGACCGCGTCCAGATGCTCACCGGCAAGCACAAGTCGCTCAGCATGGTCGAGGGCATCCAGCACGGCGACGTCGACGCGGTCGCCTTCGTCGGCTACCACACCGGGGCCGGTACGGAGGGCGTCCTCGCCCACACCTACCTGGCCAACTCCATCACCGGGGTCTGGCTGAACGGCGTCCGGGCCAGCGAGGGCCTGCTCAACGCGCATGTCGCCGCCGAGTACGGCGTCCCCGTCGTCCTCGTCACCGGCGACGACCTGACCTGTGCGGACGCCGACGGGTACGCCCCCGACGCGGCGAAGGTGGCCGTCAAGGACTACGTGTCGCGGTACGCCGCCGTCTGCCGCACCCCCGCCCGTACCGCCGCCGACATCCGCGCCGCCGCCGCCCGGGCCGTCCCCCTGGCCGGGCGGTACACACCGGTCGAGGGCGGCCCGTTCACCGTGGAGCTGGAATTCGACGCCGAGCACCTGGCCGCGGCGGCCACCGTCGTACCCGGTGTGGCGCCGAGCGGCGAGAGGCGGGTCTCCTACACCAGCGCGACGATGTACGAAGGTATCCGCACGTTCAAGGCGGTGACGACGATCGTCTCGTCCGCCGTGGAGGAGCAGTATGGCTGAGGCGACCGCCCCCCAGGACTCCGTCGACGCCCTGGCGCTCGACGAATCGGTGACGTTCACCTCCGAACTGATCCGCATCGACACCACCAACCGGGGCGACGGCGACTGCCGCGAACGCCCCGCCGCCGAGTACGTCGCCGAGCGCCTGGCCGCCACCGGCCTGGAACCCGCGCTCCTGGAACGCACCCCCGGCCGCACCAACGTGGTCGCCCGCATTCCCGGCACCGACCCGTCCGCCCCCGCCCTCCTGGTCCACGGACACCTCGACGTGGTGCCGGCCGAGGCCGCCGACTGGACCGTGCACCCCTTCTCCGGCGAGGTCCGCGACGGAACCGTGTGGGGCCGCGGCGCCATCGACATGAAGAACATGGACGCGATGGTCCTGGCCGTCGTCCGGTTCTGGGCCCGGGCCGGCATCCGCCCGCGCCGCGACATCGTCATCGCGTACACCGCCGACGAGGAGGCCAGCGCCGCCGACGGGGCAGGTTTCCTCGCCGACCGGCACGCCGCCCTCTTCGACGGGTGCACGGAGGGCATCAGCGAGTCCGGCGCCTTCACCTTCCACGCCGGGCCGAACATGCCGCTGTACCCCATCGGCGCAGGCGAACGCGGCACCGGCTGGCTGAAGCTCACCGCCCACGGCAAGGCCGGCCACGGCTCCAAGGTCAACCGGGCCAACGCCGTCACCGCGCTCGCCGCCGCCGTCACCCGCATCGGCGAGCACGAGTGGCCGGTCCGGCTCACCCCGACGGTCCGCGCCGCGCTGACCGAACTCGCCGCACTCCACGGCATCCACCCGGACCTCGACGCCCCCGGCTTCGACGTGGACGAACTCCTCGGCAAGATCGGCCCGGCCGCGGCCCTCGTCGCCCCGACCGTCCGCAACAGCTCCAACCCGACGATGCTGGACGCCGGTTACAAGGTCAACGTCATCCCCGGCCACGCCACCGCCCACATCGACGGCCGGACCGTCCCCGGCGGCGACGAGGAGTTCCACGCCACCCTGGACCGGCTCACCGGGCCCTGTGTCGACTGGGAGTTCGCCCACCGCGAGGTCGCCCTCCAGGCCCCCGTCGACTCACCCACGTACGGCAGACTCCGGGCCGCCGTCGAGCGGTTCGACCCGGACGGGCACGTCGTGCCCTACTGCATGTCCGGTGGCACCGACGCCAAGCAGTTCTCCCGGCTCGGCATCACCGGCTACGGCTTCTCGCCGCTGAAGCTGCCCGTCGGCTTCGATTACCAGGCCCTCTTCCACGGCGTGGACGAACGCGTCCCCGTCGACGCGCTGCACTTCGGCGTCCGGGTCCTGGACCACTACCTGCGCACCGCCTGAACCACTCGGGGGAGACCGACCCATGCCCACCGCACAGCCCCACGGCAGCTGGCCCTCACCGATCGATGCCGCACTGGCCGCCTCCCACGACGGACGGCCCGAGTACACCGGCGCGGTCGGCGACGAGCTGTGGTGGACCGAACCGCGTCCCGCCGAAGCAGGCCGGCGCGCCCTGGTCCGCCGCACCGCCGACGGCACCACCACCGGACTGCCCGCCCCCTGGGACGTCCGCAGCCGAGTCATCGAGTACGGCGGACAGCCCTGGGCCGGCACCGAACGGGCGGAGGGCGGCCCGCTGGTCGTCTTCGTCCACTTCGCCGACCAGCGGCTGTACGCCTACGAGCCCGACGGCGACCGCGCACCGTGGCCGCTCACCCCGGTCTCCGCCGTCGGCGGCGGACTGCGCTGGGCCGACCCGCGCATCCACCCCGGCCGGGGCGCGGCCGGCGAGGTGTGGTGCGTCCTGGAGGAGTTCACCGGCGAGGCACCCACCGCGCTGCGCCGGGTCCTCGCCGCCGTGCCCCTCGACGGATCGGCGGCCGACGACCGGTCCGCCGTACGCGAGCTCAGCGACGGCCGGCACCGCTTCGTCACCGGCCCCGAGGTGTCGCCCGACGGGCGGCGCGCCGCCTGGATCGGCTGGGACCACCCGCGCATGCCCTGGGACGGCACCGAAGTGCTGGTCGCGGACATCGGCGACGACGGCACCTTCCGAGGCGCCCGGGCCGTCGCCGGCGGCCCCGAGGAATCCGTGCCCCAGGTCCAGTGGACCGCCGACGGGCGGCTGCTCCTGGCGAGCGACCGCAGCGGCTGGTGGAACCTGTGCCGGCTCGACCCGGACACCGGCGACACCACGGAACTCTGCCCGCGCGAGGAGGAGTTCGCCGGGCCGCTGTGGAAGATCGGGCTGGTCTGGTTCCGCCCCCTGGAGAACGGCCTGATCGCCGTCCTGCACGGCAAGGGCACCACCACCCTCGGCATACTCGACCCGGAGACCTGCGAACTGGTCGACATCGCCGGCCCGTGGACCGAGTGGGTACCGACGCTCACCGTGCGCGGCTCCCGTGTCACCGGCGTCGCCGCGAGCCCGCACAGCGGCTACGAGATCGTGGAGCTGGACACCGCCACCGGCCACACCCGGGTCATCGGCACCCCGCACGAGGACGCGGTCGACCCCGCGTACTACCCGGAACCCGTCCTGCGCACCTTCACCGGACCCGGCGGACGCGAGATCCACGCCCAGATCTACCCCCCGCGCAACCCGGAACACACGGGCGCCGAGGGCGAGTTGCCGCCCTACGTGGTGTGGGCCCACGGCGGCCCCACCGGGCACGCGGCGCTCGTCCTGGACTTGGAGATCGCCTACTTCACCTCACGTGGCATCGGTGTCGCCGAGGTCAACTACGGGGGCTCCGCCGGATACGGCCGCGCGTACCGCAACCGGCTGCGCGAGCAGTGGGGCGTCGTGGACGTCGAGGACTGCGCCGCCGTCGCCGGGACGCTGGCCGCCGAGGGCACCGCCGACCCGGACCGGCTCGCCGTCCGGGGCGGCAGCGCCGGGGGCTGGACCAGCGCCGCCTCGCTGACCGGCACCGACGTCTACGCCTGCGGCACCATCATCTACCCGATCCTGGACCTCGCCGGCTGGGGCACCGACGAGACCCACGACTTCGAGTCCCAGTACCTGGAGTCGCTGGTCGGCCCGCTGGCCGAGGTCCCCGAGCGCTACCGGGAACGCTCCCCGGTCGGCCGCACCGACCGGCTCACCGTGCCGTTCCTGCTGCTCCAGGGCGAGGACGACCCCATCTGCCCGCCCGTGCAGTGCGAGCGCTTCCTCGCCGCCGTCGAGGGGCGCGGCATCCCGCACGCCTACCGCACCTACCCGGGCGAGGGGCACGGCTTCCGCCGCGCCGGCACGATGATCGACGCGCTGGAGTCGGAACTCTCCTTGTACGCCCAGGTGTTCGGCTTCGACCGGGCCGATGTGGCCACCCTGGAGCTGAAGCGGTGACCCTCACTCCGCTGACCCGCCCCGCCCGGCTGCGCCCCGGGGCCCGGGTCGCCGTCGTCTCACCGAGCGGACCCGTCCCCGCCGACCGGCTGGAACCCGGCCTGGACATCCTGCGCGGCTGGGGCCTCGACGTCGTGCCGATGCCCCATGTGCTGGACGTCCACCGCGACGTGGACTACCTCGCCGGTACGGACGAGGACCGGGCCCGGGACCTCCAGGACGCCTGGTGCGACCCGGCCGTGGACGCGGTGATCTGCGCGCGCGGCGGGTACGGGGCGCACCGCATGGTGGACCTGGTGGACTGGGCGGCGGTGCGCGCGGCCGGGCCCAAGGTGTTCGCCGGCTACAGCGACGTCACCGTGCTCCACGAGGCGTTCGCGCTGCGGGCCGGGTTCGCCACCCTGCACGGGCCGATGGCGGGGACCGAGACCTTCCTCAAGGACCCCCGCACCCAGGAGTCCCTGCGGGCCACGCTCTTCGAGCCCGACACCCAGCTGACCCTGGGGCTGGAGGAGGCGCGGGCGCTGGTGCCGGGCCGGGCGCGCGGCATCACCTACGGCGGCTGCGTGAGCCTGCTCGCCGCGGACCTGGGCACCCCGCACGCGCGCCGTCCGGCCCGGGGCGGGCTGCTCGTCATCGAGGACACCACCGAGGACCCGTACAGCCTGGACCGCATCCTCACCCAGCTGCTGCGGTCCGGGGCGCTCGACGGGGTCGCCGGGGTGGCCTGCGGGTCCTGGGCGGGATGCGGTCCGTACGAGCGGGTGCGGGCCGTGCTCGCGGACCGGCTGGGTGGGCTCGGCGTCCCGGTCGTGGAGGAGTTGGGCTTCGGGCACGGGCCCACCGGGCTCACCGTCCCGCTCGGGGTGCCGGCCGTGCTGGACGCCCCGGCGGACGGCGGTCCGGCCACCCTCACGGTCGAGGTGCCCGCCCTGCTCTGACCTGCCGACGGCCCCGCCCCGTCACCCGAACGGCCGAACATCTCCGCCTTCGGGGACGGGCCGGAGCCATCCTGGAGCCCCGGGCGACGGCCGTACCAGGGCCGGGAAAGGGGCTGCTCATGAGCCCGAAGGACGTGTCGAGCAGCGGGAAGAGCGGCAGCGGGGCCTTCACCCCGGGCCGCGTCCTGGTCCTCGTGATCGCGGTCCTGTCGATCGTGTTCATCGCCGAGAACACCAAGGACGTCGAGGTCCGCCTCATCGTCCCGCTGGTGACGGCGCCGCTCTACGTATGGCTGGTCGTGATGTTCCTGGCGGGCATGGCGTGCGGCGCCTATGTCTTCCGCAGGCGGTCCAAGTAGAAGAGCGGCTACGGCCGTGCGGGCAGGGTGCACAGGCCCTGCCCGCACGGCCGTTCTACGCTGGGGCGATGTCCGACACCCGCCATCTCGCTGAGGGGCCGCGCACGGCGATCCGCCCCTTCACCCCGGGCGACGCCGACGAGTTCACCGCCCGGGCCCGCGAGAGCACCGCCCTGCACCGGCCGTGGCTGTTCCCGCCGACCACGCCCGAGACGTACGCCGCCTACGCGGGCGCGCTCATCGACGACCCGACGAGGGCCGGATTCCTCGTGTGCGAGCGGGCCCCGGCGGGCGGGGCCGGGGCGATCGCCGGGTTCATCAACATCAACAACATCGTCGCCGGAGCCTTCCGCTGCGGAGCCCTCGGCTACGGCGCCTTCGCCCACGCGGCCGGGCGCGGTCTCATGGGCGAAGGGCTGGACCTCGTCCTGGACCACGCCTTCGGGCCGCTCGCCCTGCACCGCCTGGAGGCCAACATCCAGCCGGACAACGAGGGGTCGATCGCGCTCGTACGCAGGGCGGGCTTCCGGCTCGAAGGCCATTCACCGGACTTCCTGTACATCGACGGCGCCTGGCGCGACCACGAACGCTGGGCGATCACCGCCGAGATGCGCTGACCCCTCGGCGCCCGCTACTTGACCAGCCGGCGGGCCGCGTCCGCGATGTGGTCGCGGGAGATCCCCGCCGCGTCGAGCAGCTCCGCCGTGGTGCCGGACCCCGGCAGGTCGCTGCCCGCGAGATGGGCGAACGCGGGGTGGCTGCCGGACGCCGCCAGCGCCGAGAGCACCGCCTCGCCGATACCGCCTTCCGGGTGGTGGTCCTCCACGACGACCATGGCCCCCGTCTCCCGGGCCGCGCGGTCCAGGGCCTCGGCGTCGAGCGGCTTGACGGAGTAGAGGTCGATGACCCGGGCCCGTACGCCGTCCTCCGCCAGCCGGTCGGCGGCGGCCAGGCACTCGTGCAGCGTGACCCCGGCGCTGACCAGGGTGACCTGGTCGTCGTCGCCGTGGCGCAGCGTCTTGGAGCCGCCCACGGGGAACGTCTCCTCGCTTCCGTACAGCACGGGATAGGCGCCGCGCGTGGTGCGCAGGTACGAGATCCCGTCGAGGTCCGCCATCGCCGCGGTCAGGGCCGCCGCCGAGGTCGCGTCACTCGGGTAGAGCACGGTCGAGCCGCGCACCGCACGCATCATCGCCAGGTCCTCGACCCCCATCTGGGAGGGCCCGTCCGCGCCGATCTCCACCCCGCTGTGCGTCCCGCAGAGTGCCATCGTGATGTCCGAGACGGCCGCCATGCGGATGAAGTCGTGCGCCCGGGTGAGGAACGCCGCGAACGTCGTCGCGTACGGGCGGAAGCCGCGCACGGCCATACCGACGGCCTCGGCGACCATCTGCTGCTCCGCGATGTACGTCTGGAAGAAGCGGTCCGGGTACGCCTTCTTGAAGTCCTCCGAGTGCGTGGAGTTGCCGACCTCGGCGTCCAGGGCGACGACCTCGGGCCGCGCCCCGAGCGCCACCAGTGCCTTGCCGAAGGCGACCCGGGTGGCGACCTCGTCGCCCTTCTCGAAGCGCGGCAGCTCCACGGCCCCGCCTTTGCCCTTCGCGGCGGGCGCGCCCTTCGGCGGCCGGGGGCCCGCCACCCGCAGGTCGCGGACGCCGCCCAGCTCCCCGACCGCGCGCTCGGCCAGGTCCTCGGGCAGCGGCTTGCCGTGCCAGCCCTCCTTGTCCGCGACCTCGCTCACCCCGCGCCCCTTGACGGTCTTCGCGACGATCACGGTGGGGGCGCTGCCGTCCGCCGCCGTCCTCAGCGCCTTGTCGACCTCGGCCAGGTCGTGGCCGTCGACCACGAGGGCCCGGCAGCCGAACGCCTCCACGCGGCGCGCGTAGGTGTCGGTGTCCCACTCCAGCTCGGTGGGGCCGGACTGGCCGAGGCGGTTGACGTCGATGATCGCGGTGAAGTTGCCCAGCTCGTGCTGGCCGGCCTTGTCCAGGGCCTCCCAGACGGACCCCTCGGCCATCTCGCTGTCCCCGCACAGCACCCACACCCGGTACGGCTGCTTCTCCAGGTCCCGCCCGGCGAGCGCGATGCCCACACCGTACGCGATGCCCTGGCCCAGCGAGCCGGTCGCCACGTCCACCCACGGCAGCTCGGGCGTGGGGTGGCCCTGGAGCCGGTGGCCGAAGCGGCGGTACGTCGTCATCAGCTCCTCGTCGGTGACGGCCCCGGCGGCCTTGAACATGGCGTAGAGGAGCGGCGAGGCGTGGCCCTTGGAGAAGACCAGGTGGTCGCCGGCCGGATTCTCGGGCGCGTCCCAGTCGTACCGCAGATGCCGGGTCATGAGGACCGCCATCAGATCGGCCGCCGACAGGCTGGACGTGGGGTGCCCGGACCCCGCCGAGGTGCTGGCGCGCACCGAGTCCACCCGCAGCTGCTGGGCGAGCTCGAACACCTCGGTGAGATCGCTGTCGGGGCCGAGCGTGCTGGTCTGTTCGCTGGTCATGGGCCGGACCTTTCGCGTGAGGGCGGGACGACGGAACGGGTTCCCGAATCCGCGCGGTCCATCACCTTCCGGGGGCAGGTTGCCCTCCATCGGCCGCCCGGCCCGGCGTCACCGCCGCTTGTAGTTGATCTTCATCGTGTCCATGTCCGTCGCCGTGGACCGCAGCTCCCCGTGCCCGTACCCCGCCTCGCGCAGCGTCGTCCGCGCCCGGTCCTCGGCGATCACGCCGGCCATCTCCTCGCCGTCCTCGGCGTCCGAGACGACCACGTAGCGGAAGCTGAAGTGCTTGAGGACCCGGTCGTAGGTGAGCGACCCCTCCTCGGTGAACTGCATCGCGGCGAGACCGTGCTCCTCGACCTCGGCCAGCAGCCGCTCGCGCGCCGCGTCCGTCAGATCCTGGAACGTGCCGCGCACGATCACCCGGTAGGTGTGCTGCGTACTCATCTGTCGCGCTGTCCCTCTCGCCTGCCGTGTCCGGTGTCCGCAGCGAGCGTACGGGGGCCGGGAGCGGGACGGAAACGGAATTGCGGGCGCCGACCGGGCCGGCTCCGGCCGGTAAGACACCCCTTGTCCGGGCGGCGACCGGCGTGTTGCATGGTCATCGGGGGCGCCCGGACCTGTGGCGGCCCGCGCGAGGGAGCGAGGTTGCCTTGGCCACCACCGTACGACGTGCCGTCCTGACCCTGCCCGCGGCGGCGACCGGGCCGGAGAACCCGCTGCCCGCACTGCGGCCACTGGACGAGACCCACGTCATCGACGACCGGGACCGGGCCGGGCTCCCGCGCGACATGGCCCGTCAGCTCGGCCACGCGCCCCTGGCCACCGTCCTGCCCGTCCGCCTCCTCGACGGGTACGGGCGCGAGCGCACCCCCACGGACCTCGACGCGATCGTCATCGAGAACGACCACCTGCGCGTCACCGTGCTGCCCGGCCTCGGCGGCCGCGTCCACTCCCTCGTCCACAAGCCGTCCGGCCGCGACCTCGTCTACGCCAACCCGGTCCTCCAGCCCGCCGACTTCGCGCTCAACGGCGCCTGGTTCTCCGGCGGCATCGAGTGGAACATCGGCGCCACCGGACACACGACGCTCTCCTGCGCCCCGGTGCACGCGGCGCTCGTCCCGGCGCCCGACGGCGGCGAGATGGTCCGGCTCTGGGAGTGGGAGCGGCTGCGCGACCTGCCGTTCCAGGTGGACCTGTGGCTCCCCGCCGACTCCGCGTTCCTGCACGTCGGCGTGCGGATACGGAACCCGCACGAGCAGCCCGCCCCCGTCTACTGGTGGTCCAACACCGCCGTTCCCGAGGACCCGGGCACCCGGGTCATCGCCCCGGCCGACGAGGCGTGGCACTTCGGGTACGAGCGCGCCCTGACCCGAATCCCGGTCCCGGAGAGCGGCGGCACCGACCGCACCTACCCGCTGCGCGGTGAGTACCCCGCCGACTACTTCTACGAGGTGCCCGACGGCACCCGCCGCTGGATCGCCGCCCTGGACGAGCGGGGCCGCGGACTCGTCCAGACCTCCACCGATCTGCTCCGGGGCCGCAAACTGTTCCTCTGGGGCAGCGGGCGCGGCGGGCGGCGCTGGCAGGAATGGCTCACCGAGCCCGGCACCGGCGGCTACGCGGAGATCCAGGCCGGACTGGCCCGCACCCAGCTCGAACACGTCCCGCTGGAACCGGGCGGCGAGTTCAGCTGGCTGGAGTCGTACGGGCCACTGGCCGCCGACCCGGCCGTCGTGCACGGCGACGACTGGGCGGCGGCCCGCGCCGAGACCGAGCGGCGGCTCGCGGACGCCCTGCCGCGCGCCGACGTGGACGCCGCGTACACCGCCTGGCGCGCCCACGCCGACACCGAACCGGGCGAACGCCTCGCCACCGGGTCCGGCTGGGGCGCCCTGGAGGTGCGGCGCGGCCGGTACGAGCTGCCCGGCACACCGTTCACCGCGGACACGCTGGGGGAGGAGCAGGCCCCCTGGCTCGAACTGCTGGACCAGGGCGCGTTCTCCGGCCCCGAGGGAACGGTCCCCGGGCCCACCCTGGTCTCCTGGCACTGGCGGGACATGCTGGAGACCGCCCCCGCCGAACCCCGCACCGAATACCACCTCGGCATCGCGCAGTGGCACGCCGACGACCGCGCCCAGGCCGTCCGGAGCTGGGAACGCGGTCTGGCCGCGGCCGCCTCCCGCTGGCCCCTGCTGCGCTGCCTGGCCGTCGCCGCCCTGGTGAGCGGTCAGCGCGAACTGGCCGCCGAGTACTACGCGGAGGCGTTCGACGGGCTCCGCGCGGAGCGCCGCGACGGCGACGAGGCGTGGACCGCGGCCACCGCCGCGCTGGGCCGGGAGGCCATCGAGGCGCTGCTCACGGCGGGGCGCGCCGAGGCCGCCCGCACGGTGTGGACGGGGCTGCCCCCGGAGGTCCGGGCGCGCGGCCGGTTCCGGCTGCTGGAAGCCCGGTTGCTCATCGACGAGGGCCGGCCCGACGCCGCGAAGGCCGTGTTCGACGCGGGCTTCGAGGTGGCCGACCTGCGCGAGGGCGCTGAGATCCTTGAGGAGGTGTGGCACCGGCTCACGGACGAACCGCTGCCCCACGCGTACGACTACCGGATGCGCCCGCGGGCCTGACAGGAACGAGTACCGCATGATCGTCTGGATCAACGGCGCCTTCGGCAGCGGGAAGACCACCCTGGTAGCCGAGTTGCACCGCCGGCTGCCGGACTCCCTGGTCTTCGACCCGGAGTACGTCGGCTTCCTGCTGCGCGAGATCGTGGAGGTGCCGGGCGGCGACTTCCAGAACATTCCGCTGTGGCGCAGGCAGGTGGCCTCGCTGGCCCAGGGGCTGGCCGAGGAGTACGGCCGGCCGGTCCTGGCCCCGATGACGGTGATCCGCAGGCCGTACGCCGACGAGATCTTCGGGGCCCTGGAGAAGGCGGGCGTCCCGGTCCACCACTTCTTCCTCCACGTCTCCCCGCCCGTACTCGAACAGCGGCTGCACGACCGCGTGTTGATGCCGGACGACCCGGAGCGCGACGAGGCGGCGCGGCGCTGGGCGAAGGACCGGATCGCCGAGTGCGTGGCGGCGGTGGGAAGTCTGCGGGAGGACACCGTGGTGCTGGACGGCGAACTGCCCACCGGCGAACTCGCCGCACTGGTGCTGGAGCGGACCGGTCTCCGCTAGACCGGCAGGTTGCGGTCGACGTACTCGAAGACCGAGCCGTCCGGGTGCACCGCGATCAGGTTGCGGCCGACCGGGGTCGGGACCGGGCCGGCGATGACGCGGGCGCCGACCCGGGTCAGGGTCGCGTGGGCCTCGTCCACGTCCTTCACGGCGATGGTCGCGGTGACCTTGCGCAGGATCTCCAGCTCCGACGCGGGGCCGCTCATCAGCAGGAAGCAGCTGATCGCGGCGACCGACACCCCGCCGCGCTCGAAGCGGAGGGCCCGAGCGCCGGTCAGCTGCTCGTAGAAGGCCACCGCGGCCTCCAGGTCGTCGACGCAGATACGCAGCGTGGTTCCCAGGATTTCCATGGCGGCCAGGTTAGTTGGCCGTCCGCCGCCATGTGATCCCTTCGGCCCCGGTCGCGCTCAGCCGCGGCACAGCACCTCGCCGTGCGGCACCATGAACCAGCCGTCGTCCTGCGCGCCCCACTCGCGCCACGCCTCGGCGATCTCCGCCAGCTCCTCCGCCGTGGCGTGCCCGCCGTCCACCGCGAGCCTCGCGTACGCCGATCCGACGGTACGGTCGGCCCACAGCCCGCTCCACCAGGCCCGGTTCTCCGGCGTCGCGTAGCACCACGAGCCCGCCGTGGGCGTGATGTCGGTGAATCCGGCCTGCCGCGCCCAGGACAGCAGCCGGCGTCCGGCGTCCGGCTCGCCGCCGTTGGCGCGGGCCACCCTGCCGTACAGGTTCGCCCAGCGGTCCATGCCCGGCGACCCGGGGAACCAGGTCATCGCCGCGTAGTCGCTGTCGCGCGCCGCGACGACGCCTCCCGGACGGCACACCCGGCGCATCTCGCGCAGTGCCTGGACCGGGTCGCCGACGTGCTGGAGGACCTGATGGGCGTGGACCACGTCGAAGGAGTCGTCGGGGTAGTCCAGGGCGTGGACGTCCGCCACGGCGAACTCCACGTTGTCCAGGCCGCGTTCGGCGGCGGCCTCGGCCGCTTGGGCCAGGATCTCGTCGGTGGTGTCGACGGCCGTCACCCGGCCCGGCGCCACCAGTGCGGCCAGGTCCGCGGTGATGGTGCCCGGGCCGCAGCCGACGTCCAGCACGTCCAGTCCCGGGCGCAGTTCCCCGAGGAGGTAGGCCGCGGAGTTGGCGGCGGTGCGCCACCGGTGCGAGCGCAGCACCGACTCGTGGTGGCCGTGGGTGTAGACGGCGGTCTCCTTCGGCATGGCCGTGTCCTCTCTCGAAACGCGAACCGCGGAAGCGCTGATCGACAGGACCACCGTAGAGCCTGTCGCCGAATAATGAGATGGGTATCTTGCGATGTGGACGGCGGCCGGATGCGCGAAAGGGCGGCCGACCTCGCGTCGACCGCCCCTCCCCGGGCCCCCGGCCCGGTCTCGCTACGCCGGTCGCGGGCAGTACACCGTGAGCGCCTCCGGCAGCTTGTCGATCATCAACTCCTTCTCGCTGTGCGCCACTTCACCGTCGTACGCGTACGGCGTCCCCGGCTTCAGGCCGGAGACCCGCACCCGCTGCCGGCGCACCGCCGCATGCATGGGGGAGCGGGTCAGCGGGCCCGCGACCGCCGCCGCGAGCAGCCTCAGGCCGGGCGTCCGGCCGCCGTGCACCACGCGGACGTCCAGCAGCCCGTCGGCCAGGTTGTGCCGCCGCCCGGGCGCCGGGCCCACCCGCTGGAACAGCCCGTTGCCGACGAACAGCAGCCACAACGGGCGGCACCGGCCCTGGAGTTCGGCCTCCAGCGGGCGCTCGCCGCGCAGTACGTGCAGGGCCGCGAGCACCCCCGCAGGCCAGCCGCCGATCCGGGGCGACCAGCGCTCCCGCATCCGCACCAGCTCCGGATACACACCCAGACTGAAGGCGTTCAGGAAGTAGCCGTCGCCGCCGTCCGGCCCCGGCCGGAACCGGCCCAGGTCCGCCCGCACCGCGCTGCCGGCGGCGAGCGCGGAGCAGGCGTCGGCGACGGTCTCGATACCCAGGTCGTACGCGAAGTGATTGAGGGTCCCACCGGGGAACACCGCGAGCGGCACCTCGTGCTCCACCGCCACGGAGGCCGCCAGGTTGACCGTGCCGTCCCCGCCGCACACCCCCAGCGCCGTGCACCGGTCCGCCGCCTGCGCCAGCTCCGAGGCGAGCCGGCCGGGCGGGCACTCCACGATCTCCGCCTCCGGCAGCGCGTTCCGGATCAGCGAGGCCGTCGCGGTCGCCGTCCCCGACTCCTGGTTGGCGACCACCACCAGGCCCCGGCCCTCGGGCAGGGCGGGCGCGTCGGCCGGCGGTCTGCCCGGCGCGGGCAGCTGTCCCCTGGTCGGTATCACCCCGCGCAGGGCGAACGCCGCCCCCACGCCCAGCGCCGCCCCCGCCAGCACATCGCTCGGGTAGTGCACCCCGGTGTACACGCGGGACGCCGCCACGGACAGCGCGACGGGCGCCACGACCGCGCCCCAGCCCCGCGACTCCAACGCCACCCCGGTGGCGAACGCCGCCGCCGAAGCGGCGTGCCCGGACGGGAACGACGTGGTCACCGGCTGCCGCTTCAGCTGCCGTATCACCGGCACGGCGTCCAGGAGCGGCCGCTGCCTGCGGACCGCGCCCTTGCCCACCGTGTTGATCGCCGCCGACGCCACCGCGAGCGAGGCGATCCCGCGCAGCGCGGCCCGCCGGGCCCGGGCACTGCCCCCGAAGGCGGCCATGCCGGCCGCGGCCCCGAACCACAGGAGCCCGTGATTGGCGCTGCGGCTCAGACGGGGCAGCACCGGACCCGCGGCCGGCCAGTGCCGTTGGGCCAGGTTCTGGAACACGGCGAGATCGCGCCGGTGGAACCGGTCGCGCAGCCCGGCGATCCGGGACGGGACGGAAGCATTGCTCGCTGACGACATGCGACAGCGGATACCCCGCATCGCCGCCCCGAACCAGCAGCCACGCCGACGGTAGCCTGTGATCGTCATACCGGTCACCGGCCTGGACGCCGGACAGGAGAGGGGGGTGCACGGCCATGGGGCGACTCGTCCCCGCGGTGACCAGGGCACTCGACGTGCTCGAACTCTTCCTCCAGGGCGACGGCACACTGTCCGCCCCCGAGGTGACCCGCAAGCTCCAGCTGCCCCGCACCACCGTCCACGAACTGCTCACCACGCTCGCCGCCCGGTCCTACCTGGTCACGGACCCCGACCGGCCCGGACGGTACCGGCTGGGCGTGCGCACCTACCAGCTCGGCAGCCGGTACGCCGAACAGCTCGACCTCGCCGCCGAGGGCCGCCAGGTCGCCCGGCGCGTCGCCGAGCGGTGCGGCGAGTCCGTGCACGTGGCGATCCTGGACGGCACCGATGCCGTCTGCGTGGCCCAGGCCGACTCCACCCACGCCGTCCGCACGGTGTCGGCGGCCGGCCACCGGCTGCCCGCCCACTGCACGTCCGCCGGCAAGATGCTCCTCGCCTCACTGCCCGCCCCGGAGCTCGACGCCAGGCTCGACGGCCTGGAACCGGCCGCCCTGACCCCGCACACCCTCACCGGCGAGCGCGAGCTGCGGGCCGCCCTCGACGCCGTCCGGCAACGGGGCGTGGCGACGGAGCACCAGGAGTCCGACCCGGGCGTCAGCTGTGTCGCCGCCCCGGTGCGCGACCGGTCGGGGCGGGTCGTCGCCGCGCTCTCCGTCTCGGTCCCGATGATCCGCTGGACCGAGGAACGCGAGCGGGAACTCGCCGCCCTCGCCCGCGAAGGCGCCGACGAGCTGTCCGGCCGCCTCGGGCACGACCGCGGCACGGCCCGGACCGCAGAGCCACCGGGCGCCCCGCCCGGTTCCCTCGTATAAAGGTCCGGAGGGCGGACGGCGAAGGAGGCCCGATGGGCCGGGAGCGGACCGGGCGGCACGAGCACGGCACGGACACGGTCCGGGAGGACCGGGGCCCCGTACGCTACGGGCCGCCCGCCCCCTGGCCGGGACTGCCCGTGCTGCCGGAACTCGCCGAGGTACTGGCCTCCGCCGCCGGCCGCGCCGCCCCCGAACCCGCCGGCGGATCGGCAGCCCTGCGCGAGGCCGCCTGCGCCTACTGGGACCGGCGCGGCCTGCGCGGCGGCCCCGAGCGCGTGGCGGCGGCACCCGGCACCGCGCCGCTCCTCCTCGCCCTGATCGCCGCGCACGGGGGCGACGTGCTGCTGCCGCGCCCCTGCCCCGCCTCCTGGATTCCGCAGGCCAGGCTGCTCGGCCGGCCCGCCTACCAGGTGCCCACGCCCGCCGAGTGCGGCGGGGTGCCCGACCCGTACGCCCTCCTCGAAACCGTGCGGCGGGTGCGCGCCGAGGGCGGCCGGCCCCGGCTGCTGCTGCTCTCGGTGGCCGACGACCCCACCGCCACGGTCGCCCCGCCGGAACTCGTGCGCGAGGCGTGCGAGGCCGCCGTGGCCGAGGGGCTCCACATCGTCAGCGACGAGACCTGGCGCGACACCGTGCACCGCCCGCACGACACGGTCCTGGTCAGCCCGGCCGAGATGTGCCCCGACGACGTGACGGTGGTCTCCGGTCTGTACGGCGCGCTCACCCCGGCCGCCTGGCCGGTCGCCGTCGCCCGGTTCCCCGGCACCGACCGCTCCGCCGCCCGCCACGCCCGTACGCTCGACGTCCTCACCGCGCTCGGCGCCTCCGTCGCCGGACCGGTCGCGGCGGCCGCCGCCCACGCACTGCGCGAACCGGAGGCCGTGACCGCACGCGCCCGGCGCTCCGCCGCCCTGCACGCCCGGCTCGCCACCGAGGCGCACCGCGCCGTCCTCGGCTGGGGCGCCCTCGCCCGGCCCCCGCAGGCCGGCCGCCACCTCTACGCGGACCTGGGCCCGCTCCGCTCCCGGCTCGCCGCCCGGGGCGTCACCGACTCGCTCGAACTGGAGGAGTTCCTGTCCGCCCGGCTCGGCACCCCCGCCCCCGGCGGCCACCGCTTCGGCGACGAACTCGGCGCGCTGCGGGTCCGCCTGGGCACCGGCGTGCTCCTCGGCACGGACCCGGAGCGGCAGGCCGAAGCGCTCACCGCCCCGGACCCGCTCGAATTGCCGCACATCGCGGCAGCGCTGAGCATTTTCCGAGCAGCCCTCGACGCACCGCGCTGACCCACCGCGCCGGCGCACTCCTGGACGGGAGCCCCGATGACGGACCAGACCGAGAGCCCGGTCGCACCCCCCGCGGTCTGCGGCGACGTCGTCACCCCGCGCCCGCTCGGCGAGGTGCGCACCTGGCCCCGCAGCTTCGCCGACCGGCTCACCGCCCCGCTCCCCGGAGTCCGGGGCATGACCCGGCTGGCCCGCGAGCACGCCATCCGGCCCAACGCGGAGGGCCTGCGCCACATCCACCGGCTGCCGTACGCCCCCGAACCCCTGCCGCCCGTCCCGGCGGGCGCCTCGTGCGTCACCTGGGCCGGGCACGCCAGCTGGATCATCCGCACCGGCGGCCTCACCGTCCTCGCCGACCCCGTCTGGTCCCGCCGCATCCTCGGCACCCCGGCCCGGATCACACCCGTCGGGGTCCGCTGGGCGGACCTGCCGCCCGTGGACGCGGTCGTCATCAGCCACAACCACTACGACCACCTGGACGCCCCCACCCTGCGCCGGCTGCCCCGGCACACCCCGCTGTTCGTCCCGGCCGGACTCGGCCAGTGGTGCCGCCGCCGGGGCTTCGCCAACGTCACCGAGCTCGACTGGTGGGAGTCCGCCGAGCTGGACGGCGTCCGCTTCGACTTCGTACCCGCGCACCACTGGTCCCGGCGCACCCTCACCGACACCTGCCGCTCGCTGTGGGGCGGCTGGGTCGTCCAGGACACCACCGGCGCGGGGGACGGCAGCCGGATCTACTTCGCCGGCGACACCGGATACGGCCACTGGTTCGCCGAGATCGGCCGCCGCCACCCCGGCATCGACCTCGCCCTGCTGCCGATCGGCGCGTACGAGCCCCGCTGGTGGCTCGGCGACGTCCACACGGACCCGGAGGAGGCCGTGCAGGCGTACGAAGACCTCGGCGCCCACGCCATGGCCCCGATGCACTGGGCGACCTTCCTGCTGTCCGCCGAACCGGTCCTCGAACCGCTCACCCGGCTGCGCACCGCCTGGCAGCGCGCCGGACACCCCCGCGACCGGCTCTGGGACCTGCCCATCGGCGGCTCCCGCCTGCTGGCGCCCGGGCCGCCCGGCATCACCGCGCCCACCACGTCCGCGTCCGGCGCCACACCGCGGGCGCCCCGCTGATCACCAGCGTCAGACCCACCGCCGCGACCACCCCCTGCCACGGCTCCGGGAAGAGCGAACCGCCCAGGATGCCGATCAGCTGGTACGTCGCCGCCCACGCCAGACACGCCGGCACATCGCCCCGGGCGAACCGCCGCAGCTCCATCCGGCCCAGCAGGCAGGCCAGCATCACCGGTATCCGCCCGGCCGGCACCAGCCGGGACAGCACCAGGACCGTCGCCCCGTGCTCGTCCAGCTTCCGCTGCGCCTGCTCCAGGCGTTCCGGCGCCGCCCGGTCCCGAATGGTCCGGAGCCACCGCGACCCGTTCTTCGACCGCACCCCCCGCTGCCCCAGCCAGTACAGGCACATGTCCCCCAGGAACGCCGCCGACGACGCCACCGCGAACACCACCAGCAGCGAGAACGGCGACGACTGGTGGAACGCCACCACGGCCGCCGAACTCACCAGCGCGCCCGTCGGCACCACCGGCACCAGCGCGCCGAGCGCCACCAGCAGGAACAGCGACGGATAGCCGACCGCCTGCTGCGTCGACTCGGCGGGCAGCTGCGCCGCCTGGCGCAGGAACTCGATCACGCGCAGCCCTCCGGCCGCACCCGCTCGCCGTGCGCCAGCCGGTGCACCGCCACCTCCGGCGCCACCAGGGCCGCCTTGCGCACGAACTCCTCGCCCGGCGCGTGGAACTCGTGCGGCCGGACCCCGTCCATCCCGATCGGCCAGTACGTGCCGTAGTGCACCGGCACCGCCGCGAGCGGCCGCAGCCGGGTCAGCGCCTGGGCCGCCCGTCCCGCGTCCAGGTGCCCGTGGCCCAGGTAGGGCCCCCAGCCGCCGACCGGCAGCAGCGCCACGTCCACCGGGCCGACCGCCTGCGCCATGTCCTCGAAGAGCCCGGTGTCCCCGGCGAAGTACGTGCGCGCCGCACCCTCCACCACGTAACCGAGCGCCGGCGAGCGGTGCGGGCCCAGCGGCAGGCGCCGGCCGTCGTGCAGCGCCGGGACGGCCCGGACCCGCACCCCGCCCGCCCGCACCTCGTCGCCCGCGACCACCTCGGTGATCCGCAGACCGCGCGCCCGGCGCAGCACCCGCAGCCCCGGCACCGACCGCACCGAACCGCGCGGCACGACCACCCGCGCGCCCGGGGCGACGCGCGCCAGCGACGGCAGGTGGAGGTGGTCGGAGTGCAGATGCGAGATGAGGACCACGTCGGCCACGGCCGCGTCCGGACCCGGCAGCTCGCCGCGGCGTCGCCGCAGATGCGCGAAGCGCCGTACGAACAGCGGATCGGTCAGGAAGCGGACCCCGGAGTCCTCGATCGTGCACGTGGCATGACCCCACCAGGTGATCTCCACCGGCACGTGACGCCTCCTCCTGCTCACCGGACCCTTCGGACCCCTCCACACCTGCCCGGACGAGCCTACGGCCAGTCGTGCCCGGGCGGCCCGCGCACCCCGGCGCACCCGTGGATCACCGGCCGGGCCCCGTGCCCCCGTGCGCCCCCTCACCGCCCCGGAACGCTCCCGCGGCCCTCGCGCACGGACCCATAGGGTCGGGGAACGACGAGCACGGGGAGAAGACGGGCCATGGGGGACGTACGCGTGGCGGCCATCGCCAGCCTGACGCCGCTGGAGGAGCTGGACAGCGATCCGTTCCTCGTGGACACCCGGGGCCAGCACGCCATGTGCGCCCGCTGGGCCGCCGACCAGGGCTACGTGGTCACCCGGCAGCTGCGCCTCTACGGTCTGCGCCCCGACCACCCGGCGCTCTGGTCCGACATCGAGAGCGGCGAGGTCGAACTGTTCGTCGCCCCCAGCGACCGGGTCCTCGCCCGCGCCCTGGCCTCGGTGCCGGAGTTCACCGCCGAGTGCGAGAGGCGCGGCGTACGCCTGGAGATCGCCGGGCTCGCCGAGCCGTCCTACACCGCCGACGGCAAGGCCGGTGTGCACCGCCGCCTCTCGATGCCGACCGCCGGATACGACGGCTGCTGACCGGCCGCCGGGCCGTCCGGCCCGCTGTGAAAGGCTGGGACAGGGCCCGGAACGGCAGGGCCCGGACGTGAGGTGACGACGGCGTGAGCGACAGACGATGGCGGCGGACCGGCGCCGCGCTGATGCGCGTGATCGCGGTCTGGGCCGTCTCGACGCTCACCATGCTCGCGCTCGCCGGCATCCTCCCCGACTTCCGGCTCCAGTCCCCCGACGGCGACAGCACCACCAAGACCGCCTTCACCGCGGCCTGGGGCGCGGGCGCCTTCGGACTGCTCTCCGCGCTGGTCTGGCCGGTTCTGGTACGGGCCCTGCTCATCGTCCCCGCCCTCGTCCTCGGCGCCCTCGTCTTCTTCCTCAACGGCTCACTGCTGCTCATCGCGCTGTGGCTCATCCCGGACGGCCGCGGCGCCGCGGCCCCGGAGACGGCGGTCGCCGTCGCGGCCGTGATGTCCGCCGTCGCCTCCGCGACCTCCACCGCTCTCGCCGTGCGCGACGACAACGCCTACCGCCGCCGCCTCTCCCGGCTGGCCGACCGCCGCCGCCGGCGCAGCGGCACGGACGGCGACGCGGGCGGGGGCCCGCCCGGCACCGTTTTCATCCAGCTCGACGGGGTCGGCCACGACGCCCTCGTCGCGGCGGCCGCGGGGGGTGTCATGCCGACCGTCGCCCACTGGCTCGCCGAACCCGGAGGCCACCGGCTCATGCCCTGGCGCACCGACTGGTCCAGCCAGACCGGTGCCAGCCAACTCGGCATCCTGCACGGCACCAACCACGACGTGCCCGCCTTCCGCTGGTACGAGAAGGAGACCGGCCTCGTCATGGTCTCCAGCAAGCCGGCCAGCGCACTGGAGCTCCAGCGCCGCGCCGTCGCCCGCACCCGGGACGGCGGGCTGCTCACCCTCGACGGCGCCAGCCGGGGCAACCTCTTCAGCGGCGGCGCCGCCCAGCTCGCGCTCGTCCTCTCGATGGCCGCCAGACTCGGCAAGGGCCGCCGGTCACGGGCCGGGTACTTCGCCTACTTCTCCGACCCGGCCAACGCCGTCCGCACCGCCGGCTCCTTCGCCGCCGAGGTCTGCCGGGAGATCGCCCAGTCGACCCGCTCCCGCCTCCGCAAGGAGACGCCCCGCATCAAGCGCGGCGGCCTGTACCCCTTCATCCGCGCCTTCGCGACGGTCGTGGAACGGGACGTGGTGGTCGCCGCCGTCATCGGCGACATGTTCGCCGGCCGGACCGCCGTCTACGCCGACCTGGTCGCCTACGACGAGGTGGCGCACCACTCCGGACCGCGCAGCCGGGACGCGGAGAAGGTGCTCGCCCGCCTCGACCGGGCGCTCGCCCTGATCGCCGAGGTCGCCCGGCAGGCGCCCCGCACGTACCGGATCGTGCTCCTGTCCGACCACGGCCAGAGCCCTGGGCACACCTTCGCCGGGGTGTACGGGCTGACCCTCAAGGACCTGGTGCGGGCGGGCAGCGGACTGCCCGTGCCCCGGCGCGCACAGCGCACCCGCAGCGCCTCCGAGGCGCGCGACGCGGTCCGCATCGCCCTGCGCCGACCGGTCGCCGAGGGCCAGGAGGAGCAGGTCGCGGTTCCCTTCGACCCGATAGTCCTGGCCTCCGGCAACCTCGGCCTGATCTCCTTCCCGGACATCGAGGGCCGGGCGTCCCAGGAGCAGCTGGAGCGCCGCCACCCCGCGCTGCTCTCCACCCTCGCCAACCACCCGGGCATCGGCTTCCTGCTGGTCCGCAGCGAGCGCCACGGCTCCGTGGTGCTGGCCCGCGACGGGGTGCGGGTGCCCGTCGCGGAGCTGGCCGACGGACAGGGGCCGCTGGCGGTGTACGGCCCCGGCGCCGCGGACGCGATCCGGCGGACGGACACCTTCCCGCACGTCGCGGACGTGATGGTCAACTCCATGTACGACCCCGCCACCGGCACCGTGCACGCCTTCGAGGAGCAGATCGGCTCGCACGGCGGCCTGGGCGGCGACCAGTCCCGGCCGTTCCTGCTGTGGCCCCGCACCATGACGGACCCGCTGGACGCCGTCACCGGCGAGGACGGGGAGCGCCCGGCCGAACTCGTCGGGGCCGAGGCCGTGCACCGGGTCCTCAGGCGCTGGCTCCAGGAGGCGTCGGGGCCCCAGGTGCCGGTGCGGCCGGACGGGCGCCCGGACGAACGGGCCGGCCGCGCCTGATCAGGCCGACTGCCGGCGCACCAGCGTCGGGTGGAAGATCACCGAGGGCGGCGGGTCCACCGGCTTGCCGATCTGCTTGAGCAGCAGCCGGGCCATCTCCGCCGACATCTCCTCCACCGGCTGCCGGACCGTCGTCAGCGGCGGATCACAGGCCAGCGCGGCACTGCTGTCGTCGAACCCGACGAGCGCGACGTCGTCCGGGACCTCCTTCCCGGCCCGCAGCAGCACCGGCACCGCCCCGAGCGCCATCAGGTCCGACGCGATGAACACCGCGTCCAGATCCGGACGCTCCGCCAGCAGCCGCCGCATCGCCGCCGCGCCCCCGGCGTGGGTGAAGTCGCCCTCGGCGGTCACCACGTCCCCGATGCCGTGCGCCGCGAGCGCGTCCAGGAACCCGGAGAGCCGCGCCTGACCGGCCGGCATGTCCTGCGGGCCGGACACCGTGCCGATGCGGCGGCGGCCCAGCGCGGCGAGATGGTCGGCGGCCAGCCGCGCCCCGGCCCGCTGGTCCGCCTCGACATAGGTGAGCGGCGTCGGCCTGCGCGGCTGCCCGGCCAGCACGGCGGGCAGCCGGGTCCCGTGCAGCAGCCCGGGCAGCGGGTCTTCCGCGTGCGACGAGATGAGCACCACCCCGTCGACGTGTCCGTGGCGCAGGTACGAGAGCAACTGGTCCCGCGACTCCTGGTCGTCGGCCAGCATCAGGACCAGCTGGATGCCGGCCGGGCGCAGCACCTCCAGGAGACCGGCGACCACGCGCCCGAAGTACGGGTCGGAGAACATCCGGCCGACGAACGGCTCGGGCACGGTGCGCCGCTCCCGCTCCGAGACGACCAGCGCGATCGAGTCGGTCCGCCGGGTCACCAGCGAGCGGGCCGCGCGGTTGGGGACGTAGCCGGTGGCGTCCACCGCCGCCTCCACGGTCCGCCGCAGCGCCGGGTCCACGGTGGTCGCCCCGTTGATCACCCGGGACACCGTCGCCCGTGACACACCGGCCACTCCGGCGACGTCCTCCAAGGTCACGGGGCGGGCGGGCGGCGGTACGTCGGCAGGCATGCAGTCTTTATACCGGGTGGTACGACCGGCGGGGCAACGGCCCTGGACGCCTTGGGACTACGTTGACCCGGCCGTCAGCCGGAAGCGCCGGGCAGGGTGGGCAGCCGGGCGATCTCGGCCCGGCGGGCGGAGACCAGGGCGGCGGCGAGCCGCTTGGCGTCCGGCCGGGTGCCGGCCCCGGTCTCCGAGCGCGACACCTGGGCGGTCTGGCGCAAATGGCCCCCGATCCGGTCCACCAGGAACCGGTCGAAGGCCGCGCCCTTCAGCGCGCGGGCGCGCCGGAGGTCGTCGGCCGTCACCATGCCCGGCATGTGGTGGCCCTCGTGCACATTGGTGCCCGGGAGCCCCATCTCGGTCAGCAGCGGCCGCAGCCGGGCCAGTTCCCGGTTCTGCGAGGTCCGCAGCCCGGCCGCCCAGCGCCGTACGTCGGCGTCGCCGGAGCGGTCGGCGGCGAGTGAGAGGAGCGCCACGGCCGACTCGTTCATCGGGGTCATGAGCTGAGCCCAGGCGGCGTCCGTCGGATCGGCGGGGGCGCCGGTGGCGGGCGGGGGAGTGCTTTCCGGCTCGGCCGCCGGGGAGCCGCAGCCGGTCGGGAGGAGGAGCAGCAGGGTGAGCGCCGCCGCACTGCGGGCCGCTTTCATCAGGGGCTCCCTCGGGGGAGAGCCGTCCGGGGCGCGGGGCCCCGGACGGCGGGTGGGGGCGGGGTGTGCGTCAGGGGGTGCCGTCGGCCCCGCACTTGATGATGGCGTTGATGCAGTCGCGCACGCGCTGAGCCAGTTCGGCCTCGGGCCACACGTTGAAGAAGTCGCCGTGCATCGTGTAGCCGGGACCGGACGCCAGGCGGAACCTGGACGGGTCACCGTTCACCGGATACCGCAGCACCTGGCGGAGCTTGGGCACCGGCACCGGGTGGGTGGCCGGGCACTCGCCGTTGACCGGGTACGACATGTGGCTCTTGTGGTCGGGCGAGTCGAGGTCCTTGCCGTTCCAGCACTGCGGGAAGTCGAGGTACGACTCCAGCATCGCGTCGGCCGGGCAGTTGACGAAGTCGTGCGACGGGTTGACCTCGCCGTGGTGCAGACAGGACCAGCGCGAGATGGTGTTGTCGTTCGGCCCGGTCGCCCTGGCGTTGCCCGCGACGATCCGCAGACCCCGGGGGAAGGGCCTGATCTGCCGGATGACGTCGTCCCGGACGCCCTCGCCCAGGTAGTAGAACGTGGTGCCGGTGGGCTCCACCGCCCTGTCCCCGTCGTACAGGGTTGGCACCCAGTACGACGACAGGTCGATGTCGGGTGAGCAGGTGCTCCTGGCCTTCTCCAGCGAGGCCAGGTCGGAGTGGCCGTTCGTGGAGTCGTTGCCGAAGAAGCTGTGCATGTGCGAGGCGCCGGGCAGGCCCGGGAAGACGATCGGGTCGTCGGGCGCCCGGTGGGTGTACGGGCACTCGGCGAGGAACTCGGCCACCCGGACCACGTCGGCGGCTGCCTTGGGTGCGGGCGCCGCCGGGCCGGCGGACGCGCTGCCGGTGGCGGTCTGAAGGAGGGTCAGGGCGAGCGCGGCGGCGGCGAGCGCCGCCGCGCGGTACCGCCGGGGCGACGGGGTTCTGCGGCGGCTGTCCTCGCCGTTGCTGCGTTGACGGAAGAAGAGCACGGCACTCCTGTTCGGGGAAGTGGTGGGGGGATGTGCCCTGATCATGGGCGGTCTGATCAGGCGAGAGAGCGCTCTCTGTCAGGGGAACGTAAAGGCGTGTTCGGGGCATGTCAATGCGGTCAACCGACCTTTGGTTTCGGCCCTCTCTGTGCCGACTCGGGTTGCCGGGAGTGGGAGAGCGCTCTCTTGACGAATAGGGCAGCGGAACACCGAGGGGGATGCGGTGGAGAGCGCTCTCCACTCTCCTCCGGCACGGGCGTTGTCAGTGGTGGGCGGCAGGATGGAGGGCATGACGAACTCAGCAGTCGTGCTCGCCGACCATGCCTCCTACGCCGCCGCCGTCGAGGAGGCCGCGCAGGCCGCCGCCGCGTACTACGCCACGGGCGAGAGCACGCTCGACGACGACGCCTACGACCGCCTGACGCGCGGCATCGCCGCGTACGAGCGGGAGCATCCGCAGGAGGTGCTGCCCGCCTCGCCGACCGGCAAGGTGGCGGGCGGTGCGGCCGTCGGGGACGTGCCGCACACCGTGCCGATGCTCTCCCTCGACAACGTCTTCTCGGCCGAGCAGTTCGCCACCTGGACCGCGTTGCTGGAGCGCCGGATCGGACGGCCCGTCACCGCGTGGAGCGTCGAGCCGAAGCTGGACGGGCTGGCGGTCGCCGCGCGGTACCGCGAGGGTCGTCTGGAACGGCTGATCACCCGCGGCGACGGGACCGCCGGTGAGGATGTCTCCCACGCCATCGGGACCGTCCTCGGACTCCCCGCGCGGCTCGCGGAGCCGGTCACGATCGAGATACGCGGCGAAATCCTGATGACCACCGAGCAGTTCGAGCAGGCCAACGCGGTCCGCACCGAGCACGGCGGCGCCCCCTTCGCCAACGCGCGCAACGGCGCCGCGGGCACCCTGCGCGCCAAGGACCGCGCGTACACGGTGGAGATGACGTTCTTCGCGTACGGCGCCCTGCCGCTGCCCGACTCCGGCGACCTGGCCGCCGAGCTCGCCGAACTGCCGCACAGCCGGGTGCTCGCCCGGGTCGCCGAGCTGGGCGTGCACACCGCCGCGGACACGGAGGCCGCTCCCCGCACCGCCGCCACCGTCGAGGAGGTCCAGGCCCGCATCGATGAGGTCGCCGCGCTGCGCGCCGCGCTGCCGTTCGGCATCGACGGCATCGTCATCAAGGCGGACCCGGCCGCCGATCAGCGCGACGCCGGTTCCGGCACCCGGGCCCCGCGCTGGGCCATCGCCTACAAACTGCCCGCCGTCGAGAAGGTCACCCGCCTCCTCGGCGTCGAGTGGAACGTGGGCCGCACCGGCATCATCGCGCCGCGCGCCGTGTTGGAGCCCGTCGAGATCGACGGCTCGACCGTCGGCTACGCCACCCTGCACAACCCGGCCGACATCACCCGCCGGGACCTGCGCATCGGCGACCACGTGATGGTCTACAAGGCGGGCGACATCATCCCCCGCATCGAGGCGCCCGTCGCCCATCTGCGGACCGGTGACGAACAGCCCGTCGTCTTCCCCGAGGCGTGCCCCCAGTGCGGCTCGGAGATCGACAGCAGCGAGCAGCGCTGGCGCTGTGTGCGGGGCCGCGACTGCCGCGTCGTCGCCTCCGTCTCCTACGCCGCCGGGCGGGACCAGCTCGACATCGAAGGGCTGGGCACGACCCGGGTCGTCCAGCTGGTCGACGCCGCTCTCGTCACCGACTTCGCCGATCTGTTCATGCTGGAGCGCGAACAGCTGCTCACGCTCGACCGGATGGGGGAGACCAGCACCGACAATCTGCTGGCCGCGATCGACGCGGCCCGCTCGCAGCCGCTCTCCCGGGTGTTCTGCGCCCTCGGCGTGCGCGGCACCGGGCGCTCCATGTCCCGCCGGATCGCCCGCTACTTCGCGGAGATGGACCGCATCCGGGCCGCCGACGAGGAGGAGTTGCAGCGGGTCGACGGCATAGGCAAGGAGAAGGCGGCCGGCGTCGTCGCGGAGCTGGCCGGGCTCGCCCCGCTCATCGACAAGCTGGTCGCCGCCGGTCTCACCATGACCGAACCGGGCGCGACCCCGCCGCCCGCACCGGGTGAGGAGGCCGACGAGCAGACGGCCGCGAGCACCGAGGGCGCTCCGCTGGCCGGCATGACCGTGGTGGTCACCGGGGCCATGACGGGCGCCCTGGAGAAGCTGTCGCGCAACCAGATGAACGAGCTGGTCGAGCGGGCCGGCGGAAAGTCCTCCTCCAGCGTCTCCAAGCGCACGACGCTGCTCGTGGCCGGCGAGAAGGCGGGCTCCAAGCGGGCCAAGGCGGAGGACCTCGGGGTGCGGATCGCGACGCCGGAGGAGTTCGCGGAGCTGCTGGCGGAGTTCCTGCCGGTTGACGCGTAGGCGTCACGCACGCTGGGTGCGGGGCCTGGCCCGGTCCTTCGATTTTGCGTGGGAGTGGCTTTCTTTGCCTCCCTATTGCATAGTGAGGGCTCGGCCATGCCTCGCGATCAGCGGGTCACTGGGTGTGTGTACGGCCGCGGCTGCGAGCCGGGGGTGAGGGGCGATGCGTTCTTTGCGCGACGGACGGCGGCACGACCGCTCCGTCCACCGGCACGACCGGGGCGCCACCCGGGGCCTCGCCCTCGATCTCGGCAGCTCCCGCACCCGGGCCTGGGTCCCCGGACAGGGCGTCCTCGCGGACACCGTCCACGGGACCGGCGAGTACGGCCCGGGCCGGCCCGTCCGGCGCGGCCGCATCGTGGACCCGGACTCCTGCGGCCGGATGCTGGCCCGCATCGCCGACCGGGCCCTGGGCGAACGCCGTGAGGACGCGGTCATCGTCCTCAGCCACCCCGTGCTCGCCGGCCCGGGGCACCGGGCCGCCGCCCGCGACCTGCTCCGCGCCCTCGGCCCCTCGGACGTCATCGTCCTGGACAGCGCCCGAGCCGCCGCGGCCTGCGCCGGGCCCGGGGACGGCGGCCCGCTCCTCGTCCTCGACATCGGCGCCGAGCTGACCGAGGCGACCCTGCTCGTGGACGGCCTGGTGCGCGACGCACGGCTCGCCGAGACCGGGCTCAGCGACCTGGCCCCGGGCGAACCGCCCACCGCCGCCGTCCGCGCCGTCCTGGACATGGTCATGGCCATGTGGCGGCAGGACCCGCACGGCGCGCTGCTCGGCGCCCTGCGCAGGGGCCCCTTGCTCACCGGCGGCGGTGCGCTGCGCCCCGACGTCACCAACCGGATAGCGGTCCGCCTCGGCGTCCCGGTCCGGCGCACGGACGACCCGGCGACCACGGTCGTGCGCGGGGCCGGGCTGGTTCTCAGCTCCGTCCTCCGCCACGCCACGGCGCCCGCCCTGCCCGGCCGCCCCCGGTGACCCCGCTCCCGGGGCCGCCCCCGGGGAACGCGCACCCGGGGCGCCCGTCCGCCGCGCGGCACTGCCTGGTCGCGCTGCTCCTCGCCGTGCTCGCCCTCGTCGGCGGCGCACCCGCCGCGGCCGGAGCGGGTCTCCCCGTACGCGCGACGGCGGCCCTGTCCACGACGCCCGCGACGGCCGCCCCCGCCCCGCCCGTACGGGAGGCGACCGCCGAGCGGTCCACCGGCCCGGCCGCGGCCGGGCCGACGCCCCCGACCGCCCCGGCCGCCTCGTCCGTCCCGCCGCCGGCCACCGTGGACCGGGGCCGGGACACCACCCCGTGGGCCGCCGCCGAGCACCCCCGTACCGCACACCAGCTGCCCCCGCCGGGCCCCGGCGGGCTCGTCCCGTGCCCCGTGCGGGCCCCGCTTCCGCGTACCGCCCCCTGGTCCGTCCGTACCGCCCCCGCCTCCGCCGTCCAGCGCCCGCGCGTGGCGCTGCCCGGCGTGCGCGGGCCTCCGAGTGCCGGTGTCCACCGGCCCGGGGACCGCTTTCCGGTCCCGCGACCCATCAACGCCGTGACGTTCCCGCCGTCCTGACCGGGCTGGGGGCGTGCCCGGCGCCCCCTCGGAGGAAACCCGCAATGACGCGCGCCACCACGGTGCGGGCGGTACTGGCTGCGGCCGTGCTGCTCGTCTCCGTGTTCATCACGCTGACCATGTCCCCCAGACTCGGCCTCGATCTCCAGGGCGGCACCCGCATGGTGCTCCAGGCCGAGGACTCGGAAACCGCGAAGGCCGACCGCGAGAGCACCGACCGCACCCTGGAGGTGCTGCGCCGGCGCATCGACTCGCTCGGGGTGACGGAGCCGACCCTCACCCGGTCCGGTGAGGACCGGATCATCGTGGAGCTCCCGGACGTCCAGGACCCGCGCAAGGCCGCCGACGTCATCGGCAAGACCGCCCAGCTCACCTTCCACGCCGTCCAGGGCCCGGGCACGACCGCCGAGGACGGCAAGGGGCGGACCCTGCCCGACGAGCAGGGCCGCGAACTGGCCCTCGGCCCCGTCGCCCTGTCCGGCGCCGGGGTCAAGGAGGCGTCCGCGTCCTTCGACGCCCAGCAGGGCGCCGGCTGGACCGTGTCGCTCGACTTCCACAAGGACGCCGGCCGGGAGTGGACCCGGCTGACCGGGGAGGCGGCCTGCCACCCGGTGCAGGACGAGCGGCGCCGGGTCGCCATCGTGCTCGACAAGCGGGTGATCTCCTCCCCGCAGGTGTCGCCGACGGTCTCCTGCGGCACGGGCCTGCCGTCCGGCTCCACCCAGATCACCGGCTCGTTCAGCGCGGACGAGGCCCGCGAACTCGCGCTGCTGATCGAGGGCGGCGCGCTGCCCGTGCCGGTCGAGATCGTGGAGCAGCGGACGGTCGGCCCGACGCTCGGCGCCGCCGCCATCGACGCCAGCGCGCGGGCCGCCCTGATCGGCGCGGCGGCCACCGCCCTGTTCGTCATCGTGGTCTACCGCCTCTTCGGAGCCCTCGCCGCCGTGGCGCTCGCGGCGTACGGAGTGATCTCGTACGCCGCCCTCGTCGCCCTCGGCGTCACGCTGACCCTGCCGGGACTCGCCGGGTTCGTGCTGGCCATCGGCATGGCCGTCGACGCCAACGTGCTGGTCTTCGAACGGGCCAGGGAGGAGTACGCCGGACGGCCCGGGAAGAGCCTGCGCGCCTCGCTCGCCGCCGGGTTCAAGGGTGCCTGGACCGCCGTCGCCGACTCCAACGTGACGACGCTCATCGCGGCCGGGCTGCTGTTCTTCCTCGGCTCCGGACCGGTCAAGGGATTCGGCGTCACGCTCGCCATCGGCGTCCTGGCGTCGATGTTCTCCGCGCTGGTCATCGCCCGCGCCCTCACCGAGATCGCCGCCCGCTCGCGGTTCGTCGCGGACTACCGGGGCGTCAACGGCATCGCCATCCCGGGCCGGGTGCGGACCTGGCTCACCCGGCGCGACCCGCAGCTCATGCGCTTCCCGCGCCGCTGGCTGACGGTCTCCGCCGTCCTGATCGCGGTGGCCGTGGCGGGCATCGTGGTGCGCGGGGTGAACTTCGGCGTCGAGTTCACCGGCGGCCGCCTCGTCGAGTACTCCACCAGCCGCCCCGTGGACGTCGAGACCGCGCGCACCGCCCTCGCGGGCGCCGGGTTCGGGGACGCGGAGGTCACCACGGCCGGCGCGGGCGACATCTCGGTACGCGCCGGGGAGCTCGACAACGACGGCGAACACGCGGTACGGGCGGCCCTGGCCGCCGAGGGCGGCGAGGCCACCAAAGTCCGCGACGAGCTGATCGGCCCCAGCCTCGGCGACGAACTGCGGCGCAACGCCCTGATCGCCCTGGCCATCGCCGTGCTCGTGCAGCTGGCCTATCTGGCGGTCCGGTTCCGCTGGACGTTCGCCGTCGCCTCGGTCGGGGCGCTCGTGCATGACGTGATCATCCTGGTCGGGGTGTTCGCCTGGCTGGGGCGCACCGTCGACGGCATCTTCCTGGCGGCGCTCCTCACCGTCATCGGGTACTCCGTCAACGACTCCGTCGTGGTCTTCGACCGGGTGCGGGAACTGTGGGCGAAGGCCCGCCGCAAACCCCTCGCCGACGTGGCCAACCAGGCGGTCCTGCAGACCGTGCCCCGGACGGTGAACACCGGGATGGGCGCCCTGTTCATCCTCACCGCCCTCGCCGTCCTCGGCGGAGACTCGCTGGAGGACTTCGCCCTCGCCCTGCTGATCGGCGTCGTCGTCGGTACGTACTCCTCGGTGATGACCGCCGTACCGGCCGCGCTGCTGCTGGAACGCACCAGCAAGGTGCCGCCGCCCGCCCGCACCAGGGCCCCGCGCGCCCGGCAGGGCGCCGGACGCCGCGACCCGCACGACAACGGGGCGCGGGTGTAGCCGCCGCCGGGCCCGTGCCGCCCCGTCCGGCGGACACGGGCCCGGCCCGCCCTCAGGGGGCGAGCGAGCGCAGATACGCGGCGGTGTCCGCGTCGGCCGGCAACAGCGTCTCGACGGCCAGCTCCGCCACCGTCACGTCCATCGGCGTGTTGAACGTGGCGATCGAGGCGATGAAGGACAGCACGTGCCCGTCGTGCTCGATGACCAGCGGCAGGGCGAACGGCACCGACGAAGAGGGCGGCTGCCAGTCCTCGTGCCCGTCCGGGCCCGCCGGCAGCGGGTACCCCGCGACCTCCTCGTACAGCTCGCGCAGCTCCGGCGAACGGACCAGCGCGATCTGGCGCTCCATCTGCGCGAGCAGGTCCGCCCGCCACTCGCGCAGGTTCCGGATGCGCGGGGCCAGGCCCTCCGGGTGCAGGGTGAGCCGCATCGCGTTCAGCGGCGGCGCCAGGAGGTGTTCCGGCACGCCGTCGAGCAGCCGGGTCATCCCCTGATTGGCCGCCACCACGGTGTACGTCCCGTCCACGACGAACGCCGGATACGGCTCGTAGCCCCGCAGCAGCCGGTCGAGGCCGTCCCGCAGCGCCCCCATCGCCGGGTCGTCGAGCGCGGTCTCCGCGTAGTGCGGGGCGTAACCCGCCATCACCAGCAGGGCGTTGCGTTCCCGGACCGGTACGTCCAGGTGTTCCGCGAGCCGCAGCACCATCTCCTCGCTGGGCCGCGAGCGCCCCGTTTCGATGAACGAGATGTGCCGGGCCGAGGAGCCGGCCCGCAGCGCGAGCTCCAGCTGACTGACCCGGCGCCGCTCCCGCCAGCTGCGCAGCAGCGGCCCTACCCCCGTGTCGAGCGCGACAGTTGTCATACGGAGACCGTAACGTTCCCGGCACCGCCGACCGGAATCGACCACCCGTGAGGGAGCCGCCCCATGCCCGCCGCACCCCTGCCGCAGAACGAGATCGAGGACCGGCTGCGCGAGCTGCCCGGCTGGACGCTGGAGGGGGACCGGATCGCCCGCACCTACCGGCTGCCCTCGCACTTCGCCGCCGCCGCCCTCGCGATGCACGTCGCCGCGATCCAGGACGAGCTGAACCACCACAGCGACCTGAAGCTCGGCTACCACACCGTCGCCCTCGCCGTGAACTCGCACGACGCGGGCGGCAAGGTCACCGAGAAGGACCTCGGCCTCGCCGCCAGGGTCGCGGCGGTGGCGCCGGGCCACGGGGCGGAGTAGGGCGGCCGGTCCCACGGCCGGGCGGCGCCCTCAGGCAGCGGCGCCGAACCCGGGGTGCGTGGCGAGCCAGCGCGCGTAGCTCTCGCTGCGTTCCACCGCCTGGGCGTACGCCGCCCGGGTGTGCCCGCTCACCGCTCCGGCCGCCGCCGAGGCGGCGGCCGAGCGCGGGTGCCGGCCCAGCAGGTGGCGCCAGCTGAGCGGAGCCCCGGCGACCGGACGCGTCACCACCCCCGGCGTCGGCGGGAACGTCGCCCGGCACAGCCCCACCGCGCGCCCGACCTGGACGAGGTGGACGACGGACGAGGTGTCCGTCTCGTACACCGACACCGGGCGGAACCCCGCCCGCGCGCACGCCGCCACGAAGCAGTCGGCGAAGCAGCCGTCGCCCGGCACGTCCGCCCAGCACTCGCCCGCCAGCTCGGACAGCTCCAACTCGCCCCGGGACGCCAGCGGATGGCTCTCGGGCAGCATCACGAAGACCGGGTCGATCCCGACGACCTGCCACTCCAGGCGGTCCTGCTCCGGCGGGGCGCTCTCGCCGCAGGTCCCGATCAGCGCGAAGTCGAGCCGGCCGTCCACCAGTTGCGCGGCGATCTCGGCCACCGACCAGGAGGTGTACGTGGACACCGGCGTCTTGGGATGCGCGGCGGCCAGCCGGTCCACCAGACCCCCGAGGAGCGGGCCGTGCGTGCCGCCCAGCCGGAACCGCTCCATGGACCCCGTCGCGTTGGCGAACCGGACCGCTTCCTCCTGGAGTTCACTGACGGCGGGCAGGACGACCCGGGCACGCTCCAGGACCAGTTCGCCCAGCGGCGTCGCCCGCGCGCCCGTGTGGTCGCGGTCGAACAGCGGGCCGCCGAGCGCCTTCTCGATCCGCCGCAGCTGTGCGCTGAGGGCGGGCTGTGCCAGGCCCAGCGCGGTGGCGGCCTTGGTCAGGCTGCCGGTGTCGGCGATGGCACGTACGGTTCGCAGATGGCGCAACTCCAGCTCCATCACCGCACGTTATGGCTCCCGTGGCCGCACGGCAATACGTCGGTGGTTCAGACCTCTGGTTCGGGCCCGCAGACCGCGAGCATGGCCTAGAGTCGCCCCCGATGCTGGATTACAACCACGAGGCCGCGGTCTACGACGAGACGCGCGGCGGGCTGCCGCGCGCCGAGGCGGCGGCCACCGCCGTGCTCGGCCTGCTGCCGGACACGGCACGCTCCCTGCTGGACGTCGGCTGCGGCACGGGCCTGGTCACCGGACGGATCGCGGCCGGCCGGCCCGGGCTGCGGGTGACCGGCTCCGACGCCGCGCACGGCATGGCCGCCGTGGCCCGGCAGCGCGTCGGCGCCGTCGTGCTCGCGGACGCCCGCCGGCTGCCCGTGCCCGACGCGGCGGTGGACGCGGTCACGGCCGTCTGGCTGCTGCACCTGCTGCGCGAAGCGGGCGCGGTCCGGGCGGTGGTGGCGGAGGCCGCGCGGGTGCTGCGGCCGGGCGGGGTGTTCGTCACCACCGTCGACAAGGACGCCGCGCACGACGTGGGCAGCGACATCGACGAGGTGTTCGCCCCCTATCTGGCGCCGACCCCGGCCGACGGTACGGACCTGGTCGTCGCCCATGCGGCGGAGGGCGGCCTCGAAGTGCTGGGGGAGGCGTTCTTCACCGGACACGGGCAGGGCCGCTCACCGGTGGGCGCGGCACGCGGGGTCCGGCGGCGCTACTACACCTCCCGCCTCGCCCTGCCGGGGGACGCCGCCGAACGGCTCGTCCGGGAGCTGGCGGCCCTGCCCGACCAGGACCGCGAGCGAGCCGACCCGCAGTACCGGCTGCTGGCGTTCCGGCGTCGGTAGCCCACCCGGGCGACTTGCCGGAACAGCAAGGATGTTTGCCTCGGCGGCAGGCCATGGTGAACCTGGTGGCATGAGCAACCACTCCAGCCACGGCCACCACCACGACGGCCACCAGGGCCTGCACCACGAGCCCTCCGCGCACGGGCACCACCACGGCGGCGCCGAACCCGACTGGGACGTCATGGCCCCGCTCCTGGAGCGCAACGCCGAGCTCAGCAGCGCGCAGTACACCGAGGCGGCCCGCTGGATCGCCGCCCTGCCCACCGCCCCGGAGGTCCGCCGGGTCCTCGACGTCGGTGCCGGCCCCGGGGTGGTCGCCTGCCTGCTCGCCGAGGTCTTCCCGGACGCCGAGGTCGTCGCCGTCGACGGCACCCCCGCCCTCCTCGACCGCACCCGGGACCGGGCCCGGCGGCTCGGGCTGGACGGCCGCGTCACCACGCTGCACGCCACCCTCCCCGAAGAGCTCTCCGCCCTCGGCGAGGCCGACCTGATCTGGGCCGGCAACACCCTGCACCACATGGGCGACCAGCGCGCCGTGCTCGCCGGCTTCGGCGGGCTGCTGCGCCCCGGCGGCACCGTCGCCCTGGTCGAGGGCGGCCTCCAGCCCCGGCAGCTCCCGCGCGACCTGGGCTTCGGCAGGCCCGGCATCGAGGCCCGGATGGAGGCCGCCGAGGCGGAGCTCTTCCAGGAGATGCGCGCGGAGCTGCCCGACGCCCGGCGCGAGGTCGAGGACTGGGCGGCCCTGTTCGACGCCGCGGGACTCACCCCGCAGGGCACCCGCAGCTTCCTGCTCGACCTGCCCGCGCCCCTCGGCGACGCCGCCCGGGAACAGGTCGTCGCCGACTTCACCCGCCGCCGCGACGGGCTGCGCGACCACCTCGACGCCGACGACAACGCCGTGCTCGACCGGCTTCTCGACCCCGACGACCCGGCGTCCCTGCACCGCCGCCCGGACGTCTTCCTGCTCCTGGCCCGCACCCTCCACCTGGGCCGACGCGACGCCTGAGCCCGCCCCCCCCGCAACGACGGGACCGCCGCCCCCGGCTCGCGTACGAGCGGGGACGGCGGTCCCGACGGGCTTCGGCGATCAGGCGCCGGCGTTGAACTCGCCCGGGTTCGGGCCGAGCCGCTTGCCCTCGTCCAGCGCCGCGAACGCGGCCAGGTCGTCGGCGTCCAGCTCGAAGTCGAACACGTCGATGTTCTCCGCGATCCGCGACGGCGTCACGGACTTCGGGATCACCACGTTGCCCGTCTGGAGGTGCCAGCGGAGCACCGCCTGGGCGGGCGTGCGGTTGTGCTTGCGGGCGACCGCGAGGACCGTCGGGACCTCCAGGAGGCCCTTGCCGGAACCGAGCGGCGACCATGCCTCGGTGAGGATGCCGTGCTTGGCGTGCACGGCGCGCGACTCGGCCTGCTGGAGCTGCGGGTGCAGCTCGATCTGGTTGAGCACCGGCACCACGGAGGTCTCACCGAGCAGCCGCTCCAGGTGCTCCGGGAGGAAGTTCGACACGCCGATGGCCTTCGCGCGGCCTTCGGCGTAGATCTTCTCGAAGGCGCGGTAGGTGTCGACGTACGCGTCCTTGGCCGGCACCGGCCAGTGGATCAGATACAGGTCGACGTAGTCGAGACCCAGCTTCTCCAGGGAGGCGTCGAACGCGCGCAGCGTCGAGTCGTAGCCCTGCTCGCTGTTCCACAGCTTGGTCGTCACGAACAGCTCGTCGCGGGCGACACCGGAGGCGGCGATGGCCTTGCCCGTACCCGTCTCGTTCTGGTAGATCGCGGCGGTGTCGATGCTGCGGTACCCGGACTCGATGGCGGTGGCGACCGCCTTCGCCGCCTCGTCGTCCGGCACCTGCCAGACTCCGAACCCGAGCTGGGGCATCTCGACGCCGTTGTTGAGGGTGAGGGAGGGGACCTGGCTCACGAGCTGAGAATCCTAACGTTGAGGGGTGGGACTCCCAGGGTCAACGATCAAGGACGCCCGCGCATTCCCGGAAGCGGCGATCCGTTCCCCGCTCAGCGGTACAGCGCGTCCACCTCGGCCTCGTACGCCGCCTCGATCGCCTTGCGCTTCAGCTTCAGCGACGGGGTGAGCAGTCCGTGCTGCTCGCTGAACTGGTGCGCCAGGATGCGGAACGTACGGATGGACTCCGCCTGCGAGACCGCGGTGTTCGCCGCCACCACCGCCCGGCGGACCTCCATCTCCAGATCCGGGTCGCGCACCAGCTCGCCCGGCGACAGCGTCTGCCGCCCCTGCATCGTCAGCCAGTGCGCCACGGCCTCCTGGTCGACGGTGACCAGCGCCGCCACATACGGCCGGTCGTTGCCGACGACGATGCACTGCGCCACCAGCGGATGCGCCCGCACCCGCTCCTCCAGGGCGGCCGGCGACACGCTCTTGCCGCCGGACGTCACCAGGATCTCCTTCTTCCGCCCGGTGATCGTCAGATAGCCGTCCTCGTCCAGCGCCCCCAGGTCACCGGTGGCCAGCCAGCCGTCGTTGAGCACCGCGTCGGTCGCCTTCGGGTCGCCGAGGTACCCGCCGAAGACATGGTCCCCGTGCACCCACACCTCCCCGTCCTCCGCGATGTGCACCGTGCTGCCGGGGATCGGCTGTCCGACCGTGCCGTACCGGGTGCGCTCCGGCGGATTGGCGGTGGCCGCCGCCGTCGTCTCGGTCAGCCCGTACCCCTCGTACACCGTCACCCCGGCGCCCGCGAAGAACAGACCGAGGCCGCGCTCCATGCCCGAGCCGCCCGACATGGCGTGCCGGATGCGGCCGCCCATCGCCTCGCGGACCTTCTTGTACACGACCTTGTCGAAGAACTGGTGCTGCATCCGCAGCCCGGCCGAGGGCCCCGGGCCGGTGCCGAAGGCCCGGGCCTCCATCGCCTCCGCGTACTTCACCGCGATGTCGACGGCCTTCTCGAACGGCCCCGCCCTGCCCTCCGCCTCCGCCTTGCGCCGGGCCGCGTCGAAGACCTTCTCGAAGATGTACGGCACCGCCAGGATGAACGTCGGCCGGAACGAGACCAGGTCCGGCATCAGAGCCTTCGCCGACAGCTCCGGCTGGTGCCCCAGCTTGACCCGGCCCCGGATCGCGGTGACCTCCACCATCCGCCCGAAGACGTGCGCCAGCGGAAGGAAGAGGAGCGTCACCGCCTCGTCACCCGGTCTGGAGTGGAAGACCGACTCCCAGCGCGAGGCCATGGTGTCCGCCTCGAACATGAAGTTGGCGTGCGTGAGGACGCAGCCCTTGGGGCGGCCCGTGGTGCCCGAGGTGTAGATGACGGTCGCCACCGACTCCGGGGTCACCGCCCGCCGGTGCCGGTGCACCACCTCGTCCTCCACCTGCGCACCCGCCTCGACCAGCTCCGTCACCGCGCCGGAGTCCAGCTGCCACAGCCGCTTCAGCCGGGGCAGCCGGTCGATGACGGAGGCCACCGTCATCGCGTGGTCCTCGTGCTCCACCATCACCGCCGACACCTCGGCGTCGTGCAGCATCCACAGCACCTGCTCGGCGGAGGACGTCGGGTAGACCGGCACCGACTGGGCGCCCACCGCCCACAGTGCGAAGTCGAACAGGGTCCACTCGTAGCGCGTCCGCGACATCAGGGCGACCCGGTCGCCGAACCGCACCCCGTGCGCGATCAGCCCCTTGGCCAGCGCCAGCACCTCGTCGCGGAACGCGGCCGACGTCACGTCGCGCCAGTTGCCGTCCGCGTCTTTCCGGCCGAGCGCGACCCGGTGCGGGTCCTCGTCGGCATGGTCGAACACCACATCGGCGAGGCCGCCCACGAGGGGCGCGGCCGCCATGGGTGGGACAGTGAACTCGCGCAATGACCTGCTCCTTGTGGTGCTCCGCACAGCGCCGCGACGCTACCCCAAGGGGCGTCCGGGCGGGAGAGTCCGGAACGGTCCGTACCGCGTGGCATCCGCACTGGTCAGGGGCCGAAATCCGGCCAGATGGGCAAGGCTCGGGCGCGCTTGGGACCGCGGGGTAAGCGGCTCGCGCGGGAATCTCCACCGAATCTGTACGCCGCGATCACTGCCGGTGTGGGGGGCTGTGTCCCGGTATGACCGGTCCGGTGTGGCCGGCCCGCCCGGCACCGGGCCGTCGCGTCCCGTGCATTCTCCCCGGGCCCGCACCCCGTCATGCCTGCTCACGCCGATCGTGACGGCGGTAACAGCCCGACGCGCGCATTTCCCGATCACGGCCCCCCGCGCGCAGGATGGGTCCGGGCACGACACGACCCGAACGGAAGCACACGTGAAGCACCTGAGCCGCCTCCTGCCGAAGCCGCCGTCCTGGCTGCCGGCCGACCCGTACATAGCGGCGCTGATCGGCACGGTCGTCCTCGCGGCACTGCTGCCGGCCTCGGGCACGGCCGCCGAGGTGGCCGGCGGGGCCTCCACGGGCGCGGTCGCGCTCCTCTTCTTCCTGTACGGGGCGCGCCTGTCCACGGCCGAGGCGCTGGACGGGCTGCGCCACTGGCGGCTCCACCTCACCGTGCTGGGCTGCACCTTCGTCGTCTTCCCGCTGCTGGGCCTGGCGAGCGCGGGTCTGGTGCCGTACGTCCTGTCGCCGCAGCTGCAGAGCGGCTTCCTCTTCCTGTGCCTCGTCCCCTCGACCATCCAGTCCTCGATCGCCTTCACCTCGATCGCCCGGGGCAACGTGCCCGCCGCGATCTGTGCGGGCTCCTTCTCCTCGATCGCCGGGATCTTCCTCACCCCGCTCCTCGCCGCCGCGCTGCTCGGCGGCAGCGGCGGCGGGTTCTCCGGCGACGCCCTGCTGAAGATCGGCGTCCAGCTGCTGCTGCCGTTCGCCGCCGGTCAGCTGCTGCGCCGCCGCATCGGGGGGTTCGTCGCCCGGCACCGCAGGGTCCTCGGCCTGGTCGACCGGGGCTCCATCCTGCTCGTCGTCTACACCGCGTTCAGCGAGGGCATGGTCGCCGGCATCTGGCACCAGGTGACCCCGGCCCGGCTCGGCGCGCTCCTGGCCGCCGAGGCGGTCCTGCTCGCGCTGATGCTCACGGTGAGCTGGTACGGCGCGAAGCGCCTCGGCTTCGGCCGGGCCGACCGCATCGCGATCCAGTTCGCCGGGTCCAAGAAGAGCCTCGCCTCCGGGCTGCCCATGGCCAGCGTCCTCTTCGGCGCACAGGCGAGCCTGGCGGTGCTGCCGCTGATGCTCTTCCACCAGATGCAGTTGATGGTCTGCGCGGTGATCGCCAGGCGGCGCGCCCGCGACGGCCGGGAGACGGTGGCGCCGGAAGCCGTGCCGGCGAGTTAGCCGGCGTCCAGCGCGATGCGGTGCTCGCCCGCGTACACGTTCATCGAGGGACCCCGCAGGAAGCCGACCAGGGTCAGGCCGGTCTCGGCCGCCAGGTCCACGGCGAGGGACGAGGGCGCCGACACGGCCGCCAGCACCGGTATGCCGGCCATCACCGCCTTCTGCGCCAGCTCGAACGAGGCCCGCCCCGACACCAGCAGGACCGACCGGGACAGCGGCAGCCGCCCGTCCGTCAGCGCCCGGCCCACCAGCTTGTCGACCGCGTTGTGCCGCCCGACGTCCTCCCGTACGTCCATCAGCTCGCCGGTCTCCGAGAACAGCGCCGCCGCGTGCAGCCCGCCGGTCCGGTCGAAGACCCGCTGCGAGGCCCGCAGCCGGTCGGGCAGTCCGGACAGCAGCGCGGGCGCCAGCGACAGCGGGGGAGCGTCGGCGACCGGGTGCCGGGTGGTGGTGCGGACGGCGTCCAGGCTGGCCTTGCCGCACAGGCCGCAGGACGACGTGGTGTAGACGTTGCGCTCCAGAGTGATGTCGGGGACCTCGACGCCGGGGGCGAGCCCGACGTCCACCACGTTGTACGTGTTGACCCCGTCGGCGGTCGCGCCCGCGCAGTACACGATCGACCGCACATCGGCCCGGTCGCCGATCACACCCTCGCTGACCAGGAAGCCCGCCGCCAGCGCGAAGTCGTCGCCCGGGGTGCGCATGGTGATCGCGAGCGGCTTCCCGTTCAGCCGGATCTCCAGGGGTTCCTCGGCGACCAGGGTGTCGGGGCGGGCGGAGACGGCCCCGTCCCGGATGCGGATGGTGCGGCGGCGCTCGGTGACCCGTCCCATGACCGTTGGACCCGATTTTCTGTGCGTGAGGGACTGCGGGCGCACCGGCGGCGCGCCCCGACGCTGCCATTGTCCTGCACCGCCCGCGCGGCGCCGCAACCGGAGGCATGGGTCCAGGGAGACCGCGGGCGGTGTCGAGCCCTCCAAGCCGGGGCCGGTATTCCTGTGGGATCACCTGCCCCCGTACCGGGCGGTAGCGACCAAGACTGGATGGTTCCTGACAGATGGAGCGAGGGGACCCTGTTTTATGACCGGCTCACGTGTCGTGGCGCTCGGCCACTACCAGCCCGCCAAGGTGCTCACCAACCACGATCTGGCGGCCATGGTCGACACCAGTGACGAGTGGATCACCAGCCGCGTCGGCATCAGGACCCGGCACCTCGGCGGCCCCGACGAGCCGGTGGACGAGCTGGCCGCGCACGCGGCCGCCAAGGCCCTCGCCTCGGCCGGTCTCCAGCCGTCCGACATCGACCTGGTGCTGGTCGCCACCTCCACCGCCATCGACCGCTCGCCGAGCATGTCCGCCCGGGTCGCCGCCCGCCTGGGCATGGAGGCGCCCGCGGTCATGGACATCAACGTGGTGTGCTCCGGGTTCACCCACGCCCTCGCCACCGCCGACCACGCGCTGCGGGCCGGTGCCGCCACCCGTGCCCTGGTCATCGGCGCCGACAAGATGGGCGACATCGTCGACTGGACGGATCGTTCCAGCTGCGTGCTGATGGGGGACGGCGCCGGTGCGGCCGTCGTCGTCGCCGATACGGCGGAGACCGGGCGCCCCGGCATCGGACCGGTGCTGTGGGGGTCGGTCCCGGGCATGGGGGACGCGGTCCGCATCGAGGGGACGCCGCCGCGCTTCGCGCAGGAGGGCCAGTCCGTCTACCGCTGGGCCACCACCCAGCTGCCCCCCATCGCCCGCAAGGTGTGCGAGAAGGCCGGCCTGACCCCGGAGGACCTGGCGGCGGTCGTCCTGCACCAGGCCAACCTGCGGATCATCGAGCCCGTCGCCCGGAAGATCGGCGCGGTCAACGCCGTCGTCGCGCGCGATGTGATCGACTCCGGCAACACCTCCGCCGCCTCCATCCCGATGGCCCTCTCCAAGCTGGTCGAACGGGGCGAGATCCCCAGCGGTGCGCCGGTCCTCCTCTTCGGCTTCGGCGGCAACCTCAGCTACGCGGGACAGGTGATCAGCTGCCCGTGAGCCGCAGGCGGCTTTGTCCTCGGAGTGGAGAAAGTTCGCCGGATTCCTGCGCGACTTCTTCCCAGCCCCGGCAACCGCTGCTACGTTCCCCACCCAAGCCCGACGGACAGGCCGACGAGGCGGGAGGGGCGCGTGAGACGTATGACGGCACGACCCGCGAACGCCCACCAGGCGCGACTGCTCCGGCTGTTGCGCGATGGTGGGCCCAACTCCCGGGCGAAGCTGGGCGATCAGGTCGACCTCTCCCGGTCCAAGCTGGCCGTCGAGGTCGACCGGCTGCTGGAGACCGGACTCGTCGTCGCCGACGGGCTCGCCGCGTCCCGGGGCGGGCGCCGCTCGCACAACATCCGGCTCGCCCCGCACCTGCGCTTCCTCGGCGTCGACATCGGCGCCACCTCCGTCGACGTGGCGGTCACCAACGCGGAGCTGGAGGTCCTGGGCCACCTCACCCACCCCATGGACGTACGCGAAGGACCCGTCGCGGTCTTCGAGCAGGTGCTGGCCATGGCGGCGAAGCTCCGGGACTCCGGGCTCGCCGACAGCTTCGACGGCGCCGGGATCGGCGTCCCCGGACCGGTCCGCTTCCCCGAGGGCGTCCCCGTCGCACCCCCGATCATGCCCGGCTGGGACGGCTTCCCGGTCCGCGAGGCACTCAGCCAGGAGCTGGGCTGCCCGGTCATGGTCGACAACGACGTGAACCTGATGGCCCTGGGGGAGCAGCAGGCGGGCGTGGCCCGTTCCGTGGGCGACTTCCTCTGCGTCAAGATCGGTACCGGCATCGGCTGCGGCATCGTCGTCGGCGGCACCGTCCACCGGGGCGCGACGGGCAGCGCCGGCGACATCGGCCACATCCAGGTCGAACCCGGCGGCCGGCTCTGCGCCTGCGGCAACCGGGGCTGCCTGGAAGCCCACTTCAGCGGCGCCGCCCTGGCCCGCGACGCCGAGGACGCGGCCCGCGCCGGACGGTCCGAGGAGCTCGCGGCCCGGCTCGACGCGTCCGGCCGGCTCACCGCCGCGGACGTGGCCGCCGCCGCGGCCGCCGGGGACGCCACCTCGCTCGTCCTGATCCGTGAGGGCGGCAACCGCGTCGGCCAGGTCATCGCGGGCCTCGTCAGCTTCTTCAACCCCGCCCTGGTGGTGATCGGCGGCGGGGTGACCGGACTCGGCCACACCCTGCTGGCCGCCGTCCGGGCCCAGGTCTACCGGCGCTCCCTGCCGCTGGCCACCGGCAACCTACCGATCGTCCTGGGCGAGCTGGGACCCGCCGCCGGAGTCACCGGAGCGGCCAGGCTCATCAGCGACCACCTCTTCTCACCCGCCTGACCCGCCCGGCCCGCCCGGGAGGCCGGCCCCACACACCCACACCTCGTCCGCCGAGGGGATTCGTCATGGCTCCGCAACCACCGCTGCTCACCATGTCCGGCATCACCAAGTCCTTCCCCGGTGTCCGCGCCCTCGACGGCGTCGACCTGGAGGTCCAGGCCGGCGAGGTGCACTGCCTCCTCGGCCAGAACGGGGCCGGCAAGTCCACCCTCATCAAGGTCCTGGCCGGCGCCCACCAGCCCGACGACGGCGAGATCACCTGGTGCGGCGCACCCGCCGAACTCAAGTCGCCGCTCGCCGCGATGCGCCTCGGCATCGCCACCATCTACCAGGAACTGGACCTGGTCCGGGGCCTGTCGGTCGCCGAGAACGTCTTCCTGGGCCACGAGTTCACCAGCGCCGGGTTCGTCGTCCGGTCCCGCCGCGCCCGGGCCGAGGCCGCCGCCCTGCTGGCCCGGCTCGGCCACCCGGAGATCGACCCGGCCCGCCCGGTCGGTGAACTCTCCGCCGCCCAGCAGCAGATCGTGTCCATGGCCCGGGCGCTCTCGCACGACGTACGGCTCATCGTGATGGACGAGCCGTCCGCCGCACTCGACCCCGACGAGGTCGGCAACCTCTTCCGGGTCATCGCCTCACTCACCGCCGAGGGCGTCGCCGTCGTCTACATCTCGCACCGCCTGGAGGAGATCCGCCGCATCGGCGACCGGGTGACGGTGCTCAAGGACGGCCGGGCCGTCGCCTCCGGGCTGCCCGCCGAGACCACCCCGACCCACGACATCGTCGCCCTGATGACGGGCCGCAAGGTGGAGTACGTCTTCCCGCCCCGCACCCCGCCACCGGCCGGGCGCGCCGAGGCCGCCCCCGTACTCACCGTCGAAGGACTCGCCAGACAAGGGGAGTTCGCCCCGGTCGACCTGACGGTGCGGCCGGGCGAGATCGTCGGCCTCGCCGGTCTCGTCGGGTCCGGGCGCTCCGAGATCCTGGAGACGGTCTACGGCGCCCGCCGGGCCACGGCCGGACGGGTCACCGTCGACGGGAAGGCGCTGCGGCCCGGGAGCGTGCGCTCCGCCGTCGCCGCCGGCATCGGCCTCGCCCCCGAGGAACGCAAGGCCCAGGCCCTGCTGATGCTCGAATCCGTCACCCGCAACGTCTCGCTGTCCACCATGTCCCGCTACTCCAGGGCAGGGTGGCTGGACCGCAGCACGGAGCGCGGGGCCGCCGGCGAGGCCACCCGGGCCCTGTCACTGCACCCCGACAACCCCGACACCCCCGTCCGCACCCTCTCCGGCGGCAATCAGCAGAAGGCGGTCCTGGCCCGCTGGCTGCTGCGCGGCTGCCGGGTGCTGCTGCTGGACGAACCGACCCGCGGCGTCGACGTCGGCGCCCGTGCCGAGCTCTACGCCGTGATCCGCCGGCTGGCCGACGAAGGGCTGGCCGTGCTGCTCGTCTCCAGCGAAGTGCCCGAAGTCCTGGGCCTCGCCGACCGGGTGCTCGTCCTGCGCGAAGGACGCGTCGTGCACACCGCCGACGCCACGGACCTGGACGAACACCGCGTACTCGACCTCGTGATGGAAGGGAGCCCGACGCCATGACCCACCCCGTTCCCACGGCGCGGCAGAGCGGGCCGGACCAGGGCCCCGCCCCCGTGGCCCCGAAGAAGTACGGACCCCCGCGCGCCCCGGGGCTGCGCCCGGACCTGCACACCCTGTCCCTGCTCGGCATCCTCGCCGTGCTGGTGGCCGTCGGCGGATTCACCGAGCCCGACGCCTTCCTGGACACCGGCAACCTGCAACTCGTCCTGACCCAGGCGTCGGTGATCGGTGTCGTCACCGTCGGCGTGACCTTCGTCATCACCTCCGGCGGCATCGACCTCTCGGTCGGCGCCATGGTCGCCCTGGCCTCCGTCTGGGCGAGCACCCTCGCCACCCAGGAGTACGGGCTGGCGGGCATCCTGTTCACCGCCGTGCTCGTCGGCCTCGGCGCCGGCCTGGTCAACGGGGTGCTCATCGCGTACGGGAGGGTGGTGCCGTTCATCGCGACGCTGGCGATGCTCGCCTCGGCGCGCGGGGTCGCCCTGATGATCACCGACGGCAAGACCCAGATCGTCACCGTCGACGCGGTCCTGGACCTGGGGCTCCCGGACGCCTACGTCCTGGGCATCCCGCCGCTCGTCCTGATCTTCGCCGCGGTCACCGCCGCCGGCTGGCTGCTGCTGAACCGTACGACCTTCGGCCGCCGCACCGTCGCCATCGGCGGCAACGCCGAAGCGGCCCGGCTCGCCGGCATCGACGTCCGCCGGCAGCGGCTCTACCTCTACCTGCTGTCCGGGCTGTGCTGCGGCATCGCGGCCTTCATGCTGATCATCCTGTCCGGCTCCGGCCAGAACACCGCCGGCAACCTCTACGAACTCGACGCCATCGCCGCCGCGATCATCGGCGGCACCCTCCTCAGCGGCGGACGCGGCACCATCACCGGCTCCGTCCTCGGCGTCCTGATCTTCACCACGATCACCAACATCTTCGCGCTCAACAACCTGCAGAGCGACGTGCAGCAGATCGCCAAGGGCGCGATCATCGTCGCCGCCGTCCTCGTCCAGAGCCGCACCTCCCGTACCGAGACCTGACGCCCCCCGCCCCTACGCCCCCCGCACCCACCCACCGGATGAAGGGTTCCACAGCCATGCCGCAAACCAGTCGCAGAGGGCTCCTGTTCGGCACCGCAGCCGTCTCCGCCGGCGCCTTCCTCACCGCCTGCACCAGCAACGAGCCCAAGGAGAAGGACGCGCCCGCGCAGAGCGGGGCGCCCGCCGCCGACGACAAGCCGGGCAAGCCCGTCACCATCGGCTTCGCCGGACCCCAGGCCGACCACGGCTGGCTCAACGCCATCAACGAGAACGCCAGGTCCCGGGCAGAGAAGTACTCCGAGGTGACCCTGGAGACCACCGAGGGGTCCAACGACACCGCCGCCCAGATCGGCCAGGTCAAGACCCTCATCAACAAGAAGGTCGACGTCCTGGTCGTCCTGCCCGCCGACGGCAAGGCGCTCACCCAGGTCGGCCTGGAAGCCATGCGCGCGGGCATCCCCGTCATCAACCTGGACCGCATCTTCGCCTCGCCGCAGGCGTACCGCTGCTGGATCGGCGGCGACAACTACGGCATGGGCCTCAACGCCGGCACCTACATCGGCGAACAGCTCAAGGACAAGAAGAACGCCAAGGTCGTCGAGCTCGCCGGGATCGACAACCTGGAACTCACCAAGCAGCGCAGCAAGGGCTTCTCCGACGCGCTGAAGAACTACCCCAACATCGAACTGGTGGCCCGTCAGGCAGCCGACTTCACCGTGGAGTCGGGCCAGGCCAAGATGGCGCAGCTCCTCCAGGCGCAGAAGAAGTTCGACGCCCTGTGGAACCACGACGACGACCAGGGCGTGGGCGCCCTCCGCGCGATCCAGCAGGCCGGGCGCGACGAGTTCCTGATGGTCGGCGGCGCGGGCGCCAAGTCCGCGATGGACGCCATCAAGGCCGACGACAGCGTCCTGAAGGCCACCGTCCTCTACCCGCCGACCATGGCCGCGTCCGCCATCGACCTGGCCCGCGCCCTCGGTCAGTCCAACGGCGTCGCCGGCCTCTCCGAACTGGAGATCCCCACCAGCCTCACCCTGTACTCCGCCGTCGTCACCAAGGACAACGTCGACCAGTACCTGCCGACGGGCTTCAACTGACCCGCCCCGCGAGCGCACGTGCCGAACCACCGACGAGGAGGAAGCCCCGGATGGCCCAGACGGATCAGACGCAGCAGCAGACGGCAGCGCCGCCGACGCTCGGGATCGGCATGGTCGGATACGCGTTCATGGGAGCCGCCCACTCACAGGGCTGGCGCACCGCCGGACACGTCTTCGACCTGCCGGCGCGGCCGGTGCTCGCCGCGGTCTGCGGACGCGACCGCACCGCGGTCGAGGCCGCGGCGGACCGGCACGGCTGGGCCGCCGCCGAGACCGACTGGCGCGCCCTGATCGCCCGCGACGACGTGCAGCTGATCGACATCTGCACCCCCGGCGACAGCCACGCGGAGATCGCCGTCGCCGCCCTGGAGGCCGGCAAGCACGTCCTCTGCGAGAAGCCGCTCGCCAACACGGTGGCCGAGGCGGAGGCCATGGCGGCGGCGGCCGAGCGCGCCGCCGCCCGGGGCCGGTCGGCCTTCGTGGGCTTCAACTACCGCCGGGTGCCCGCCCTCGCCCACGCCCGCCGGATCATCGCCGACGGCCGCCTCGGCGCCCTGCGCCACGTGCGCGCCGTCTACCTCCAGGACTGGCTGACCGACCCCGCGTCCCCGCTCACCTGGCGCCTGGACAAGGACCGCGCGGGCTCCGGCGCGCTCGGCGACCTCGGGGCCCACGTGGTGGACCTCGCGCAGTACCTGGCGGGCGAGCCGCTGGCGGCGGTGTCGGCGCTGGCCGAGACCTTCGTACGCGAACGGCCCCGGCCCGCCGGACCGCCCGGCGGGCTCGGCGGCGGGGCGGCGGCCGGGGACACCGGTCCGGTCACCGTGGACGACGCCGCCGTCTTCACCGGCCGGCTCGCCTCCGGCGCCCTGGCGTCCTTCGAGGTGACCCGGATGGCGGCCGGCCGCAAGAACGCCCTGCGGCTGGAGATCAACGGGGAGCGCGGCTCGCTCGCCTTCGACCTGGAACGCCTCAACGAACTGTCCTTCCACGACCACACCGAACCCGCCGCCACGGCCGGTTTCCGCCGCGTCCTCGTCACCGAGCCCGAGCACCCCTACCTGGAGGCGTGGTGGCCGCCGGGCCACACCCTCGGCTACGAGCACACCTTCGTCCACCAGGCCCGGGACGTGGTGTGCGCCATCGCCGGAGGAGGCGGCGCGCCCGTGCCGTCCTTCGCGGACGGCCTCCAGGTGCAGCGGGTGCTGGCCGCGGTGGAGGAGAGCGCCGCGAAGAACTCCGCCCTCACCCCCGTCACGCTCTAGGAGGTCCCGTCCCATGCCCCGTCCCTTCACCCTCTTCACCGGCCAATGGGCCGACCTCCCGCTGGAGGAGGTCTGCCGGTACGCCCGCGACTTCGGGTACGACGGCCTCGAACTCGCCTGCTGGGGCGACCATTTCGAGGTGGACAAGGCCCTCGCCGACCCGGCGTACCTGGACGGCCGCCGGGCCCTGCTCGACACGTACGGCCTGAAGTGCTGGGCGGTCTCCAACCACCTGGTGGGCCAGGCCGTCTGCGACCACCCCATCGACGAACGCCACCAGGGCATCCTGCCCGCCCGCATCTGGGGCGACGGCGAGCCGGAGGGGGTGCGCCGGCGGGCCGCCGAGGAGATCAAGAACACCGCGCGGGCGGCCGCCGCCTTCGGCGTGGACACCGTCATCGGCTTCACCGGGTCCTCGATCTGGCACCTGGTCGCGATGTTCCCGCCGGTCCCGCCGCACATGATCGAGCGCGGCTACGAGGACTTCGCCGAGCGCTGGAACCCGATCCTGGACGTCTTCGACGCGGAGGGCGTGCGCTTCGCCCACGAGGTCCACCCCAGCGAGATCGCGTACGACTACTGGACCACCCACCGCGCGCTGGAGGCGGTGGACCACCGGCCGGCCTTCGGCCTGAACTTCGACCCGAGCCACTTCGTCTGGCAGGACCTGGACCCGGTCGGCTTCCTGTACGACTTCCGGGACCGCATCTACCACGTGGACTGCAAGGAGGCCCGCACACGCCTCGACGGCCGCAACGGCCGCCTCGGCTCCCATCTGCCCTGGGGCGACCCCCGCCGGGGCTGGGACTTCGTCTCGGCCGGCCACGGGGACGTGCCCTGGGAGGACGTGTTCCGGATGCTCCGGTCCATCGGCTACGAGGGGCCCGTGTCGGTGGAGTGGGAGGACGCCGGCATGGACCGGCTGGCGGGGGCCCCGGAGGCGCTGGCGTCCCTGAAGCGCTACGACTTCGACCCGCCGAGCGCGTCCTTCGACGCGGCGTTCGGCGGCAAGGACTAGGGGCTGTCCGCTCAGCCGATGCCCTGCCGGTCGGGCAGCAGCGAGAACGCCCGCTCGTCGGCGTCCGGCACCGCGTGCTCCACCGCCTGCACGAGGAGCCCGCGGTGCCGGACGAGCGGCCCCCGCCGGTCCGGCCCGGCCAGCGGCAGCAGGTCGTCGATCCCGGCGAGCAGCCGCCGGGTCACCTGCGGGACGCCCGCCGCACACCGGCGCACCTCCTCGAACCCCAGGTCCACCAGGTCCTCCCACCCCGGCACGTCCTGCACCAGCCGCACCACCCCCCGGCGGTCGCGGTGGTGCACCGTGCCCAGCGGCAGCCGCACCGCCGCGGCCAGGAACTGCACGATCCGGTCCAGGCACTGCACGGCCGTCGTCGGGTCGTTCACCGCGGTGGACAGCGCCCGCAGCGCGATGTCCGACAGCTGGCGCAGCCCGAACGCCAGGTCCTGGTGCAGGGTGCGCTCGACACCCACCGACACCGTGTACCGCAGGGCGTGCCGGGCCGGCGCCGCCCCGCCGTGCACGGCGAGCACCGGCGTCCCCGGCACCACGAAGTCCCCGAGCCGGGGAATCAGCCTGAGCACCACGCCCTGGCGCCGGGCGGCCCGGACCAGCCGGGCCACGTTGACGTCGCGGAGCACCCCGGCCCGTCCCTCGTACAGGATCTGCCCGGTCTCGTCGGGCAGCGGGTCCGCGTCCGGGCGGCCGGCGGGCATCCGCCCCAGCACCCGGAAGGTGTCCCGGGTGATGCGGTCGAGGACCGGCCCGTTCTGCATCAGGCGCAGCGTGGAGCTCACGTACGCGATGAAGAGGAGCAGGCTCAGCCCGACCAGCAGGGCGGTCAGCACGCTCTGCACGAACGGCAGCGAGGTGACCCGGCGCGGGTCGGTCTCGCTCTCGTACGAGCTGAGGACCAGCAGCGAGAAGACGAACGTCGCCAGGAACACCGACAGGGTCAGCTTGCTGATCCGGCTCCGTACGAAGATCCGCACCACCCGGGGCGTGAGCTGGCCGCTCGCCATCTGCACCGCGACCAGCGAGATGCTGAAGACCACACCGATGAAGGTCATCATCGCCGAGCTGACCGTGACCACGATCTGCTTGGTGTCCTCGGCGACCTTCACCAGGTCCTGGATCTCGTCGTACGCCTGCTCCTCGCGCAGGTACGAGACGATCCGCTCGTCCAGCGCCGCCGCGGCGAACCAGAGCACGCACGCGCAGACCAGCGTCAGGGCCGGGGCGAACCAGAACGTCTCGCGCAGGTGCTCGCGCAGCGGCGACAGCGCGCGGGGAGGACGGGAGCCGCGATCACTCATGCAGGCGAAAGTAACCCGCCCCGCCCGGCCACCCGTGGAACCAGCCACCGACCCTCCGGCGGCACGGTCCGTACGTGCGCGGCGACGGTCCGTACGGGGGTGGCGCGGCTCCGGGCCGAATTGCGCCCCGGAGCCCCCCGCACCGCACTGACCAGCGCAATGTCCACTGCCCGGCCACCCGATATGCAGGTGAGGGGCACCCCAAACCCCTGGTATTGTTTTCTTTGTCGCCGCGGGAAACCGGGGCGGATCACCTGGTCCGGGTGGCGGAATGGCAGACGCGCTAGCTTGAGGTGCTAGTGCCCTTTATCGGGCGTGGGGGTTCAAGTCCCCCCTCGGACACTCATCCAGTTCCCACGGTTCATCGCGAACCGTGGGAATTTCTGGTTTCCGGGGCGGCCCCGTACCGCCTCCGGAGCGGCCGATCACCCCTTGGAGGACCCCCGGTGGCTGTGCAGCGGATCACGACCCGCAACGCCCGCTTTCAGCAGTTCCAGACGCTGCTCACCAACCGGACCAAGCGCGGACGCGCCGGTGAGTTCATCGTCCAGGGCGTCCGGCCGATCACCATGGCCGTCGAGCACGGCTGGACCATCCGCTCCCTCCTGTACGACGCGAGCCGCCCGCTCTCCCGCTGGGCGGAGGAGCTGGTGCGCGGGATCACCGCGGAACGCATCGCCATGGCCCCCGACCTGCTCGCGGAGCTGAGCGAGAAGGCCGAGGGCGCCCCGGAGGTCCTGGCCGTGGTCGAGATGGAGCCGGACGACCTGACCCGCCTCCGCGTCGACGAGGACTTCCTCGGCCTCGTCTTCGACCGCCCGACGCAGCCCGGCAACATCGGCAGCATCGTCCGCTCCGCCGACGCGTTCGGCGCCCGCGGACTCATCGTGACGGGGCACGCGGCCGACCCGTACGACCCGAAGGCCGTCCGCGCGACGACCGGCTCCTTCTTCGCCCTCCCCGTCGTCCGCACCCCCTCCCACCGCGAGGTCGGCGACTGGCTGGACGCCGAGCGCGACCGGGGCCGCCCGGTCCTCGTCGTCGGCACCGACGAGGACGGCGAGTGCGACGCCTCGGAGTTCGACCTGACCCAGCCCGTCCTGCTGCTCATCGGCAACGAGACGGCGGGCCTGAGCAACGCCTGGCGCGAGCGCTGCGACCACGTCGTCAGCATCCCGATGACGGGCTCGGCGAGCTCGCTGAACGCCTCGAATGCGGCGTCGATCGTCCTGTACGAGGCGCGGCGGCAGCGGTTGGCGAAGGCGCGGGGCTGAAGGGTCTCGCTACCGGCTCTGCCCCAGCCCCGCCTCCACCAGGAACGCACTGGGCGCACCCGACCACGACACGTACAGCCCGTCCCGCGCCCGCGTGCAGGCGACGAACAGCAGACAGCGCTCCGCCATCAGGTCCGAGGCGTGCTGCACACGGTCCACCTCGGCCGGTGTCACCGCCCGGGGATACGGCAGCGCACCGTCCCGCACCCCGATGACCGCGACGCAGCGGAATTCCAGGCCCTTGAAGGCGTGCATCGTGCCCACCTGCACGGCGTCCGGCTGCGCGGCCGCGTCGCCCCGCAGCCGCGCCGCGAGGATGCCCGCCGCCCGGAGGCGGTCCACGGCCTTGTCGCAGTTCTTGTTGAACCGTGCGGTCACACCGATCTCTCCGGGGGCGATCCCGCTCTCGATCCAGCGCCGGACACGTGTGAGCACCGCGTCGAGCTCCGCCTCCTCGGAGGCCGCCGCGCAGACCTCGGGGCCGTTGCCGTGCAGGGCCGAGCGGTAGCCGAGCAGCGTCTCGTTGCGGGCGTCGTCGGCCAGCTGCTCGAAGGGCCGGCCGACGAGGAGGGCCGTGGACCAGCTCAGGATCTCGTGCGTGGAGCGGTAGTTCTTACGCATCTTCGCCGACCGGCCGGCGACCTTGATCCCGACCGCCTTCAGCGACACCTTCGAGTCGTAGATGCGCTGATGCGGGTCCCCGGCGATGAACAGGTCGTCGGGGCGTGGCGGCGCCGCCGCCCGCAGCAGCCGCCACTGGGCGGGGTGCAGGTCCTGCGCCTCGTCCACCACCACGTGCCGGTACCGGGGCCCCTCGGCCACGAGCAGGTCGGCGGCCTCCGCACACGTGCCGAGGTAGGTGCGCACCCCGTCGGCGACGAGTTGCTCCGTGAACTCCTCCACCGTGCGCCACACGAGCGGACGCGCGGCGGCGGGCAGCCTGCTGCCGCGCCCGGGGCGGTCGCAGTCCACGTACTCCTGTTCCGTCCGCAGGTCCTGTGCCAGGACCACATGCCGGTACTCCTGTCCCAGGAACTGCGCGCCGCCCGTGAACCCGGTGGCGTGGGCGGCCTGCTCCCACCGGGTTTCCTCCTCGCCCCGCGCAGTGGCCGGCGCGAGGTGGACAGGACCCGGCCCGCGAACGCGTCGACGGTCATGATGTCCACCCGGTCGCGCAGCGCCTCGTCCTCCACGAGCGCGGCCAGCCCCACCCGCAGGGCTCCCACCAGCGCGTTGGTGTAGGTGGTGAGCAGGATGCGTTCGCCGTCCCTCAGATACCCCAGCAGATGGCGCACACGGTGCAGAGCGACGACGGTCTTTCCGGTGCCGGGCCCTCCGGTGACCTGGGCGGGCCCGGAGTACGAGGCACGGTAGGCGACCTTGTGCTGCGAGGGGTGCAGGAAGACCCGCCAGGCGGCGAACGGCTTGTCGAGGATGTCCCGCAGCTCCTCGGACCCGGTGACGTGCGCGATACGGGTACGGGTGCGATGGATGGCGGTCGCGAAGTCCTCCGTGTCCACCGGCGCGTCGTCCCCGGGCGAGGCCGCGAGCGCGACGGACACCACCTCCCGCCACACGTCCTCCACGCTGAACCCCGCGGCGAGGTATTCGAGGACTTCGCGCTGGTCCTGCGGGAAGTACGGCGCGAACACCTCCAGCTGCTCCGGGTCGGTGAGCGCGCGGGCCTGGCGCAGTGTGGTCCCGTCGATGCCGAGGGCGGCGAGGTCTCCGTCCGACACCTTGGCGAACAGCCGCCGCTCGGGCTCGGGCGCGATGCGCTCGTACGCGGGCGTGAGCTCGTCGAGCATCGCGATGTCCCGGACCTCGACGGCGCGGGTGACCGTGTTGATGCTGGCCTTCTGCTTGACCGCCCACTCGATGGCCTTGTCGTGCGGCATCACGCGCAGCAGCACGTAGGTGTCGCCGCTGTCGGGCGCGAGGACGACGCCCCGTGTGCCCTGGTCGATGCGGATGGTCCGGATGTGCGGATCGCGGGCGCGCTTCAGCGCTTCGAGCTTCAGCCCGGGGTCCTTGTACAGCTGGTCGAGCGTGAGCCGCTCGAACTTCTCCCACGCGTCGAACACCCCCTGCTTGACGGTGCCCTGCAGCTTGCCGAGCTGGGCGCAGAAACCGATGTCGAACGCGAGATGAGGCATGTGCGGACTCTCCGGGCGTGGAGCGGGTGTGTGTCACGGACGCGGGTGCGGGGCGGGTGCGGGGCGCGGGTCAGGTTCCGGGGCCGTCGAATCCCAGACGGATCAGGGCCAGCGCCTCGGCGACCTCCTCGGACATCTCGTCCGCGGGCCCGAAGACCACGCACAGGTCGTCGTACAGCGGTCGCAGAATCCGGTCGGCCTCGGCCGCCTGCCCCTGGGCGAGCAGCAGCATCCCGATGTCACGCCGCAGCTCGACGGCTTCCTCGCTCAGATCGCTGTCGACGGACCGTACGACGGCCAGGAGGGTGCGAAGTTCGGCCAGCGCGTCGGTGGCCTGTCCGAGTTCCGCCCGGCAACGGGCGGCCTGGGCGCGGCAGGCGCGCGCCGACGGGCCGGTGGGCCCGTCGGTACGGGCGTAGGCGTCGGCCAGCGCGTCGAATTCGGGAAGCGCCGCCCGGTAGTCACCGCCGAGCAGCTGGATCGCCGCGCGCTTCTTCCGCAGCGCCAGCACCCCCTTGCTCTCCGCCCCCATCGCACGCGCGGCCGGCTCGATGACCTCGGCGAGCACCTCCGCCGCCTGCGCGAACCGCTCCTCCTCCAGGAGCGCGTCGGCGTGCTCGTGGGCCTCGATGATGTCCTCGCGCAACCGCGCGGGCACGGGCACGGGGGCGGGCTCGCCCGCCCGCGGGTCGGCCGGGGTCGCCGGGGGGCGGCGGGCCGCCGCCCGCGCGCGCGGCGCGTAGGGGTCGCGGAAGACTCCCGTCGGATCGGGCACACCCTCCGGCCCGGCGTCCCGCTGCTCGGGACTCCCGCCCGGCGGCGGCAGGTACGGCCTCAGCCGTTCGTACACCTCCTGCACATCGGCCGGCCTGGCCTCGGGAGACTTGAGCAGCAGCTGAAGGACGAGGTCCTCCAGCCCCTCCGGCACCTCGGGACGCAGCACGCGGAGTGGGGTGGGCGCCGCGTTCACGTGCTGGTACATCACCATGTACTCGCTGTCCGCGGCGAACAGCACCCGCCCGCTCAGCAGTTCGTGCAGCACGCACCCCAGCGCGTACAGGTCGGTCTGCGGCGAGATCCGCCCGCCGCGCACCTGCTCGGGGGCCATGTACTGGTACGTGCCGATGGGACTGCCGGTCGCGGTCAGCTTGGTAACGTCGGTGCGCAGGATCGCGGCGATCCCGAAGTCGAGGACCTTCACCGTCCCGTCGCGTGCGACCAGGATGTTGCCCGGCTTCAGGTCGCGGTGGATCACCGGCACCTCGTGTGCGTGCGACAGCACCGTGGCGACCTGCGCCGCCACGGCGACCGCCCAGCCGACGGGCAGCATCCGCTCCGGGTGGATGTACGTGGACAGCGGCGCCCCGTCGACGAGTTCCATCACCAGGAACAGCCGCTCGTAGCTGTCGTCGAGCACCGCGTCGTACACCTGCGGCACACCGGGATGCTGGATGCGTGCCGTGATCCGGGCCTCGCGCCGGAACCGCTTGGCGAACTCCTCCGCCAGCTGCGGCGAGTCGGCGACGGCCTGCGGCCTGATCCGCTTCACCGCGACGGGCCGGTCCAGCACGGTGTCGTAGCCGCGCCACACGTCGCCCATGCCGCCGTTGTCGAGCGGTTCGATGAGGTCGTACCGGCCTGCGACCGACTGCTGCTGCGGCACATTGCCCCCGGGTGTGCGTACGTGCGGGTGCGGGGGCGGGACACCTGTGGCGGGTACGGACGGGCCCCGGCTCCGGCGTCGTCGGGGCCAGTCTCTCCGGAAGGGTGATCTCCGGTCCAGCCGCAGCGAGCCCGGCCGTCGCGGAGGGCCACTTTCCGGTCACGCGCGGCGCGCTACCCGGAAGCCACCTCCATCACGGCCCAGACCGTCTTCCCGGGCCCGTCCGCACAGGGGAACCAGCCCCAGCGATCCGCCAGCGCCGCCACCAGGACCAGCCCCCTGCCCCCCTTTCCCGCCACGCCTGCGTCCCGGCCACCGTCTCCACCGAGTCCGGAATCCGGCGGTTCGACGGGCGGCCGGACGGGCAACCGCTCGCCCCGGGTGTCGGTGACCTCGACGCGCAGGGCGGTGCCTTCGGCGGACAGCCGCAGCCGGAAGTCCCGCCCCGGCACGTGCCCGTGGCGCACGGCGTTCGCGCTCAGCTCGGCGACGACCAGCGTCACCGCGTCGTGCGCGTCACCGCCGTACGGGAGGCCCCAGGCGTCGAGCCGTTCCCCGGCGAGGCGCCGGGCGAGCCGGGCACCGCGCGGCGTCGAACTGAACCGCATCTCGAAGTGGTGCCAGGGGAAGCGGCCTTGGGCGTGCGGGGCTGGGTGGACGGTGCGTACAGGGAGGGGCGGGTTGCTGGTCATGACCCCACGCTCCTGCACCGTCGCGCATGGTGACCATGGGTGACGCGCGGTCACGAGGTGGTTGTACGCGGTGGGCCTCCGGCTTGTACGCGTGGGGGCAGGCCGTACGGCGAGGAGGCCGAAAGCGGTGGGCTCTGAGGGGCGCGGTGACGGGCCAATGGGACGGAATGGGGAGCCCGCGACTTCTGACACCCGACAGCCCACGCGTGCCGTTCGATCCAGCCGACAGGACCCGGTCGAGGGCCCCATCTCACGCAGGGAACGCCGACCGGGTCGCGAAGCCCGCAACGCCGAGTTGTCTAGGCAGGCTGTGCCGGGAAGACCACGACCGCCCCGTCCTGGCCGCGTGCGACAGCCCACGGTCGGCGCTCGGCCTGGCGGCACGAACATCGGAAACACCCTTTGGAGGGAACCGACGGCGAACGTCATACGGGCGGATCGGCGAGTGATTACGGTGCCCGGGTGGGGCGGACCAAGGCGGGCGCTGCGGTGCGAGCGCGTACGGACGTGGGACAGGCGGTGGTGGTGATGGCGCTGGACGAGACGGGGACGGAGCCGGATGCTGAGGTGGGTGGGGCGCCGCAGACGGGGAAGCGGTCGGAGAGCAGGCCGGAGAACGGGGTGGCCGTTGCCTTCGGGCGGCAGTTGAAGTTGCTGCGGATCCGGGCGGGCCTGGACCGGCCGGAGTTCGGGAGGCTTGTGGGGTACGCGGCACAGTCCATCGCCTCGTTCGAGCAGGGGCGGCGCATCCCGCAACCGGAGTTCGTGGACAAGGCGGACCGGCTGCTGGACGCGGGCGGACTGTTGCTGGCGCTGAAGGACGAGTTGGCACGGGCGCAGTATCCGGCGTTCTTCCGGGACATGGCGCGATTGGAGGCGGAGGCCGTTGAGCTGTGCGCGTACGACACGCACATCGTCAATGGTTTGGTGCAGACCGAGGAGTACATGCGTGCTGTGCTTGCGATGCGCCGGCCGCTCCTCGATCAGGAGACGATCGAACTGCGGGTGAGTGCGCGTCTTGCGAGGCAGGAAATCTTCAGCCGTTGGCCGGCCCCCCTTCTGAGCTTCGTGATGGAGGAAGGCGCACTGCGCAAGCAGCTCGGCGGCAAGGCTGTGATGCGCGGACAACTTGAGCAGCTTCTTCTCTTCGGTGCCATGCGCAACGTGGAGTTGCAGCTGATGCCGCTCGACCGCGAAGACAACGCAGGAGTGGACGGGCCGTTCACCGTGATCACTAAGCAAGGCGGAGAGCAGTTCGTCTACATGGAAGTCCAAGGGCGCAGCAACTTGCTAACCGATCGGGACGAGACACGATTGGCCGCTGCGCGCTATGGGATCATCCGGAGCCAGGCTCTCACTCCGCGAGAGACGCTGAGATTCATCGAGAAGTTGCTGGGAGATCTATGAACACCACCGACGCTCAAGCCGCGCTGGAGCTGGCTTGGTTCAAGAGCAGCTACAGCGGCGCCGAGGGCGGGCAGTGCCTGGAGATCGCTGCCGCGTCCACCCGTGTGCACATCCGCGACTCGAAGCTGACCGGCGGTCCCGTGTTGACCGTCGGGACCAGCGCGTGGCTGGGCTTCGTGGGGCTCGTCGCGGGCTGAGACGTGCCTACGGCAGGAAAAAGGGCCCCGTCGCGGGCTGTTCGGTGTGCGACGGGGCCCTTCCGGTATGGGGCCGGCCCTACTCGTCCACACCCTCATCGCGGCGGATCATCCGCCACGCCGCCCGGCGGGCGCTGCGGTCCAGGCTGGAGCGGAAGCTCTTGTCGGGACCGAAGTACTGACGCCCTATGCCGGCGGTCGTCTCGATGTGATCGGCCATGTTGTCGGCGAAGGCGCGGTCGAAGACCTTGCCGAAGTTCGCCTCGTCGTTGACGACGGCGGCGGCCCGGACCTTCGGGTCCTCGGTCGTCTTCTTGAACGGCTTACGGACGTCGTCCTCGGTGAACTCCGTACCGAACTTGGCGTTGAACGCCTCGATCAGTTCCGACAGCAGGGACTTCTCCGCCTCCGCCGCACCGCCCGCTCCCTCGCCGAAGCCGGGGAGTTCGGCCGGACCCTCGGGCGAGAGCGACACGTCGTACTCGCCGGTCTTCTCCACCCGCAGGTGACTGAGGTCGATCTCGCCTATGTCGACGCCGCCGTCCGCCCGGCGGGGGAGCCGGTTGAGGAGGTAGCGGCCGTAGAGGTGCAGGCGCTCCAACTCCGGGTCGCGGTACGGGACGATCTGCGCGAGGAACCCGTACTTCCGCACGTAGTCGTTGAGGTTCGCGCGGAAGTTCTCGGCCGTCTCCACGTCGTCGTCCTCCTCGCTCTCCAGGAGGGGAGTGAAGCGGGCGACGGCGGGGGAGAGGAGCCGGTACAACTCGGCGTGCAGCTTCTCCCACTTGGCCTGCGAACCGGCCGCCTTCTCCTTCGCCGCGAAGTACGCGGTGGCGAACTCGTCCATCTCCGACTCGGAGATGATCGGCGCCGACATGACCCGGCTCTGCGCGGTGTAGAGCAGGTTGGGGTCGGAGGGGAGGGTGTTGGCCTCCTCGAAGTACGGACGGAACGCGTCCTGGATGTCCTCGGCGTCGTTCGCGAAGTCCAGCACCGCCAGGTCTGCCTGTGTCTTGCGGTCGGCGGTGCGGTTGAGGCGGGAGAGCGTCTGGACGGCCGAGATACCGGTCAGCTTCTTGTTGACGTACATGGTCGTCAGCAGCGGCTGGTCGAAGCCCGTCTGGTACTTCTCCGCGACTACCAGGATCTTGTACTCCTGATGCCCGCGGCCGCCCGCGCCGACCGCCTTGTCGTCTGCGCGCGTGTACGCGAACGCCTTCGGCAGTGCGCTCTCCGTGATGCCGCCGTTCTCCTTCGTCTCGCTGGTCTCGTGGCCATCGATCGTGAGGGGGCCCGAGAACGCCACCAGCACACCCAGGTCCGGGTACTTGGTGTCGTACTCCCGGTCCGCGATGTAGCTCTTGATCGCCCGTGCCATTTCCACGGCGGACTGGCGCCCGGCCGTGACCACCATGGACTTCGCCCGTCCGCCGAGCCGGCCCCGGGAGTGCGCCAGGAAGTGCTCGACGATCACCTGGGCGTGCTGGGAGACGGTGTACTCGTGGGTGAGTGCGTACCGGGCGAGCAGGGTGTTGGCCTTGGAGGGGTCCACCTCGCGCTCGTCCGGGTTCTCGTTCACCAGCCTCCAGTACGTGTTGTACGTGACGTAGTTCCGCAGCGGGTCGAGGATGAACCCTTCCTCGATGGCCTGGCGCATGGAGTACGTGTGGAAGGGACGGTAGGCCGCCTTCCCGTCCACGGTGTCCGCTGTGCCGAAGAGTTCGAGCGTCTTGGCCTTCGGGGTGGCGGTGAAGGCGAAGTAGGAGAGGTTCGCCGCCTGCGAGCGCTCCGCGGCCTTCTTCTTCAGCTTCTCGTTGAGCGTGACGGCCGTCGCGCCCTGGTCGTCCGAATCGGAGTCCAGGCCGAGGTCACGGAGCGCGGCCCGCACGGCGGTGGCGGCGTCGCCGGACTGGGAGGAGTGCGCCTCGTCCACGATGATCGCGAAGCTGGTGCCGCTGATCTCGGTCGGGTTGCGCTGGATGTAGTCCAGCAGCGCCGGGAACGAGTGCAGCGTGACGGTCACGATCTTGCCCGTGTCGCGGGACAGCGCGCGGGCGAGCTGCTCGCTCTTCGAACCGTGCCTCTCGTCGACCTTCACGACCAGGCCCTCGGTCTGCGAGAAGCTGCCGACCGTTTCGCGGAGTTGGGCGTCGAGGTTGCGCCGGTCCGTGATCACGATGACCTTGTCGAACACGGGGGTGCCGGGCTTGATCCGGCCGGCTGCGAGTGCTTCCGGGTCGATCGTGCGGGGATCGGTGTCGGCGTGCAGGTCGCTGAGCCGGTGGGCGAGCCAGCCGATGGTGTTCGACTTGCCGGAACCGGCCGACGCCATCACGAGGTAGTTGTGGCCCACCCCGAAGGTCGCGGCGTGGGCGGTCAGCTTCTTGACGACGTCCCACTGGTGGAAGCGCGGGAAGATCGTCGACTTGGTGGTCCCGCCGCCGGGGGTCTTCGTCTTCTGCTGGTGCACGTAACGCTGGAGCAGGTCCAGCCAGTTGTCCCGCGCCCAGACCTGCTCCCACAGGTAGGAGGTGGCGTAGGTGCCGTACGCGGTCGGGGCCGGGTTTCCGGCGCCACCGGGCAGGCCGGCGCCGTTGGAGCCGGTGTTGAAGGGCAGGAAGCGGGTGTTCTTGCCCCGGAGCTGGGTGGCGACGAAGACGAGGTCCGGGTCCACGGCGAAGTTCGCGATGACCCGCCGGGTGAAGATCAGCTCGGTGGGGTCCCGGTCGGTGCGGTACTGCTCCTTGGCGTGCTCGACGCCCTGCCGGGTGAGCGGGTTCTTCAGCTCGGCGGTGGCGACGGGGATGCCGTTCAGGAAAAGCGTCAGGTCGAGCTTGTTGCCCCAGTCGGCCTGCTTGGTCGCGTAGACGAGTTCGCGTACGACGGTGAGACGGTTGGCGCGGTAGCCATCGAGAACGGAGTCGTCGGCGACGAGGTTCGGCTTGAAATAGGCCACGCGGAGACGGACGCCCCGGTCCTTGACGCCGTTGCGGAGGACGTTGAGGAGACCGTCCTCGCTGATGGCCTTGTCCAGGCGCTGGGCGAAGCCGCGCTGGGCGGCGTTGGGGTCGTTGCCGTAGACGGCGAGGAGTTCGTCCCACTCGCGGGGCTGGCTCTCGCCGAGGAAGGTGTACAGCTCGTTGGTGTCCAGGCCGAGGTCGGCCTGGTAGTCCTCGGGCCGCGCTTCGCGCCAGCCGCGCTCGGTCATGGCCGCGACGATGGCGTCCCCGAAGGCGGACTCGCTGTGTATGGGGCTCATGTCGTCGGCACTCCGTCCGTTACGTTGCGGCCGCTGGCGGTGGAGACGTCGAACTGGCCGGTTACTGCGGCGGTGATGAGGGCCTGGCGGCGTTCGGCCAGGAGGTCCAGCATCCGGCCTGCGTCCCGCCGCAGTGTGCGCGACTTCGTCACTATGCGGTCGAGTGCCGTGAGGGTAGGGACCTGCCGGTCTCGGCTGATCATGGGGATCAGGAGGTTGCCGTACTTCTCAGCGTTGACGTTCTGGATCGTCGCCTGGAGGGTCCCCTCACTGACTTGCTGCCAATAGTTCCGGGTCTGGCAGAAGTACCAGATGAGGCGTGAGTGCATGAGAGAGCTATCCACCCGGGCCCGGATCAGGTAGCCGGCGTGGGCGGCCGGTCCGAACCGCGCCTCGTAGACGAAGCTCTTTCCGACGGTTGCTCCGCTGCGTACGAACAGGAGGTCTCCGTCGTCCATCATGTACTTACGGGCTGCCTCCGGCGGAAGCGATGCAAAGGTCGACTCACGGAGGCTGCCGTCCTCGGCGATGTCCGTGGTTCGAATGTAGCGCGGCCAGTCGCGCCGGTCGTGCTCCGCCGACTCGTTCGCCCCGTACGACGGAGGGGCCAGCAGCACGTTCTTCAGCCGGACCTGGTGCGAGGACGCCTGGGACAGATGGTGTTCGACCGCCAGGGCCTCTCGTTCCCGCAGCTTCGCCGCGAGGCGACGCTGCGCGGCGGCCAGGCGGTCGATGTGGGCGGTCTCGGCGTTGAGAAAGTCGGCGATGCAGCGCTGCTCCGGCAACGACGGCAGCCGTACGCGAAGATCGCGCAGGAAGCTGTCCGGCACGCGCTGCTGGCCGGCCACGCCGTACATCTCCGAGGCCCCGAGCCTCAAGAACGTGTGCGTGTTCACGGTGTAGAGCAGGAACTGCGGGTCGATGTCCGGTCCGGGGCGTACGACATGCAGCTCGGTTGTCCCCGCGCCCACCCCGCCCAGCAGCCCCTGGATGAGGACCGAGCGGCTGGCCTCGAAGGTCGGCGTAATTTTCGGGACCAGCACATCACCGTCCTGGAACCGGGTGTACCCGGTCGCGACGGCGGATTTCGTGCGACGCCGGGTCAGATCCAGACGGCTATCCGGCCACACGGCCTCCATGGGGACGAACGTCAGTTCGTCGTTGTCCGCCAGGCGGTCGAAGGCAGGCGTGAGCGGATTGATCCGGGCCAGGTGGCGCAGGCGGACGTCGCTCATTCCGTCACCTCGCCCAACAGCGCCTGGATCTCCGCCTCAAGCGCCTTCAGCTCCGCGTCGATCTCCGCCAACGGCCTCGGCGGCTCGTACACGTAGAAGTGGCGCGTGAACGGGATCTCGTACCCCACCTTCGTCTTCGCATGGTCGATCCACGCGTCCGGGACGTGCGGGTGCACCTCCCGCTTCAGGTACTCCTCCACGTCCTCGCCCAGCGGCACGTTCTCGTAGTCCCGCAGCTCCGTATCCGGCTCCGTCGCGCCGCCCTTGAGGAGCTGCACCTCGCCCTCCGCATCGCGGACCCCCACCGCATCCCGCAGCGCCTTCGTGAACGGCGCCCCCGTCGGTCCCGGTACGCCGGCCGCCGCCATCGCGTCGCGCACCGCCACCTGCGCCTCCGACTTGGTCGCCCACTCCGAGCCCAGCAGCGGGCTCAACGCGTCGCCGAGCACCGACACCTCCGCATCGGCCAGCTTCCGGAACCGCGCCTCCTCCTCGTCCGTCAGCTTCCGCCGGGCCTTCGCCTTCGCGGCCAGCTCCGGCTCACGCGGCAGGAAGCGCTCCTCCGCCCACTTCTGCACCGGCTTCGACGCGAGCAGCGCGGCCAGGGTCTCCTCCGTCAGCTCGAACCGCAGCTTCAGCGGGCGTTCCACCGTGATCCGCTGGTAGCCGAACGCCGTGTTGTCGAAGACCTTCACCTTGGCGTGCATCGCGTGCTCCGGATTGGCGGCCGCGGCCACCGCCTCCCCGTACAGGCGGGTGATGTCGCCGATGTGGTTCGGCCTGCCGTTCGTCCCGTCGCTCAGTTCCTTGCGCTTGTCGCCGAGCGACTTCCGCATCTTCGTCCACTGGTCGCGCGCGTCCAGCAGCACGACCTTGCCCTTGTGCTGGGCGTCCTTGCGATTGGTCAGAATCCAGAAGTACGTGGAGATGCCGGTGTTGTAGAAGAGCTGGTCCGGAAGAGCGACGATCGCCTCCAGCCAGTCGTTCTCCAGGATCCAGCGGCGGATCTCCGACTCGCCGGAGCCGGCCGCGCCCGTGAACAGCGGGGAGCCGTTGAAGACGATGGCGATGCGTGAACCGCCCTTGCCCTTCACGTCCACGGGCTTCATCTTCGAGATCATGTGCTGGAGGAAGAGGAGCGAGCCGTCGTTGATGCGGGGGAGGCCCGCGCCGAAGCGGCCGGAGTCGCCGAGGTTCGCGTGCTCGTACTCGACGTCGTCCTTGACCTTCTTCCAGTCCACGCCGAACGGCGGGTTGGCCAGCAGGTAGTCGAACTTCTCCCGCTTGTGGCCGTCGTTCGAGAAGGAGTTGCCGTAGGCGATGTTCTCCGGGTCCTGGTCCTTGATCATCAGGTCGGACCGGCAGATCGCCCAGGACTCCGGGTTGAGCTCCTGGCCGTAGACCTCCACCGTCGCGTCGGGGTTGTACGACTTGATGTGGTCCTCGGCCGCGCTGAGCATCCCGCCGGTGCCGCAGGCCGGGTCCATCACCGTGCGCACGGCGCCCGGCATGGTGAGCGCGTCACCGTCGGGGGCGATCAGCAGGTTGACCATCAGCCTGATGACTTCGCGCGGGGTGAAGTGCTCGCCCGCGGTCTCGTTGGACTGCTCGGAGAAGCGGCGGATCAGCTCCTCGAAGATGTAGCCCATGTTGTGGTTGGGCACGGTCTCCGGGCGCAGGTCCAGGTCCGTGAACCTGCCGATGACCTGGTAGAGCAGGTTCGCGCTGTCGAGCTTGCGGATCTGCTGGGCGAAGTCGTACTTCTCCAGCACCTCCCGGGCGTTCGGCGAGAAGGCGCCCACGTACGCCTGAAGGTTGGCGGCCGCGTTCCCCGGGTCACCGGCGATCGACTTCAGTGTCAGGCTGCTCGTGTTGTAGAACGAGTGGCCCGCGGCACGCGGCAGGAAGTAGTCCGGGTCGAGCTCCTGCTCCTTGCACCGGACGACCGTTTCGGCGACCTTGTCCCGCGTCGGCTCCAGTACGCACTCCAGGCGGCGCAGCACCGTGAACGGAAGGATCACCTTTCCGTAGTCGGACTGCTTGTAGTCACCGCGCAGGAGGTCGGCGACGGACCAGGCGTGGTTCGCCAGCTCCGTGTGCTTGCTGCTGTTCAAGTCGTTCCCCGGTTCCCTGTCGATCCCGCTCTGCCGGAGCGGGTACGGGCAAGTGTGGTGGTTGCGTGACGGGCGTGGTGCTGGTTCAGGCCGATCCGGCGCCCGATGTCCTGTCGTTCCCGGTCGAAGGCGCCGACGGGACCAGGCCGCCGCCCGTGAGGCCGCCCGCCAGCAACCGGGCCGTCTCGTCGGCCAGGTCCATGGCGCGGGCCGCCCCCGCGCGCAGCGTGTGCACGCGGCGGAACGCATCGCCGTACCGTCGCTGCTCCTCCAGCGGCAGCAGTGGCACCCGGAGCCGGCCCGGGCTGACGTGCACGATGGTGCTGCCGGTCGAGGCGGCGGCAATGTTCTCCGCCGAGCCCAGGAATCCGGCCAGGAACCACGCGTCGAGCCTGGCCGGGTCCGGGCGGAACAAGTGGACCTGAGGACCGAGCAGCGCCCCCGCGTCCGTCTCGTCCGCCACGCGGGCCATCGCACCGTCGCCCCCCGCGACTGCCCGGACGAGGACATCACCGGTCGCGATCACCGGTGGCGAGCCTGTCAGGAGGCTGCGCGGCCTGCCGGACGGGGCCGTGCCCCGGGCGATGTCCTGGCCGGTGAGCACCGGCCGCGTGCCCGAGGGAGCCTCGCCCGTGGCGTCCCGCCCCTCCGGGGCCGTACGCAGCAACGTGAGCGCGCCGCCGCGTGCCAGGTCCGCCGCGGTGGCCGTGCGCCACTCGCGAGGGGCCGGGCCGGCCGCGCTCCAGCCGGTGTAACGCGCCGCCCTGCCGAGTGCGGAGGCGCCGGAGACGAGGCGGCGGCGTACCTCCTCCGTCTCCCGGGCCAGCTCCGCCGGGGCGATGTCCGTACGGGAGGCGCGGACATGGCGGGCCGGCGTGAGGTCGACGACGTCGTCCAGGAGGTCGACCACCGGGACCGCGCGCGCCGTCCCCGGCACGTCCGCGAACACGTCCGGGTCCTCCGCGAACGCCGCCCACCGGGTCAGCGCGGTCTCCGACAGCGTGGCCCAGTCCGGGGCGGGCCGGGAGGAGCCGCGTGTCCCGGTCGCGGTCGCCGAGGCCGCCGAGGTGCGGTCACCCGCGCTCCCCGCCTCCGCCGTGTCGACGAACAGGACGGTCTTCCGCTCGGGGCCCGCCGGATCCGGGCGTTGCAGCACCCAGATCTGGAGCCCCACATGGAGGGGCGTCGCCGCGCCCGGCGGCAGCGCGACGACCGCGCGTACGGCTCCGCTGCGTACGAGATCCATTCGTACGCGACGGCCCGAAGCGCGGGACGCGGTCGCGGGAGGAAGAAGCATCACGGCGTGGCCCCCCGGCACGAGATGGGCCAGCGCGTGCTGGGCCCAGGCCAGTTCGGACTCGGCGCGCGGCGGGACTCCGTACGCCCAGCGGGAGTCGTACGCCAGCTCGTCATGGCCCCAGTCGCGGTCACCGTAAGGCGGGTTGCACAGGACGGCGTCGACGGTGAGGTCCGCGAAGGCGTCGGCGCGGAGGCTGTCGCCGACCCGCACCTCGACATCCGCGTTGGGCGCGGCCAGCAGCAGGCTTACCGCGCTGCGCTGCGCCTGCACCGTAACGGCGTCCTGGCCGTACAGCGATCCCGCACCGAGCCGTGCCGCCGCAGCGAGCAGCGATCCGCTTCCGCACGCTGGGTCGAGCACCCGCTCGCACGAACCCGGGACGAGTCGGGCCATGAGGTCCGCGAGGGGAGCCGGCGTTCGGTACGTACCCCCGATCGCACTGTCCTCCAGCTCGCGTTCCGCCAGTACTGCCAGCGCCGCTTCGCCGGTGCCGTCGTCCTGCACGCAGCGCAGTAGCGCCCGGAGCGCACCGATGTCCTCGCCGGCGAATCGCACGGCCTCCGCGCCGGGCACGAGGTCGGCGACATCGGCCGACGCCCCCTCCGCGCGCACGATCAGGCTCGGGTCGGACAGGTCGGCGAGTGCGGTGCGCTCCTCGGGAGTGCACTGGGCCGCGGCCAGAACCAGCGGGAGCAGGCTACTGGTCAAGCCGCCGCCCTGCTGGTGGAGACGCAGCGCGGTACGCAGTTCCTCCGCCGGGTCGGCCGTTTCCGTGTAGCCACGGGCGCCGAGCCAGGAGCGTACGTCGACGAGGTCGTACAGCGGGCTGGAGTCGGTGCCCCCCGAGGGGGCCGGGAAGTCGTCGTGCCTGCGGCGCCAGTTGCTGACCGTGGCGCGTGTGACTCCTGCGATGCGTGAGATCTCGGCGGCGGTCACCTGAGCGGATGGCTGTGGCATGGCGGGAGTCCTGGGCCTCTCGGTAGTGAACAGCACACAAGCTACACCAGTCGTCAAATCGATGGGAGTGATTGACAGCGCTTTCACTGTTCTGCTTCTCTGGGTTTGCTTCCGGGTGAAAGTGCTCGGTAGGCGTTCCGTATCCCATGGGGGAAGCATCGCCATGACCATCACCATGCCGACCGCAGTCATCGAGGGGACCCAGCTCACCGTCATGCCGTTCCGGCCGGACGCGGTGATCGGGACCATGTCCGTCGCCACGCTCGTCCAACTCGTCCCGTCACCCCGTCGCGAAGAGGACACCAAGACACTGAAGGCGGCCTCGGGCGCTGTGCGGCGCCACGCCGAACTGCGGGCGCTCGTGCAGCGGGCGCTGAAGTCGACGCAGAAGGGGAAGAACGTCGGCTCCTACGCGGAGTACATCGCCGACGGGGTCAAGGGGGAACTCGGCTCCGGCTGGTCCACACCGCCGGTGACCTTCTGGCACGCCGGTCCGCTCGCCGCGCTCAGCGACGAACTGCTCCCCGGTACCGGACTGCGCACCCTGACCATCGCACCGGGCACCTCAGTCGTCGCCATTGACGGCGAGACGCAGACGACGGCGTGGCACGAGCTCTACGACGACCCCGAGCGCTATGGGCTGACGTACGGCGAACTCGCCCAGGTGCGCGTGCCGTTCGAGTTGTACGTGGACCTGAGTGTCGCCGATGCCCGTCAGATCTTCTACGACCGCAATGTGCAGGGTGTGGCCGTCGCCAAGAACCTGGCGATGTCCATGGACCAGCGCGACTTCGCCACCCGCCTCGCCCACCGCGTCGCGGAGGCGGTGAAGGTGGACATCGACGGCCGGCTCGTCCCCTTCACCAAGTTCGTCAACGCGACCAAGCGGCAGGTCGGCAAGACCGATCCCGAGGTGGTCACCTTGTCCGCGCTCCGGGCTCTGGTCATCACGGCGGTTTACGGCAAGGGCGGTCTTTCCCGGTCGGCCGAGACCGTGCACGAGGAAGAACTGCCCACGGGGACGACCGCCGAGCAGGTGGAGCAGTACGTGGTGCCGGTGCTGGCCCGCCTGATCGTCGGGCATACGGCCCATCTGCTCTCCCGCAGCGCACTCACCGCACCCGCCGTACTGGCCGGCCTCGGCATTGCCGTACACCACACCGCCCCGTGGGCCGACCCCGCGCACGCGATGAGCGGCGACGCGCTGGACCGGCTTCTCAGCGGTATCCGCTGGGAGCGCGAGGCGCGCTACTGGGACGGCGTGGCTGCGAAGGCCGGGGCTTCCGGGCGCCTCAACTTCAGCGGCGGGGTGAAGGACTCCGGAGGCCGCGTCGCGGACGCGCTGCTCTACCCGGGCACCGAGGCGGGGCGTCGTATCCGGGGGCAGTGACCCCTTCGCTTCTCCGCTCCCTTCCCAACGACCCACCAGCAACCGGAGTACGCCATGAACACACCCGACCAGCAGAGCCACGGCCCGCGCTGGGCTTCCGACCCGCAGCCCGGCGGCTGGTACGGCACAGCTGTTCCGCCTGGCCCGACTTCCCGTAGACCCTCACCCGCCAAGGCGTGGCTGACCCACGGGGCGGCCGCCTTCGTGGCGTTGCTCCTCGGGCTCGGCATCGGCGCGAGCGGCGGATCGGATCCCGGGAAGACCGACGCGAAGGCGGACGGCGCGGCGCATCCGGGACCGACCGTGACCGTGACCGGCGCGGCGAAGGCCCGTCCCGCGCCGACCGTCACCAAGACGGTGACGGCCAAGCCCAAGCCGCCGAAGAAGACCAAGGCCCCCGGGCCGGCCACGAGCTTTAGCGGTGACGGCGAGTACCTGGTCGGCGAGGACATCGCCGCCGGGACGTACAAGACGGCCGGGGCGGACGGCTCGTTCGGCTGCTACTGGCAGCGGGCCAAGGACGCGAGCGGAGAGTTCGATTCCATCATCGCCAACAACAACCTCACCGGCCCCGGCCGGGTGACGCTCAACAAGGGCGAGTACTTCAAGACGAACCGGTGCGCGGAGTGGAAGCTGACCGGCTGAAAGACGACCAGGCCCGTCACTTCCGCTTCGCGTACACGATCAGGTTGTCCACCGGGTGTCCGGCGGCGTCGAACGCGCCGTCGCAGGTGATCAGGCGCAGGGCCCGTTCCGTGGTGCGGCCGTAGACGCGGGCCGTCGGGAAGGCGTTCTTGCGTACCGTCTCGCGGGCGGTCACCTCGAAGCGGACGTCCTTGCCCCGGGCGTCCCGGACCACGATCTCCGCACCCTTGGCGATCTTCCTCAGGTCGTGGAAGACGGCCCGGCCGTATCGGGTGTCGTTGTGGCCGATCAGGACCGCCGCGCCGGGCTCGCCGGGCACGGCGCTCCCGGTGTACCAGCCGGTCATCATGCCCTGGTCGGCCGGCGGCACCTCGACCGTGCGGTCCGGGTTGAGGCCGAGCCGCATGATGTCGCTGTCCACGCCCAGGGACGGGATCGAGACGTGGGCGGGCGGCCGGGCCGTGGCGGTGGCCGTGGGGGCGGGGGCCTTGCGGGCCGCCGCCGACGTGGCGGCCTTCGAGGGCTGCGGGGCGGGGTCGCCGGAGCAGCCGGTCAGCGCCGCGAGCGCGGCGAGGGTCAGGGCGGCGGCGACGGGGAGGGTGGTGCGGCGCATGGGACGGGGCTCCAGGTGTCGTACGTACGGCAGTGGCGCCGCCCGGGACGAGAAGGCGGCGCCACTGCGGTTCATCGGCTGCGGACGGGTCAGCTGTCGCGGCGTGCGGTGCGGCGGCGGACGACGACCGTGCCGACGCCGCCCAGCAGCAGCGCGGCGGCCGCGGAGCCCGCGAGGGCGGTCGTGCCGCCGGCCGGGGAGTCGGCGGGCCGCTCACCGGCCGCGACGCCGCCGCGCGGCGCCTCGGAGGGCACCGCGGTGGGCGGCTCCGTCGCTCCGTCCGACGGCACGACGGTCGGTTCGGCCGACGGCGCCACGGTCGGCTCGGCGGACTGCTCCGCCGGGGGACGGGTCGGCTCGGCCGACGGCTTGGCCGAGGAGTCGGCGAAGGCCGCGGTGGCCGGTACGCAGACCGCGCCGGCCGCGACGGCGGCCAGGAGGGCGGTACGCAGGGTGGTGCGCAGGGGCATGGGCAGGGCTCCGTTCCGGATGGCCTCAGGGGCGGCCGCGGTGCGGATGCGCACCGCGGCGCGAGGCATGCGGACAGGCTCGCGCCACGTTGTGAGGAAGCTGTCAGATCGTTGTGTTCATCGCATCAGGGTCGGGGACGGCGCCGGAGGGCGAGGGCTTCCCGGTCGGAAAGCGGAGCGTGAACACCGAGCCCTCGCCGGGGCTGCTCACCGCCGTGGCCGTACCGCCGTGCGCCTCCGCCAGCTTCCGCACGATCGCCAGGCCGAGACCGCTGCCCCCGGTGCGCCTGGACCGGGACTTCTCGCCGCGCCAGAACCGGTCGAAGACGCGGACCAGGTCGTCGGCCGGGATGCCGCTGCCGGTGTCCGCGACGTCCACGAGCACCGCGTCCCCGTCCTCGGAGCCGTACGCCCGCAGCGTGACCTCCCCGCCCTCGGGGGTGTGACGCACCGCGTTCGACACCAGGTTGCCCACCGCCTGCCGCAGCCGGACCGGGTCGGCCGTCAGCGGCGGCAGCGGGCGCTCCGGCGGCCGGACGCCCAGCGCGACGCCCGCCGCGTCGGCCCGGGCCTGGTGCGCGGCGGCGACCTGCCCCAGCAACTCCGCCACGTCCACCGGTTCGGGGTGCAGCCGCAGCGCACCCGCGTCCGCCTGGGCCAGGTCCTGGAGGTCGTCGATGATGTGCTGGAGCTGGACCGCCTCGGTGTGCAGGAAGGCGATGAACTCCGGGTCCGGGTCCGCCACCCCGTCCTGCGCCGCCTCCAGCCAGCCCCGGATGTTGCTGAGCGGGGTGCGCAGTTCGTGGGCCACGTCGCTGACCATGGCCTTGCGCTGCGCCTCCAGACGGGCGCGGTGGGCGGACATGTCGTTGAACGTGGCGGCGAGCCGCCCGATCTCGTTGTCCGCGGCGACCACCACCGGCGCGGTGGCCTCCCCGTCCCGCATCCGCTGGGCGGCCCCGGTCAGCGCCCGCAGCGGGCGTACGAGACGGGCGCCGACGAGCACCGACGCGCCCACGGTCAGGGCCAGCACCAGGGCCGCCGCGCCCGCGATCCGCGCCGTGTTCGCCGGTGAGAGGTCGAAGCCGGGCACGGTCGCGCCGCCCGGGTCGCCGATGAACAGCAGGGCGGGCGAGGCCACGTACGAACTCAGCTGTTCGCGGCGGGCCGTGCCCACGCAGGAGGCGACGGCCCGGTCGTTCTCGCCGGTGGCGGCCGCCTGCTCGTCGCCCGGGCCCGGCACCGCGCTGGGCACGGCGCTCCGCTCCGCGCGGGGGGCCTCGGTCGGCACCGCGCTGGGCATGACGGTCGGCGGCATCGTGGCCATCGGGGCCGCGGGTACCGGTACCGCCTCCGCCGGAACGGGCTCGGCCGCCTGCCCCCAGGACAGGCCCAGCGTGAGGTGGACGCCGTCGCGGCCCTGGCGCTCCAGACAGGCGTCGGCCAGCTGGTTGAGCGCCTTCAACGCCTTCCGCTCCGTGGCCGTCGGGGTGTCCAGCGCGTCCACGGCGCACCGTGTGCCTCGGATGCGGTCGGGGTCGTTGCCGCCCACCACCTGGATCAGCGGGCGGCCGCTCGCACCGGCCACCACATCGGCGGCGATCCCGAAGTCGCCCAGGCAGGCAACGCCCCGCTCGGCGGTCTTCCGCAGCCGGGTCCGCTCCGCCGCGGGCAGCCGGAACGGCCCCACCGCGCGCGGGTCGACCCGGTCCGTCGTGGTGCCCGTCACCCCGGCGCCCGCCGACAACGCGGTGTCCACGGACAGCGGATCGACCACCGCCGACGCCTGCGCCGGGAGCGCCGCCGCGCCGGGGGTTGCCGAGTCCGCCAGCGGGGCGCGGCCCTGGGTCGTCAGCGCGATGCGCCGCCCGGACTGCTCGGCCAGCTCGCGCACCGTGGCCCCGACGCCGTCCCAGGTCGGATGAGCCGCCGCGTAACCGAGCAGCCGGTGGTAGATTCGGGCGTCGGCGGCCAGGTTCTGGCCCTGCTCCTGGCGGATCGCGCCCGAGGTCGTCTGCACGGCGAGCCAGGCGGTCGCCGCCACCGAACAGGCCGCGACCAGGGCGGAGACGGCCAGCAGCCGGGCGAACAGGCTCTTGCGCAGCGGGACGCGGCGCCGTGTCGCGCCCGCTCCCGGACGCCCCGCGCTACGAAGTCGCCGCACGGGCCGCCGCCTTCGCCGGGTCCGTCAGCTTGTAGCCGACACCGAAGACGGTGAGCAGCCGGACGGGCCGGCGCGGGGCCGGTTCGATCTTCTTGCGCAGGTTCATCACATGCACATCGACGGTCCGGTCGCTGATGTAGCGGTCGAAGCCGTGCAGTTCGCCCAGCAGCTGCTGCCGGGAGAACACCCGGTCCGGCTCGGCGGCGAGCGCGGAGAGGATACGGAACTCGCCGGGGGTGCACTCCACGGCCCGCCCCTCCACCGACACCACGTGCCGGACCGGGTCGATGACCAGCGCCCCCACTCGCAGCACCCCGGCATCCTCCGGTTCGCCGCCCGCACCCCGCCGGCTCCGGCGCAGCAGCGTACGCACCCGGGCCATCAGCTCCCGCGGGCTGTACGGCTTGGTCATGTAGTCGTCGGCGCCCAGATCGAGCCCGAGCAGCAGATCGTCCTCCGTGGTGCGGGCGGTGAGCATCAGCACCGGCAGCTCCCGGTGCTCCGCGCGCAGCACCCGTACGACGTCGAGGCCGTCGGCCCGGGGCATCATCACGTCGAGGACCAGCAGATCGGGTTCCCGGTGCCGGACCGCGTCGAGAGCCGCGAGGCCGTCGGGCGCGACGGTCACCCGATGGCCCTCCCGTTCGAGATAGCGGCGGAGGAGTTCGGCCTGATTCTCGTCGTCTTCGGCAACGATCACATGTGCGCACACGCGATCGATCGTAGACAGGGGCTACGCCTCCTCCGCGCCCCGGTGCGCCTCCATCAGCTCGTCGTGCGCGGCGACGATGTCCCAGGCGAGGACGGTGACCATCTCCTCCCGGGTCGGCGTGGAGCCGGCGTGCGCGGAGTACAGCCGCAGATCGCGCTGCGCGGACGCCTTCGCGCACAGCTCCCGGGCGAACCGCGCGTTGCCCACCAGGTCGGCCTTGCCGCCGTCCACGATCGCCGTGCACAGCGAGTTCAGGACGTCGAGCGCGCCCGCGTCCGGTTCGTCGCCCTGGGACGCCAGCACCGACCGGGCGATCAGGACCAGTTCCTCGGCGGAGTACGAGGGGAAGTCGACGCGGGTGTTGAACCGGGAGACCAGTCCGGGGTTGGTGGCGAGCAGCTCCGACATCTCGTCCCGGTAGCCGGCGAGCACGACGACGAGCCGGTCCCGGTCGTCCTCGGCCCGCTTCAGCAGGGCCTGCATCGCCTCCTTGCCGAAGGCGTCGCCGCCGTGGAGCCCGGTGAGGTTGAGCGAGTACGCCTCGTCGATGAACAGCACCCCGTTCAGGGCCGAGTCGATGACCTTGTTCGTCTTGAGCGCCGTCGACCCCAGGTGCTGTCCGACCAGGTCGGCGCGCTGGGCCTCCACCACATGCCCCGAACTCAGCAGCCCGAGCCCGGCGAAGACCTGGCCGATGATCCGGGCCACGGTCGTCTTGCCGGTGCCGGGCGGCCCCGCGAAGACGAAGTGCCGGGGACGGGCCCCGCCGGGCAGGCCCTGCTCCTCGCGCAGCGCGGACATCCGCAACTGCGCGAGCAGCGTCAGCACCTGGCGCTTCACCGGCTGCAACCCGATCATGGCGTCGAGAGCCCGCTGCGCCTCGTCGAGCACCCGGGCCCGGTCCTCGGCCGACAGCCCGCCGTCGCCCCCGCCGGGGGAACCGGTCCCGGACGGACCGGCACCCGCCGTGGCCGCGACCGGGGCGGCCGGTGCCGGGGCGGGCGGCGCGGGGGCGGGCCTGCTCACCGGGCGGGCCTGGGCGCGCGACTCCACGTCGAGCAGGTCGGGCGCGCACCGGAACGCGTACTGGTACCGCTTCAGCGCCTCCTCCTCGCGGCCCAGCGCCTCCAGCGACCGCCCCATGAAGTACTTCACCTCGGCGTCGAACCTGCTGCCCCGGTCCAGCTTGCCCGGCAGCGCGGACAGCACGTTCAGCGATTCGTGGCAGACCCCCTGGGCGAACAGCGCGCAGCCCACGTACAACTGCGCCTCGTCGCGCAGGAACGCGTCACCGATCCCGGGCGCGAACCTCAGGACGAGCGGCCAGTCCTCCTTCAGGAACGCGTACCGGGTGCAGACGAACCGCGTCTCGTCGCAGTCCAGCAGCGCCGTGGAGAGCCCCTTCCACGCCTCGTCGAGCCGCCGGTCGTCCAGGAACGCCGACATGGCCGCCAGCCACAGGTCGCGGGAGTTCTCCAGCCGGAACGTCACGTAGTGACCGATCTGGAAGGTGGACCGGAACGGCAGCCGGTACTTCGACCGCAACGCCCCGAACTGCGCCGAGGAGCGCAGCAGCCCGTCCATCGCCGCCTTCTGGTCGGTGCCGGTCACATGCAGGCCCAGCCAGGCGTCGGCGGCCGACGGGTCGTGCCGCGTGGCGAGCGCGAACTGCGCGGCGGCCCCCGCGCCGTCCCCCTGCCGCATGAGGATCATCCCTTGGTTCCACGCCTGTTCGGCCTTCCTCGCCGACCCCCGGCTCGCGGCACCCTGCACGTGCATCTCCCCTCGCCCGGCGCACCGTCCGCGCCCGTGGCCCCCCGGCCGCCCGTGATCACATCCGCAACGGTCGTCAGAATAGCCAACACCGGGCGAGCGGCCCCCGCACGCCGGCCGCCTCGGATACGATTTCGGACGCCGTCTCCGCTCCCCACCGTCACCGCCGGGAAGTCCGCCTGATGCCCGCCCCGCCCAGCAGCCGGACCCCGGACCGGCTCCGCGCGGGGGTGCGCGCCGCGCTCACCACCCTCGGCACCGGCTTCCTGCGCCACCCCGCCAACACGGCCCTGCGCGCCCACCCCGACGCCTCCGCCCTGCACCACGCCCTGCTGCGCCTCGTCTTCCGGCTCCTGTTCCTCTTCGTCACCGAGGACCGCGGGGTCCTGCTGTCGCCGGCGGCGACCGCCCGGGCCGGGGCGCGGTACGCGACGCACTTCTCCACGGCCCGCCTGCGCGCCCACGCGCGCGGCGCCGTGGCGCACGGGGACGCGTACGCGGCGCTGCGCACCGTCCTCGACGCCCTCGGCGACCCGGCCGGGGACCCCGGCCTCGGCCTGCCCGGGCTCGGCGGCATCTTCACCGCCACGGAGGCCGACGCCCCGCTGCACGGCCTGGCCCTGTCCGACGAGGACCTGCTCACCGCGGTACGCCACCTGTCCGAGGCCCCGGACCCGGGTACCCGGAGCGCCCGACCGGTCGACTTCGGCCGCCTGGCAGCGGAGGAACTGGGCTCCGCCCACGAAGCGCTCCTCCAGTACGTCCCCCGGATCGACGCGGCGGACCTCGACTTCGCGCTGGTCGGGCTCCCCGGCAACGCCCGTAAGACGTCCGGCTCCTACTACACCCCTGCCGCGCTGGTGGAGTGCCTGCTCGACGCCGCACTCGACCCGGTCCTCGACGCCGCCGTCGCACGCGGCGAGGCATCGGGCGCCGCCGACCCGGGCGAGGCCGCCGCCCGCGAACTGCTCGCCCTCACCGTCTGCGACCCGGCCTGCGGCTCCGGCCACTTCCTGGTGGCGGCGGCCCGCCGCATCGCCCGGCGCGTCGAGTCCGTGCGCGGACGCACGGCGGAGTCGTTCCGCGACGCGCTCCGGGAGGTCGTCGCCCACTGCGTGCACGGCGTGGACCTGGACCCGATGGCCGTCGAACTGGCCAGAATGGCGCTGTGGCTGGAGGCCCCGGAGCCCGGCCGGCCGCTCACCTTCCTCGACGCCCGCGTCAAGCACGGCAACGCCCTGATCGGCGCGGTGCCGGACCTGCTGAGGCGCGGCGTCCCGGACGCGGCGTTCACCCCGCTCGCGGGCGACGACCGCGCGCATACCCGGGCCCTGCGGAAACGGAACCGGGCCGAGCGGAAGGCCGCCCGCGGCCGGGCCGTCGCACCGGGGCGCGATACCGCCGACGCCTGGTGCGCGGCGTTCCTGTGGCGCCGGACGGCCGACGCCCCGCCGGCGGTGACCGACGCGGTCCTCCGCGCGCTGCCGGACGCGCCCCGGGCCACCCGCGAGGAGATCGCACGGCTGCGGGACCGCTACCGGTTCTTCCACTGGCACCTGGAGTTCCCCGAGGTCTTCGGCGCGGACGGCGGCGGGGGCTTCGACTGCGTCCTCGGCAATCCGCCGTGGGAGCGCATCAAGCTCCAGGAGCAGGAGTTCTTCGCCCAGCACGGCGCGGAGATCGCCGCGGCGAAGACGGCCGCCGCCCGCAAGCGCCTGATCGCCGCGCTCAAGGGGGACCCGGACCGCGCCGCGCTGCACTCCGCGTTCGAGGCGGCCAAGCGCACGGCGGAGGGGACGAGCCACTTCCTGCGCGACGGCGGACGGTACCCGCTCACCGGGCGCGGTGACATCAACACGTACGCCGTCTTCGCCGAGGCGGGCCGTGCGCTGACCGGCCCGCGCGGCCGGATGGGCATGATCGTGCCGACGGGCATCGCCACGGACGCGACGACCCGCTTCTACTTCAAGGACCTGGTCGACACGGGCGCGCTCGCCGCCCTGTACGACTTCGAGAACGCCGCGCCCGTCTTTCCCGACGTCCACCGCTCGTTCAAGTTCAGCATCCTGTCCCTGACCGGCCGGGCCCTGCGCGAACCCGCCGCCAGGTTCGCCTTCTTCCTCCGCGACCCGGCCGAGCTCGGCGACCCGGGCCGGGCGTTCGCGTTGACGCCCGAGGAGATCAGGCTCCTCAACCCCAATACGGGCACCTGCCCGGTCTTCCGGACCCGCCGCGACGCCGAGATCACCCTCGGCGTCTACGCGCGCCTGCCCGTCCTGATCGAGGAGGGCGCCCCGGACGGCAATCCGTGGGGCGTCGCCTTCGGCACGATGTTCCACATGGCCAACGACTCGCACCGGTTCCGCACCCGCGAGGAGCTGACGGCCACCGGCTGGCAGGCGGCCGGAAACCACTACGTCAACGGCGACCGGGTCATGCTCCCGCTCTACGAGGCCAAGATGGTCGACGCCTACAACCACCGCGCGGCCGACGTGGTGAAGAGCGCCACCGCCGTCAAGCGCCAGAACCAGCCCGCCTACCTCACGGCCGACGCCTGGGCGTCCGCGTCCCGCCTGGCCGTGCCGGGCAACTGGGTGGACCGCGCCGAGACACCGCCCTGCACCCCGCCCGGCCGTCTCGCCTTCCTCCGGATCAGCAGCCCCACCAACCAGCGCACCATGATCTCCGCGATCCTGCCCCCGGCGGCCATCGGGGACTCCGTCTTCCTGCTGCACACCAGGAGCTCACGCGACAGCGCCGCCCTGGTGGCCCACTTCAACTCCTTCGTCTACGACTACGTCACCCGGCAGAAGGCCGCGGGACTCAACCTCAGCTTCTTCTACATCCGCCAACTCCCGGTCCTGCCGCCGCAGACCGTCCACCGCCACACGGACTTCCTGGTCCCGCGCGTCCTGGAACTCACCTGCACCGCACACGACATGGGCCTCTTCGCGGCGGACCTGGGCGACACACGCGGACCGTTCCGCTGGGACGAGGCCCGCCGCCGCCAGATCCGCGCGGAACTCGACGCGTTCTTCTTCCACCTGTACGGGATCGGCCGTGCCGACACCGCGTACATCCTGGACACCTTCCCCATCGTCCGGCGCAAGGACGTGGCCCGGTACGGCGGTTACCGCACCAAGCACCTCATCCTGGCCGAGTACGACCGGATGGCCGACGCGGGCCTCGTGACGGGCGGCACGTACACCTCACCGCTCGACCCGCCGCCGGGCGAGGGGCCCCGGCACCGTTGCTCCGCGCCGCCGTTGCGGCCGGACGGGGTTCACGCGGAGGCGTGCCCGGCGTCGCGCGTGACCTCCGCCAGCGTGTCGTAGTAGGCCCGGGGCCGCCGCTCGAAGTCCGTCCAGGCGGACAGCGCGTCCAGTTCCCCGGCCGGCGCCCGCAGCAGGTCGACCGAGGTCTGCCCGAAGCGGGCGTCCAGGCCGTCGCGCTCGGCCTCCGCCAGCTGACGGCGCAGCCCCGCCACGGCGGACCGGGCCCGGCGGCGGTCCCCGGGGGCCGCCCGGAGCACGGCACCGCGACTCGACGCGGGGCCGGCGTCCGCCAGCAGCGGCTCCAGGCGGGCGGATAGCGCCTCGGCCGCCTCCGCCGCCTTACGCCCCTCGGGCCCGGCCGCCACCAGCACGTACAGGGCGGTGACCAGGGCGGTCGCCCGGGGGTCGGGGCGGTCGGCGGAGAGGCGGACCACGACGTCCGCGCCGACCGCACCGGCCGTACGCCGGGCGGCGGCGACCGCCTGCTCGGCCGTACGCCGTCCGACGCCCGGCAGTCCGCCCAGCTCCCACACGCCCGCGTCGAGCACGTCGCGCACGGTGTGCACGCCCGCCCTCTCCCACTCCTTCGTCCGGAACCGGCGCCGCTCGTCGTCGCGCAGCCGGGCCACCGGCATCCGGCCCAGTTCCTCGCGCACCCGCTCCTCCCGCAACGGCGCCCACGCCTCGCGCACCGCCTCGACGGCCCGCGTGCGGTCCTCCTCCACCGCGGCCGCCGCGCCGGCCAGCCGCCAGGCGCGGTCCACGAGGCCCGGACGGACGCCGCTCAGCCGGACCGCCGCGCGGACGTTCCCGCCGACGACGCCCACCGTCAGCAGCGGCAGCCCGAACAGGATCAGCCGGTCGGAGAGCGCGATGCGCGCGTCGTACACGTCGTCGTCCTGGCCCAGGACGTAGAGCTCCCCCTTCTCGGAACCCTCCGCGACGACCCAGCCGGAGTCGTAGCCGTATCCGGTCTCGGGGTCGAAGTGCGGCGGCTTCAGGACCGGATCACGGTCGGGATCGCAGGAGGACGTGTCCTCGCGTTCACGGTGGTCGTAGGGGTCCGTCCAGCGCACGGTGCACGCCCCGTCGGGCTTCTCGGTGAGCACGGTCAGACCGACCTGACGGACCTCCGGCATCTCCGGCGCAGCCGCGTACGCGAGCGCCGAGCCCGTGACGAGCAGCAGGCCGAGCGCCAGTACCCACCGGAACAAGGGTCTGTGTCCCACGGGCGTCCCTCGCATCCTGTGTCGGCGTGCCGGCTGCGCGGTACAGCCTCGCGGGGGCCGGGCCGGTCCCGTCAGGCGGGGAGTCGGCAGCTTCGCGGGCGCGTCGCTGCCCGGTCCGGGCAGTTTCCGGGGCGCCCGGGGAATGGACCCGGCCCCGGTGGGTAGGTACGCCGACTGTTCGGCCCGCCGTCCCCCCACCGCGAAGGCTCCCACCCATGGCAGAAATCGACCGTCGCCGGCTCCTGAAGCTCGCCGGGGGCTCCGTCGCGCTCACCGCCCTGTCGAGCAGCATCGCCCGCGCCGCGACCCTTCCCGCGCGGGGGCGGACGGGCACCATCGAGGACGTCGGGCACATCGTGGTCCTGATGCAGGAGAACCGTTCCTTCGACCACTACTTCGGCACGATGAAGGGCGTACGCGGCTACGGCGACCCGCGCCCCGTCACCCTGCCCAGCGGCAAACCGGTCTGGCACCAGGCGGACGCGGCCGGCAACGAGGTGCTGCCGTTCCGGCCGCCGGCCGACGCGCTGGGGATGCGGTTCCTCCAGGACCTGAACCACGACTGGGCGGGCGGGCACCGGGCGTTCAACAAGGGGGCCTACGACCGGTGGGTGCCCGCCAAGACGGCGACCACGATGGCCCACCTCACCCGGGACGACATCCCGTTCCACTACGCGCTCGCCGACGCGTTCACCGTCTGCGACGCCTACCACTGCTCGTTCATCGGCTCGACCGACCCCAACCGCTACTACCTGTGGAGCGGTTACACCGGCAACGACGGCGCCGGGGGCGGGCCCGAGCTGGGCAACGACGAGCGGGGGTACGGCTGGACGACCTACCCGGAGCGCCTGGAGGAGGCCGGGGTCTCGTGGAAGGTGTACCAGGACGTCGGTGACGGTCTGGACGCCGCCGGGTCCTGGGGCTGGATCGGGGACGCGTACCGGGGCACGTACGGCGACAACTCGCTGCTGTACTTCGACTCCTACCGCGAGGCCGGGCCCGGGGACCCCCTGTACGACAAGGCCCGCACCGGCAGCGACCTCGGGAACGGGGGCGGTCTGCTGGACGACCTGAAGGCCGACATCAGGGCCGGCACGCTGCCCTCGGTGTCCTGGATCGTGGCGCCCGAGGCGTACAGCGAGCACCCCAACTGGCCCGCCAACTACGGCGCCTGGTACATCGCGCAGGTCCTGGACGCGCTGACCTCGGACCCGGAGGTCTGGGGCCGCACCGCCCTCTTCATCACCTACGACGAGAACGACGGGTTCTTCGACCACGTGGTCCCGCCGTACGTCCCGTCCGGGCCCGCGCAGGGGCTGTCCACCGTGGAGACCGCCGCCGACTACTTCCCGGGCGACCTGCGGTACGCGGCGGGGCCCTACGGGCTCGGCCAGCGGGTGCCGATGACCGTGGTGTCACCGTGGAGCACCGGCGGCTACGCCTGCTCGGAGGTCTTCGACCACACCTCCGTCATCCGGTTCATGGAGCGGCGCTTCGGGGTCCGCGAACCGAACATCTCGCCCTGGCGGCGGGCCGTCTGCGGCGATCTCACCTCCGCGTTCGACTTCCGGCGTACGGACCCCTCCGCGCCCGAGCTGCCGTCCACCGCCGCCTACGAGCCCCCGGACGGCGACCGGCACCCGGACTACGTGCCCGCACCGCCCGCCGCCGGTGCGGTGCCGAAGCAGGAGCCCGGCGCGCGTCCCACCCGCCCGCTGCCCTACGCACCCCTGGTGGACGGCGCGGCCGACCCGGACGCCGGCACCTTCCGGCTCACCTTCGGCGGCGGACCGGCGGCCGGCGCGCAGTTCCTCGTCACCTCCGGCAACCGCACGGACGGGCCCTGGACCTACACCACGCACGCGGGCGCCTCGGTCGCGGACACCTGGAACACCGCGTACTCGCAGGGCGTCACCGACCTCACCGTCCACGGCCCGAACGGCTTCCTGCGCACCTTCCGCGGCCCCGGCGGGACCGCGGGGCCCGAGGTGACGGCCCGGCACGACGCGGCGACCGGCAACCTCCGACTCACGCTCACCCACACCGGCACCGGCTCCGTCCGGCTGACCCTGCGCAGCGCCGCCGCGTACGGGGGAGAGGTGCGGACGTTCGCCGTACGCGCGGGCCGGTCCGTGGCGCACACGCTCGACCTGCGCCGCAGCCGGCGCTGGTACGACGTCACCGTCACGAGCGACGCGGACGCCACCTTCGTGCGGCGTTTCGCCGGGCACGTCGAGACGGGAGCGCCCGGGGTGAGCGACCCGGGGCTGCTGACCGGGTGAGGGGGCGCCCGGACCGGGCGTACGACCGTCCACGGTTCGGGATTGATCGCGAATGACCGTCCTGACGCACATAAAATCCTTATAGTGAGCGAGAGTTGACCGCGTGATCTTGGCGCGTGCAGTCGTTCGCCACAGGAGTCAGGATTTATGACGCGCCCCTCCCCGGCCGAGTCCGCGCCGGCGTCCCCGAACGCCCCGTCCGGCTGCCCCGCGCACGCCGGCGCCGTGCCGCTCTGGGGACCCGGCTTCCAGGCCGAGCCCCAGAGCGTCTACCGCGCGATGCGCCGGGAGCACGGGCCGGTCGTCCCGGTCGAGCTGCTGGGCGGCTTCCCGGCCTGGCTGGTCATCGGATACCGGGAGCTCCACCGGGTCACCAGTGACGGCGGGCTGTTCCCGCGCGACGTCGGCCTGTGGAACCAGTGGCCGAACGTCCCCGACGACTGGCCGCTGCTGCCGATGGTCGGGCGGCCCCTGCCGTCCATCTACTTCAGCGCGGGCCAGGAGCACCTGCGGCACGCCCGCATGGTCACCCCCGCCCTCGAAGGCGCCGATCCGTTCCGCATCCGGGAACACTGCGAGCAGCTGGCCGACCGGCTGATCGACGCGGTGTGCGCCCGGGGCACCGCCGATCTCGTCGCGGAGTTCTGCGAACCCCTCCCCGTGCTCGTCCTCGCCCGGCTCATCGGATTCCCCGACGAGGAGGGCGCCGCCATCGCGCGCGTGCTGAAGGACCTCGCGGACGGGGGGCCGGAGGCGCAGAGCGCCCACCAGCGGTTCGGGGAGCACATGGCCCGGCTGCTCGCCGCGAAGCGGGCCGAGCCGGGGGACGACGTGACCTCCCGGATGCTGGACTTCCCGGACGTGTTCACCGACGAGGAGTACACGCTCGACCTGATGGCCGTCACGGCCGCCGGGCACCTCCCGACCGCCGACTGGATCAGCAACTCGGTCCGGCTCATGCTCACCGAGGACGAGTTCGCCGACTCCATGGCCGGCGGCCGGCGCAGCATCGGCGAGGCCATGAACGAGGTGCTGTGGGAGGACACCCCCACCCAGATCCTGGCCGGCCGCTGGGCCGCGCGCGACACCCAGCTGGGCGGGCAGCGCATCCGGGCCGGCGACATGCTCCTGCTCGGGCTCGGCGCCGCCAACACCGACCCGCTGATCCGCCAGGGCGTCTCCGGCGGCGCGGGCCCCGCCCAGGGCGGCAACGGCGCACACCTCGCCTTCAGCCACGGCGAGTACCGGTGCCCCTTCCCGGCCCAGGAGATCGCCGAGATCATCGCCAGGACGGGCATCGAGGTGCTGCTCGACCGGCTGCCCGACCTCCGGCTCGACGTCGCCGTCGAGGACCTGGTCCGTCGGCCTTCCCCCTTCCTGCGCGGCAACACCACGCTCCCCGTCCGGTTCACCCCCGTACGCACGACAGGAGACTCCTCGTGAACTGCCCCCATGCCGCCCGGGCCGCGGCCCAGCAGGGTGCCGCCGTCGTCATCGACCCCATGGTGCGGGACCTCGACGGCGAGACCGCGCGGCTGCGCGAAGCCGGCCCGCTGGCCCGGATCGAGCTCCTCGGCGTGTCGGCGTGGACCCTCACCCGGCACGCGGACGCCCGGCGGCTCCTGGTCGACCCGCGCCTGGTCAAGGACATCGACGCCTGGGAGCTGTGGCAGACCGGTGAGGTGACGCGCGCCTGGCCGCTCATCGGCATGATCGACGCCGGGCGGTCCATGTTCACCGTGGACGGCGCGGAGCACCGCAGGCTGCGGACCAAGACCTCCCAGGCGCTCACGCCCCGCCGCCTGGAGGCGATACGCCCCGACATCGAGAAGTTCACCGCCGAACTGCTGGACGCCCTGGAGGAGGGCGGCCGGGACGGGGCCGTGGTCGACCTCAAGTCGGTCTTCGCCCAGCCGCTGCCGATGCGGGTGGTCGGCATGCTGATGGGCGTCGACCCGGCGGAGAACGCCATGCTGACCCGTCAGTACAAGGCATTCTTCTCGATGCTGACCCCGCAGGACGAGCGGCTCGCGCTCCTCGCCGACCTGGACGTCTTCTACGCCGGTCTGGTGCGGGAGAAGACCGCGCACCCCACCGACGACCTGACGTCGGCGCTGATCCTGGCCGAGGAGGGCGGCGAGCCGCTGACCGAGGAGGAGGTCATCGGCAATCTCAAGGCGATGGTCGCCGCCGGGCACGAGACGACGATCGGGCTCATCCTCAACGCCGTACGCGCCCTGCTCGCCCACCCCGACCAGCTCCGGATGGTCCTCGACGGCGAGGTGTCCTGGGACACCGTCATCGAGGAGACCCTGCGCTGGGACACCCCGACCACCCATCTGCTCATGCGGTTCGCCACCGAGGACATCGAGGTCGGCGACGCCGTCATCGCCAAGGGCGAGGGCGTGGTCATCTCGTACCGGGTGATCGGCCGCGACCCGGAGCAGCACGGCCCCGACGCCGACGCCTTCGACATCACGCGCCCCACCCCGATCCGGCACATGACCTTCGGGCACGGCCCGCACATCTGCCCCGGCGCCGCGCTCTCCCGGGTCGAGGCGGGCATCGCCCTGCCGGCGCTCTTCGCGCGCTTCCCGGACCTGCGGCTCGCGATCCCCGACGCCGAGCTGCGCAACCTCCCGGTGATGACGCAGAACGACATGGAGTCCTTCCCCGTCCTGCTCGGCGGCTGAGCCGGGGTGACGGGTAAGGGCGCGGCGGGCATATCGTGGCGGTAGCCGGCGCGCACAGGGGTGTCGAAGCGCTTCGACAGTGGTCTGGACATGCCGTCACGGCAGGGCTAGGCTCGCGCTGTCTCTCCACGTCACGGGTGGAGAGAGCGGAGTTGAAGCGCTTCGCCACATCCGACCGGTGAGGAAGAACCGCATGGTCACCCTGGCCGAGGTCGCGCAGCACGCCGGAGTCTCCGCGAGCACGGTGAGCTACGTCCTCAGCGGGAAGCGCTCCATCTCCGTCGCCACCCGCGAGCGCGTCGAGCGGAGCATCCAGCAGCTCGGCTACCACCCCAACGCCGGGGCCCGGGCGCTCGCCAGCAGCCGGTCGAACATCATCGCGCTGATGGTGCCGCTGCGCACCGACATGTACGTGCCCGTGATGATGGAGATCGCCATCGCGGTCGCCACCACCGCCCGCACCCACGGCTACGACGTCCTGCTCCTCACCGGCGAGGAGGGGCCCGCGGCGGTGCGGCGGATCGCCGGCAGCTCGCTGGCCGACGCGATGATCCTGATGGACGTCGAACTGCACGACGAGCGGCTGCCCCTGCTGCGCGAGACCGACCGGGCCGCCGTGCTCATCGGTCTGCCCGCCGACACCGCCGGACTCACCTGCGTGGACCTCGACTTCGAGGCGACCGGGGCCCTCTGCGTGGAGCACCTGGCCGGCCTCGGGCACCGCGAGATCGCCGTCATCGGCGAGGCCGCCGCGGTCTACGAGCGCCACACCGGATTCGCCGAGCGGACCGTCGACGGCGTACGGGCCAAGGCCCAGGAGACCGGCGTGCGCATCCTGCACCGGCCCTGCGAGGGCGGGTACGCGGCGATGGCCCAGACCCTGTCCCGGATATTCGACGAGCGCCCCGGCACCACCGGCTTCATCGTGCAGAACGAGGCGGCCGTGGAGCCCCTGCTCAACCTGCTGCGCCAGCAGGGCCGGGCCGTCCCCGAGGACGTCTCGGTGGTGGCGATCTGCCCCGAGCAGGTGGCCACGCAGGCATCGGTGCGGCTGACCTCCGTCGCCATACCGGCCCAGGAGATGGGCCGCCGCTCCGTCGAACACGTCGTCGCCAAGCTGTCCGGCCGGGGCACGGACGAAGTCGAGCTGCTGGCCCCGGAACTGACGGTGCGGGAGAGCACCGGGCCGGCCCCCGTGTGACACGTGAGCCGACCCCCGCGCCTACCGGGGCCCGAGCTCCACGACGTGGTCCACGCCCGCCGTCAGCTCCAGCGGAGCCGCCGAGACGGTACCGGCGAGCACGTGCCCGCCGCCCGTACGGACATCGAGGCGGGCATCCCGCTCCGGGCGCAGCACCGCCGTCGCGGTGCCGTCCGCCCGCCAGCGCAGGTCCACGGTCGCCCCGAACCGCGTACGCACCCCGCGCAGTTCACCGGCCGGGCAGCCCGCGAGCGGTGCGGGCAGCAGGACCAGGCGGTGCGGGGCCGACTGGACCAGTGACTCGATCACGGCCGCGGGCAGGGCGTGCGCCGCGTCCGCGTTGTACACGTTGCGGGCCGGGTAGTGGGCGCTCATCAGCGAGTCGTGGAAGAAGTCGCCCGCCAGCACCGAGCGGACCGCCGCCGAGGCCCGGACCCCGTCCCGCAGCCGGGCCGCGATCAGCGCGTGGTGCAGATGGCCGTGGGCCGAGTCGTTCTCCGCGCCCCGCAGTTCGAGCGCCCGGTGCGCGGCTGCGGCCAGGCCGGGCGTGTCGTACGGGTTGATCGCGTCCAGCGGCCACACCGGGTACAGGTGGCTGAGGTGGCGGTGGTCGTACGTCTCCGCCAGGCCCGGCCACGCCCACTCGGCGAGCGCGCCGTCCTCGTTGACCCGGTAGTCGGCGAGCCGGTCCGCCAGCGCCCGGCGGCGCTCGGCCGTCGCACCGTCGGCGCAGCGGGCGGCCGACGCGGTGAGCGCGTGGCGGGCCGCCGCAAGGTCCATCGTCGCGTCGATCGTGCCCCAGCTCGCGTTGGCCGGACGGTTCTCCGGCGAGTACGACGGCACGACGGCCACCCGCCCGTCCGGGCCGGTCCGGGTGAGGAAGTCCTCGTAGAACAGCGCCGTCTCGTGCAGCGCGGCGGTCAGCCGGGGGTCCTCGGACCCCGTCGTCTCCGCGTGCTCGATCAGCGGCTCCAGCAGCCAGTCCGCGCCGGCCGTCCACAGGTGCAGCGGGTAGGCGCGCTGGTAGTGGCGGGTGTGCCCGGACTCGCCGTCCGTGTGCGACGGGGCCACGATGCCCCGCGCCCCGAAGATCGCCCGGGCGTTGTCCCGCCAGTCCGCGAGCTGCCCGTACACCAGCGCCGCATGGGCCTCGGACACCTCGGGCAGCGCCGCCGCCGCGGCCGAGGCGATCTGGAGGTTCAGATTGGCGTTCGTCGTGAAGGCCCCCGACCAGGCGGTGTCCCAGTCGCCCGTCCAGAGCCCGGTCAGCCGGGGCGGCAGGGCCCCGGACGCGGACAGCAGGTGGTAGCGGCCCGCCGCGCACAGCCGCTCCAGCAGCGCCGGGCTGTCCGGCCGCCGCACCAGCTCGGAGCCGGGCAGCGCCCGTTCGGCCGGGTCCGCGTCCAGGGTGAGCGCCGCCCGTTCGAAGGCCGGCCGGTGCAGCGCCACATGCCGGGCGAGCAGCGCGTCGTACCCGTCACCGGGCAGCGCGGCGCACTCCGCCGCCAGGTCCAGGTGGCCCGCGTGCCGGTGCACCCGGGTCAGCAGCAACAGGCTCCTCGCCCCCTCGACCCGGACGCCCTCGCCCGCCACCGAAACCCGCCCGCCCTCCGTGCGGAGCACCGTCGCGCCGGTGTACGCGAGGTCGCTGTCGGGGTAGCCCGCGCGCAGCGTGAGCCGGGCTCCGTCCGGGGTGAGCACGGTGCTCCGGCCGACGGCCAGCCGGGGCGGGGCACCCGGCAGGGCGTGGTCGAGCGTCACGTCCACGGCCAGCCCCGGCCCCGTGACGTACTGGACGATCACGTCGTCGGCGCGCGAGACGAAGACCCGGCTGCGCCACGACTCGCAGCCGGCGCCGATCTCACCGGTGGCGAAGTCGACCGACCTGCGGTAGGCCGCCGCCGGGTCGGCGGCGTTCCCGGGGACCGGCCGGACGCGGGTCTGGAAGGCCGGGTGGAACGGTTGCACCCAGACCAGCGGCCGGCCCGCGCCGAAGTGCTCCGCGGCCCGGGCGTCCCCGGCGAGCAGCGCGCTCTGGAGCCGGCCCAGCCGCTCCGCGAGCTCCGGCGGCCGGACGTGCCGACTGCCGTTGGGCCGGACCAGCGTGTGGTGGTTGACGATCACGCGGTCGTCGGCGGGGTCGCCGTACACCATGGCACCGTGCCGGCCGTTGCCGCCGAGGAACGCGTCCTCCCAGCGGGCGGCGGGGCGCGGCTCCCAGGTGGAGTCGATGTCCGCGCGCCCGGTCACGGCGCGGATCTCCGCAGCACCGCGACGCCGTAGCGGCCGAGCGCGATCCGGTCCGTCACCGCCCGCCCGGTGAGCAGGTCCACGTACGTGCCGGGCACGGCGACGGTGACCATCTCGCGGCGGTGGTGCAGCAGGAATAGCAGCTCGCCCCGGCGCACCGCCTCCACCCCCTCGGGCAGCCCGGCGAGGACCGGCTCGACGCCCGCCTCCCGGACCACGTCGGCCAGCAGGGCCCGCAGCGCCGGGGGCTCGGGGAGCGTGGACACGTACACCGCGCCGCCCCGGCGCAGCACGGCGGGCAGCCCGGCGAGCTCGCCGTCGCGGTAGGCGGCCACCACCTCGGTGCCCTCGGCCGCCTCCAGTTCCTCCGACCAGAGGGTGCCCCGGAATCCGTCGCACTCCACGGCCTCGTCCGCGTCCAGCGGCCACCACTCGTGCAGGGTGGCGATCCCGAACAGCTCGCGCAGGCGGGCGTCCATGCCGCCCGGCCGGATGCGGTCGTCCACGTCCGTGATGCCGCTGAAGAACCCGCACACCAGGCGCCCGCCGCCCCGCGCGTACGCCACGAGGTTGTCGACCGCCGCGTCGTCGAGCAGGTAGAGGTGCGGGACGAGGACCGCCTTGTACCGGCCGAGGTCGGCGTCGGGACGGGCGAAGTCCGTGGGCGTGCCGTTCTCCCACAGGGCGCGGTGCCAGCGCCGGATCACCTCCGCGTAGTCGAGGAGTGCGGACGGGCCGCCTTCCTGGGCGCCCGCCCACCAGGCGTCCCAGTCGTGCAGGACGGCGACCTCGGCGGTCACGCCCGTACCGGACACGGCGGAGCCGATCGCGGCGAGCTCGCCGCCCAGCTGCCGGGTCTCACGGAAGGCGCGGCCCCGCTCACCGGCGTGGCCGAGCATCCCCGAGTGGAACTTCTCGGAGCCCTGCCGGGACTGCCGCCACTGGAAGTAGCAGATCGCGTCGGCGCCGCGCGCCACCGACTGGAGTGACCAGAGCCGGTTCAGCCCCTCCGGCTTGGGGTGGTTGACGCCCCGCCAGTTCACCGCGCCGGCCGCCTGCTCCATCAGCATCCACGGACCGGCGGCCTGGGAGCGGGTCATGTCGGCGAGCATGGCGTTGTACTGCCCGCCCCACGGGTCGCGCGGGTCCGGGTAGACGTCGACCGAGACGATGTCCTCCTGGGCCGACCAGGCCCAGGCGTCCTGCCCGGACCACAGCGGCATGAAGTTCGTCGTCACCGGGATGTGCGGGGTGTGCCGGGCGACGATGTCCCGCTCGGCGGTGAAGCACTCCATGAGCGCGTCGGACGTGAAGCGTTTGAAGTCCAGCACCTGGGTGGGGTTCCTCATGTACTGCGCCTTGCGCGGCGGCAGGATCTCCGTCCACGCGTCGTAGCGCTGGCTCCAGAAGGCCGTGCCCCACGCCTCGTTGAGCGCGTCGAGCGTCCCGTACCGGTCGCGCAGCCAGCGGCGGAAGTGGCCCGCCGTCTCGTCGCACCAGCAGTGCGTGCAGTACTCGTTGTTGATGTGCCACACGGTGAGCGCCGGGTGCTCCGCGTACCGCGCGGCCAGGTCCTCGGTGAGCGCGGCGGCGTAACGGCGGTAGACCGGCGAGCTGGCGCAGAACTGCTGGCGCGAGCCGTACCAGACGATGGACCCGTCCTCCGCGCGCGGCAGGGTCTCCGGGTGGCGCGCCCCCATCCAGGGCGGCGGGGAGGCGGTCGGCGTCGCGAGCACGACGCCGATGCCGTGCGCGTGCATCAGGTCCATCAGCCGGTCCAGCCAGCCGAACTCGCGGGCGCCGGGGCGGGGTTCGATCTTCGCCCAGGAGAAGACGCCGAGGGTGACGGAGTTGACCCCGGCCTCCTTCATCAGCCGGACGTCGTCCTCCCACACCTCCTCGGGCCACTGCTCGGGGTTGTAGTCGCCTCCGAAGAGGATGCGGCCACGGGCCGCGTCGCGCAGGGACGGCATGGCGTCTCCGGTTTCCTACTCAGGTTCTGCGTACTGGATGCCGCGGCCGTTGGTGCCCAGGTAGACACGGCCGTGGACGCGGGGGTCGCCGGTGATCACTTCGCCGGTCCAGCCCCACTGGTGGGAGTCGTCGTTGATCCGCACCCACGACCGGCCCGCGTCGTCGGAGCGCAGCACCGCGACACCGTCGTACGTGTCCGCGACCCTGCCCGTCTGGAAGACGGCCGGATAGCCGGCCCCCGGCCGCCTGCGGCCCCGCACCGGCGCGGCCTTGCCGAAGCCCAGCGCATGGGACGCCTGGCAGCCGGGCACGGCGGCGAAGGTCCGCCCGCCGTCCGTGGAGCGGAACAGGCCGTTGTCCTTCGCGGACAGCCACAGGTCGCCGCTGCGCCCGGGCGCCGCCGCCATCCTGAACTGCGCGTCCCCCGAGGGGAGACCGGTCGCGCCCCTGGTGAAGGTCACCCCGGCGTCCAGGGAGAAGAGGACGGTGCCCGTGTCGGTGTCGTACACGTAGAAGCGCCGGGGGTCGAGCGGGTCAGCGACCGGGGCGCCGCCCTTGGGGAAGGTCGCCACCTCGGCCCAGCTCGCACCGCCGTCGGAGGACCGGTGGGCGGGGTACTTGGTGCCGTCCCAGTGGATGAACGACCAGAGCAGCGTCGAGCCGTCCGCCGAGACCGCGACGGGTCCGGGCGCGGAGGGCGCGATCGCGGGCTGGGCGGCGAACGGCTGCCAGCTCCGCCCCCCGTCGCGGGAGAAGGCGCCGGCCGCGTCGGAGCCGGACGGCCAGCCGGTGCGCACCACGTACGAGGGCTTCAGCGCGGCGACCGCGAGGCCGGTGGCCGTGCCGAAGACCGGGTTCGCGGCCATGCCCCGGGACGGGGACGCGGTCAGCGAGTCGTGGTACATCACCCCGATGTCGCCGAGACCGCTCAGGAGCCGGGCGCCCTTGCCGGGCGGTGCGACGAGGAAGCGTACCGACGACTCCTCCAGGCCCCGGATCTCCGGTGCCCAGTGGACGAGGTCGCGCGTCCCGAAGACGGTCGCGCCGGTCCCGAACACGATGTGGTGCGAGTCGAAGGGGTCGACGGCGACCGCCTGCGTCCACCAGCCGAACTTGGGCTCCGCGCCCCAGCGGAGGTACGGCGTCTCCGAGACGTCCAGCACGGCGGTGTCCTTCAGCGAGGTCCAGCTCCGGCCGCCGTCCGTGGAGCGGAACACCGTGTCGATCAGGGCCCACCGGTTGTTGGTGGTGACGACGAGGGTGCCGGCCCGGCGCGCGTCGACCGCGACCCCGCCGTACCCGAAGCCGTCCCCGGCGGCGGCGTCGGGCCGGACCGGCGTCACCTCGCTCCAGGCACCCGTCACCGTGTCGAGCCGGTGGACCGAGCCGTCGGACTGCCCGTTGGGCCCCGGGGCGTCCGCGTAGGTCACGTACAGCGCCCGCCCCCGGGCGTCGTACGCGGCCCGCACCGGGACCCTCACCGCCGCGCTCCCGGACGGCTGCCCGGGGACCGCCTCCCAGCCGCCCCTGCCGTCCGTACGGTAGAGCGCGTCGCCGCCGTCGCCCCAGCCCGCGTAGACCGTCCGGCCCGCCGCGACGAGGAACGTCACGCCCTGGCCGGTCTCCGACGGGGTCGCGGGGAAGGCGGCCGGCGCCCAGGTGGCCCCCCGGTCCGAGGAGTGCAGCAGCCCGTCGTGCCGGGTGCCCAGCCACAGCGCCCCGCTGTCGCGCGGGTCGACGAGCAGCCGTTCGCCCGTGCCGCGCCCGTCCTCGTTCGCGCCGAGCCGCACGGTCAGGTCGGCCCGCTCCCAGGTCGCGCCGCGGTCGTCGGACCGCAGCACCGCGCCGGGGGAGGCCCAGGACTGCGCGTACGTGCCGCAGGCCAGGTAGAGGCGGTCCGGGTGGGCCGGGTCGACGGCCATGGCCTCGATGCCGAGGAGGTTCCAGTCGTCCCAGCCGATGTGATCGGTGAGCGGGGTCCAGCGGGCCCGCACCGCGTCCCAGCGGTAGGCGCCGCCGATGTCGGTCCGGGCGTAGGCCAGGCCCTTCACCGAGGGGTGGAACAGCAGCCCGGTGACGAACCCGGTGCCGCCGATCGCCGCGGTCCGCCACCGGTGGGGCTGGTGCCGGCGGCCGTGACGGCGCTCTCCGGCCGACGCGGGGCCGGCGACGGGGAGCGCGGTGGCGGCGGCGACGACGGCGGTCGCGGCGAGCACGGTTCTGCGGCGGGGCGTGGGCACGGACGAAGCGTGCATGGCGGACACCTTCCGGAGAGCGGGGGAGGGGAGGAGCGGGGCGGCCGGTCAGCCCTTCACGGCACCGGTGAGCATGCCCTTCTGGAAGTGCTTCTGGACGAACGGGGACAGCACCGCGACCGGGATCAGCGCGAGGATCATCACCGCCATCTGCACGGCGAGGCTGTTGATCTGCCCGTTGCTCACCGCCGCGCCCATCGCGCCCGGCGGCACCTGGTGCTGGAGGACCAGCTGACGCAGGATCATCTGCAACGGGTACTTGTCGCTGTCCTGGATGTAGAGCATCGCGTTGAACCACTGGCTCCAGTAGCCGACCGCGTAGAACAGCGAGATCACGGCGATCACCGCACGCGACAGCGGCATGATGATCTGGAGCAGGATGCGCCACTCGCCGGCCCCGTCGATGCGGGCCGCGTCGATGAGTTCGGGCGCGGTGTCCATGAAGAAGCCGCGCAGCACCAGCACGTTGAACACGCTGATCGCGCTGGGCAGGATCATCGACCAGTAGCTGTTGCTCAGCCCGATCCCGGTGACCAGCAGATACGTCGGGATGAGCCCGGCGCCGAAGAACATGGTCGCCATCAGCGTCATCAGCAGCGGGCGGTGCGCGTACGAGTCGCGGCGGCTGAGCCCGTACGCGCAGAGGATCGAGACGACCATGCTGACGGCCGTACCGACGACGGTCAGACCGACGCTGACGGCGGCGGCCCGGGTCACCGCGCCTCCGCTCAGCAGCTCCTTGTACGCGACGAAGGTGATGTGCTTCGGCCAGACGACCAGGCCGCCGGCTTCGTTGATGGTCCGGGTGTCGGAGAGGCTGGTCACCAGGACCACCCAGATCGGGATGATGATGACCGCGCAGATCGCGACGAGCCCGAAGCCCTTGAAGGCGAGGCCGGCCTTCGTCGGCTCCTCCTCCCACACGGGGCGCGGTTCGATGCGCAGGGCGCGCTGGAGGCGTGTCTCGGTGCGGGGCGCCGGGTCCGCCCGCTGGTCCAGGAGAGTCGTCATTTCTTGGAGTACACCCCCTGCTCGCCCAGCATGTGGGCGACCTTGTTGGCACCCAGCACCATGGCGACGCTGAACAGCCCCTTGAAGATGCCGGCGGCGGCGGCATAGCCGAAGTCGCCGGTCTTGATGCCCGTCCACCAGATGTAGGTGTCCAGGATTTCCGAGGCCCCCGCGCCCACCTGGTCGCGCTGGAGCAGGATCTGCTCGAAGTCGAGGTTGAGCGCGCTGCCCACCCGCAGGACGAGCAGCAGGGCGATGACCGGGCGCAGCGCGGGCAGCGTGACGTGCCACATGCGGCGCCAGCGGCCGGCCCCGTCCACGGCGGCGGCCTCGTACAGATCGGTGTTGACGGCGGCGAGCGCGGCCAGGAAGACGATGACGCCCCAGCCGGCGTCCTTCCACACGGCCTGCGCGCTGACCAGGAACTTGAAGAAGCCCGGGTCGGTCATCAGGTCGAAGCCCTCGTGCCCGTGCTCGCGCAGCCACTGGGCGACCAGTCCGGCACCGCCGAACATCTGCTGGAAGACGGTGACGACGAGCACCCAGGAGAAGAAGTGCGGAAGGTAGACGACGGCCTGCACCCAGGCCCGGACCCGCGCGCTCATGATCGTGTTGAGCAGGAGCGCGATGGCGATCGGGATCGGGAAGAACAGGACCAGCTGGGTCACGAAGATGACCAGCGTGTTCACGAGGACTTCCCAGAAGCGGTAGTCCTCGAAGATGCGGGTGAAGTTGTCGAACCCGACGAACGGGCTGCCCGTGATGCCCAGGTCGTACACGTCGTAGTCCTGGAAGGCCACGATGTTCCCGAGCAGCGGGATGTAGTTGAAGATCAGCAGCAGCGCGATGGCCGGCATCGTCATCAGGATCAGCGCGCGGTCCCGCCGCAGCCGCTGCCGCCAGGTGATGCCGCCCATCTCCCGCCGGGGCCGGGAGCCGCCCCCGGCCCGCGGCCTTCCCGCGCTCCTCGTCTCCTCGCCGTCACCGTCCCCGGTGCCGCTCCCGTCGGCCGGGGCGCTCGCCCCGCCGGCGGTGCCGCCCGGGTCGGCCGCGACCGTGGCCCGTGCCTTCACCCTGTGCTCCCCATGTCGTGCTCCTGACCACGGCCGCCGGGCTGCGTGTGCCCGGCGGCCCCTTCCTCTTCGTCCGTGCGCGTCAGTTGCCGGAGCCGTTCTTGTCGAGAATGTCCTGGTACCAGTCGCGCAGCTTGTCGCCGCCGCTCTTCTTCCAGGTGTTCACGGCGTCCTCGACGTCGGCGACCTTCTTGCGCCCGCGGCGGATGTCCTTCTGGAGGTCGTCGAACGGGGTGTACAGCGAGGCGTAGCGCTGCGGCTCGACCACCTGCATGCCGAAGAAGAGGGGCTTCTTGATGTGCGGTGCCTGGCGCGCCATCCAGCCGGCGTAGTCCTTGGCCAGCTGCGGCTGGTCCGGGTAGGCGATGGAGGTGGGAGGCGAGGCCACGAACAGGAACGTGGAGGGCTGGGCCTCCTCGACCCCCTGCGGGGTGTACGTGGGGGTCCCGTCCTTGATGGTGTAGTGGGTGCCCTTCACGCCGTAGTTGGTGAGCATGAACTCCTCGGTGCCGAACGGCGCCGCCGCGTAGTCGGCGATCGCGAGGAACTCCTCGATCTTCTCCTTGGGCAGCTTCTTGCTGAGGAAGGTGAAGATGCCGGCCGGGTCGTCCTGCCACAGGGTCGGCTTGCCGCCGTCGGGGCCGAAGAAGTCCAGCGCCTGCATGTCGAACTTCGGGTTGGCGGAGGCCTGTTCGGTGACCATGCCCTTCCAGCCGCCGGTGCCGTCGTTGTACATGATGACGTGTCCGCTGGTGAAGCGGATCTTGGAGTCGGCGTCCTTGCCGGCCTCGGCGTCCGGGTGGACGTACCCGCCGTCGTGGAGCTTGCGGGCGAAGGCCAGCGCCTCCCGGTACGCCTGCGTCTCGATCTTGTGGACCAGCTTGCCGTTCTCCAGCTGCCAGTAGTGCGGCGCGTCCGGGAGCAGCCCGAAGATCTTCTGGATGCAGACCCACAGATCGTCGAAGGCCCACACCTTCTTCTTGGGGGAGGTGTACTCCTTGCCGAACGCCAGCAGGTCGTCCGTGCTCGCCGGGACGGCCCCGGAGCCGGTCAGGTCCTTGCGGTAGAAGATCGCGTTGCCGATGATCGGCGTCGGCATGGGCAGGCCGCGCAGCTTGCCGCCGAAGACCGAGTACTGCCAGGCACCGGTCGGGATGTTGGCCAGGTTGGGGTACTTCTTGACGGCGTCACCGGCGAGATACGGGGAGAGGTCGGCGAACTTCGCGGTGATGGCGTTGCGGATCTGCCCCTGCATGTTCCAGCCGGGGATCGTCATGACATCCGGGACGTCCGAACCGGCGAGGACCGCGCCGATCTTGTCCTGGTACGTGTTGCCGTCCTGCGGGTCGAAGTTCAGCGTCGCCCCGACCGCCTTGTTCACGGCCGTGTAGTACGGGTTGTCCTTCTTGGGGACCGTGCCCCACAGCGGGGTCATCACCCGGAACTCCGAACCCTTGCCCGGCACCGACTTGACCGAGACCACCAGCGGGTCGGGGAGCTTGGTGAAGCCGGGGCTCGAACCGTTGACGCCGGGGACGTCGGGCTGGACCAGGTTCAGCGGCACATAGCTCGGCACGACCTTCTTGAGGGCCTTGCCCGTGGTCGTGCCCTCCTTGCTCCCGGCTCCGGAGCCGGAACCGCCGCACGCGGCGAGCAGCGGCACCCCGCCGGCCACGGCGACGGCCGCCACCGCGCCCGTGGCGAGGAAGCTTCTCCGGCTCGGGGACGAGGCGGAGGGGGAGGAATTCGGCGTCATTGCGTCAACCCTTCGAGGCGCACCAGGACGACACGCGGCGGGGCGACCGCCGTTCGGTTCCTGTGTCTGAGGTGGAGCGTTGCTGGCTGAGCCGGTGTCACCGGCCCCAGGTGAAGCGGTTCAACTGGGCGGCGGTCGAGCGAGTCGCCGTCCCGGGAAATCCAGGGCGCCGGGCGCCCCATCGAAGCAATGTCGAAGCGCTTCGATGTTGCAGCGAGGTTAAGTGAAGGGTCTGTGTCGCACAAGACTTCGTTGCCGGAATCCTCCGATGCGTTTCTGAACCGTTTCCCGAGGCGGGGAGCGCGAACCGGAAGCGGCGGTCCCGCACCGGCCCTTGACATGCGCGGGGTTGGCCGTCGAGCATCGAAGCGCTTCGAAAGATCGTCCGAGGCTGCTCAGTGGCCCGCACGACGCGCCGGCACCGCCATACCTCCCACCTTTGACGAAGGACCCGCACGTGACGGAACAACCGCAGCCCTTCCGCGACCCGCGACTGCCCTTCGCGGAGCGCGTCGACGACCTGCTCCGGCGGCTGACCCCCGACGAGCGCGTCGCGATGCTGCACCAGTTCGCCCCGGCGGTCGACCGGCTCGGGCTCGCCGCCTTCCGCACCGGCCAGGAGGCCCTGCACGGCGTCGCCTGGATGGGGCAGGCCACGGTCTTCCCGCAGGCCGTCGGTCTCGGCGCCACCTGGAACGACGACCTGGTCCGCCGCGTCGGCGAGGCCGTCGGCGACGAGGTCCGCACCAAACGCGCCCACGACGACCGGGTCGGGCTCAACGTCTGGGCCCCCACCGTCAACCTGCTGCGCCACCCGCTGTGGGGGCGCGGCGAGGAGGGGTACAGCGAGGACGCCGGGCTCACCTCCGCCATCGCGGTCGCGTACACCCGGGGCCTGCGCGGCGACCACCCGCACTACTGGCGCACCGCCCCCGTCCTCAAGCACTGGCTCGCCCACAACAACGAGACCGACCGCGACACCTCGTCCTCCTCGGTCCGCCCGCGGGTGCTGCACGAATACGACCTCAGGGCCTTCCGCGACGCCGTCCGGGCGGGCGCGGTGGCCGGGGTGATGCCCGCGTACAACCTGGTCAACGGACGCCCCAACCATGTGTCGCCGCTGCTCTCCCGGCACCTGCGCACCTGGACCGAACAGCCCCTGGCCGTCTGCTCCGACGCCGGAGCGCCGAGCAACCTGGTCGACTCCGAGCACTACTACGACACCCACGAGGAGGCCACCGCGGCCGCCCTGCGCGCCGGCGTCGACAGCTTCACCGACCACGGCCAGGACTCCTCCGTCATGACCGCCCGCATCCAGGGCGCCCTGAAGCGCGGCCTCATCGACGAGCACGACGTCGACACCGCCGTCCGCCGCCTGCTCCACATGCGCTTCGCCCTCGGCGAGTTCGACCCCGCCCTCGACCCCTACGCCGGGACCGACGCCCTCGACACCGAGGAGCACCGGGCGCTCGCCGTGGAAGCCGCCGAGCAGGCGGTCGTGCTCCTGAAGAACGACGGGCTGCTGCCGCTCGACCCGGACGCCGGCCGGACCGTCGCCGTCGTCGGGCTCCTCGCGGACGCCTGCAAACTCGACTGGTACAGCGGCACGCTCATCCACCGCTCGACCCCGCTCGACGGACTCCGCGAGCGCTTCGGCGCCGACCGGGTGATCCACGCCGAGGGCGCCGACCTGATCCGCGTCAGGTGCGCGGACGGCTGGCTGCACATCCCCGAGGCGGACCCGGCCGGGGACGCGGCGCGCGGCGCGGAGGGCGCCCTCGACCCGGCGCTGCTCGCGGGCCGCACCGATCTGCCCCCGCTGATCTGCGCCGACACCCCGTCCGAGCTGGCGCTCGTGGACTGGGGCGGCGGTGTGATCACGCTGCGGGAGCCGGAAGGACGCTACCTCTCGGTCGCCGAGGACGGATATGTGCGTGCCTCCGCGGACGAGCCGGGCGGCTGGATCGTCCAGGAGACCTTCCGGTGGGAGGCGGTGGAAGGTCATGCCGGCGGTCACCGCCTTCTGCACATCGGAACGGGTGGGTATGTCTCAGTCGCCGCCGACGGCCTAAAGGTTGCCGTCCCGGACGAGGAGAATTCCGCCGCCCGGGGCACCGTCTTCGAGACGGAGGTGACCGAGCGCGGCGAGGACGCCGTCGCCCGCGCGGCAGCCGCCGCCGACACCGTGATCGTGGTGGTCGGCAACGACCCCCACATCAACGGCCGCGAGACCGAGGACCGCGCCACCCTCGGCCTGCCCGCCCAGCAGGAACGCCTCTGGCGCGCCGCCCACGCCGCCAACCCGCGCACCGTCCTGGCGGTCACCTCCGCCTACCCGTACGCCCTGACCGACGCCGCCGCCACACTGCCCGCGCTGCTGTGGACCGCGCACGGCGGCCAGGCGGCGGGCACCGCGCTCGCCCGCGTCCTCGCCGGCGACGTCTCCCCGGCCGGGCGGCTCCCGCAGACCTGGTACGCCTCCGACGCGGAGCTGCCGGACCTCCTGGACTACGACATCATCGGCTCACGGCAGACCTACCTCTACTACGAGGGCACCCCGCTCTACCCCTTCGGCCACGGGCTCACCTACAGCGACTTCACCTACAGCGACCTGACCGCCGAGGTCGAGGGCGACCTGCTGCGCGTCTCCCTGAACGTCACCAACACCGGCACCGTCGCCTCCGACGAGGTCGCCCAGCTGTACGTACGGGCCGTGGCCCCGTCCGTGCCCCGGCCGCTGCGCCAACTCGCCGGGCACCGCAGGCTGCACCTGGCTCCGGGTGCTGCGGAGCGCGTCGCGTTCACCGTGCCGGTCGAGGAACTGGGCCACTGGGACGTGGCGCACGGCCGCTGGACCGTCGAGCCCGGCGCGTACGAGATCCAGGCCGGCGCCTCCAGCACGGACATCCGGAGCGTCACGGTGGTCACCGTCGACGGCGAACCGGCCGGGCCGCGCCCGGTCCTGGCCCGTGGCCTGGAGGCGGCCGACTACGACGAGCAGCTCGGCACCGCGATCGTGGACCGGGCCAAGACGGACGGGGACGCGGTCACCGCCACCGCCGAGGCCAACGAACTCCTCTACCGCCGCTGCGACTTCGGTGCCGGTACCAGCGGGGTCGAGGTGCTCGCCTCGGGCGAGGGGGCCGTCCTCATCACCGTCGACGGCTCCACCGTCACCGTCCCGGTGCCCGCCACCGACGGGCCGTACGACCACCGCACCCTGCACACCGGGCTGACCGCCTCCGGCGTCGGCGACCTGCGCATCGCGCTGCGCGGCACGGTCCGGCTGGCCCGGCTCGGCTTCACCGGGACCGGCGCGTGAAGCGCCGCAGCCTCCCCGTTCCCCCGCCCATTGCCCCCGGCAAGGAGTCCGCATGAAGTTCACCGACGGCTTCTGGCTCATGCGTGAGGGCGTACGCGCCTCCTACGCGACCGAGATCCGCGATCTGCGCGTCGGCGCCGACCGGTTCACCGCCTACGCGGCGGTGAAACCGGTGGCCGCGCGCGGCGACACCCTCAACACCCCGCTCATCACCGTCGACTGCTTCTCCCCGGCCGAGGGGATCATCGGCGTCCGCACCACGCACCACGCCGGGAAGGCCCGTCGCGGCCCGGACTTCGCCTTCCCCGGGCTCGACCCGGCCGGCTCCGGCGCCCGCACCCGGCAGGACGGCGGCGTCACCGAACTCACCAGCGGTCCGCTGACGTTGCGCATGGACGCCGACGGGCCCTTCGGTCTCACCTTCTCCGACGCCGAAGGGCGCCGCCTGACCGGTGCCGACGCCAAGGGCACCGCCTTCGCCACCACCCCCGACGGCGCCCACCACATGATCGCCCAGCTCGCCCTGGACGTCGGCGAGAACGTCTACGGGCTCGGCGAGCGCTTCACCCCGTACGTCAAGAACGGCCAGAGCGTCGACATCTGGCAGGCGGACGGCGGCACCAGCAGCGAACTGGCCTACAAAAACATCCCGTTCTACCTCTCCTCGCGCGGTTACGGCGTCTTCGTCAACCACCCCGGCAAGGTCTCCTTCGAGGTCGGCTCGGAGTCGGTGGGGCAGGTGCAGTTCAGCGTCGAGGACCAGTCGCTGGAGTACTACATCGTCGCCGGGCCCACCCCCAAGGAGGTGCTGGCCCGCTACACCGCGCTGACCGGCCGCCCGGCGCTCCCGCCGGCCTGGTCGTTCGGCCTGTGGCTGACGACGTCCTTCTGCACCGCGTACGACGAGGAGACCGTCACCTCGTTCGTGGACGGCATGGCGGAACGCGACATCCCGCTCTCCGTCTTCCACTTCGACTGCTTCTGGATGCGCGAGTACCAGTGGTCGGACTTCCTCTGGGACCCGGACGTCTTCCCCGACCCGGAGGGCATGCTCGCCCGGCTCAAGGAGCGCGGGCTGCGGATCAGCATGTGGATCAACCCGTACATCGCCCAGAAGTCGGCGCTGTTCGCGGAGGGCGCCGAACTCGGCCACCTGGTCCGGCGTCCCAACGGCGACGTCTGGCAGTGGGACCTGTGGCAGCCCGGCATGGCCCTGGTCGACTTCACCAGCCCCGCCGCGCGCGAGTGGTACACCGGCAAGCTGCGGCTGCTGCTCGACCAGGGCGTCGACTGCTTCAAAACGGACTTCGGCGAGCGCGTCCCGACCGACGTCGTCTGGCACGACGGCTCGGACCCCGAGCGGATGCACAACTACTACGCGCAGGTCTACAACCAGACGGTCTTCGAGCTCCTGGAGAAGGAGCGCGGCCACGGCGAGGCGGTCCTCTTCGCCCGCTCCGCCACGGCCGGCGGCCAGCAGTTCCCGGTGCACTGGGGCGGCGACTGCTTCGCCTCGTTCACGGCGATGGCCGAGTCCCTGCGCGGCGGTCTGTCCCTCTCGCTCTCCGGGTTCGGCTTCTGGAGCCATGACATCGGCGGCTTCGAGGGCACTCCCGACCCGGCGGTCTTCAAGCGCTGGCTCGCCTTCGGCCTGCTCTCCTCGCACAGCCGGCTGCACGGCAACGTGTCCTACCGGGTGCCGTGGGAGTTCGGCGAGGAGGCGGTGGAGGTCGCCCGGAAGTTCACCCTCCTCAAGCACCGGCTCATGCCGTACCTGTACGGTGCCGCCGCCACCGCCCACCGCACGGGCGTCCCGGTGATGCGGCCCATGCTCCTCGAATTCCCGGACGACCCGGCCACCCGCACCCTGGACCGGCAGTACATGCTCGGCCCCGACCTGCTGGTCGCCCCGGTCTTCACGGAGAACGGCCAGGTCGAGTACTACGTCCCCGAGGGCACCTGGACCCATCTGCTCACCGGCGAGACCGTCACCGGTCCCGTCTGGCGCCACGAGACCCACGGCTTCGACAGCCTGCCGGTCCTCGTCCGCCCCGGCGCGGTCCTGCCCTGGGGCGGCGACGACCAGCGCCCGGACGGCGACTGGCTGGACGGGCTCACGCTGCGCGTCTTCGGGGGCGGCGCGGAGGGGGCCGGTACGACGGTGACGGTGCCGGACCACGCGGGCGCCACCGCCGCCGCCTTCCGGGTGGCCCGCGACGGGGACACCGTCACGGTCACCTCCGAGCGCATCGACCGCCCGTACCGCGTGGTGGCCGAGGCGACGGGGGCGGCGGCGGAGGGAACGGGCACGGTGTCGGTGCCGGCCGGCTGACCCCCGCAGACCGGCGGGGCGGCGGGGGCGGGGGGCCCCCCCCCCCCCCCCCCCCGCGGGGGGGGGGGGGGGGCGGGGCCCCCCCCCCCCCCCCGCCACACCTCTTCCTTGCACCCTTTCCCATTTGCCTAAAGCCCTTAGGCAGCGCATGATGGCCGTTCCCGGACGAGGAGGCGACCATGGTGCGCGCGGGTCTGACCGCCGAACGCCTGACCAGGGCGGGCGCCGAGCTGGCGGACGAGGTCGGCTTCGACGGGGTGACCGTCTCGGCGCTCGCCCGGCGGTTCGACGTCAAGGTCGCGAGCCTCTACTCGCATGTGAAGAACTCCCAGGACCTGCGGACCAGAATCGCCCTGCTCGCCCTGGAGGAGATGGCCGACCGGGGGGCCACCGCCCTCGCGGGACGGGCCGGCAAGGACGCGCTGAGCGCCTTCGGCGACGTGTACCGGGACTACGCCCGCGAGCACCCCGGCCGTTACGCGGCGGCCCAGATGAAGCTGGACCCCGAGGCCGCCGCTGCCAGTGCCGGCGGCCGGCACGCGCGGATGACCCGGGCCGTCCTGCGCGGCTACGACCTGACCGAGCCGGACCAGACGCATGCCGTACGGCTCCTCGGCAGCGTCTTCCACGGGTTCGTCAGCCTGGAGGCCCAGGGCGGCTTCAGCCACAGCGCCCCCGATTCGCAGGAGTCCTGGGCCCGCACCCTGGACGCGCTGGACGCCCTCCTGCGCAACTGGCCCCCGCCGGGGCAGGCGTGACACCACCCGACCGCATCCCGCGACCCCAGCAGGTGGAGCCATGAGCACCGATACGCCCGCACCCCTCCCGTTCACGACCCCCGTCACCGCCGCCCTGCTGCGCGGCGCGCTCGACGTGGAGCGCACCGAGGCGGGGCTGCTCCCGCACCGCCTCCCCGCCGCCGCCCGCGCCCAGGCCCCGGACGGCCAGATCGCCCTGGCGGAGGCCCAGCCCTCCGGCGTACGGCTGGCCTTCCGGACCCGGGCCACCGTGGTCGAACTGGCGGCGCGGCGCACCCGCACCGTCTACCAGGGCGTCCCGCCGAGGACCGGAGGGCTGTACGACCTGCTGGTGGACGGCGTCCTCGCGGCGCAGGGCCAGGCGAGCGGCGGCAACGTCCTCGATGTCGACATGACGACCGGCGCGACGCACTTCCGCACCGGGCCGGCCGGGTCCGTACGGTTCGACGGGCTCGCGGACCGCGACAAGCACGTCGAAATCTGGCTGCCCTACAACGAGCGCACCGAGGTCGCCGCCCTGCACACCGACGCGCCCGTCACGGCCGCCCCGGCCTCCGGCCGCAAGGTGTGGCTGCACCACGGCAGTTCGATCAGCCACGGCTCCGACGCCGCGAGCCCCACCACCACCTGGCCCGCGCGTGCGGCGCTGCTCGGTGGCGTCGAACTGGTCAACCTGGGCCTCGGCGGCGGCGCCCTGCTCGACCCGTTCACGGCCCGCGCGATGCGGGACACCCCCGCGGACCTGATCAGCGTCAAGATCGGCATCAACCTCGTCAACGCCGACGTGATGCGGGTGCGCGCCTTCGCCCCGGCGATGCACGGCTTCCTCGACACCGTCCGCGAGGGCCACCCGGACACCCCGCTCCTGGTGGTCTCACCCGTGCTGTGCCCCATCCACGAGGACACGCCGGGCCCCAGCGTCCCCGACTTCAGCGGGCTCGGCGAGGGCCGGGTCCGCTTCGCGGCGATGGGCGACCCCGAGGACCGGGCGACCGGCAAGCTGACGCTCCGGATCATCCGCGACGAATTGGCCCGCCTGGTGGCGCAGCGGTCCGCCGACGACCCGCACCTGCGTCACCTGGACGGCCGTGCACTGTACGGCGAGGCGGACGCGGCAGAGCTGCCCCTTCCCGACGCCCTCCACCCGGACGCCGCCACCCACCTCCGCATGGGCGACCGCTTCGCCGCGCTGGCCTTCGGGGCGGAGGGGGCGTTCGCTCCCTCGTGAACGCGCCGGGGCCGGGCGGGTCCGTGCCCGCCCGGCCCCGGCACTTCCGTCAGACGCCCGGCGGCACGTGGGCCGGGCGACCGCGGCCACGGGTCACGGTGTAGCCGAAGACGCCCGCCAGGGCGGCGAGCAGGCCGCCGCCGGCCGTCCACAGCCAGCGGCTGGTCCACCAGCCGGAGGACCAGCCGTCCTCGGGCTCACCGGCGAGCGCGACCGGCTCGGCGGAGGCGTCCGCGCCCTCGTCCGAAGCCCGCTCGGCCGAGGAGATTCCCGGGACCAGCGGCTTCGACAGGCTGCCGTCCACGTCGGCGGACCCGCCCTGGTCCTTCGAGTTCACCTCGACCTCGGTGCGCACCGGCAGGCCGAGGTCGGCCTGGGCCAGGTCCACGACCGTGAGGCGCACGTAATAGCTGCCCGGCAGCGGGTCGTTGGCCCACGGCTCGGCGGCGGCCCGGACGGTACGCAGCACACAGGTCAGCTCCACCGTGGCGGCGTCGGCCGCGGCGGTGCCGGTCTGCTTGCCGTACATGCACGCCTGGCGGCGGCGCAGCCCGTCGTACACGTCGACCTGCCAGGTCTGCGCCCCGTGCCGGGTGGCGCTCTCGGGCAGCGTGACCTTCGCCGTCACCGTGGCGCGCTGCCCGGCGTCGGCCGGGAAGACCCAGTACAGGTAGTCGCCGGTGGACGCCCCGGCGGTGGCGGTCTCGCCCTGCTGGATCGCCGTGGCGGTACGGAAGGTGGTGCCGGCCTCCGTGGGACCGGAGCCGTCGGCGGAAGCGCTCGGGCTCGGCGACGCGTCGTCGGCCGCGGCGGCCGACGCCCCGGTCAGCAGGGTCAGGCCGGTCAGCAGCGCGCCCGCGAGCACACGTCTCGTACGGGACATCAGCGGGTCCTCCAGACAGCGATGCGCCAGCGCGAGATCCAGCCGAAGAGCAGACCCACGATCAGGCCGGTCAGGGTGAGCAGGGCCAGCAGCCACCAGCCGTGGCCCAGGCCGAACGCGGCGACGTCCGCCGCCTCGTCGGGGGCGTCCACCACGTCGACGGTCAGTTCCAGCGGCATGCCGGGGGTGGTCTTCACCGAGGCCGGGGCCGAGAACGAGTTGCTGACCTGGAGGCACACGGTCTCCGCGGCCGGCTTGGCGTCGTCGTCGTCCTGCTCGGGCTTCGGGTAGCGCAGCCCGGACGAGATGGCGTCGGTGCGCCCGGTCCCGGACTCGGAGCCCCGGACGATCTCGCGGCCGTGCGTGGTCACCGCGCGCAGCAGCATCCCGTAGTCGTTGTTGACGGCGCGGTCGGCGAACACGCTGACCGAGGCGCGCAGTTCCTGGCCCGGCAGCAGCTGGACCCGGTACCAGCGGTGCTCGGCGAACTTCTCGCGGTCGGTGTAGAGGCCCGGCTTCAGCTCGGGCGCGTCCGTGCAGCTGTCGGTGCCCTTCGTGGCGACCGGGGTGACCACGGGCTCCGCCGCGCGGTCCACCAACTGCTTCACGCGGCCGGACAGTTCGTCGGTGTGCTGGACGGCCGTGTACGTCCCGCCGGTGGCCTCGGCGATGCAGGTCAGCTGCTGGCGGATCTTCGCGTTGGGCACCAGGCCCAGCGTGTCGATGACCAGGTGGATGCCGCGCGCCGCGATGTCGCGGGCGACCTCGCACGGGTCGAGCGGGCCGCAGGTGTCCTCGCCGTCGCTGATCAGCACGATCCGGCGGGTGGAGTCGCCGCCCTCCAGGTCGTCGGCGGCGCCCAGCAGCGCGGGGCCGATCGGGGTCCAGCCGGTGGGGGCGAGCGTGGCGACCGCGGTCTTCGCCTCGGTGCGGTCCAGCGGGCCGACCGGGTACAGCTGCTTGGTGTCCTTGCAGCCCACCTTGCGGTCGTCGCCCGGATAGTCGGCGCCGAGGGTGCGGATGCCGAGCTGCACCTGCTCCGGCACCGCGTCCAGGACCTCGTTGAACGCCTGCTTCGCCGCGCTCATCCGGGACTGCCCGTCGATGTCACGGGTCCGCATGGAGCCGCTGACGTCGAGGACCAGTTCGACCTTGGGGGAGGCTTTCGTGGGGGTTTCGTCGGCCGATGCGGGCAGCGCCGAGCCGAGCCCGGCGGTCAGGGTGGCGAGCAGGATGCCCACCCCGACCGTCAGCCTTCTTCTTATGATCATCGCCGGATACTAGTGAACATCAGTTCGCTATCCAAAACGGCTGGTTGCCGCTGTACGCGCCCCTCGCGCGTACAGCGGCTCCGGACGGTGCGTCAGCCGTCGCGGTCCCCGCCGAGCAGCGGCCCCGCCGCCCGTTCCAGCACCGAACCGACCCGCTGCCACGCCGTCAGATCCCGCTCCACCGCCTCCAGGAGCACGTCCTCGCCGGTCTCCCAGCCGGCGGCGACCGCGACCGGGTCCGCCCCCGTGGCCGCCGAAGCCGCGAGCGCCGCGGCCCCGAGCGCCACCAGCTCGCCGGCGCCCGGCACGATCACCGGCCGCCCGGACAGCCGCCGTACGGTCTCCACCCACACCCGCCCCTGCGCGCCCCCGCCGATCAGGCGCAGCGGCCGGCCCGCCACCTCGGGTTCCGCCGGGTCGAGCCCGCAGGCCCGCGACAGCTCGTCGAGCGCCCGCAGCACGGTCACCACCGCGCCCTCGTAGGCGGCGCCGAGCAGTTGCTGCGGGGTCGTGTCGTGCCGCAGTCCGGTCAGGAGGCCGGCCGCCGTGGGCAGGTCCGGGGTGCGCTCGCCGTCCAGGTAGGGCAGCAGGACCGCCTCCCCGCCGGGCACCGCGTCGTTGCGGTCCAGGCCGAGCAGCGCGGCCACCTTGTCCACGGCGAGCGTGCAGTTGAGGGTGCAGGCCAGCGGCAGGTATGTGCCGTCCGCCGCCGCGAACCCGGAGAGCGCGGCCGAGGCGGGCCTGGTCCGGGACGCCGCGAAGACCGTGCCCGAGGTGCCCAGGCTCAGCACCGGGTGGTCCAGCAGCCCGCCGCCGCCCAGGCCGAGCCCGACGGCGGCGCTCATGTTGTCCCCGGTGCCCGCCGCGACGGCGATCCCGGCGGGCAGGCCCAGCGCCTCGGCGGCCGCGTCCGTCAGCGAACCGGCCCGGGCCCCGCCGCTCGGTGCCACCTCGGGCAGCAGCGCCGGGTCGAGGCCGATGAGGGCGAGGAGTTCGGGGTCGTACGCACCGGTCGCGGTTGAGTACCAGCAGGTGCCCGAGGCGTCACCCGGGTCGGTGACGGCCCGGCCGGACAGCCGCTCGGTCAGGAAGTCGTGGGGGAGGCGCACCGCGGCGGCCGCCGCGGCGGTCTCCGGCTCGTTCTCCCGCAGCCACTGCCACTTCGACGCGGTCATCGCGGCCACCGGGACCGAACCGGTGCGGGCGGTCCAGGCGTCCGGTCCGCCGAGCGCGGCGGTGAGCGCCGCGGCCTGCGGGGCGGATCGGGTGTCGTTCCACAGCAGGGCCGGGCGCAGCGGGCGGCCCTCGGCGTCCAGGACGACCAGGCCGTGCTGCTGGCCGGCGACCGCGATGCCCACCACGTCCGCCGGGGCGATCCCGGACTCCTTCAGCCCGGCGGCGACCGCGTCGCGCAGGGCCTGCCACCAGACCTCGGGGTCGCTCTCGCGCGCCCCGCCCTCGCCGGTGACCACGTGCGGGGCGCGGCCGACGGCGAGCAGCCGGCCGGTGGCGGTGTCGGTGAACGCCGCCTTGGTGGACTGGGTGGAGCTGTCCACACCGATGACGACGGTATGCGGCGGCATGGCTGACCTCATTCGCTGATGTATTTGATCGTACGCAAAACAAATTACGTGATCGAACCCGTCCGGAACAGGCCCCGTCACGGGTTCGCGGCAGCCGCTCGCAGACGTCTCCGCTCCAGGGGCTTTACGTCGCACGGGCTGCCCGTGCATGATTAGTCATGACAGTGAACAAATTGAGGTTCGGCCGCCCGACCGGCTGCGGACCCACGGCCCCGAAGGCGGCACCACCATGACGGAACGCTTCGTACCGACCCCCGAGGACAAGTTCACCTTCGGTCTGTGGACCGTGGGCTGGCAGGGCCGGGACCCCTTCGGTGACGCGACGCGCACCGCGATCGACCCGGTCGACTCCGTCCAGCGCCTCGCCGAGCTGGGCGCGTACGGCGTGACCTTCCACGACGACGACCTGGTCCCGTTCGGCTCCTCGGACACCGAGCGCGAGGGCATCGTCAAGCGCTTCCGCCAGGCGCTCGACGCGGCCGGCCTCGTCGTCCCGATGGCCACGACGAACCTCTTCACCCACCCCGTCTTCAAGGACGGCGCCTTCACCGCCAACGACCGGGACGTCCGGCGCTACGCGCTGCGCAAGACCATGCGCAACATCGACCTGGCCGTCGAGCTGGGCGCCACCACCTACGTCGCCTGGGGCGGCCGGGAGGGCTCCGAGTCCGGCGCCGCCAAGGACATCCGCGTCGCGCTCGACCGGATGAAGGAGGCCTTCGACCTCCTGGGCGACTACGTCACCGAGCAGGGCTACGACCTCAAGTTCGCCATCGAGCCCAAGCCGAACGAGCCGCGCGGCGACATCCTCCTCCCCACCATCGGCCACGCCCTCGCCTTCATCGAGCGCCTGGAGCGCCCCGAGATGGTCGGCGTCAACCCGGAGGTCGGACACGAGCAGATGGCCGGGCTGAACTTCCCGCACGGCATCGCCCAGGCCCTGTGGGCGGGCAAGCTCTTCCACATCGACCTCAACGGCCAGTCCGGCATCAAGTACGACCAGGACCTCCGCTTCGGCGCCGGCGACCTGCGCCAGGCGTTCTGGCTCGTCGACCTCCTGGAGAACTCCGACTATGCCGGCCCGCGCCACTTCGACTTCAAGCCGCCGCGCACCGAGGACTACGACGGCGTCTGGGCCTCCGCCGCCGGCTGCATGCGCAACTACCTCATCCTGAAGGAGCGCGCCGCCGCCTTCCGCGCCGACCCGGCCGTCCAGGACGCCCTGCGCGCCTCCCGCCTGGACGAGCTGGCCCAGCGCACCGCCGAGGACGGCGTGGCCGGCCTGCTCGCCGACCGCTCCGCGTTCGAGGAGTTCGACGTGGACGCGGCGGCCGAGCGCGGCATGGCCTTCGAGGCCCTGGACCAGCTGGCGATGGACCACCTGCTCGGCGTCCGCTGACACCACGGGACACCACGGGAACAGCAAGGGGGGCGGACGCGCGAAGCGTCCGCCCCCTTTCCGTACGTCTCAGGCCATCGCCGGGCGCGCGTACGCCACCGGGTCGGCCAGCACATCGGTCATCACCAGCGCCGCCGCGCCCCGCGCCGCGTCCCCCGCGACCGACGAGGCGCGCAGCCGGCCCCCGCGGGGCGCCCAGAGCCCGGACACCACCCGGCCGGTCAGCTCCTCGTCGGCCGGTGCGGCCAGCCACGGCATCAGGTTCCGGTAGATCCCGCCGAGCACCACCGCGTCCGGGTCCAGCAGATTGACCGCCCCCGACAGCACCCGCCCCAGCATCCGCCCGGCCTCGGCGACCGCGCCGACCGCCCGCTCGTCGCCCGCCCGCACCCGCTTCTCCAGCTCCGCGACCCCGAGCCCGCCGCTCCCGTCGACCCCGGCCGCCCGCAGCAGCGCCGCCTGTCCCGCGTACTGCTCCAGACAGCCGCGCGAACCGCACCGGCACTGCGGACCGCTCGGGTCCACCACGACATGGCCGATCTCCCCGGCGAAGCCGTGCGCCCCGCGCAGCAGCTCCCCGTCGATCACCAGGGCACCGCCCACGCCGATCTCACCGGTCAGATAGAGGAAGCTGCGGATGCGTTCCAGGCCGCCGAACCACAGCTCGGCCAGGGCCGCCAGATTCGCCTCGTTCTCCGAGCGGACCGGGAGCTCCTGGTGGCCCGGGTGCTCCGCGGTGAGCGCGGCGGCGAACAGCTCCTCGGCCGGGACCTGGTTCCAGCCCAGGTTCGGGGCCTGGCGGACCGCGCCGCCCGAGACCAGGCCCGGCAGCGCCAGGGCCACGCCGACCGGGTACAGCTCCTGCTCCCGCGCCGAGTCCAGGGTGCGCGCGGCGATCCGGGCCGCCCGTGCCAGCACCTCGGCGGGCGGGGTGCCCCGGTTGTCCAGATGCTCGGTGAGGCGGACCCGGCCGGTGCCGGCCAGGTCGACCACGCACACCGACACGTAATCGATGTTGACCTCGACGCCGAGCCCGGCCGGTCCCGTGCGGGCCGTCTTCAGGGCGGTCCCGGGGCGGCCGGCCTGCCCGCTGAACGTCTTGCCGGACTCGGTCAGGAACCCGGTTTCGAGCAACTGTTCGACCAGTGAGGACACGGCGGCCCGGGTCAGTCCCACGCGCGCGGCGACACCGGCCCGGGTCGCCTCGCCCTCGCCCTCGTCGCGGACGGCCCGCAGGACGAGGCTCAGATTGCTGCGCCGGACGGTGTCCTTGTCGGCCTTGGGCCCCAACGGCGTGAGGTTGCTCTTCATATCGGTCCTGAGCCTATGCGATTCCGTACGTCAGTACGGTCGCGATCCGGACGAACCGGGCCCCGCGCGGTGGCGGAGCCCGGCTCGTCTCAGGAGGTGGACGCCCCCCGCTCCTCGAGCATGTCGGCCATGAGCGCGATCTCCGACTTCTGGGCCAGCGCCATGCCGGACGCCAGGTTCCTGATCTCCTCGGTCCCCGCCGCCGAGGCCGCCGCCCGGGCCATGTCGGCGCCGGCCTCGTGGTGCGCGGTCATCAGCTTCAGGAACAGGATCTCGGCGTCCTTGCCCTTGGCCGCCCGCAGCTCGTCCAGTTCGGCGTCGGTGGCCATACCGGGCATCAGCGCGCCGTCACCGCTCGGGGTGAAGGTGTGCCCCATCCACGCCATGGGCGGCCCGGGGGAGCTCTTCGCCCGGCCCCACATCTCCAGCCAGCCCAGGAGCATGCCGCGCTGATTGGCCTGGGTGTTGATGATGTCGAACGCCAGTCGGCGCACCGCCTCGTCCGAGGTGCGGTCCCGGACGATGAACGACATCTCGACCGCCTGCTGGTGGTGGACCGCCATGTCCCGGGCGAATCCCACGTCGGCCGAGGACTCGGCCGGCGCGGACGCGGACGCCGCCGCGGCGGGCGCCGACGTCGACGGGCGCACGAAGGTCAGCGCGATCAGGGCGAGCGCCAGCAGCAGCACCGCCCCGCCGGCCAGCACCAGGGGCCGCGAGGTGCGCGGGGCGGCCGTCACTCGGCGATCCCGCCGGTGCAGGCGGCGCCCGGCTCAGGGGTCTGCGCGCCCTGCACGTACTTCGTGAAGAACTGTGCGACCCGGGCGTCGGTGGCGCTCTTCACCGTGAGCTGCTTCCCCCAGGCGCTGAGCATCAGCGGCGCCTCCTGGTCCTCGACCGGACTCATCAGCGAGTACGGCGTGGACTCCACCCGCTCGTTCAGCTTCTTGATGTCGGCGGGCTTCGCCTTGCTGGTGTACGTGACCCACACCGCGCCGTGCTCCAGCGAGTGGACGGCGTTCTCCTTCGGTATGGCGTCGGTGTAGACGTCGCCGTCGCAGTTCATCCACACCGGGTTGTGGTCGCCGCCGACCGGCGGGTTCATCGGGTAGTCGACCGTCTTGTCGACATGGTTCTGGGTCAGCTTGTCCCAGCTCTTCTCACCGGTGACGGGCGAGACCTTGGCCTCGGCCTCGGCCTTGTCCTGCTCATCGGCCGCGTTCATCAGATAACCGCCACCGGCGACGAGGCCGGCGACCACCAGCACGCCGACGGCGAGCGTGATGACGCGCGAGCGGCGCTCACGGGCCCGCTCCCGACGGCGGGCCTCCTCCAGCTTGGCGCGGCGGGCGGCGGCGGGGCTGTTCTGCTTCCCGGTGTTCTGCTTGCCGGTGTTCTGCTTGTCGGCGGAAGCCATGACGGGTCCTTCGGTTCATAGGATCGTGAGACGGACTGCGTACGGCAGGGGGAGCCGCCGCACCCGGGAACGGGTACGGGGCATCCCCGGCCGTCCTAGGTCCGCTGAACCTGAAGGCGCACGGGGTCGACCTCGCCGACCGCGTCGTTGGAGGGGCCCCGGATCGACTCGCCGCCGGTCAGGGGGCGGTGCGGGAGAAGCGCCACGGCCGTCGAGGGAACCGCCGCCGGGCCCGGCGGGGCGGACAGCACGACGGGCACCGAGTGTTCCGAGGCGTCGTGGCAGGAATCACCCACGCCCCGGTCGCCGGGGGCGTCGGCCACCACGACCCGGACCACCGTGAGGTCGGTCAGCGTCGCGAGGGCCGAGGCGGGGGCGAATGCGGGGGAGGAGTGCGAGCGCACGGACTGCGGCGCGCAGCACGAGACGAGCGCGACCAGGACGAACAGCCAGGCGAGCACGACCGGCGCACCGGTGCCGCGCAGCCGCTCCGCCCCCTTGCTCACCCTGTTCATCCCGCACATCGTACGCGGCGCGTTGAACTTTCAAGCAGTGCGCGGAAGAAGCGGTGCACCTGTGGATTCGCGGGCGACCGGTCCGATTCCGGCCATGGCGGGATAGTGTGCCCCGGTGACCACGCACTCGAACGTATCTGCGGGCTGGTATCCCGATCCGCACGGCGACCCTCAGCTGCTGCGTTACTGGGACGGTTCCCGGTGGACGGAGCACACCCACCCGGCGGGTGACGGGGCCCAGGCCCCCGCGCAGCCGCAGCACCAGGCCCAGGTGCCGCAGCGCCAGGCGGCGCCGCAGCAGCCCGCGGCCGTCCCGCAGCAGGGTGCGCCGCAGCACCCGCAGGGCGGCGCCCCCGGTGGCTCGCTCTTCGATCAGCAGGTCCTGGTCGTGAACCAGAAGGCCAAGCTGATCGAGCTGACGAACGAGTACAGCGTCTTCGACCAGCACGGCAACACCATCGGCTCGGTCGTCCAGGTCGGCCAGGGCGCCATGCGCAAGGTGCTGCGGTTCCTGACCAGCATCGACCAGTACCTGACCCACCGGCTGGAGATCCGCGACGCGCACGGCCGGCCGCAACTGCTGCTGACCCGCCCCGCGAAGTTCATCAAGTCCCGGGTCGTCGTGGAGCGCCCCGACGGGCAGCCGGTCGGCGAGATCGTCCAGCAGAACGCCATCGGCAAGATCAACTTCGCGATCATGGCCAACGGTCAGCAGATCGGCGCCATCAAGGCCGAGAACTGGCGCGCCTGGAACTTCGCGATCGTCGACCACAACGACGCCGAGGTCGCCCGGATCACCAAGACCTGGGAAGGGCTCGCGAAGACGCTGTTCACGACGGCGGACAACTACGTCCTCCAGATCCACTACCAGCTGCCCGAGCCGCTGCTGAGCCTCGTGGTGGCGACGGCCCTGACCGTGGACACCGCCCTCAAGCAGGATGCCCGCGGCCTCGGCTGAGCCCGGCCCCGTACCCCCGACCGCCCGCGTCCCTCCTCCGAGGGGCGCGGGCGGTCGG
>NZ_JBHUXS010000017.1:65447-162908 GCF_042669245.1 Streptomyces sp. NPDC057249 | reverse complement strand
CAGCATGTGCGAGGCGCGATCGAGGGAGAACGTGTTGAACGTCGATGACGACATCCTGGCGGTAGGGCGCGGGCGGTCGGGGGTACGGGGCCCGGCTCCGCTCCAAGTGTTTTACTTGTGTAATACCTGTTAAAGTAAATGAGTGCGTGATACAACCATCCGGTCCTCCCGGCCCGCCGTCCGCAAGCTCCCGCTGACCGGTCCGCTGCGCCTGGCGCACCCGTCCGACCAGTGGTTCAAGCCCGCCACCAGCGTCGTCGTGGCCACCGCGATACCCAACCTGGTGCTCCTGGCCCTCGGCCGGCTCGACCTGGTGATGTACACGATGGCCGGCTCACTCTGTGCGCTGTACGGCCACAGCCTCCCGTACGTCCGCCGCGCCGGAGCCGTCGCCGGGGTCGTCCTCGGCATGACCGCCGGCCTCGGCGCCGCCCTCGTCGTCGCCTCGCTCACCGGATCGGCCGCCGTCCTCATCGCCGTCGGCGCGCTGCTGGCCGCCGGCCAGAAGCTGCTCTGCGACGCGACCCGGATCGGGCCGCCCGGACCGGTGATCTTCACCTTCGTCAGCTCCGCCGCCCTCTTCGTCCCCCAGACGCTCGCCCAGGTCCCCGGCCACCTCGCCCTGACCCTCGGCGCGGGCGCCGTGGCCTGGCTCGTCGCCGTCGTCGCCCCCGCGCTCGTCCGCCGCGACGGCCCCGAGCGGCGCGCCACCGCCCGCGCCCTGGACGCCGCCGCCGCGCACGCCGCGGCCCCCGGCCACGCCACCCGCCGCGCCGCCGTCGCCGCCGTGCACGCCGCCTGGCAGACCCTCCTCGCCGCCGGCCGCCCCACCCCGGCCCGCCGCGCCCTCGAACGCCTCGTCGTCCACGCCGAGACCTCGGTCCTCGCGGGCGCCCCCGACCCCGCCGACGCCAGCCGGCTCCGCGAGTGGGCCCGGCTCACCCGCGCCCGCGGCCCCGTGCCCACCCCGCCGCCCGCCCCCGGCACCGGCGCCGAACTCTTCGGTCTCGACGCCGAGCGCGCCGCCCTGGCCGGCCGCCCGTTCCGCGCGCTGCTGGGCCGCCTCGCCCCGGGCTCCCCGCTCCTGCCGGTGGCCGCCCGCACGCTCGTCGGCTGCGCCCTGGCCGGGTACGTCTGCTCGGCGGTGGGCGTCGGCCGTCCGTACTGGGCGATCGTCACCGCCGCCTCGCTCTACCAGGCCAACGTCATGCTCTCCTGGAACCGCACGCTTCAGCGCACCCTCGGCAACCTCATCGGCGTCCTCGTCTTCGCCGCCGTCCTCCCGGCCGCCCGGACCGCCCCGCTCGCCCTCATCGGCTTCTGTCTCGTCTTCGCCTTCGCGGCCGAGGCGCTGATCACCCGCAACTACTGGCTCGGCTCCGTCGCCGTGACCCCGATGGCCCTCCTCGTGCTGGAGTACGCGGGCAGCCACCCGGCCGGCGAGCTGATCGGCGACCGGGTCCTGGACACCGTGATCGGCGCCGCCGTCGGCTTCCTCGCCGCCGTCCTGGTCACCAACCGCCGCGCCACCGGCCGCGTCGAGCGCGCGCTGGCCGACGCCGAACGCGCCCGCGCCCACGCCGTGCGCGCGCTCACCGCGCCCGAGCCCGCGCCCGCCGCCCTGGACGCCGCCCGCCGCCGGCTCACCGGCAGCCTGGTCGAACTCCGCGAGGCGGACGACACCGCGGCCGGCGAGTGGTGGCAGCCGACCCTGCCCCGGGAGGCGGTGCTCGCCGCCGAGCAGGCCGGACACCGTACGCTCGCGGCGACAGCGAAACGGCAGGGGCTGCTCGTCCCCGCCCAGGAGAACGGAGCGGTGTGACCGACGACATCGTCGCCTCGGTGGTCCGGCAGTGGCAGGCCGTGAACCCGGACCTGGACACCGGGCCCATGGAGCTCATCGGCCGGATCAACCGCTGCTCCGCGCTGCTCCAGCAGGCCGAGGACGCCCCGCTGCGGGCGGCCGGCCTGACCCGTGCGGAGTTCGATCTGCTCGGCGCCGTACGCCGGACCGACCGCGAGCTGACCCCCGGCGAACTGGCCCGGGAGACCTTCTCCTCCGGCGCCGCCGTCACCAAGCGGCTGCGGGTCCTCCAGGAGCGCGGCCTGATCGCGCGGCGCGGCGACGAACGTGACCGCCGGGTCGCTTACGTCCGCCTCACCGACGAGGGCCGCGACCTGGTCGACGGACTGCTGCCCCGGCAGCTGGCGTACGAACGCGCGGTGCTGTCCGGTCTCGACGCCGAGTCCCGCGACCGGCTCAGCGCACAGCTCAGCGAGCTCCTGGTGCAACTGGAGGGGCGCATCGGGGGCGCCCGCCGGTAGACGGCGCCGCACCGCATCACTCATACGGGCACCCTCGTTCATATGTGCCCCTCTCTCGCCCTGCGGGGCGATTCTTCCTTATTCCTCCGCCCCGTCACTCCCCGCACACGCGTGAAGGCGGTGCGTGCAAAAACTCGTGAGCGTACTACCGCGGGAGCGCTCGCGCAGGGGGTTGGAGGAATGTGCGAAAGCGCTGATTCGATCTGACTAAGCTCACGCGCAGTGAAGCCGAGTTGAGGTGAATTCGCGCGCTTGTTCCCTTCATTCACGCAAGCGCCGAATCTCCGGAATACCTACCGAATCAACCGCCAGAGGTTCAGATGGCCCGTGTTGAATCACCGCCGGCCGGCCGGGAAGCCCCCGTCGCCCGCGCCCTGTTGCTTCCCGTCGTCGTGATGGCGGGGGCAACCGCCGCCGCGGCGGCGCTGGTTGCCGAGCCCGCGCGGATACCAGTCGTCTGGTGCGGAGCATTCGCCACCGTCGTGGTCGCCGCGCTCGCCGTGGAGATCGCCCGCCGCGGCCGGACGATCCGCCGCCGGCACGCCGAATACCAACAGCGCGTCTCCGCCCTGGAACGGCGCATCGCCGAGCACGACGAAGAGACCGTCCGCATCAGCAAGGAGCTGCTGCCCTCCGCCATCCACCGCCTGCGCGTGGGCAATTCGCCCGACGAGGTGCTGCGCGACGTGGTCGACTCCGACCCGGTCTACCGCCACCTGCCCGACTCCCAGCGCTCCCTCGTCTACACGGTGCTGGACATCATCGACAACGAGGAGGCGACCCGGGACTCCGCGCAGCGCGCCTTCGTCAACGTCGCCCGCCGCGTCCAGGCGATCGTCCACCGGCAGGCCAGTGAGCTGCGGGAGATGGAGGAGCACCACGGGCGCAACCCCGACGTCTTCGACGACCTGCTGCGCATCGACCACGGCACCGCGCTGATCGGCCGTCTCGCCGACTCCATCGCGGTCCTCGGCGGCGCCCGTCCCAGCCGCCAGTGGCCCAAGCCCGTCCCGCTGTTCAGCGTGCTGCGCGGCGCCATGTCGCGCATCCTGGAGTACCCGCGCGTCGACCTGCACTCGATCGCCAAGGTCGCCATCATCGGCACCGCGGTCGAACCGCTCATCCACGCCTGCGCCGAACTCCTCGACAACGCGACCCGCTACTCGCCGCCGCAGACCCGGGTGCACGTCACCGCGGTCGAGGTGCAGACCGGCATCGCCATCGAGATCGAGGACGGCGGCGTCAGCCTCAGCGAGGAGGCCCGCTCCCGCGCCGAGAACATGCTCGCCCGGGCCCAGGCCGGGTCCAGCATGAACGACCTCGGCGAGTCCCCGCGCCTCGGCATGGCCGTCGTCGGCCGCCTCGCCCGGATGTACGACCTCCAGGTCTCGCTGCGCCAGTCCGCGTACGGCGGCGTGCGCGCCGTGCTCATCGTGCCCCGCGCCATGATCACCACCGGCCCGGCCCCCGGCATCGCCCACGGCATCGGCGCCACCTCGCGGCCCACCAGCGACATCGACCTGGCCGACATGAAGCACGTCGTGCCGCCCCGCGGCAAGCGCCGCAAGCCCAGTCCCGTCGCCGCGCGCCCCGCGACCGGCCCGGTGGTCTCCGAGCCCCGCCCGGCCGCCCCGTCCATCCCGGCCGTCGCCATGGAGGACGACGTGCCCGTCGTGACCGAGTGGACCGCCGGCGGACTCCCGCAGCGCCGCAGCCGCGGCCGCGCCCCGCTCGGTTCGCACAACCTTCCCGCCCAGGCCGCCGACCCCACCGCCGGCCGCACCAACGGCCACGGCCACAGCTACGGCCCCGGACAGGACAGCAGCAAGGAACCGCCGCCCGGCATCTGGCTGGAGGCGTTCACCAAGGCCGCCAACGGCGTGCCCCAGGAGCCCAGGGCCGACGAAGACTCTGACGACGCGTGGGACAAGGGAGATCAGCGGTGATCCAGCAGCGGGGCAACATGGACTGGATGCTCAAGGAACTCGCCGACGACGTCCCGGACATCCACCAGATCGTCGTGCTCTCCGCCGACGGACTGCGCATCGCCCAGCACGGCGGCGACCCCGACGTCGCCGACCGGCTCGCGGCGGCCTGCGCCGGCCTCCAGAGCCTGGCGGCCGCCGTCGCCTCCGAGATCCCGTACAGCGACGGCCGGATGAGGCTCGTCGTCATCGAGGTCACCGGCGGCTTCTTCTACCTGATGGCCGCGGGGGCCGGCGCCTACCTCGCGGTGCTCGCCGGTGAGACGGTGGACGCCGGGCACGTCGGGGCGCGGATGCGCGACATGGTCGTCCGCATCGGCGGTCACCTCACGAGCCCGCCCCGCCACGACGGGCAGGCCGGATGAACTCTCCCCGACGAGAACGCCGCAAGGCCGACCCGGCGCTGAGCGATCCGGAGAGGCTCTACGTCATCACCGGCGATCCCGACGGCAGCGAGCGGGCAGCGCTCGACCTGGTCACGATGATTGTCTCGAAGTCGGAGCCGTCACCGACGGTCCAGCCCGAGCAGGCCGTGATCCTCCGGCTCTGCCAGGCCCCGTTATCCGTCGCCGAACTCTCCGCCTACCTCAGCCTGCCGTTCAGCGTGGTGACCTCGCTCCTCACCGAACTCCTCGCCACCGGTCTGATCGAATCGCGCGCGCCGATCGTCCGCGCGACGCTCCCGGACCGTTCCCTCCTCGAAGCGGTGATGCATGGACTTCAGAAACTCTGACACGATCACGGGCCCCCGCAGCGAGGACGTCCTGCCCACCACGGCCACCGCCGCGGTGAAGGTCGTGATCGTCGGAGGGTTCGGGGTCGGCAAGACGACCATGGTCGGCTCGGTCAGCGAGATCCGGCCGCTGACCACCGAAGAGACGATGACGCAGGCCGGCGTCGGCGTGGACGACAACTTCGGCGTGGAGAGCAAGACCGCCACCACCGTCGCCATGGACTTCGGCCGGATCAGCATCAGCGAGGAGCTGATCCTCTACCTCTTCGGCACCCCCGGCCAGGAACGCTTCTGGTTCCTCTGGAACGGCCTGTTCGAGGGTGCCCTCGGCGCCGTGGTCCTCATCGACACCCGCCGGCTCGAAACCAGCTTCGACGTCATCGGGCGCCTGGAGGAGCGCGGGGTGCCGTTCGTCGTCGCCATCAACACCTTCCCCGACGCCCCGAAGTACCCCGTCGAGGCGCTGCGCGGCGCCCTGGACCTCTCGGAGGAAGTCCCGATAATCGACTGCGACGCCCGGCTGCGCGGCTCCAGCCGCGATGTGCTGATGACCCTGATGCGCTATCTGCACAGCATCGCCCTCCCGCTCGGCTGACCCCTCCCGCGCACCCTTCCCGAACCCGTTCCGCGCGTCCCCACCGCGCCCCCGACCGTCAGGCCCCCGAGGCCCGACCCCTGGAGCGATCGTGACTACCCCCTTCCCCTACGAGCACGGCCCGGTCCCGCCCCCCGAGTGCCCGGCCCACGGCCTCAGCGTCGGGCCCGGCGGACTGCGCCGGCTCTACGGCCCCGAGGCCGAGCAGGACCCGCACGGCCTGTACGAGAAGCTGCGCGCCGAACACGGCACGGTGGCGCCGGTCCTGCTGCACGGCGACGTGCCCGCCTGGCTGGTCCTCGGCCACAGCGAGAACCTGCACATGACCCGTACGCCCTCGCAGTTCTCCCGCGACTCGCGCCGCTGGCGAGCCCTGCAGGACGGCAGCGTCGCCCCCGACCACCCGCTGGCGCCGATCTTCACCTGGCAGCCGATCTGCGTCTTCGCCGACGGCGCCACCCACGAACGCCAGCGCGGCGCCGTCACCGACTCCATGGCCCGCATCGACACGCGCGGCGTGCGGCGCCACGTCAACCGGTACAGCAACCGGCTCGTCAACGGCTTCTGCCGGGAGGGCCGCACCGACCTGGTCGCCGAGTTCGCCGAACGGCTGCCCATGATGGTCATGTGCGCCATCCTCGGCATGCCGGAGGAGTACAACGACCGGATGGTCGAGGCGGCCCGCGACATGATCAAGGGCACCGCGACCGCCGTCCAGAGCAACGCCTACGTGGTCGGAGTGCTCACCCGCCTCGTCGAGCGCCGCCGCCGCGAACCGGCCGACGACTTCGCGACCTGGCTGGTCGAGCACCCCGCGAACATGAACGACCAGGAGGTCGCCGAGCACCTGCGGCTCATCCTGATCGCGTCCTACGAGGCCACCGCCAACCTGATCGCCAACGTCCTGCGCATGGTCCTCACCGACCCGCGCTTCCGGGCCCGGCTCAGCGGCGGCCACATGACCGTCCCCGAGGCGGTCGAGCAGACACTGTGGGACGAGCCGCCGTTCACCGCCGTCTTCGGCCGCTGGGCCGTCGGCGACACCGAGCTGGGCGGGAAGCACATCAAGGCCGGCGACGCCCTGATCGTCGGCATCGCACCGGCCAACACCGACCCCGTGGTCCGCCCCGACCTGACCGCCAACATGGAGGGCAACCGCTCCCACCTGGCGTTCAGCGGCGGCCCCCACGAGTGCCCCGGACAGGACATCGGCCGCGCCATCGCGGACGTCGGCGTGGACGCCCTCCTCATGCGGCTGCCCGACCTCGAACTCGCGGTGGACGAGAACGAGCTGCGCTGGGTCGGCAACTTCATGAGCCGCCACCTGGTCGAGCTCCCCGCCGAATTCGCCCCCCGCTCCCCGCAGGACGACCGGGAGCCGCCGTCCATGGGCCGGCCCAACGCGGCCCGGCAGGACTGGGAGGTCCAGTCCGCCGTACGGCACACCGCCCCGACCCCCGTCCGCGCGCCCCTCGACGGGGCCCCCGCGCCGTCGTCCGCCGCCCCGGCCGGGGCGACCGCGACGGCCGACGGATCGGCGGAGGCGCTGTCCGGCCGGGTCCCGCCCCAGCGCAAGCCCGGCGGGCCCGCCCGGCTCTGGCGTGTCGTGACCCGCTGGTGGAACGGCGACTGAGGTCCGCGCGACGGCAGGGCGGCCCGGCGGCGGGGAGGCGGAGACGACGCCCCCGCCGCCGGGCCGCCTCGCACCGGGCCCCGCGGAGATCCGCCGGACGCCCCGGGGGCGCCACGTACCATGCGGAAGCGTGAAGCTGACAATTCTGGGCGGCGGCGGATTCCGGGTCCCACTGGTGTACGGGGCACTGCTCGCCGACCACGCCGAGGGCCGGGTCACGGCCGTCACCCTCTACGACACGGACACCGACCGGCTCACCGCCGTGGCCCGGGTCCTCGCCGAGCAGGCCGAAGGCATCCCGGACGCGCCCGCCGTCCGCGCCACCACCGACCTGGACGAGGCCCTGCGCGGCGCCGACTTCGTCTTCTCGGCGATCCGGGTCGGCGGTCTCGCGGGCCGGGCCGCCGACGAACGCGTGGCGCTCGACGAGGGCGTCCTCGGCCAGGAGACGGTCGGCGCCGGCGGCATCGCCTACGGGCTGCGCACCGTACCGGTCGCCGTCGGCCTGGCACGGCGCGTCGCCCGGCTCGCCCCGGACGCCTGGGTCATCAACTTCACCAACCCCGCGGGGCTCGTGACCGAGGCGATGTCCCGGCACCTCGGCGACCGGGTCATCGGCATCTGCGACTCGCCGGTGGGTCTCGGCCGCCGCATCGCCCGCGTCCTCGGCGCCGACCCGGACCTGGCCCGCGTGGATTACGTCGGCCTCAACCACCTCGGCTGGGTGCGCGGGCTGTACGTCGACGGCCGCGACGCACTCCCGCGCCTGCTGGCCGACCCCGGGCTGCTGGGCTCCTTCGAGGAGGGGCGGCTGTTCGGCGCCGACTGGCTGCGCTCGCTGGGCGCGATCCCCAACGAGTACCTGCACTACTACTACTTCAACCGGGAGGCGGTCCGCGCCTACCAGGAGGCCGCGCAGACCCGGGGCGCCTTCCTGCGCGAGCAGCAGGAGGGCTTCTACGGCCGGATGAAGGACCCGGCGACCCCCGCCCTGGCCACCTGGGACCGCACCCGCGCGGAGCGGGAGGCGACCTACATGTCGGAGAACCGGGACGTCGCCGGGGCGGGGGAGCGCGAGGAGAGCGACCTGGACTCGGGCGGCTACGAGCAGGTCGCCCTCGCCCTCATGCGGGCGATCGCCCGCGACGAGCGGACCACCCTGATCCTCAACGTCCGCAACCGGTCCACCCTTTCGGTCCTGGACGCGGACGCCGTGATCGAGGTCCCCTGCCTGGTCGACGCCAACGGCGCCCGCCCGGTCTCCGCCGACCCCCTGCCGTACCACGCGGTCGGCCTGGTCACCTCGGTGAAGGCGGTCGAGCGCGCGGTCCTGGACGCCGCGGCGAGCGGATCGCGCGCGGACGCGGTCCGCGCCTTCGCCCTGCACCCCCTGGTCGACTCGGTCTCCGTGGCGCATCGCCTGGTGGACGGCTATGTGAAGGCGCACCCGGGGCTGGCGTATCTGGGTGTCGTACGGTCATGACACCGCGTCCGCGGTGAGCGCGGTCAGGTCGGCCAGCAGCTCGGAGGCGGTCACCGCGTCCAGACCGTCGAACCGCAGGTCGTGGGGGCGGTGGTGCCAGTAGTCGTTCGGTACGACGTCGAGCCAGACGGTCTCCAGGGTCTGCTCCGGGTAGGTGTCGACCGCGCCGATCGCGATGCCCCCGTCCAGGGCGATCACCAGGTGGCGATCGTCTCCCAGCCGCTTGGAGATCCAGCGCTCCACACCGTTGTCCTCCGGGTTCCCGCGCTGCCAGCCGTACCGCTCCAGTCCGAGGACCTTGCCCGTGGGCACCCTGAACCCCTCGAAGCGCTTGAGGCGGTGGCCGGCCGCCTCCTCCTCGGTCAGGGCGTACACCGGGCGCCCGAGCTGCGGGAACGGCTGCGCGATCCCGTGGGTCGCGAACACCTCCGACCAGACGGCCACCGCCCCGCCCAGCCGCAGCGGGTGAGGCAGCCGCACGGTCGCCCGCTCGGGCAGGGCGAACGCGTCGCCCCCGGCATCGGCGAAGGTGCGGTCCTCCGCCACCCGGAAGGCCGTGGTCACCCCGTCCGCCTTGCTCAGCCACACCAGCCGCCGCACCAGGTGCCACACCAGCGGGTGGCCGACGAACAGCTCGGTGAACTCGCGCGCCGTCCACGAGCGGTCCGTCAGCATGGCCGCCTCCAGCCGGCGGACCTGGTCGGAGGCGAGCGTCCGGACCTCCTTCTTCAGGGCCATGAACCGCTTGCGTTCGGCCGGGGCCAGCTCCGGGTCGTCCTTCGCCCCGGGCTTCGGCAGGTCCTTGCGGAGCTTGCCGTCGCCGTCCAGCACCTGGGGCCGCAGCTGCTCGTCGAAGCCCACGGTGAACGTCCGGCCGCCGTAGTCCACGACGGTGGAGCCGTCGGCGTCGAGGCCGAGGTCGGGGACCAGCCGGTCGGCGAGCTGTTCGCCCGTCAGGCCGAGGCCCGCGGCCACCTCGGCGATCTTCTCCGCGGCCCGCACCTTCAGGGCCTTGAACTTCACGCGCTGCGCGACGCCGTGCAGCTGGAGCAGCGCCGTGTCGGTGCCGATCGCCGCCAGCACCTCCAGCCCTTCCACCGCCCGGTGATGGGCGTTCTCGCCGGGCCAGGCGCGGATCACCGGGGTCAGCCGGTGCACCGTCCCGTCGTCGCCCAGCATCCCCAGGGCGTGCAGCGCCCACGCCTCCTTGGCGGGCAGGAGGGCGGCGCGCCACTGCTCGAAGAGCGCCCAGGCGAATTCCGCCGCCGAGGCGGCGTCCACGACCGCGAGCGCGTCGGCGAGTCCCGGGTACGGCTCGCCCGGCTTGGACAGGGCGAGCATGGTCAGCAGATGGCGGACGGACTCCTCCGGCAGCGCCCCGCCCGACACGACCGCCGGCTGCGGCAGCAGCGCGGGGTCCGCCCACGGCGGCAGCTCCGGCATGACGGCGGGCAGCACCCGCTCCAGCGGATCGGCGGCCAGCAGCGCGGCCACCGCGTCCGCCGCCTTGTCGCCGTACCCCTCGGCGGCCTCGCGCACCACCGCGTCGCCGTGCAGCCCGGCGATCAGCAGCAGCGCCTGCTCGGCGGCGCGCCGGGCGGCCCCGGCCCTGCCGAGCGCGTCCGGCACGAGCAGCGGCGCCGCGCGCACACCGTGCCGCTCGAACCACGCGTGGGTGACGGCTGCCGTGGACTTCAGGCGCACCGCCCAGTCGGCCATGAGCCGGGCGACCCGCGCGTCGACGTACGGCATCAGGAGCGGGGCGAGCGAGCCCGGCCGGCGCGGTGCGACGCGGAGCAGCAGGGGCAGGGCACCCAGGCCGAAGCGGGCGGCGACCGGCTTGAGCGTGTCCGCCGCCTCCCACACATCGGTCGGGTCCCAGGTGTCGAGCAGGGGCGCGACCCGCTCCTTCGGTCCGTGGACGTAGACCCAGGCGGGGCGCAGGTCCGACGAGTCGAGCCCGTGGCGCAGCGAGTCGAGCGTCTGCTCCCAGTCGTCCACCGCCTCGCGCCGGGTGTACACGCTGCCGGTGGCCGCCCACTCCTCCCGCTCACCGTCCTGCCACAGCGCGGCCTTCCCCGTGTCCGCCGTGAGGCCGGTGACCGTCCTGGGCCGGGCTGCGGTCCGCTGCCGGGTCCACGGCGGCGCGGTGAGCACGGCCGGAAGGGCGTCGGCGGGCGCGTCCGCGATGCGGCCTGCCGGGTGCAGCAGGGGCTCCACGACGGCCGCGAGGCCGTCGTCCAGCGTCGGCAGCACCCGCTCCGCGAGGGCGCGGTGGTGGGCGATGTGCGTGCGCAGCAGGACGGACGGGGCGGCCGCCGGGAGCTCCGCCCGGTCCCGGGCGTCCGCGGCGAGCAGCCGCAACGCACGGGCCGGATAGCGCTCCATCGCCGCCAGGAGGGCGGGGCGCACCTGCTTGTCGTCGGAGTGGGCGAGCAGCGCCCCGAAGGCGTCGTCGGTGGGGAACTCCACGAGCGCCTCGGCCAGTTTCTTCATCCCGTCCGCGTAGAAGTACCCCCGCTCCAGCTCCTTCGTGAGCATGGGCACGAGCGCCGTGCCGATGCCTTCGGCGGCTGTGGCGATCACGGCCGGAGTCCGGTCGAACCCGAAGGCGGGTGTGTAGAGCTCCGCCTGTTCCGGCGAGTCGAGCGTGCAGAAGATCAGGGAGAGGAGCCCGGAGTCGAGCTGTCCGGCCGTCTCGGGGACGGCGCGCAGCTCCGCGACCCAGTCGGACTCGCTCGGGGCCAGGTAGGCCGTGACGATCCTTCGGTGTGCGTCGGTGCGGCAGGCGGACAGGGCCTCGACGGTGGCCCGGTAGGTGCCGTCGTCCGCCACGGCGAGCAGGGCCCGCACCCGGTCGGCGGCGATCCGGCTGTAGTGTCCGGACGCCGCGTCCTGTGCGGTGGACGCCGCCTCCAGCCGAGCGTCGTAACGGTGCGTCCCGCGCTGCATGTAGTGCACCTTGGTCATGAACAGCTCCACCGTGGCGCGGGCCGCGAAGGGCAGCCCGTGCAGCCGCACCCAGCTGTCCGCCCACGCGTTCGCCGGAGGCTTGTACATCCCCGCCATCCGCGCCACCGCCGCCGCGCCGGCGGGGGAGGGCTCCCCGGCCAGGTGCCGCCGGACCTCGGCGACCAGGGCGACGTCGCTGCCCGGTGCGTCCAGGTACTCCTGAATCCAGGCGCGCTCCTGAACCGTCCGCTCCGCCACCTCGTCGAGCAGCTTCCCGTCCACCCGGGCCGGTGTCCGCGCGATGCCCCCGCGCCGGGGATGGACCAGGCGCCGCCAGCCATCCGGGAAGACGAACGTGTCCTCGTCCGCCCCGGTCCCCTCGAACTGCGACGCACCGCCCTGGAAAGACTCCACAGCACGCACCGGCCCGCCCCCTTCATACCCGTTGACCCCGTATTCCACGGGTTTCCGATCAGTGGTTCCACAGTAGGACCGGCCACTGACAACGCGGGGGCGACGGGTGGGCGGGAGGCCGGGGACGCGGTCCGGATCAGGGAGCGGAGACGGCCCGGGGCCCGTACGCCTGGGTCCACGACGGTGTCACGCCCGTCACCTGGCAGACCATCAGGAACAGCGGGATGGGCGGGGTGTAGGGCGTGCGGCTGTCGGGCTGGTGGATGAGCCGGGGCCGCACCGCGGACACCCACGCCCCGCGCGCGTACGCCACCTGCTCGGGCCAGTCGAGGTCGAGGTCGGAGCCGGCCGGGACGATCCACCACCAGCGCTCGGCGTCCGCGAAGACGCAGCCGGTGCGCGGCAGATGGGACATCAGGCGGAATCCGTGGCGCGCGGGCACCCCGACCGCGTCGCAGCCGAGGCTCGCCGAGAGGGACGTGGGCAGCGGCAACTGGACACGGCCGGTGTTGCCGGGGGAGCCGACGGGCTCACGGGAGCGGCGGTGTCCGAGGAAGTGGTTCATGGCGTTCTTCAGCATGAGTGCTCCGAGCCGTGCGGCAGTTCTGCCCAGACGATGCGGCCCGAGCCGTCCCCGGCGTCCCGCGAGCCCCAGGAGCGGGCCAGTGAGTCGACGAGCAGCAGGCCGCGTCCGTGCTCGTCGTCCGCGCCTCTGCCGAGGCGAGGTCCGTCCGGCTGGTGCCCCTGGTCCTGCACGGAGACGCGCAGCCGGCCGTCGAGGCACCGCAGTTCGCACAGGACCCGGGCGCTGGTGGTGTGCACCACCGCGTTGGTGACCAGTTCGGAGACGATCAGGACCGCGGCGTCGAGGGTGTCGTCGCCGGTGCCCCACTCGCCGAGCCGGGCCTTCGTCAGGCGCCGGGCGGCGGCGACCGATTCGGGATGCGCGCGCAGCGCGAAGCAGTACCGGAGCGCTTCGGTCCCCGGGCCGGTCTCCACGAGCCGGGGGATGAGCGCACTGCCAGGTGCCACGACCGAATCCTCACAGTGGGGGCTGCGTCACGCTTCGCGATCTTCGAAAAGGCCGCAGGCGCGACAGGTCAACTGGTTTCGCTCCCAACTCTCCCCCTGTCGCGAACACTTGGCAAGGGGCACTCTGAAAATTCCAGAGTGGCTGTGTCCATGGCGGCGGCCGCATGGCACACTGCACGCATACAGCGCAGGGGGAGGTCTGAAGTGAGCGAACCGCGGTCCGCCCCGACCGTGGGCCAGGTCGTTCTCGGCAAGCGGCTGCAGGATCTGCGGGAGCGTGCCGGCATGGGCCGGGACCAGGCCGCCAAGGTGCTGCACGTCGCACCGGCGACCGTACGCAGGATGGAGACCGCCGAGGTCGCCCTCAAGATCCCCTACGTGCAGCTGCTGCTGCGGGCGTACGGGATCTCGGAGGCGGAGACGGACGCCTTCGTGGAGCTCGCGGAGGAGGCCAACAGGCCCGGCTGGTGGCAGCGGTTCCACGACGTCCTGCCCGACTGGTTCTCCATGTACGTCAGTCTGGAAGGCGCGGCGAGCCTGCTGCGCATCTACGAGCCCCACTTCGTGTCCGGACTCCTCCAGACCGAGGACTACGCGCGCACCGTCATGCGCACCGGGGCCGTGGGCCAGGTCAGGACCGAGGACATCGAGCGCCATGTGGCGCTGCGGATGGAGCGGCAGGCCCTGCTGACCAAGCCGGACGCCCCGCGCCTGTGGGTGGTGATGGACGAGACCGTCCTGCGCCGCCCGGTCGGCAGCGCCGACATTATGCGCGCGCAGGTGGACAAGCTCCTCGAAGCGACGTTGATGCCCAATGTGACGTTGCAGATCGCGGAGTTCTCCACCGGTCACCACCCGGGGACGTACGGGCCGTTCGTGCTGTTCCGGTTCGCCGTGCCCGAACTGCCCGACATGGTCTACAGCGAATATCTGACCGGGGCCGTCTACTTCGACGCGCGCCCGGAGGTGGCCTCCTATCTCGAGGTCATGGACCGCATGGCGGCCCAGGCCGCGACGGCACAACGCACGAAGGAACTCCTCCGGGACTTCCGCAAGGAGCTGTGATGACACCCATATACAACGGCATGCCCGCCGCTGACCTCGGCTCCGAAGGCTGGTACAAGCCATGGAGCGGTGGCAACGGCGGTACCTGCGTCGAGGCCATGAAACTGGCCGACGGGAGAATCGCCATGCGCCAGTCCGCGGACCCCGACGGTCCGGCCCTCATCTACACCCACCACGAGATCGCCGCGTTCATCCAGGGAGCCAAGGCCGGCCAGGCCGACTTCCTGCTGACCTGAGCCGCCCGTCGGGGCCGCGCACTCGCGCACGTCACAATGGACGCATGTCCCGACGCACCTCCCGCCCCCGGCGCCCGTCCGCCGCGAGCCCCCGTACCGCCCCCGCCCCCGAGATCAGCGCGGCTTCGCCGTGCCCCTGCGGGCTGCCCGCCGCCTACGCCGAGTGCTGCGGCCGGCTGCACGCGGGGGCTCCGGCGGCGACCTGCGAGGCGCTCATGCGGTCCCGGTACGCGGCCTTCGTCGTCCGGGACGCGGGGTATCTGCTGCGCACCTGGCACCCGGACCACCGCCCGGACGCCCTGGACTTCGACCCCGGGCAGCGCTGGCAGGGCCTGGAGGTCCTGGAGACCACCGAGGGCAGCGCGTTCCACACCACCGGCACCGTCACGTTCCGCGCCCACTACACGGCGGGCGGGCGCGCCGGTTCCCTGTACGAGAAGAGCCGCTTCGTCCGGTACGAGGGTGCCTGGGTCTACGAGACCGCCGTCTTCGCGGACTGAGGGGCTGAGCCCTCAGACCGGTGCGCCCGCCGGTGCGACCGGCGCCAGCTCCTGAGTCAGGTCCTCCGCCAGCAGCCGCTTCGCGATCACGTCGACCGCCGCACGGAGCCGGGCGTCGTCCGGGCGTTCACCGTCCTCGCCCAGCTGGTCGTTGAGCCAGCGGGCCCAGGCGTCGTTGATGGTCCGCGCCTCGCGGCTGCCGGCCGCGGTGTGCGTGAACAGGTGGCCGTCGCCGGTGAGGAAGCCCTCCTCGATCATGCGGTCGAAGACCGGCACCAGGACCTCCGGCGGAATCCGGTGCCGGGACGCGATCAGCCGGAGCCCCGCGTGGCCGACCATCCGCGTGAACAGCTCGACCTGCATCACCGCCCAGGCGCCGGCCATGTCGAGCCGGGTGTCCGACTCCGCCACGATCCGCCGCGCCGTCTCCGGGTCCACTCGCCGCAGCACCTTGGCCACCGAGAATTCGAGCAGCCGGGCCGGGTCCTGGGTGTTCGGCGAGGCGAAGCCCTCGCCCATGTCCGTCGAGCCCGCCCGTACGGTGTCGCGCAGCTTCACCTGCTTGAGGAACAGCGCGACGACGAACCCGAGCAGCGCCACGGGCACCGTCCACAGGAACACCGTGTGCAGGGTGTCCGCGTACGCCTGGGCCAGCGGCTCCGACTGGGGGGCGGGCAGCGCGTGCAGCCCCTCCGGGCTCTGGGACGCCTTCGCCAGCACGGCGGGATCGCCGCCCGCCCGCGCGGCCTCGGTGATCCCGTCCCTGAGGTGCGGGCCGAGCGCGTTGGCGTAGATGGTCCCGAAGACGGCGGTGCCGAAGGAGCTGCCGAGCGTACGGAAGAAGGTGACGCCCGAGGTCGCCGTCCCCAGGTCCGCGTAGTCCACGGTGTTCTGCACGGCGATCGTCAGGACCTGCATGGAGAGCCCGATGCCGGTGCCGAGCACCAGCATGTACAGCGACTCCAGCCAGACCCCGCTGTCCGGGCCCATCCGGGAGAGCAGGAACAGGCCGACCGCCATGACCAGCGAGCCGATGACCGGGAAGATCCGGTAGCGGCCGGTCTTGCTGACCACGTTGCCGCTGAAGATGGAGGCGGCGAGCAGACCGACGACCATCGGCAGCGTCCGCACGCCCGACAGGGTCGCCGAGTCGCCGTCCACGTACTGGAGGTACGTCGGCAGGAAGATCATCGCGCCGAGCATCGCGAAACCGACGATGAAGCTGAGGATCGAGCAGACCGTGAAGACCGGGTTGCCGAAGAGCCGCATCGGCAGCATCGGCTCCTTCGCCCGGAACTCGGCCAGGCAGAACAGCGCGAGCGCCACGATCCCGAGGACGAACAGGCCGATGATGACGCCGGAGCCCCAGGCGTACTCGTTGCCGCCCCAGCTGGTGGCCAGGATCAGGGCGCTGGCCCCGATGGTGACCAGGGCGATGCCCAGGTAGTCGATGACCGGCCGCCCGGCCGCCTTCACGGACGGGATCGTCCGGGCCGCCGCGATGACCACCGCGATCGCGATCGGCACATTGACGTAGAACGCCCAGCGCCACGTCAGGTGGTCGGTGAACAGCCCGCCGAGCAGCGGTCCGATCACCGTCGACACGCCGAAGACGGCACCGATCGCGCCCTGGTACTTGCCCCGGTCGCGCAGCGGGATGACGTCGGCGATGAGCGCCATCGAGGTGACCATCAGACCGCCGGCGCCGATGCCCTGGAGGCCGCGCCACACGATCAGCAGCGTCATGTTCGTCGCCAGCCCGCAGAGGAACGACCCGGTGATGAAGATGACGGCGGACAGCTGGAAGACGATCTTCCGCCCGAACAGGTCGCCGAACTTGCCGACCAGCACCGTCGCCACCGTCTCCGCGAGGAGGTAGGCGGTGACCACCCACGACATGTGCGCGGCGCCCCCGAGGTCCGAGACGATCGTCGGCAGCGCGGTACCCACGATCGTCTGGTCCAGGGCGGCCAGCAGGATGCCCAGCACGATCGTGGCGAAGACGATGTTGCGGCGGCGCGGATCGAGCACGGGCGGCGCGGCGGCACTCTGCGCGGCGGGGGCGGTCTCGCTGGCAGTGGTCACCTTTGCACCCTCACATCGCGTCGTGTCACCCGCATGCGGGGAACGCCCGGACGTGTCAGGCGAGCAGATCCCGCAGCGACCGCGTCATGCGAGTGGCGAATGCCTCCCGCACGGGGGCGGCTACCCGGTCCAGCGAGAGATACGGGTTGAGGTCCTCCAGTTCCACGAGGAGCAGGCCGCCGTCCGCCGTCCGGCAGGCGTCCACCCGCTGGATGCCGTGGTCGAGCGTGTTCCACTCGACGAACGACCGGGCGAACGCCAGATCCGCCGCGCTCGCCTCGTAGGGCTCGAGGACCCACCGCCGCTCCGGGTCCGGGGCGTGCAGCGCGTACTGGAAGTCGTGGTCGACGTAATAGAAGGACACCTCGTAGCGGAAGTCGATCCGGGGCTGGACGAGCAGGGTGCCGTCGGCGCCCGGTCCGAGCTCCGGTGTCGTCACGAAGCGCAGGCCCACCGAGTCCGCCCCCAGCTTCGGCTTGACGACATAGCCCTCGGCGTCCGGCAGCAGCCCGAGGTCCGCCGCCCGGTCCACGGTGGGTATGACCGGGTGTCCGGCCCGGCTCAGGTCCACGAGGTACTGCTTGCCCGCCATGTCGCCGCGCCCGGTCAGCGGGTTGTAGACCCTGGTGCCCAGCTCCAGGGCCCGCGCCCGGAACGCGTCGTACGCCTCCTGGTAACGCAGCACCGGACCGCTGTTGCGTACGACGACGGCGTCGAATCCGTCCAGCAGGGCGGCGGCGTCGCGCGGATGGCAGAGCGCGAGGTCGAAGTCCTCGCGGAGACGTGCCGTCAGCCCGATGTCCTCGTCGCAGTAGCGCCGGCCGCGCGCCTCGTAGGCGAGGTCGGTGACGAAGAGGACGGACGGGCGCGGGACGGCGGGCATGGCGTTCCCCCGGGTGCGGCGGTGTGCGGACCCGCATATCCTCGCCGGTCCGCTCCCGCGCCCGCCCGCCGCCCCCGTCCTCAGCGGATGTGCCGTCCCGAGATCGCCCGCGCGATGACCAGGCGCTGGATCTCGCTGGTCCCCTCGAAGATCGTGTAGATCTTGGCGTCGCGGTACATCCGCTCCACCGGGTGCTCCCGGCTGTACCCGGCGCCGCCCAGGATCTGGACGGCCTTCTCGGTCGCGGCCACCGCGAGTTCGCCCGCGCGGAGCTTGGACATGGAGCCCTGACCGGCATCGAAGGTGCGGTCGTTGCGGGCCATCCAGGCGGCCTGCCAGATCAGCAGCCGTACGGCCTCGATCTCGGTACGGATGTCGGCCAGCGCGAACGCGATCGACTGGTTCTCGATGATCGGCCGCCCGAACGCCTCACGGTCCCCGGCGTACTCCAGCGCGTACTCGTACGCGGCCCGCGCGATGCCCAGCGCCTGCGCGCCGACCGTGGGACGGCTGACCTCGAAGGTGGCCATCGCGGCCTGCCCCTTGGCGGTGGAGCCCTCGCGGGCGCGGGCGAGGCGGGCGTCCAGCTTCTCCTTGCCGCCGAGCAGGCAGTGCCCCGGCACCCGTACGTCGTCGAGGAAGACGTCCGCCGTGTGCGAGGCGCGCAGGCCCAGCTTCTTGATGGTGCGGCTCGCGGCCAGGCCCTCCGTGCCGGGCGGGACGATGAACGCGGCCTGCCCGCGCGCGCCGAGCGCGGGGTCGACCGAGGCGACGACGACATGGACCTCGGCGATGCCGCCGTTGGTGATCCACGCCTTCTGGCCGGAGATCACCCACTCGTCCTTCGCCTCGTCGTACCGGGCCTTCGTGGTCATCGCGGAGACGTCGGAGCCGGCCTGCGGTTCGGAGACGCAGAACGCCGCGACCTTCGGATCGTCCTCATCGCCGTAGCACTGGGGGACCCACTCGGCGAGCTGGTCCGGGGTGCCGGAGGCGAAGATCCCGGCGACGGCGAGCGAGGTGCCGAACAGGGCCATGCCGATGCCGGCGTCGCCCCAGAACAGCTCCTCGTTGGCTATCTGGAGGGAGAGGCCCGACGGGTCGCCGTACATGTCGGCCAGCGACTCGAATCCGTAGAGACCGATCCGGGCGGCCTCCTGGATGACCGGCCAGGGCGTCTCCTCGCGGGCGTCCCACTCGGCCGCCGCCGGACGCACCACCTGGGCGGCGAAGCCGTGCACCCAGTCGCGCAGGTCCTGCTGCTCCTCGGTGAGCGCAAGGGAGAAGTAGCTCATCGGCTCACGCCTTCGGGATGTCGAAGTAGCGCGTGAGCCCCGAGGCCAGGCCGACGTCACCGGCCACCTTCAGCTTGCGCATCATGAACATGGTGATCGGGTTGCCGTTGCCGGAGACCAGCTTCAGGAACTCGGCGTCCGCCATGACCAGCGTCGTACGCGGCTCCGCGTCCGAGCGGCCCTCGCTGACGGTGCAGGTGCCGTCCGCGATCGAGGTCTCGTAGACCACGTCCGCGTCACCGGTGATCTTCCAGCGGATCAGCGCCGTGAGCGCCCCGGCCGCCTCCGGGCGGAACTGCTGCTTCATCCGGCCGAAGACCTCACCGAGCACCCGGGTCCGCAGCTCCCCGTGCATGACGTCGGCGAGCTGCTTGGCGGACAGCCCCTTCACGATCCGCGCGAACTCCTCCGGGGAGACGGCCGCGAAGTCGAGGGCGGCCAGTTCGTCGGTGACCTTGCCGCTGCTGTTGTCGGCCACGCCAGTTCCTTACTCTGGAGTAAACTTACTTTTGAGTAAGGTAAGGGTGCGGCGGACTCTTCGCAAGGTGCGGTACGGGTCGTTCTCCGGGGTCACCAGGCGGAACCGGGGCGCACCACCAGCCGGGGATGGTGGGCGGCGAGCACCTTGTTGGCGCGGGCCAGCTCGGACAGGGCCAGCTCGCGGTCGGCCTGGTCCTCGATGCCCAGCCGCGGCCCGCGAAACCTGCGGACCTCGCGTGCGGCGCAGTCGGCGTCGAACTCGGCCTGGAGGATGTGCGCGGGGGTGCAGGCGCCGATGAGCGCGGCGATGCGGTCCGGGATCGGGACGGGGACGAGCAGGTGCGAGGCGGTCATGGGGGTTCCCTCTCGATGGTGGCCAGGAGGTCGGGCGTCGGACCGCCGGGTGGGCGGACCGACTCCACTCCATATAACGAGACGCAGTTCCTGGTTTCTCGTTGAGTACGTCTCCGTGTGGCAACCGATTGGGAATGACCGGCTATTTCCCCTTACCAGCAGGTAGGTTGACGTCGCGTGAGGTGCTCGTCGGGCCGAAGGTGCGTCGCGCGCTGTTCAGATGGGTGTCTCGTTGCTGCGGGCGCGCAGCTGCATGGCGCGGAGCACGGTCTCCGTCGAGAACCGCGCCTCCGGATCGACCAGCTGATCGCCGAAGATCGCTTCCAGATTGCGCATCCGGTAGCGGACGGTCTGGGGGTGCACGTCGAGGAGTTCGCCCATCTGGGCCGCCGTGCCCCGGGTGTCGAGCCAGATCCGCAGCGTCTCGATGAGCCGTTCGCGCCGGTTGGCGCTGATGTTGGCCATCGGGGCGAGTTCGCGGCGCGCGAGCTGGTCGAGGAGGACCGGGTCGGAGAGCAGCCACAGGGTGATGAGGTGGTCGTCGCAGAGGATGGCGGGCGCGTCGTCGATGACGCCCGCGTCCACGAGTTCCAGCACCCGCCGGGCCCAGCGGATCGAGTCCGAGGCCAGCGACGAGGGCACGGTCAGGCCGATGGCGGCGCGGACGCCCGGCAGCGCGTGTTCCAGCATGCGTCTTCGCATGTCGTCGAAGGGGCCCGGGATCAGTAAGTGCGGCTGCGGGTCGGTGAAGTCGACGAGTACGTCGCGGTCGATCGCCAGCCGGTCCAGATCGGGGGACGGGCGCACGGCCACGAGCGTCACCTCGTCCGGCAGCGTCCAGCCGGTCTGCTCGCACAGCTCGGCGATGGCCACCCGCGGCACGGGGCGCCCGGCGAGGATCAGGTGGAGCAGCCGGCGCCGCAGGGTGTCCGTGTGGTCGTCGGAGGCCGACCTCACCTCCAAGTACCCTTCGCGCGACAGGGCTTCCAGTTCGTCCACGTAACTGAACAGCGCGTCCGCGAACGTCAGCATCATGGTGGGGGAGAGGTTGTAGCGCCGGCCGATCTTCTTGGCCCGGCGGAGAGCCACCCGGGCGCCCAGCCGGTACGCCCCCTGCAACTGGTCCAGGCTGCGCCCCTCGTACGCCTCGAACCGGCCGAACCTGCGGCACATCTCGTCGCGCAGCGCGGAGGGGGCGGCCGGCTCGGCCACCTGGTCCACGAACACGGAGATGCTCTGCTCGACACCGACCCGGATGCCCTGGCCGTACGGGCCGTCGAGGAGTCGCGCGTACTCGGGGTAGGCGCGGGTGACCTCAAGGCCGATCTCCTTGATGAGGCTGGGCAGTTCGGGCCGCACGATCGAGGCGAACTCCTGCGGCAGCGGTCCCAGCGGCTCGCCCAGATCCGAGGGTTGCGCAACTCCCGGCATACCTTGACCCCTTCTTGCTCTTCGGCGCCCGATGGGGGGTGACGGACAGGAGAGCGCTCCCACCCGTCCTCAGGTGCGTACCAACGTCGGTTGCCGAAGATAGTCCACGTATGTGGCCCTGAACACAGGCAGGACAAGACGAAATGTATGGGCCACGTATCGGCGGTTTTCAGCCACCTGTCCGCGCGGCCTCCGCGCTCGTGACCGGCTTGCGGATCACTCGTGCGGTGTTGATGCGGGGGCCTGGATTCCGGTAATGCGACGGCGGCTCCGAGGTGGGCTTCCGGACTCCTCGAACAATGCCGCCCGCGCTATTCGCGGTGAATTCCACTGCGTCGGCGGGGGGAAGTCAAGGGTGTGGCAGGGTGTCGGGCGCGCGGGACGGCGGCGCCGGGGGAGGCCGTGCGGGAGGGCTGTGACGTGGGGTGTTGAGCGGCGGCGGAGGTCGTACCCTCATCGGGTGAGCAGGGCCGGGTGCGTCCGCCTCGCCGGAACTGCTCACTTCCCGATAAAAAATCGGCGGGCCTTACTCGCTGCGCAGCAAATTCCTTGGCGGGGTGGCTGATTGTGGAGATTCTTTGTTCCGGTGTGTTGCGGAGCGACATTACTCGCCCGTAGCGTCATGGCCGAACGCAAGAGGTCGAGCAGTCGGTCAGGTCGGACTGCCACATTCCTGTCTCGTGACCCCCCACTCCGGGAGCGCCGCTCACCCGGCCGGAAGTGGCCCCCCGGTGTAGGTCACACACCCTCGAAGGGAACCGGATTCCGTGAACACCCTTGCACGTAGAGCCGCCATCATCGTCACCGCCGCCGGCGCCGCCCTCGGGATGGCGGTCACCACGGCCTCCGCCGGCACCGCGTCCTCGTGGTCGGCGACCCCGTCCGGGGCCTACACCGCCCACGCGGACTACCCGACGCTGGACGTCCCGTTCGCGAACCTGGAGTGCGTGTCGTCCGACGTGTCGTCGGGCACGATCAACGCCACCAGCAGCACGGGCGCCAACATGGCCACCATCGCCAGCATCGGCTTCACCGACTGCACGGTCGGCGGCCTCGACTTCGACGTGACGATGACCGCGTCGCCGTGGGCGATCAACGTCACCAGCGTCGACCCCTCGAACTCCAACCGGGTCAAGGGGAACGTCACCGGCATCTCGGCCCACATCGAGGGCTTCGGCTGCTCCGCCGACTTCGCCGGCAAGGTCTACGGGTACTACGACAACAGCACCGGGGACCTGGTCATCGACGGTTCGGGTGACGACCTGGTCGCCTCCAACGCCGACTGCCTCGGCCTGATCAACGACGGCGACGTGGCGTCCTTCAACGCCTCGTACCACGTCAGCACGTCGCCGGTGATCAGCACCCCGTAAGGCGTGACGGCACATCGGTACGGGCCGGCCGCGGAGACCCCGCGGCCGGCCCGGCCTTCTCGTTATGGGCGCCGGCGGGCGCGGCGCTCCGACCCGTGAGGACGTGGATCAGTGAAACTCCGTACCCGAAGATCCGCCGTCGTGGCGGCCGCCCTGCTCGCGGCCCTCGGCACGACGGTCTCATCGGCCTCCGCCGGGGCCACGTCCGTGGAGACGCTGACGCCTCCAGGGCCCTACACGGCGCATTCCGACGACGCGACCCTGCAGGCGCTGTCCACGATGACGTGCGACTCCTCCGACGCGGGCGGGTGGCTCTACGACACCGGTCCGGTCGCCGCCGACATCGGCCTTCTCTCGTTCACCGACTGCACGCTGTCCGGCATGAACGTCGCCCTGACGGTCACGGGCACCCCGTGGCCGGTCGCGGACGCGGGGCCGAGCACCACGAACCCGAACGTGTACAACGTCACGGTCCAGGGCGTCGCGGTCCACGTCGTGGGCGTCGGCTGCTCCTTCGACCTCGGCGGCTCCCTCGACGGCTCCTTCGACAACACCACCGACACCCTCGTCGTCGAGGGTGACCTGATCGCGTCCGCGGCCAGCTGTCTCGGCCTCGTCAACGACGGCGACCCGGCCCACTACAGCGCCACGTACCACGTGTACGGCTAGGCCCTGGGCGCAACCCGCTACAGACACCGCTCGCACGCACGCCCTGGAGGACAGGCCCCTATGCACACCCAGATACCTGTGACCCGTGCGGGGCGTTCCGTACGGGTCGCCTCCGTCGCCGGGCTCGCCCTGCTCGCCGGGCTGTTGTCGGGCGGAGGGTCGGCCGCCGACGAGAGCCCCGGACCGCTCGGCCTCGCTGCCGCCTGCGGGACCGAGGGCAGCGGCGAGGCGACCGTGGCCGCCTCCGTGGCCCTGTCGGCGGACGTCCCGGCGACCGGCGAGACCGGCCGGCCCGTTCAGCCGGGGCCCGTGACGCTCGCCGTGACGCTCGCCCGGGCCGACGTCGCCGCGCTCCTGCCCGAGGGCACCGAAGCCCTCGCGAGCCGTGCCGCGCTCAAGGTGAAGGTCGCCCAGAACGGCGAGTCGGCCGAGGCGTCCTGGGAGCTCACCGCGGCGAGTACGCCGCTCGCCGCCGACGGGGACGTGGTGCTCGTCCACTCCGGTGAGGTCCCCTACGTGACGTTCGGGTCCCCGGGCGACGCCGACTTCTCGGTGGGGGAGTTCACCATCGAGCTGCTGTCCGCCGCGTCGACCGCCGAGGAGGCCCCGCCGGCCCTCGCCACGCTGACGTGCCGGCCGAAGGAGGGCGAGGACGGGCACTTCGCGACCACACGTGTCACGGACGGAGCGGGCACGGAGCCGTCCGGAACCCCGACGACGCCCACCACCCCGGCGGGCGGCTCCGGCAGGGCGGAGGGGAAGGAGATCACGGTGGAGCCGGCGGCCGCCGACGAGGAGGACCCCGAGTTCTGCCCCGTCGATCCACCGGTGGGGGAGATGGACGCGAGCGAGGCGCCGCAGCCGGCACCGGGCGGACCCGTCACCGAACGGGACACCCCCACGGGCGGAACCTTCAGCTGCGCCTACGCCCTGGGTCTGGCCAACGTGAGCAAGCTGAACGGGGCCATGATCATCAACGACCCCGACGATCCCGCGCTCATCAGCGTCCTGGCCTCTAAGCGCTCGGCGACCCGGTCGGCGCGGGAGGAAGGAGGGGCATACCTCCGCATCGACTCGCTCGCGAATCTCGACCTTCCCGATGCCCGGTCCACTTTCCTCACCTTCGGCTTCCAGCCGGTGACGGCGAAGGTCTCGTTCGAGAACGGTCCCATCACCATCTCGACGGGCAGCTATGGCACCGGGGCCACCCGGGTCTCCTTCTCCACCGCCTACTTCACGCAGTCGCTCCGTCTGCACGACGTCGAGGTCAACGGCACTCCCCTGGACGTGGGAAGCGACTGCAGGACGTCGAAGCCGTTCAAGGTGGTTCTGAACGGCGGGGAGGCGTACAAGAACGTCGCCGTGGGCGGCGTTCTGGAGGGCCGGGTGAACATTCCGCCCTTCACCGGCTGCGGTACGGACGAGGAGGACCTCAGCCCGCTCTTCACGGCCTCCATCTCCGGCCCCGGGAACCGTGTCTTCATGAACCAGGCCCCGACCTGCATCCCGGACAACCCCACCCGGTCCTACTGCCCGCCCCCACTGCCGGAACTGCCCGGAACGAAGCCCGCCACGTAGCCCGCCCGGCACACCGAAGGGGCCGCCTCACCGAGGCGGCCCCTTCGGCGCCGCATGGCGCGGGAGCGGCTACCGCACCGCCGAGTGCCAGTACTGGGCCAGCAGCTTGCCCGCGTTGGGCGCCTGGTCGCGCGGCTTGTTCATCGTCGCCACGTAGGTCTGCGCGTCGTCCAGCGTGACGTTGTTGTTGCCGGAGGCCGACGGCAGGCCCGTCTTCAGGTTGACGGCCCAGTTCAGCGAGCCGAGCAGACCGCAGCCGTTGGTGCCGGGGACCGCGTACGTGGTGTCGGTCTGGGTGGCGCCAAGCAGGTTGAGCCGGTTCATCTGACCGGCCGTGTCCGGAGTGCCGTCGCCGGCGAACTTCTCGCTGGAGATGACCGGCTGGGTGAGGTTCTGCGGCTTGAGCAGGATCGGGTTCGAGGCGGAGCCGATGTAGCACTTGTCGCCGAGGAGCGGGTTCTCCAGGTGGATCCGCACCGGGAGCGTGAGGATCGGCTTGCCGGTCGTCGTGCCCGCCACGAGCTGGAAGCCGGTCGGGGTGTTGACCGACTCGATGGTCGCCGTCACCCGGTTCAGGTTGACGTCGGTGAGCGTGTTGCAGATCCCGGTGATGACGGGCACGTCAGCCGGGCACATGAGGCCGAGCAGGCCGCCGGGCACCTTCGCGGAGTCGGCGATGAGCGCGCCGCCGGCCGGGGAGACCACGGTGGACGTGCCGCCCGGGTGGTTGACCACGCCGACCTGGAGGTCGCTCGCGCCGACCGGCACCTCGGTGTTGCCGAGCTTGATGGAGCCGCTCGCCGAATGGGACGACACACAGATCGCGGTGTCCGTCGCCCCGTCGGCCGCCAGCATCGCCGGGTCGTCGACCGGGCAGCGGCTGAAGGGCGCCCAGCTTCCGTTCAGCGTCGTCTTGGCGGCCGTGGCCGTGCCCATCGACGCGACGGCGGCGAGCGCGGTGAAGGAGGCCAGGAGCCCCACACGTACCCGGTTCGAGGTTCTCATGTCTTCCCCTTGTTTCCGATGTGCGCAGCGAATTGAGCGCGGAATGCGGAATGCGGGTGCCGGGACGGCGTCGGACGGGTCCGATACGAAATCCCATTCACCGAGCCGTGAGGTTACTGGCGGGAAACACCGGTACACAATCCCGTCGTATGAGAATCTATGGACGGGTCGTGCATCTCCGTCAGGGATGAGTACGAGATCCGGCCTTCTTGTCACTTCCTGCGCAGGTCCTCGCGGGCGCCGCTGCGCCTCCGGCCGGCCGGACATGCGGAATGCCGCCTGCCACTTGTGTATTCGAGCCGGTCCCGAGCGCTTCTCGACGCACTGTGCGGCCCGCAGGCCCCGCCGGCCGCCCCCAGAACTTGTCACCGGGCGACAGTTTTTCCGGCCGTTCTGCTCAGTCGATGAGAAAGAACCGACCCCTTCGCGCACTCGCGCGAAAACTTGATGACCTGGTATTGCGGCCCAGGTTACCCACCCGTAGCGTCGCCTCCGTCAGCAACTCCTCCGGCGCGTACGGAGATTGCCCACCCGTCGGCGAGGAGCCCGGACGTCTGTCCGGCCCCCTGGGCCGCGGGGTTCCGGCCTGCACCGACGGACGGCAGTGCGCAGTACTTCACAAGATCGGAACCGGAATTTGTCATCCGATGACAAACGGACCGGATCTTTGCGAATGGGCTGTTCAAGGGCTTGTCCTGGCGGTGCCGGTGAACTTAACGTGCGCCCCTCGGCGCATTTCTGTCACTTCGTGAGCGCATGCAGGAGGTGGGATGGGAATCGAAGTAGTGGTCGAAGGGCTCACCAAGTCTTTCGGCAAGCAGAACATCTGGCAGGATGTGTCGCTCACGCTTCCCGCAGGCGAGGTCAGTGTCATGCTCGGCCCGTCCGGGACGGGAAAGACGGTGTTCCTCAAATCCATCATCGGCCTCCTCAAACCTGAGCGCGGGCGCGTTCTCGTCAATGGCGTCGACATGGTGAACGGCTCCGAGCGGGACATCATGGAGACGCGCAAGCTCTTCGGTCTCATGTTCCAGGACGGCGCCCTTTTCGGGTCGATGTCACTTTTCGACAACATCGCGTTCCCACTCCGGGAGCACACCCGCAAGAAGGAATCCGAGATCCGCCGCATCGTCATGGAGCGGATCGACGTCGTGGGGCTCCTGGGCGCGGAGAACAAGCTCCCCGGCGAGATCTCCGGCGGCATGCGCAAGCGGGCCGGCCTCGCCCGGGCCCTCGTCCTGGACCCGCAGATCATCCTCTGCGACGAACCGGACTCCGGCCTCGACCCGGTCCGCACCGCGTACATCTCCCAGCTCCTCGTCGACCTCAACGCGCAGATCGACGCGACGATGCTGATCGTCACCCACAACCTCGACATCGCGTCCACCGTGCCGGACAACATGGGGATGCTGTTCTGCCGCAACCTCGTCACCTTCGGGCCGCGCGAGGTGCTGCTCACCAGCGACCTGCCCGTCGTGAACCAGTTCCTCGCCGGCCGCTGCGAGGGGCCGATCGGCATGTCCGAGGAGAAGGACGCCGCCACGCTCGCCGCCGAGGAGCTCAACGGCTACGGCCAGGGCATCAGCTCGGCCAACGCCCCGCGCACCGTCGTCCCCCAGCTGGAGCCCACGCCCGGCCTGCCGGTGCGCCAGGGCGCCCTGCGCCGCCGGGAACGCGTCATGTCGATGCTCGGCGAGCTGCCGGAGGCGGCCCGTACCGCCATCCTCAACAGCTACAGCCCCGCCGTGGGCGGTGGACGCCGGTGACCGCCCCCATGCCCGTACGGCCCCCCGACGAACCGGAGCCGGTGGACCGCGCCCCGGAGCCCGCCAAGGCGCCCGAGGCCCCGCGCCCGAGCAAGCTCGCCGCGCCGCTGCGCGAGACCGGGCGGCTGTTCGCGCTCGCCGGGACCGTGACCCGGGAGACGTTCCGGCGGCCGTTCCAGGTGCGGGAGTTCATCGAGCAGTTCTGGTTCGTCGCCAGCGTGACCATCCTGCCCGCCGCCCTCGTGTCCATCCCGTTCGGCGCGGTCATCGCCCTCCAGGTCGGCTCGCTCACCCAGCAGCTCGGCGCCCAGTCCTTCACCGGCGGCGCCAGCGTCCTCGCCGTCATCCAGCAGGCCAGCCCGATCATCGTGGCGCTGCTGGTCTCCGGGGCCGCCGGGTCCGCGATCTGCGCCGACCTCGGCTCCCGCAAGATCCGCGAGGAGCTGGACGCCATGGAGGTCATGGGCGTCTCGCCCGTGCAGCGCCTGGTCGTCCCGCGCGTGCTCGCCACCATGCTCGTCGCCGTCCTGCTCAACGGCCTCGTGTCCGTCGTCGGCACCCTCGGCGGCTACTTCTTCAACGTGATCATGCAGCACGGCACCCCGGGCGCGTACCTCTCCAGCTTCTCCGCCCTCGCCCAGCTGCCCGACCTCTACGTCAGCGAGGTCAAGGCGCTGATCTTCGGCTTCATCGCCGGCATCGTCGCCGCTTACCGCGGCCTCAACCCGCGCGGCGGCCCGAAGGGGGTGGGCGACGCGGTCAACCAGTCCGTCGTCATCACCTTCATGCTGCTGTTCTTCGTGAACATGGTCCTCACGGCGATCTACCTGCAGATCGTCCCCGCGAAGGGGAGCTGACCCATGTCAATGCTCGGCTGGCTCGACAGATCCGGTGACCAACTCACCTTCTACGTGAGGGCGCTGATCTGGATACCCCGCACCCTGCGCCGCTACCTCAAGGAGGTCCAGCGCCTCCTGGCCGAGGTCGCCTTCGGCAGCGGCGGCCTCGGTGTCGTCGGCGGCACCATCGGCGTGATGATCGCGATGACCCTGGCCACCGGCACCGTCGTCGGACTCCAGGGCTACGCGGCCCTGAACCAGATCGGCACCGCCGCGTTCACCGGCTTCATCTCCGCGTACTTCAACACCCGCGAGATCGCCCCGCTCGTCGCCGGACTCGCCCTCTCCGCGACCGTCGGCGCCGGCTTCACCGCGCAGCTCGGCGCCATGCGCATCAACGAGGAGGTCGACGGCCTCGAATCGATGGGCGTGCGCTCGATGCCCTACCTCGTCACCACGCGCATCATCGCCGGGGTCGTCGCGATCATCCCGCTGTACGCGATCGGGCTGCTCTCCTCGTACGTCGCGTCCCGCTACGTCACCGTCCTGTTCAACGGACAGTCGGCGGGCACGTACGACCATTACTTCAATCTCTTCCTGTCCCCGACCGACGTGCTCCTGTCGGTGCTCAAGGTGCTGATCTTCAGCGTGATGGTGATCCTCGCCCACTGCTACTACGGCTTCCACGCCACCGGCGGCCCCGCCGGGGTCGGGGTGGCCGTCGGCCGGTCCGTGCGCAACGCGATCGTGCTGATCAGCGTCACCGACTTCTTTCTCTCGCTCGCCATCTGGGGCGCCACGACGACGGTGAAGGTGGCCGGCTGATGACCTCACGCGCCGCCCGGGCCACCGCCCGCAGAACCGCCGGAGTCGCCCTCTTCCTGGTGCCCGCCGTCCTCATCTGGGTGTCGGTCTCGGTGTACGAGAAGGACTTCACGCACGACGCGACGGTCACCGTACGCACATCGAGCGTCGGCAACGAGATGCACGAGAACGCCGACGTGAAGCTGCGCGGTGTGGTCGTCGGCCAGGTCCGGAACATCTCGGCCGACGGCGACGGGGCCCGGCTCACCCTCGCGATCAAGCCGGACAAGCTGGACCGCATCCCGGCCGACGTCTCCGCCCAGATGCTGCCCACCACGCTCTTCGGCGAACGGTTCGTCGCCCTCGTACCGCCCCCCGTGCCCTCGACCGAGACGCTCGGCGCCGGTGACGTCATCCCCCAGGACCGGTCCAGCAACGCCATCGAACTGGAAGAGGTCCTCGACAACGTCCTGCCGCTGCTCACCGCCGTGAAGCCGGAGAAACTGTCCGCCACCCTCAACGCGGTCTCCACCGCGCTCCAGGGCCGGGGCGAGAAGCTGGGCGACACCCTGGTGAGGCTCGACGCCCACCTCAAGAAGTTCAACCCCCAACTCCCCACGCTCAACGAGGACATCAAGGAACTCGTCAAGGTCAGCCGGCTCTACGCGGACGCCGCCCCCGACGTCCTGGACGCCCTCACCGACTTCACCACCACCAGCGGCACCCTCGCCGAACAGCAGGCGAACCTCGCGAACGTGTACGGGTCCACCACCGCGTCCGCCCGCGACGTCACCGCCTTCCTCCAGCGCAACAAGGACAACCTCATCCGGCTCGCCGCCAGCGGCAGGCCCACCCTGGAGACCCTCGCGAAGTACTCCTCGGAGTTCCCCTGCACCCTGCGCACCGTGGCCAACTTCGTCCCGGCCATGGACAAGGCGCTCGGCAAGGGCACCGACCAGCCCGGACTGCACGTGACGCTCAAGACCGTGCCGTCCAAGGGCAAGTACGTCGCGGGCAAGGACACCCCGGTCTACAACGCCACCGGCGGACCGCACTGCTACTCCATCCCGTACGTCGGCCAGACCGTGCCGACCGCCGACGCCAGGACCGCCGCCGACACCCCCCGGACGGACCCGGACCCGGCCACGCCGGTCGAGGTGCCCGCGGCCGACCCGTCGCTCGGCATGCCCAACTCGCCGCAGGAGAGCCGCCTCGTCAACGAGCTGGTCGCTCCCTCACTGAAAGTCCGGCCGCAGGCCCTGCCCGAGTGGAGCAGCGTGCTCATCGGCCCGGCCTTCCGCGGTGTGGAGGTGAAGCTCAAGTGAAGCGCCGTTCCCTCGCGGGACCGCTCGCGAAATCGATCGTGTTCATCGTGGTGACGAGCCTGGCCACCACGGTCCTCGCCCTGTCCATCGCCAACACCGGCGTGGGCGACACCCGCTCGTACAAGGCCCGGTTCACCGACGCCACCGGACTCATCGTCGGGGACAGCGTCCGCGTCGCCGGGGTCAAGGTCGGCCAGGTCGAGTCGGTAGAGGTCGCCGACCGCCGGGTCGCCGAGGTCCGCTTCAGCGTCCGCAAGAGCAAGAAGCTCCCGGCCTCCGTGACCGCGTCGATCAAGTACCTCAACATGGTCGGCCAGCGGTACATCGACCTGGACCAGGGCGCCGGACCCGTCGGCGAGAGCTTCGCACCCGGCGCCACCATCCCGCTGTCGCGCACCACCCCGGCGCTCGACCTCACCCAGCTCTTCAACGGCTTCCAGCCGCTCTTCGAAGGGCTCTCGCCGCCCGACGTCAACGAGCTGGCCGGCTCCATCGTCCAGGTGCTCCAGGGCGAGGGCGGCACCGTCGACTCCATCCTCCAGCACGTCGGCTCGCTGACCGGCACGGTCGCCGCCAAGGACAAGGTGATCGGCGAGGTGATCAAGAACCTCAACTCGGTCCTGAAGACCGTCAACGACCGGGAGGACGGCTTCAACGACCTGGTCGACACGCTCCAGGCCCTCGTCACCGGCTTCGCGGGCGACCGCAAGCCCCTCGGCGAGGCCGTCACCGCGATGGGTGCGCTCACCACAGTCACCGCGGACCTCTTCGAGGACGGTCGGGGGCCCCTCAAGGACGACATCGAGCAGCTCGGCCGCCTCTCCGGGAACCTGGCCGACAACACCCCGAAGATCGAGAACTTCCTCCAGAAGACCCCGGCCAAGATGGAGGCCATCAGCCGCCTCACCTCGTACGGCTCCTGGCTCAACCTCTACCTCTGCGAGGCCAGGGTCAGCGGCGTGACGACGAGCGACGGCAGCACCCCGCCGACCGGCATCGAGATCACCCAGCCGAGGTGCCTGTCATGATCAAGCCGATACGCCACCGCAACCCCGTCGCCGTCGGCATCGTCGGCCTGCTCCTGCTCGCCCTCGTCGGATTCGGCGCCTACCGGGCCGACTCGCTCCCCTTCATCGGCGGCGGCACCACCTACAGCGCCGACTTCACCGAGTCCGCCGGACTCGGCGAGGGCGACGAGGTCCGCATCGCCGGCGTCAAGGTCGGCAAGGTCACCGGTGTCTCCCTGGACGGCGCCAAGGTGAAGGTCACCTTCAAGGTCAAGGACGCCTGGATCGGCAACGCCAGCACGGTCGGCATCGCCATCAAGACGCTCCTCGGCGAGAAGTACCTCGCCGTCGACCCGCTCGGCGACTCCCCGCAGGACCCGGACGAGCGCATCACGGCCTCCCGCACCACCTCCCCGTACGACGTCACACAGGCGTTCAACGGACTGGGCGAGACCATCGGGGAGATCGACACCGAACAGCTCGCCAAGAGCTTCGAGACGATCTCGGCCACCTTCAAGGACTCCCCGCCCGACGTGAAGAGCGCCGCCGAAGGGCTCTCCGCGCTCTCCAGGACCGTCTCCGAACGCGACGCCCAGCTGGCCACCCTGCTCAAGGGCAGCAAGAAGCTCACCAAGACCCTCGCCAACAAGAAGAGCGGCTTCGAGACCCTCCTGGACGACGGCAACCTGCTCCTCGGCGAGATCCAGGCCCGCCGCGACTCCATCCACCTGCTGCTCACCGGAACCCGCGACCTGGGCACCCAGCTCACCGGTCTCGTCGCCGACAACAACAAGCAGCTGAAGCCGACCCTCAAGGCACTCGGCCGGGTCACCGCGGTACTCAAGAAGAACCGCAAGAGCCTCGACCAGGTGCTGGCGCTCGCCGGCTCGTACAACCGGCTCGTCGGCAACACCCTCGGCAACGGCCGCTGGTTCGACAACTACGTCTGCGGGGTCGTCCCCAAGAACTACCTGCCCGCGAACACCCCACCGGATTCCGGCTGCATGCCGCCGAAGCAGGAAGGCGGGCACTGAGATGAGACTCACCCGCGTCATCGGCATCGGCGCCGGCCTCGTCGTCGTGGCCGTCGCCGCCACCTCCGGGGTCTCGGCCCTGGAGGAGCAGGGCGGCACCACCGTCACCGCCTACTTCGACCGGGTCACCGGTGTCTACGCCGGGTCCGACCTGCGCATCCTCGGTGTACGGGTGGGCCGCGTCGAATCCGTCGAACCGCGCGGCAAGGACGTCAAGGTCGTCCTGCACATCGACAAGGGCATCCAGGTCCCCGAGGACGCGCACGCCGTGGTCGTCGCCCCCAGCCTGGTCGCCGACCGGTACGTCCAGCTCGCCCCCGCCTACACCGGGGGAGCGGCCATGCGGGACGGCGCCCAGCTGCCCGCCGCCGACAACGCGGTCCCGGTGGAGGTCGACCAGCTCTACGCGTCCATCACCGAACTCTCCACCGCGCTCGGCCCCGACGGGGCGAACGCCGAAGGGGCCTTCGCCGGACTCCTGGACACCGGGGCCGAGAACCTCAAGGGCAACGGCAAGGACATCGGGGACTCCATCGAGCAGTTCGGCAAGGCGACCAAGACCCTGGACAAGTCGAGCGGCAACCTCTTCGACACGCTGTCCTACCTCCAGACGTTCACCACCATGCTGAAGGACAACGACGGCAACGTCCGCGCCGCCGAGGAGCAGCTGAACTCCGTCACCGGCTTCCTCGCCGACGACAAGAAGAACCTCGGCGCCGCGCTCAAGGAACTCGGCACCGCACTCGGCCAGGTGAAGACCTTCATCAAGGACAACCGGGGCGAGCTCAAGAAGAACGTGGACGCCCTCGTGCCGATCACCCAGGCCCTCGTCGACCAGCGCGCCTCGCTGGCCGAGTCGATGGACGTCCTGCCGCTCTCGGCGGGCAACGTCCTCAACGCGTACGACCCCGAGCACCGCACCCTCAACGGCCGCACCAACCTCAACGAACTCAGCATGGGCGGCCCGCTCCTCGAACCCACCCTCGCCCTCCAGGGGCTCTCCCCGGTGGACGCCCAACGGCAGAAGGCCCTGCCCACGCTGCCGCTCCCGGCCGTGGGCACGGTCTACGGCACCCCGGAGGACGCCGGGGACGGCAAGGACGCCAAGGACACGAAGGGGGCGAACCGATGAACCGGAGACCGCGCAGACCCGCGGCCCTCGGCACCACGGGCGGGCCGGCGCTCGTCGCGCTCGGCCTGTGCTGCACCCTCTTCGTCACCGGATGCGGAGCCCCGCACTTCTCCGGCATCGAGGACCTGCCGCTGCCCGGCGGGGCCGACCTCGGTGACCACCCGTACGAGATCACCGCGGACTTCGGGGACGTGCTCAGCCTCTCCCCGCAGTCCTCGGTCAAGGTCAACGACGTCGCCGTCGGCCGGGTCACCAAGATCTCGCTGGCGCCCGACGGCTGGCAGGCCCGGGTCACCATGAAGGTCAACGGGAAGATCGACCTCCCCGCCAACGCCTACGCCCACCTGGAGCAGTCCAGCCTGCTCGGCGAGAAGTACATCCAGCTCACACCGCCCGCCAAGGGCAAGGAGCAGGGCACCCTCGCCGACGGCGACCGCATCCCGCTCACCCGTACCAACCGCAACCCCGAGGTCGAAGAGGTCTTCGGCGCCCTGTCCATGGTCCTCAACGGCGGCGGCGTCCAGCAGCTCAAGACCATCACCACCGAACTCAACAAGGCCCTGAGCGGGCAGGAACCCCAGGTCAAGTCCATGCTCCACCGGGTCGACAAGCTCGTCACCAACCTGGACGACCACCGCGGCGACATCACCGCCGCGCTCGACGGCGTCAACCGGCTCTCCAGCACCCTCGCCGGCCGCAAACAGCAGGTCGGCACCGTCCTCACCAAGCTCAGCCCCGGCATGAAGGTCCTGGAGAAGCAGCGCGGATCGCTCATGACGATGCTCCGCTCCCTGGACACCCTCTCCGACGTCGCCGTCACCACCATCAACCGGAGCAAGGCGGACACCATCGCCGACCTCAAGGCCCTCGCCCCCACCCTGCGCGCCCTCGCCGACTCCGGGAACGACCTGCCCGACTCCCTCCAGGTGCTGCTCACCTACCCGTTCACCGACGAGGTGCTGCGCGGCGTGAAGGGCGACTACCTCAACGTGTACCTGGACCTGACGGCCGAGCCCGGCACCCGGATCATCCCCGCCTACGACCCCGACACCGAGACCACACCCGCCCCGTCCCAGGCGGTCGCCGGCGCCGGACTGCCGCTGCCCCTCCCCGCGACCTCGGCACCGACGACGAGCCGGCCCACGGACTCGAAGGGGAGCAACCGATGATCACCCTCGCCATCCGGCTCAAGAACATCGCCTTCCTCATCATCTCCGTGCTGGTGCTCGGCTACCTCGGTGTGCGGTACGCCGACCTCGGCCATTACGTCGGCATGCGCGACTACTACACCGTCAAGATGCAACTCCCGCGCACCGGCGGTCTCTTCACCCACTCCAACATCACCTACCGAGGGGTGTCGGTCGGCCGGGTCGGGGCCATCGAACTCACCGACGACGGCGTCGAGGCCGAGCTGCGGATCGACAAGTCCGCCCCCCGCATCCCCGACGACCTCAAGGCGGTCGTGGCCAACCTCTCCGCCGTCGGCGAGCAGTACGTCGACCTGCGGCCGACCCGCACCGAGGGCCCCTACCTCGCGAACGGCTCGGTCATCGACGAGGCCGAGACCACCGTCCCGGCACCGGTGACCAACGTCCTCACCAGCGTCAACGACCTCACCTCCTCGGTCGACCTGGAGTCCCTGCGCACCGTCGTGGACGAGTTCGGCACGGCGTTCAGCGGGCGCGGCGACGACCTCCAGGTCCTCCTGGACACCGGCAGCGAGTTCGTGGACGCCGCCGACGACGCCCTGCCCGTCAACACCAGGCTGATGGAGGACGGCAAGACCGTGCTGCGCACCCAGGTCGAACAGGGCGAAGCGCTCAAGGGGTTCGCCTCCGGAGCGAAGGAACTGGCCGCCCAGCTCAAGGGGTCCGACACCGACCTGCGCAAGCTGATCGCCGCCGCCCCCGACGCCACGAACCAGATCAGCGGACTCCTCCGGGACGTCGAACCCAGCTTCGGGGTCGTCGTCGCCAACCTCCTCACCACCTCCGACGTCGCCGTCACCCGCCAGCGCGGCCTGGAGGAACTGCTCGTGAAGCTGCCCGCCGTCGTGGCCGCCGGGGCCAGCGCGGTCGACGAGGACGGCGCCCGGTTCGGCATGTCGATCACCTTCTTCGAGCCGCTGCCCTGCACCGCCGGCTACGAGGGCACGACCTATCGCAACGGCCTCGACCTCACACCCGCGCCCGCCGTCAACACCAAGGCCCGCTGCGCCGCCTCGCCCGGCACCGGCATCGACGTCCGGGGCAGCGCCAACGCCCCGACGGGCGGCCCGCTGCCCCCACCGGCGAAGGCCGGCGCGCTGCTCCTCGGGGACGCCGGGGAGGACCGGCTGCCCGGTGTGCTCGGCGCCACGACCGACACGGCCCCGGAGGCCCGGGGCATGGCCGGGCTGCTCGGCCTGGGACAGGAGGACGGCGAGTGAACCCCCGTACGCGCAGCCTCGGCGGCTGGGCCGTCCTGCTGATCGCGGCCCTCGTCTGCGCCCTGGGCGGCTGGTCGTACGCCCAGGCCCGCGGCGACGACGACCTGGCCTACGCCAAGAGCCGGGACGCCGCCCTCGCGGACGGCCGGCAGGCACTGGCCCGGCTCAACACGCTGGACGGCAAGGACGCGACGAGCGTGGACGCGGGCCTGGCCGGCTGGCTGGAGTCCGCCACCGGCCCGTTGTACGACCAGCTGAAGCGGACCCGGAAGAAGGACGCCGCCGACCTCAAGGAATCCGGCGCCACCGCACGCGGCAAGGTCACCGACGCCGCGCTCACGGAGCTGGACGAGCGGACCGGCACCGCGCTGATGATCGCGACCGTCGATATCGAGGTCACTCCGCGCACCGGCAAGGCGGGCACCGAGCGCAAACGCTTCGAGGCCACGCTCGCCCGGACCGGGGACGGCTGGAAGATCAAGGCGCTCACGGCGCTCGGCATAGGGAGCGGCGCATGACCACCGACGTCGAGGAGAAGCCGGAGGCCGCCGTCGAGCCGCCCGAGGACACCGACGACACCGGCACCCGCCCGGCCCGCCGCCGGCTGCGCGTCCTCGCCGGGGTCCTCGTCGTCGCCCTGCTCGCCGCCGGGGCCGTGATGTACGTGACCGGGAGGCAGCTGCGCGACACGCCCGCCACCTCCAACCTGGCGCTGACCGACAGCGCGGCGACCGCCCAGGTGGCCGGCGAGGTCACCAACGCCCTCGGCAAGGTCTTCTCGTACAGCCCCGAAGGCACCGCCGCCACCAAGGCGTCCGCCCAGAAGCTGCTCGCGGGCAAGGCGCTCCAGCAGTACGCGGCGCTGTTCGGCCAGGTCGAGAAGCAGTCGGCCGACCAGAAGCTCACCCTCACCACCCATGTCGTGCGCGCCGGCGTGACCAGGCTGACGACCGACAGCGCCCATCTGCTCGTCTTCCTCGACCAGGTCTACGAGCGCAAGGGCAAGGCCGCGAGCAAGGCGGCCGCACAGCTCTCCGTCACGGCCCGACTGCGCGAAGGGCACTGGACGATCGTGGAGATCACCTCCCGGTAGTCCCGGGAAGGCACCACCGCACCACCGAGCACGGACAGCACAGCACGGCGGGACCGCCGGCAGGGAGAGGCAGCGATGGCACGGGTAGCGATGACGAGGAATCCGCTGGTCGCGGCGGCGATCGTGCTGACGGTCGCGGCGGCCGGCGCCGCCGGCTGGGGCGGGGTGTCCCGGTACCAGGCGGCGCACGACAGCTCGGCCGCGTACGCCCAGACCCGCGACGAGGTCCTGGCGGCGGGGGAGCAGGCCGTGCAGAACATGAACACGCTCGACCACGCGCAGCTGGAGAAGGGGCTCGACAGCTGGGAGGACTCCACCACGGGGGACCTGCACCGGCAACTGGTCGACGGGCGGGACGGGTTCGTGAAGCAGATCCAGGAGGCGAAGACCGTCAGCACCGCGAAGGTGCTGGCCGGTGCGGTCACCGAGCTGGACGACCGGGCCGGGAAGGCGGGGGTCATGGTGGCGCTGCGGGTGACCGTGACCGCGCCGAAGGGCAAGCCCGCGGTGAAGGAGAGCCGGATGCTCGGTCAGCTCACCCGCACCCCCGACGGGTGGAAGCTCAGTGCCCTCGGCCAGGCCCCCGTCGGCAACACCGCCGGCTGACACCCCCGCCCCCGCACCGAGAGGAACCCGGACATGTCGACCACCCGCCACCTGGTCAACCGTCAGCGCCGCCTGGCCACCGTCGCCGCCGCCGAACGCGCCGCGACGGCCGCCCCGCCCCGCCCCCGCACCGGGCGCGGGCCCGACCCGGAGAAGCCCGGCACCGCGCCGGACGAGGCGGTCGCGGAGGACGAGGAGGAAGAGGAGGAGGGCGAGCCGGAGGCGCCGAAGGCCACCGCCCGGCGCTGGCCGCGCCCGAGCCTGCCCGCCGTCCTCTGCGTCCTCACCCTGCTCCTCGGCGCCATCGCCGCCTGGGCGTTCACCTCGGCGGCGAGCCTGCGCGACGACCCCGCCCGGCAGAACACGGCCCTGACCGACATCAGCCGCACCAGCGAGGTGAAGGGCCAGATCACCGAGGCCGTCGGCGCCGTCTTCTCGTACGACTACGCCTCACCCACCAAGGCCGAGGCGGCGGTGACGAAGTACCTGACCGGCAAGGCGGTCCAGCAGCACGCGGACATGCTCGCCGAGGTCCGGGCACAGGCGCCGAAGCAGAAGCTCGTCCTCACCACGACCGTCACCGACAGCGGCGTGGAGATGCTCGACGGCGACCGGGCCCGGCTGCTGATCTACGCCGACCAGCGCAACACCCGTACCGGCAAGTCCGAGGAGACCACGTACGCGGCGGCCATGTTCAGCGTGGACGCCGTCCGCAAGGGCGGCAGCTGGCGGATCTCCGCGATCGACACGTTCACCCGGTGACCCCAAGGAGAGCACGCATGAGGTTCAACGGCACCATGCGCCGAGGACTCGGCGGCACCGCCGCGGCCGTCGCCGCGATGGCCGCGCTCACGGCGTCCCAGGCACCCCAGCTCGTCGCGCACGAGGAGACCCCGAAGCACCGGCAGAAAACGGACGACGTCGTCTGGTCGGAGGTCCCCAACGACGACTCGTACCACACCGAACTCCCGCCGCTGAAGAGCCCCGAGCCGCCGAAGAAGGGGGAGAAGCAGAGCCCCGCGGCCAAGCAGTCGTGGGCCGAGGCGGGCATCCCGGCCACCGTGCTCGCCGCCTACCGCAGGGCCGAGGCGTCGACGGCGCGCAGCGACCCCGGTTGCCGGCTGCCCTGGCAGTTGCTGGCGGCGATCGGCAAGGTGGAGTCCGGGCACGCGGCCGGCGGCCGGGTCGACAAGAAGGGCACGACCGTCTCGCCGATCCTAGGCCCGGTCCTCAACGGCGCCGGTTTCGCCAACATCCCGGACACCGACGGCGGCGCCTACGACGGGGACGCGACGTACGACCGCGCGGTCGGCCCGATGCAGTTCATCCCCTCGACGTGGGCGCACTGGGGCCGGGACGGCAACGGCGACGGGCGCCGGGACCCGAACAACGTGTACGACGCGGCGCTGGCCGCCGGGGCCTATCTCTGCGCGGGGACGCGCGACCTGTCGATCCCCTCCGACATGAACCGCGCGATCCTCAGCTACAACCACTCGGAGACCTATCTCCGTACGGTGCTGTCCTGGCTGGAGTTCTACCGCAAGGGCATCCACCCGGTCACCGACGGCACCGGGCCCATCCCCAGGAGCCCCGGTGCCGGCAGCCCCAACGCCCCCCGGCGCCCGGTGGGCGGGTCCGGTTCCGACGACGGCGGCGGCGGCGGCATCGAGGTCGGCCCGCAGCCCACGCCCAGCACCCGCCCGACCGCGCCCGGCAGCCACGACCCCGACCCGGGCACCACGCCGGACCCGGACCCGACGGACACCGCCGGTCCCTCGCCCGACCCCACGGACACCGGCTCCGCCACCCCGGACCCGAGCACCACCCCCGACCCCGACCCGACCACGACGAAGCCGGACCCGGGCTGCACGACCGCACCCCCGCCCGACCCGGCCGACACCACCGACCCCACCGGCTCGCCCGCACCCGGCCCCACGGAGACCGGCGAACCCTGCACCACCCCCACCCTGCCGCCCACGGCGGACTAAAGGGTGCTCCCCAGGGCTCAGCCGCCGCCCGCCAGCACCTGGGCGAGGTCGTAGCGCACGACCTCCTCCAACTGGGCGTACGTGCAGCTGTCCGGCGTACGGTCGGGCCGCCAGCGGCGCCACTGGGCCGTGTGCCGGAAGCGGTCGCCCTCCATGTGGTCGTACGCCACCTCGCAGACCCGCTCCGGCCGCAGCGGCACCCAGGACATGTCCTTCTTGCCGGACCAGCGGCTCGGGGCGCCGGGCAGCCGGGCACCCGCGTGCGCCTCGGCCTCGGCCCAGGCGCGCCACGGGTGGTCGTGGGGGTCGGTCAGCAGGGGCTCCAGCTCGGTGACGAGTTCCGCGCGGCGCTTCATCGGGAAGGCCGCGCACACCCCGACGTGCTGGAGCGCGCCGGTGCCGTCGTACAGGCCGAGCAGCAGCGAGCCGACGACCGGGCCGCTCTTGTGGAAGCGGTAGCCGGCCACCACGCAGTCGGCGGTGCGCTCGTGCTTGATCTTGTACATGGCCCGGACGTCCGGCCGGTACGGCGCGTCGAGCGGCTTCGCCACGACCCCGTCCAGTCCCGCCCCCTCGTACCGCTCGAACCACTCCTCGGCGCGGGCCGGATCGGTCGTGGACGGGGCCAGGTACACCGGCGCCGACGCCCCGGCGAGCGCCGCCTCCAGGACCGTGCGCCGGTCCGCCTGCGGGGTGTCCAGGAGCGACTCGTCGCCCAGCGCCAGCAGGTCGAAGGCGATCAGCGCGGCCGGGGTCTGCCCGGCCAGCAGCCGTACCCGGGATTCGGCCGGGTGGATGCGCTCGCTGAGCCGGTCGAAGTCGAGGCGCCCGTCGTGCGCGACGACGATCTCGCCGTCCACCACACAGCGCTCCGGCAGATTCTCCCGGACGGCGGCGGCCACTTCGGGGAAGTAACGGGTGAGCGGCTTGCCGGTCCGGCTGCCGATCACCACCTCGTCCCCGTCCCGGTGCACGATCGCCCGGAAGCCGTCCCACTTCGCCTCGTACTGCATGCCCGGCGGGATCTTCTTCACCGACTTGGCGAGCATCGGCTTCAGGGGCGGCATCACCGGCAGGTCCATGAACCGATTGTGAACCGCACGGCGACCGGAGTCTCCCGATATGCGGCATATGTGTGCCCGGCCTACGGTGGCCGACATGGCAGCAGCGGGCACAGCGGTGGAACTGGACGCGGCCGGGCGGGCGGTCCGGCTGTCCCATCCGGACAAGGTCTACTTCCCGGAGAAGGGCTACACGAAGAGGGACGTCGCCGAGTACTTCCTCGCGGTCGGCCCCGGCATCCTGCGCGCCCTGCGCGACCGGCCCACCACCCTCCAGCGGTTCGTGGACGGCGTCGAGGGGGAGTTCTTCTACCAGAAGCGCGCCCCCAAGAACCTCCCCGACTGGATTCCGACCACCGAGATCGCCTTCCCGAGCGGGCGGTCCGCCCGGGAGATGTGCCCCACCGAGGTGGCCGCCGTCCTCTGGGCCGCCAACCTCGGCACCCTGACCTTCCATCCCTGGCCGGTTCGGGGCGGGGACACCGACCACCCCGACGAACTGCGCATCGACCTGGACCCGCAGCCCGGCACCGGTTACGCCGACGCGGTGCGCGCCGCCCATGAGCTGCGCGGCGTCCTGGAGGAGCACGGGCTGCGCGGCTGGCCGAAGACGTCCGGCGGGCGCGGCATCCACGTCTTCGTGCCCATCGAGCCGCACTGGACGTTCACCGAGGTGAGGCGCGCGGCCATCGCGGTCGGGCGCGAGCTGGAGAGCCGGATGCCGGACCGGGTGACCACCGCCTGGTGGAAGGAGGAGCGCGGCGAGCGGATCTTCGTCGACTACAACCAGACCGCCCGTGACCGCACCATCGCCTCCGCCTACTCCGTACGGCCCTTCCCGCACGCCCCGGTCTCCGCCCCGCTGCGCTGGGAGGAGCTGGACGACGCCGAACCCCGCGACTTCGACCTCCGCACCATGCCCGTGCGGTACGCGGAACACGGCGATGTGCACGCGGACATGGAACAGGAGGCGTTCCGCCTGGACTCGCTGCTCGAACTCGCCGACCGCCACGCGAGCGACGGCGGGCCCGGCGACCTGCCCTACCCGCCCGAATACCCGAAGATGCCCGGCGAGCCGAAGCGCGTGCAGCCGAGCCGGGCCCGCCGCGACGAGGGCGACGAGGCGTGAGCGAGCCGCAGGCCGGTACGGAGCACGGGGCGCACGGCCGGCCGCTGACCCGGAGCCAGAAGTGGCAGGGATTCAAGGAGTCCCCGTACTTCCCGGCGATCGTCCTGCTGTTCATCCTCTCGGCAGCCGCCGGGCTCTTCGCCGGCTCCTACACCTACGCGATGGCCAACCCGACCCCGCACAACGTTCCCACCGCCGTGGTCAGCGAACCGGACACCTCGCGCGGCCGGGAGTTCGTCGCCGGGATGGACAAGGCCCTCGACGCCTCCCTGGTCATCCACGTCTATCCGACGCCGGCCGCCGCGCGCGAGGCCCTGGAGGAGCAGAAGGTCTTCGCCATCGTGCGGTCCGGCCCCCGGGGCGTCTCCCTGGACGTGGCCGCGGCCTCCGGGGCGGCCGTCGCCCAGCTGCTCGCCGAGTCCGCCGTGAAGGTCGGCGACGCGCTGGACATCCCGGTGGCCGTGCAGGACGTCAAACCCCTGCAGAAGGGCGACCCGCGCGGGCTCGCGCTCTTTTACATCTCGCTCGCCGCGGTGATCGTCGGCTTCGTGGGCGCCATCCAGCTCAGCGTGCACGCCCGGGCCCTGATCCCGGTGGAACGGATCGGCTTCACGGTGCTCTACTCGCTCCTGGGCGCCTTCGCCATCGCCGCCGTGGTCGACTGGCTGCTGGGGGCGGTCGACCTGCCCTTCGTCGAGTCCTGGCTGATCCTCGCGTTCACGATGTTCACCTCGGGCATGGTCTTCACCATGTTCAACACCCTGATCGGCCGCTGGGCGATGCTGCCGACCTGGGGCGTCATGGTGCTCCTGGGAAATCCGTCGTCGGGCGGTGCCGTCTCCTGGCCGCTGCTGCCCTCGCTCCTCGGGCACATCGGACGCTGGCTGCCTCCGGGCGCCTCCGTGAACGCCCAGCACACCGCCGTCTACTACCAGGGCCACCAGCGCGTCTTCCCCTACCTGGTGCTGGCGGTCTGGGCACTCGTCTCGTGCACCGTCTTCTGGGTGTGGCGCCACCGGCACCCCGGCGGGCGCGAGCACATGCCGCAGCACGCGGCGACGGTCACCTGACCGGGCAGGCGTATTCCGCGACTCGCCCACCGGGCTTGGCGGCCCGGCGACGGACTTGTCCTTACTGTGGGTAAGCGAATGGCCGGGCCGCGCCACGGTCCGTCGCCACATCCTCGGCAGCACCCGTCAGCAGTGGGGAGTTCGACATGGACCGCAGAAGTCTCAGCCGGCGGATGCTGATGGGCGGCGGGATCGCGGCGGCCGCAGGGGTGACATCGTTGTCCCTGCCGGCCCCCGGCGCCGCCGCCCGGCCCCAACGGCTCCGCCGGGCCCACGCCGGTGGAGTGGTGCGGCACATCCGCATGTACGTGGAGAAGCTGCCGGACGGCCGGACGGGCTACGGGCTGGAGAAGGGCGAGGCCACCGTGCCCGGCCCGCTCATCGAGCTCAACGAGGGCGACACCCTGCACATCGAGTTCGTCAACACCCTGGACGTGCCGGCCGGGCTCCACGCGCACGGCGTCGACTACGACATCGCCAGCGACGGCACCCGGATGAACCACAGCACCGTCGCACCCGGCGCCACCCGCACGTACACCTGGCGCACCCACACCCCCGGCCCGCGCCCCGACGGCACCTGGCAGCCCGGCAGCGCGGGCTACTGGCACTACCACGACCACGCCGTCGGCTCCGACCACGGCACCGGCGGCATCCGCGAAGGGCTCTACGGACCGCTGGTCGTCCGGCGCCGGGGCGACGTCCTGCCGGACAAGACGATCACGATCGTCTTCAACGGCATGTCGATCAACAACACCCCGGCCGGTGAGAGCCCGGACTTCACGGCCACACTCGGGGACCGGCTCGAAGTCGTCATGATCACGCACGGCGACCTCTACCACACCTTCCACATGCACGGTCACCGCTGGGCGGACAACCGTACGGGGATGCTCACCGGCCCCGACGACCCGAGCCGGGTGGTCGACACGAAGATCGTCGGCCCGGCGGACTCCTTCGGCTTCCAGGTCATCGCGGGCGAACACGTGGGCGCCGGCGCCTGGATGTACCACTGCCATGTGCAGAGCCACGCCGACCGGGGCATGGGCGGCATGCTCCTCGTCGCCGACCGGGACGGCACCGTGCCCGGACACGACGGATAGGCGTTCAGCCGCCCGCCGGTGTACCGAGGCGCCGCTGCTCCTCCTCGACGATCCGGCGGGCCAGCTCGCCCTCCGACACGTCCACCGCGTCCGGCGTCGTCTCGGTGACATCGCTGCGCCGCGCGTACGCGTCGAACAGGCGCTCCTTGCGGGCCACGATGTCCAGCATGCGCTGGTCGATGCTGTCCGTGGCGAGCAGCCGGTGAACCCGCACCGTCCGTATCTGGCCCATCCGGTGCACCCGGGCCACGGCCTGGTGCTCCGTCGTCGGCTTGATCTGGGGTTCGCACAGGATGACGACGGACGCGGCCTGCATGTTCAGCCCGACCCCGCCCGCCTGGATCTGGCTCAGCAGCACCGCGTGACCGTCCGCCGCCGTGAACGCGTCGACCAGCTCCTGGCGCCGGGCCGCCGCCACGCTCCCCGACAGCGGGCCGTACACCCCGTCACCGAGCGCCCCCCGCACCGTTTCCAGGACCTCGCGGAAGTACGAGAACACCACGGCCTTCAGGCCGTTGTCCGCCGCCTCCGCGACCAGTTCGCGCAGCCGGTTCAGCTTGGCGGAGGTCTCCGGCCGGGCGTACGCCGCCCGGCGCATCCGCATGAAGTGCCCGGCGGCCACCGCCTCCCGGTACGCCAGCAGGTCGTCCTCACCGAACTCCTCCCACTCGTCCACCTGGACCACGGTGGGCAGTTCGGCCAGGACGTCCTCCTGGTTGCGCCGCAGATAGACGGGGGCCACGGCGCGGCGGAACGCCCGTGAGCCCGCCGCGCCGTGGCCGGCGCCGACCGGGACGGCCAGCTCGGGCCGGAGCCGGCGGACGAGGCTGCGGAACTCCTCCACCCGGTTCTCCATCGGGGTCCCGGTCAGGAACAGCACCCGGTCCGTGCGTTCCGACCAGCCGGAGACCGCGCGCGACCGGCGGGTCTCCGGGTTCTTCACGTAGTGCGCCTCGTCCACCACGAGCATCCCGGGCCGCACCCCGCTCTCCCCGGCGTCCGGCAGGGCGTGCAGCGCGTCGAAGGTGGTCAGCGCGACCCCGCCGGACTCCCGCCACTCCGCGAACGCCTCCCGCCGCTCGGGCCCGTGCACCGGCAGGGCGGGCAGGGTGGACCTGGCCCGGACCTCCCGCGTCCAGTTGACGAGGACGCTCGCCGGGCACACCACCAGGAAGTGCGTCTCCCCGTGCGCCGCGAGGTGGGCCAGGGCCGCGATCGCCTGGACGGTCTTCCCGAGCCCCATCTCGTCGCCGATGATCACCCGCTTCCGGACGAGTGCGAACCGGGCACCGAACGACTGGTAGCCGCGCAGGGAGACCCGCAGCCGGGCGTCGTCCAGCCGCAGTCCGCGCACCCGGTCGGCCATGTCCGACGGCAGGTACCCCTCGGCCGCGTCCCGGTCGGGTCCCGAACCGGAGAGCTCGGCGAGCAGGCTGTAATACTCGGCGGACCGCAGTTCGAAGTCGACCCAGGCGGCGGCGGGGGACCCCGGCTCCCGCAGCAGATCGGCCGACACCTGCGCGAACAGCTGCGGCAGCCGGCGCTCCACCGCGTCGGCGACGGCCGCCCGGACCCCGGCCACGGCCTCCCGCACCCCGGCCCGCGACCGCCGTCCGGCGAACAGTATCCGCAGCCGCCCCCGCGCCGGACCGGCCGCCGCCAGCAGCGGCTCCAGGCGCCCGGCCAGCGCACGCGCCCCGGCCGCCGCCCGCCGCGCGTCCGGGCCTGCCGCCACCAGTCCGTACAGCGCGCCGAGGAGCGCGGTCACGGCCTCGTTCCGGTCGTCCACGTCCATGCGCACCGCGACGGTGTCCCGCACCGCGTGCGCGATCCCGCCCGCCGCGGCCAGGGCCTGGTCGGCCGTCTGCGCACCGACGCCCGGGACTTGGCGGAGCTCGTAGCGGCCGGCCCCGTACACCCGGCCGACCGTGGTGAAACCCGCCTGTTCGATCGCCCCGAGGCGCAGCCTGCCCTCGGTGACGTCCTTCAGCCGGGAGACCGGGATGGCGGCGAGTTGGTCGCGCACGAGGGCGTCGAGCAGGGGGTCCAGGCACGTCCGGACGGCGGTGACCGCCCGGGTGTGGTCGGCGAGGACCCCGCGCGCCGCGTCCAGCAGCTCGTCGGCGTGGACGAGCATCTCCCGAGCGGCCCGCCCGGACGGTGCCCCGCCCTCGGTCATGTGCGTCCCTCTGTCTCCGTGAACCTGCCGCCCGCCGTGCAACGCGGTGGCTCATATCGTCCCATGCGGGGCCGACACGCCGACGGAACGGACGCGCCATTGACGCCGCGTTGATCAGTCGTTTATCGCGGCAGGGCACTGTGGCCGTCATGCTGATCAACACCGCGACCGACCCCGCCTTCTCCTGGCAGGAGACAGCACTGTGCGCCCAGGCGGGCCCCGAGTTCTTCTTCCCGGCCCCGGGCAGCTCCACCCGTGAGGCCAAGCAGCTCTGCAACGCCTGCGAGGGGCGGCAGGCGTGCCTGGAGTACGCCCTCGACAACGACGAGCGCTTCGGCGTGTGGGGCGGCCTGTCCGAGAAGGAGCGGGAGCGGCTGCGCAGAGTTGGCCGGGAGCGGGCCTGAAACGGCTCCGCACGTGCGAGACTTCGGCCTCCACCGTTTCCGTCCACGGGCTCCGTGACCGTGGTGGAACCCGCGTCGACCTGGAGGAGAAGCCGAGTTGAGCGAGTACGACTACGTCGTCGTCGGAGCGGGTTCGGCCGGCTGCGTGCTGGCCGCGCGGCTGTCCGAGGACCCCACCGTGCGGGTCGCGCTGGTCGAGTCGGGCGGGCCCGACGGCAAGCGGGAGATCCGCGTCCCGGCCGCCTTCTCGCAGTTGTTCAGGACACCGTTCGACTGGGACTTCAGCACGGTGAGGCAGCCGGCGCTCGGCGGCCGTGAACTGTTCTGGCCGCGCGGTCACACCCTGGGCGGGTCGTCCTCGATCAACGCCATGATGTGGGTACGCGGCCACCGCGACGACTACGACGCGTGGGCCGGGGCCGCCGGGCCGGACTGGGGCCACGACGCGATCGTGCCCTACTTCCGGCGCGCCGAGCGCTGGTCCGGCCCGGCCGGCGGGCGCACGGTGTACGGCACCGAGGGCCCGCTGCACATCGCGCCGCCCCGGAGCCCGTCCCCGCTGACCGCCGACTTCGTCACCGCCTGCCGAGACGACGGCCTGACGTTCCTGCCCGAACTGAACGCGCCCGACCACAGCGGGGTCGCCCTCACCCCCGTCAACCAGCGGCGCGGGCGGCGCTGGAGCGCGGCCGACGGCTACCTGAAACCGGCCGCCCGGCGCGCCAATCTGGACGTCCTCACGCACACCCGCGTCCGCGCCCTCGTCTTCGACGGCGACCGGGCCACCGGCGTGGAGACCGAGGGCTCCGGGACGCTCACCGCCCGCCGCGAGGTGATCCTCAGCGCCGGGGCGATCGGCTCCCCGCACCTGCTGCTGCGCTCGGGCATCGGCGACCCCGGCGAACTGCGCCGCGCGGGGGTCGAGGTCCGCGCCGCGTCACCGGACGTCGGCCGCAACCTCCAGGACCACCTCTCCTTCGCGGTCACCCTGCGCTGCCCGCGCCCGGTCACCATGACGGGCGCCGACACCCCGGTGAACATCGCCCGCTACCTGCTCACCGGACGCGGACCGCTCAGCTCCAACCTGGCCGAGGCCGTCGCCTTCGTACGCAGCGGCTCCGCGCCGTCCGCCCCGGACCTGGAACTGATCTTCGCGCCCGTCCCGTTCATCGACCACGGGCTCACCCCGCCCACCGAACACGGGGTCACCATCGGCGTGGTCCTGCTCCAGCCCGAGAGCACCGGCCGGATCACCCTGGACACGGACCACCCGGACCCCCGCTCCGCGCTGCGCATCGACCCCGGCTACCTCGCCGCCGGCACCGATCTGCGGCGCATGATGGACGGCGTCCGCCACGCCGAACGGCTCTTCGCCCACCCGGCTCTCGCCCCGCACACCTCGACGCCCATGGGCCACTACCCGGGGGAGGCGGACGACGACCGCCTGGCCGAGGCGATCCGGACCGGGGCGGAAACCCTCTACCACCCCGTCGGCACCTGCCGGATGGGCGAGGACCCCGGATCGGTCACCGACCCCCGGCTCCGGGTGCGCGGCGTCCGGGGTCTGCGCGTGGTCGACGCCTCGGTCATGCCGCGCATCACCCGGGGCCACACCCACGCCCCCACCGTCGCCATCGCCGAGAAGGCGGCTGAGCTGATCAGACAGGACGCCCGGGTGTAGGGCCCCGTGCGGGGCCGGAGCGGGTCACGACGGGATGTGGAACGTCTCTCCGTACATCTTCCAGGTCAGCGGCGGTTCCAGGTCCAGGTTCCCGTCCTCCAGGAAGAGGCGCTGCGCGGTGTCGATGCGCGAGGTGTCGTGCTGCTGGTTCTTCTTCGCCTTCATCACGGCCCGCGCGGTGTCCAGGAAGCGGTCCAGGTACACCGACTCGTCACCGCCCTCCGCGACCGTGTCCGCCTCGGCCAGCGCCGCCTGCCGGATGCCGTAGAAGGAATCCGCCTCGTGCCCGGGGCCCTGGAGGACCATGGTGTCGAAGTAGATGAACTGGCCCAGCGTGCCCAGGCCGTCCAGCTTCGCCAGGCGCACCGCCGGCTCGAAGTACTGCTTGTCGCGCACCTCCTCCTGCGCCTTGCGGAACGCCGGGTCCTCGGCCGCCTTCTTCCACGCGCCGGTGAACCCCGGGTCCAGGCCCTCGTGCGACCCGGTCCCGTCGACCTCGCGCAGGGCGGGGAGGTACGGGGCGAGCGGATTGTCCGGGTGGTCCTTCGTGAACGCCTCGACGAACGCGAGCATGTCGTGCGTACCGGAGCAGAACCCGACGAGACCGGCCGCGTAACCGGTGCCGTCGCCGCTGTCCTCGATCGTCGCGTACTGCGTGCGCCAGTCCAGCGTCGAGCCCTCCGCGCTGGCCAGCAGCTCCCACGCGATCTCGCGCATCCTCGGCGCGGCGAGCCCGGCCGGCGCCCGGCCGACCCGCTCGTTCATCTCCGCGCGCTCCTCGTCGTCCGCGCCCGCGAACGGGTCCGGGTTCACCGGCCCGGTGGCGGACGCCTCGGCGGCCCTGGGGGAGTCGGTGGGCAGCCCGGCGTCGTCGCCGCCGGTGTTGAAGACGAGGGCGACGGCTATCGCCAGCGGCGCACCGATGAGAACGAAGCGGGTCACAGGTTTCACCGGCACAGCGTACGGTCCCCGCCCGCCCCCGGGCGGCACACCCCCGCACGGCAGAATCGCCCCATGACCGACGCCCTGCTGAAGGCCCTCGATCCGCTTCCGTACCCCCGGCGCATGCGCGAACTCGCCGCCCGGGTACGCGTTCTGTCCGCTTCGGGGGAATTGCGCCCCGTGCTGGACGCACTGGACGGCGGCGGCCCGTACGAGCGGGGCATCGCCGTCGTCGCGGCGGCCGTCGGCGGCGACGCGGAGTGGACCGGCGCGCACCTCGCCGACCCGGACCCCTTCGTGCAGGGCCACGCCCTGCGGGCCGCCCGGAGCCTCGGCGTCCCTGACGAAGCGTACGAACGGGCGCTGGACGACCTGCCCCGCACCGCGCGCCGCCGTCTGCTGCGGGCCGTCGTCCACGACCGGCGCACCGACCTCGCCGCCCGCCTCGTCGAACGGGTGCGCGCCGACTGGGGCGACGCCGAGGCGGCCGTGCTGCTGCCCGGCTGCCCCGCCGGCACCGTGGCCCGGCTGCTGCCCGAGCTGCTGTACGCCGTACGCGGCTGGAGCGGCCTGGGAAGCCGCCACCCCGACCCCCTCCTGGACGCCGTCGAACGGCAGCTCGCCGAACTGCCCGAGCCGCAGCGCCCGGAGTGGTGGCAGCGGTACGCACCCGGGGTCGCCGTCGCGGTCGCCGCCCGGCCCGGCCGCGTCCTCGATCTGCTCGACCGCTTCGGCCCCGCCACCCTGCCCCGGCCGCTGGCCCGCCGCCTCGGCGCCCTCGCCGCCGCCGACCCGGCCCGGACCGCCCGGCTGCTGCTGCGCCCGGAGACCCGGCCGATGCTGGAACGCGGCGCGCGCGGGGTGCCCGACGGCGTCCTGTTCCGCCTGGCCCGCACCGCGCCCGAAGAACTCGTCGTGGAGCTGGGCCGGGCGATGGCCCAGGACTCCGCCGGACTGGCCCGGCTCCTCACCGCCCTCCCGCCCGGCCGGCGCACCGCCCTGCACGCCTCGGTCACCGCCGGGCGCGGGCCGGGCGGCCCCGCCGTCGACGCGGAGCTCCTCGACGCACTGCCCCGCAGCGGCGTCGCCGACCAGGCGCGCCGCATGGCCGCCAGGGCCGCCGAACGCGGCGAGGAATGGCACACCGTGCTGCTCGCCGAGTCCTACCTCCCGGCCGCCGAGGTCTGGGACCGGCTGCTCGCCGCCACCCGCCGGCCCGCCGCCGCGGACCGGGCCCTCGTCTGGCCGCTGCTCGTCCGCAACGCCGGGCGCACCGGCGCGCCCGGGCCCGTCGCCGTACTCCTGGACGACATGGCCAGGCTCCGCAACGAACAGGACCCCGTCCGCTCGGCCGCCCTCCTCGCCCTGGCGGGCATTCCCGCCGGACTGTTCACCGAGGCCATGGAACCGGCCCTCGACCGGATCGCGGCCGACGCCGTCGAGGCCCGCGACTCCTCCCACGCCACCCGGCACGCCCTGAGCACCCTCGCCGTGCGGCTGCTGCGCGAACACGCCGTCACCGGCCACCCCGCCCCAGGCCCTGTCGCCGAATTCCCGTCTGCCGTTCGACGCCATGCACGCACTCTCGCCGCACCGGCCCCAGACCCCGGTACGTCCAGTACAGGGGTCTGGGGCCGGCACGCCGAGAGCACCCGCCTGACGCCGCCCGGCCCGCCCTCCGGGCGGACGACGGGAATTCGACGACAGGGCCTGGTCAGCTGGTCGCTGCGCACCCTGGTCCGCATCTCCGGCAACACCGGCGGCGCCGATCTCGGACGGCTCGACCGCACCCTGCGCAGGGGCCAGGAGCACGACGTGTTCGAGGCGCTGCGGCCCTGGCTGGACGCGGGCGCGGAGAAGAGCGACTACGGGCTCGCGTTCGCGCTCGTCCGGGCGCTGGGCCGCCGCGCGGCCGGGCTGCCCGAGCTCCAGGACCTGCTGTGGCAGGCGATCCGCTTCGGCTCGGTCACCACCGCCCGGACCGCCGTCCGGCTCTGGCTGGAACCGGACGCGGACCGGGGCGAACGCGTCGAACGGCTGCTCGCGCTCGACCCCTCGGCCGGCACCCTGCCCGAGGTGCTGGCGGTCCTCACCCGCACCCGCACCGACCTCCTCGACCCCTACCTCGCGACTCCGCCGCCGCACGGCCGCTTCCTCACCCCCGGCCGCCCGTGGACCGTCCACCCCGGGCCCGAGATCCGCCGCTGGGTGCCACGCCAGCACCGCGCCGCCGAACGCGCCCTGCGCCACGCGGCGCGCGACGGGAAGCTGCCGCTGCACGGGCGGGCGCGCGCCGTCGCCGCCCTGGCCCGCGTCCCCGGGACCGGCGCCGCATCGCTGGGGGAGTGGACCGGCTCCGACGACGTCGTGCTCGCCGAGGCCGCGCTCACCGCGCTCGGCCACACCGACCGCGCCCCCGAGGTGCTGCCCACGCTGCTCGCGCACACCGGGGACGACCGGGCCCGGGTCGCCGTCTTCGCGGCCGGCCGGGCCTCCCAGGACGTCCGCCCCTCCGTCCTCGCTCCGATGCTCCGCGCCCGGCTGGCCCCCGGGACCGGCAAGGTCACCAGCCGCAAGGAGGCCGTCCGGCTCGCCGTGGCCCGGCTGCCCCGGAAGACCGCCGCCCACTTGGTCACCGAGGGCTACGAGACGCCCGAGCAGCACCCGGACGTCCGGGCCGCCTGCGTGGCCGGGGCGATCGGACTGCTCGGCGACGCGCGGATGTGGCGGCTGCTCGCGGACGCCGCCGCCGGCCCCGCCGTACTGCGCACCGCCGTGCTGCGCGTGCGGCCCATGGACCTGCCAGGCGCGCACCGCACCGGCTACGCGCGCCTGGTGCGGGAGGTGTGCGGTACGGACGACGAGGAGCTGGCCGCCGCCGCCCACGCCGTGGTGGGCCGCTGGATACCGTGGGAGCCGGGCATCTGCGAGGTGCTGGCCGCCGCCACGACGGACCTGGCGCGCCGCCGCTCCTGGCGCTCGGCCGCCGACGCGCTGGCCGGTGCCGCGCCCGCCGCGTCCGGGGAGGCCGCGCGGGCGCTGATGGGCGCGCTGGGCACGCTCACGGACTCCGTGGCCATGGACGACGCGGGCAGCGACCGCGACCGGCCCGAGCGGCAGCGGGCCGTGCACCTGGTGAACCGCCTCGCCTCGGCGGCCGGGGCGCGCGCCGACGCGACCCTGCGGTCCGTCCTCGCCGCCGCCGGCGACCGGCTGGCCCGCCACCGCGACTACGTACCGCAGGCCGCCGAGCTGCTGGCCAGGGCGGTGGACCCGGAGAGCGACGCGGACGCGCTGCACGCCGCGCTGGACCGCATCGCCCTGCTGGTCACCGGCCGGCCCGTGCTCGCCGCCCGCATCGCGCTCCTGTACGCCGCGCACCACGGGGTCCCCCGGGGCGGGGACGGGGCGGCGACGCTGCTCGCGGTGGCGGGGCGCCTCGCCGAGGACGGCGGCCTCGCGCAGGGCCTGCTGGCGGTGCGGCTGGCCGCGGCCGGCGGGCGGCACACGGGGTGGACCGGGCCGTGGCGGACTCAGCTGCGGCTGCTGCGGCGCCACCCGGAGGCGGAGGTGCGCGACGCGGCCTACGCGGAGGTGACGGTCCGGGAGTGAGCGGTCCGGCGCGGACGGGACGCTCCGGGAGCGAGCGGTCTCCCGGGGCGTCCCCGCCGTGCGGTCACCCCTGGGCGCGGGCGGCCATCCGGGCCTTCCGGGCGGCCAGCTTCTCGTCGAACTTCGCCGCCTCGGAGTCCAGGCCGTGCATGTACAGGCCCAGCTCCTCCTGCGCCCTCAGGCCGTCCGGGCCCAGGCCGTCGATGTCGAGCACCTTCAGATAGCGCAGCACCGGCTGGATGACGTCGTCGTGGTGGATGCGCATGTTGTAGATCTCACCGATCGCCATCTGCGCCGCGGCCCGCTCGAAGCCGGGCATGCCGTGGCCGGGCATCCGGAAGTTCACGACGACGTCGCGCACCGACTGCATGGTCAGGTCCGGGGCCAGCTGGAACGCCGCGCCCAGCAGGTTGCGGTAGAAGACCATGTGCAGGTTCTCGTCGGTCGCGATGCGCGCCAGCATGCGGTCGCAGACCGGGTCGCCCGACTGGTGGCCGGTGTTGCGGTGCGAGACGCGGGTGGCCAGCTCCTGGAAGGCCACATAGGCGACCGAGTGGAGCATCGAGTGCCGGTTGTCGGACTCGAAGCCCTCCGCCATGTGCGCCATCCGGAACTGCTCCAGCTTGTCCGGGTCGACGGCGCGCGAGGTGAGCAGGTAGTCCCGCATCACGATGCCGTGCCGGCCCTCCTCGGCCGTCCAGCGGTGCACCCAGGTGCCCCAGGCGCCGTCGCGCCCGAAGAGCGTGGCGATCTCGTGGTGGTAGCTGGGGAGGTTGTCCTCGGTGAGGAGGTTCACCACGAGGGCGATCTTGCCGATGTCGGTGACCTTGGACTGGTCGGCCCGCCACGCCTCGCCGTCCTCGAAGACGCCGGGGAAGTTGCGTCCGTCGGAGAAGGGGACGTACTCGTGCGGCATCCAGTCCTTGGCGACCTTGAGATGCCGGTCGAGTTCCTTCTCGACCACCTCTTCCAGTGCGTACAGGAGGTGGGCATCGGTCCACGCCTGTGAACTGGCGAGGTGGGGAGAAGTAAGGGTCACGAGGGCTCCTGGGGAGGGGAGGACTACCTACGGCTTCGTAGGTTACGAGACCGTAGGTTAAAGCGGCGGTAAGGCTCTGGCCAAGCCCGAACGGGCGAGCGGCGCTCACTCTGTGTGACCGACGCGCGAAGGGGGTGTGCGCCGGGCCCGGCGCACACCCCCCGTGTTGCCGCGTCAGAGCCCGGCACGCACCTCCTCGGCCGTGGTGTCCCGCAGTTCGCCGTCGAGCAGCAGCCAGCGGGTGATGCCCAGCGATTCCAGGAACGGCACGTCGTGACTGGCCACGACGAGCGCCCCCTGGTACGCCGCCAGCGCCTCGGTCAGCCGCGCCACGCTCGCCATGTCCAGGTTGTTCGTCGGCTCGTCCAGCATCAGCAGCCGGGGCGCCGGCTCGGCCAGCAGCAGCGCGGCCAGCGCCGCCCGGAACCGCTCACCGCCCGACAGCGTCCCCGCCGCCCGGTCCGCCCGCGCACCCCGGAAGAGGAAATGGGCGAGCCGCGCCCTGATGTGGTTGTTGGTGGCGTCCGGGGCGAACCGCGCCACGTTCTCCACCACGCTCAGCCCGTCGTCGAGCACGTCGAGCCGCTGGGGCAGGAAGCGCAGCGGGACCTCGGCCACCGCGTCCCCGGACACCGGGGCCAGCTCTCCGGCGAGCGTACGGAGCAGCGTGGTCTTGCCCGCCCCGTTGCGCCCCACCAGCGCGATGCGCTCCGGACCGCGCACCTCGTACCGCCCCCGCACCCGTGCCCCGTACGCGAGTTCCAGATCGCGCAGGACCAGCACGCCCAGGCCCGGATGGACCCGGGTGTGCGGCAGCTCGACCCGGATCTCGTCGTCGTCGCGGACCAGCTCGACGGCGTCGTCCAGGCGCTCCTTCGCCTCGGCCAGCCGCTCCGCGTGCATGATCCGGTGCTTGCCCGCGGACTCCTGGGCGGCCCGCTTGCGCGCCCCCATGACGATTTTGGGCTCGCGCTTCTGCTCGTACATCTTCTGGCCGTACCGCTTGCGCCGGGCCAGTTTGACCTGGGCCTCGGCCAGTTCGCGCTTCTGCCGCTTCATGTCGGCCTCGGCGACGCGCACCATGCGCTCGGCCGCCTCCTGCTCGACCGCCAGCGCCTCCTCGTACGCGGAGAGGTTGCCGCCGTACCAGGTGACGGCCGAGTCGCGCAGGTCGGCGATCTGGTCGACCCGGTCCAGGAGTTCCCGGTCGTGGCTGACGACGACCAGCACCCCGTGCCAGGCGTCGACCGCCGCGTACAGCCGCTGCCTGGCGTACACGTCCAGGTTGTTGGTCGGCTCGTCGAGCAGCAGCACGTCGGGCCGGGCCAGCAGCAGCGCGGCCAGCCGCAGCAGCACGCACTCACCGCCCGACACCTCGCCGATCGTGCGGTCGAGCCCGATGCGGCCGAGGCCCAGTCCGTCGAGGGTGGCCAGCGCCCGCTCCTCGACGTCCCAGTCGTCGCCCACGGCGGCGAAGTGCTCCTCGCCCACGTCACCGGACTCGATGGCGTGCAGCGCCGCGCGGACCGCGTCGATCCCGAGCGCGGCGTCGACGCGCAACTCCGTGTCCAGGACCAGGTTCTGCGGCAGGTAGCCCACGTCGCCGGAGACGCTGATCCGGCCTTCGGTGGGTTCGAGTTCCCCGGCGAGCAGCCGGAGCAGGGTCGACTTCCCGGCCCCGTTGAGGCCGATGAGCCCCGTGCGGCCGGGGCCCACGGAGAGATCGAGGCCGTCCAGGGCCCGGCCGCCGTCGGGCCAGACCAGGGAGAGGGCGGAACAGGTGATGTGGGCTGTGGGGGTAGACATGAGGAATCTCCCGGTTGCGAGGAAGGACAGGGCAACGGGACGAGACACCGGCCACTGGCGTTCGACGCGTTCCGGCGGAGATTCCGGGATCGCGGAGGGAAGGCCCTGGTCGCGGAGGACGGCTCGGAGAGAGCTGAGGTCGCACTCGGGCGCGCGGACACGGCACAGGCCGGTCATGGCACGCGACACGGTGTCTCGGGACCTCAGACCTTCAACGGCCTGCTCCAATCGGCGACGACAAGGACACCGGGAACGTTACGCGGGGCCCGGGGAGGGAGCAATCGAATTAACGGCCCCCGCGCGAGCGGGGCGCGGACTCAGCGGGGACCGAACAGATCGGTCAGATTCCGGTCCAGGTCCAGGAACCGGTGCTCGTGGCCGCAGGGCACCAACTCCTCGGCCCGCCGCAGGAACCGCCGCAGGTCCGCGGTGCGCACGTGCACCATCGCGATCCCCTCGGCGGCGTGGAACTCCAGCACCGTACGGTCGTAGCCGAACGGCCTGACCCGTACGTCCCCGAGCCCGGACGGGACCTCCATCCCGGCGGCGAGCAGGTCCCGGGAGAACTGCCAGGAGACCTCCGTCCCTTCCAGCGTCGCCGGCGCCGGGAACGCCATGCGCACGGCGAAGGGGTCCGACCGGTCGTAGCTCAGGACGGCGGGCAGCGTCTCCATCTGCGGCGCGGACGCCACCATGCGGGCCTGTACGGACTGTTCGATGACCGTGGACACGAACCTGCTCCCTCTCGCGACCGGACGAACGGTTCCCGGCACCCGTAGAGACGACGGAAGCCGCCGATCCGTGCACCGGGAGACGGCGTGAGCTGCATCACCGCACACCGCTGCCTGTTCACGTGCCCCGTTCCGGCCGGAGCACCCCGGCCGGCCGCGATTCAGAGCTGCTGGCGGTACGGGGAGAGCGCGTCCGCGGTCTTGGTCGCGATGAACTCGGTGATCCGGTACGCGCAGACGCCCTCGGCCACGAACGGGTCGGTCGCCGCCAGCCGTTCGATCGCCGCCCGGTCGTCCCCGACCGCGAGTATCACGCCGCCGTCCCGGGGCTTCTTGCGACCGGAGGCGATGAACACGCCCGCCTCGTACTGCCGGTCGAGCCAGACGACGTGCGCGTTCAGCACGGCGTCGACGCGGTCCAGCGGGGCGGTGTAGGACAGCTCAAGTACGAACATGGGTTCAGGTTACCGGCCGGTGCGGCCCGTAGTGTGGGCGCCATCATGACTGCGCTTCAGATGCCTTCCGACGCTGCCGGGGCCCGTGCCCTCCAGGACGCCCTGCGCGGGCGGGTGGTCCTCGACGAGCCGGGTCCGCCGCCGGGGACCGGCCGGGCGACCGGCGTCGACGTCGCCTACGACGACGAGCGCGATGTCGTGGCCGCGGCGGCGGTCGTGCTCGACGCCGCGACGCTGGAGGTGGTGGCGGAGGCGACCGCGGTCGGCCGGGTCAGCTTCCCGTACGTCCCGGGGCTGCTGGCCTTCCGCGAGATCCCGACCGTCCTGGCCGCCCTGGAGAAGCTGACCGCCGACCCCGGGCTCGTCGTCTGCGACGGGTACGGCAGGGCCCACCCCCGCCGCTTCGGCCTGGCGAGCCACCTCGGGGTCCTCACCGGGCTCCCGGTCATCGGCGTCGCCAAGAACCCGTTCACCTTCACCTACGAGCCGCCCGGCCCGGAACGCGGGGACCAGTCGCCGCTGCTGGACGGGGCGGAGGAGGTCGGCCGGGCCCTGCGCACCCGGGCCGGCACCAAGCCGGTCTACGTCTCGGTCGGGCACCGCACCGGCCTGGACAACGCGGTCGCGCACACCCTCGCGCTCGCCCGGGACTTCCGGCAGCCGGAGACGACGCGCAGGGCGGACGCCCTGTGCCGCAGGGCCCTGCGCGAGGCCGTGGGCTGACGGCGCTCAGCGCACCGCCGCCACCCGGAACCGCAGCCCGGCCGCGAGCAGCCGGTCCAGCAGCGCGTCGCCCATCGCGGCGGCCGTCGTGACCTGCCCCGAGGTGGCCGGCAGCTCGTCCAGCGCCAGGCACAGCGCCGACTCCGCGAGCATCTTCGCCGTCTCGTCGTACCCCGGATCGCCGCCCGACACCTCCGTGAACACCCGCCGCCCGCCGCCCTCGCCGACGAACCGCACGGTGAACCAGCTGCGCCGCCTGCGCTCCACGTCCGGGCCCGCGCCGGGCTCGTACCGTCCCATCAGCCAGGCCCGCGCGGCCGGCACCTGGGCGGCGCCGAGCAGCGCGCCGAGCGCCGCCGTACCGCCGAGCGCCACCGGGAGGTGCTTCACCGAGGCGTAGTGGCGGTAGCGGAAGTCGGGGCCGTAGCGCGGCAGCGCCCTCGCCGAGCGGGCGATGATCCCCGCGTCGAGCGTCGGCAGCGGAAGCGCCCAGGTGCCGGTCTCCGGGCTGAAGCGCGGGCGGCCGAGCGGGGCGTGGACGCGGCGGCCGGCCGGCCGGGGTTCGTGCAGCCGCCGCTCCTTCGCCGCCCGCGCCGTCTGCGCGGCCCGGCCCATCGCGGTGAGCGCCGAGGCGAACGTACCGCCGGAGAATACGGCGTTGCTGCGGACGAAGCCGTCGATGCGCAGCGGCACGTCCCGCGGCAGCTGCCGGACCGTGAAGTAGGCCCCGAGGTCGTGCGGCACCGAGTCGAAGCCGCAGGCGTGCACGATGCGGGCGCCGGTCTCGCGGGCCCGGGTGTCGTGCGCCACGTACATCCGGTCCACGAACTCCGGCTCGCCCGTCAGGTCCGTGTAGTCCGTCCCCGCCTCCGCGCAGGCGGCGACCAGCCGCTCGCCGTACCAGACGTAGGGGCCGACGGTGGTGGCCACCACGTGCGCGGACTCCGCCAGCGCGCGCAGCGAACCGGCGTCGGCCGCGTCCGCCTCCAGCAGGGGCAGCTCCGCGCAGCGCGGAGCGAGGGCGGTCAGCCGGGTGCGCAGCTTCTCCAGCTTGGCGCGGTCGCGCCCGGCGAGGGCCCAGCGGCAGCCGTCGGGGGCGTGCCGGGCCAGGTACTCGGCGGTGAGCGCGCCCACGAAGCCGGTGGCGCCGAAGAGGACCACGTCATAGGGGCGGGCGGACCCGTTCTGCCTGTTCACGAAAGCCTCCACGGAGGACGGCGCCGGACGGAGCGAGCAGAGGTTAGCGCGGTCACCGTGGCGGTGTGCGGGCGGGAGGGGGTCATGGGGGAGTATCCATGGGTATCCGCGAAAAAGAACTAAGCGCTTGCTCGGCCCAGGGGGTTGTGCGGAGCGCGGCGCGTTCTTAGCATCATCGATGTTACATCAGTTGTGTCATACCGCTGGGGGCTCGATGGCGACGACAGGGAACGGCCCGCGCGGCCCGCTCGGCGGCCTGCGGGTGGTGGAGCTCGCCGGCATCGGCCCCGGCCCGTTCGCCGCGATGCTCCTGGCCGATCTGGGCGCCGACGTGGTGCGCGTCGACCGCCCCGGCGGCGCCGGACTCGGCATCGACCCGGCCCGCGACCTCACCAACCGCAACAAGCGCTCCGTGCTCGTCGACCTCAAGGCCCCGGACGGCCCGGACACCGTCCTCGACCTCGTCGAGCGCGCCGACGTCCTCATCGAGGGGTACCGGCCGGGCGTCGCGGAACGCCTCGGCGTGGGCCCCGGAGCCTGCCTGGCCCGCAACCCGAAACTGGTCTACGGGCGGATGACCGGCTGGGGCCAGGACGGGCCGCTCGCCGAGCGCGCCGGGCACGACATCGCGTACATCGCGCTCACCGGCACCCTCTCCATGATCGGCCGGCCGGAGGAGCCGCCCACCGTCCCCGCCAACCTGCTCGGCGACTACGCGGGCGGCTCGCTCTACCTCGTCGTCGGCATCCTCGCCGCCCTCCAGCACGCCCGTACCCCCGACGGCACCGGACAGGTGGTCGACGCGGCGATCGTGGACGGCGCCGCCCACCTCGCCACGATGATCCACGGCATGCTCGCGGCCGGCGGCTGGCAGGACCGGCGCGGCGCCAACCTGCTGGACGGCGGCTGCCCGTTCTACGGCTCGTACGAGACCGCCGACGGGCAGTACATGGCGGTGGGCCCGCTGGAGCAGCGGTTCTACGACGAGTTCGTCGAGCTCCTCGGCATCGCGGACACCGCCCCCGACCGGAACGACCTGGCCCGCTGGGAGGAGCTGCGCGGCGCCGTCGCGGACCGGTTCCGCACCCGCACCCGCGCCGAGTGGACCGAGGTCTTCGACGGGTCGGACGCCTGCGTCGCCCCCGTCCTCTCGCTCCGCGAGGCCCCGCACCACCCCCACCTGGCCGCCCGCGCCACCTTCGTGGAGCACGGCGGACTCACCCAGCCCGCGCCCGCGCCCCGCTTCTCTGCCACGCCCACGTCCGTGCGCACCGCCCCGGCCCTGCCGGGCGCGGACACCGAAGCCGTCGCCGCCGACTGGGACGTGCCCGGCCTGCGGACCACCCGGAAGGACACCCCCTGATGCAGCGGCAGATCTTCACCGAAGAGCACGACGCGTTCCGCGAGACCGTGCGCACCTTCCTCGCCAAGGAGGTCCTTCCGCACTACGAGCAGTGGGAGAAGGACGGCATCGTCTCCCGCGAGGCATGGCGCGCCGCGGGCCGGCAGGGGCTCCTCGGCCTCGCGGTGCCCGAGGAGTACGGGGGCGGCGGCAACCCCGACTTCCGTTACAGCGCGGTCCTGGCCGAGGAGTTCACCCGGGCCGGCACGCCCGGCATCGCGCTCGGGCTGCACAACGACATCATCGGCCCGTACCTCACCGGCCTCGCCACCGACGAGCAGAAGCGGCGCTGGCTGCCCGGCTTCTGCAGCGGCGAGACCATCACCGCCATCGCCATGACCGAACCCGGCGCCGGCTCCGACCTCCAGGGCATCCGCACCACCGCCGAGGACAAGGGCGACCACTGGCTGCTCAACGGTTCCAAGACCTTCATCTCCAACGGCATCCTGGCCGACCTGGTGGTCGTCGTCGCGAAGACCACCCCGGAGGGCGGCGCCAAGGGCCTCTCGCTGATCGTGGTCGAGCGCGGCGCGGAGGGCTTCGAGCGGGGCCGCAACCTCGACAAGATCGGCCAGAAGTCCCAGGACACCGCCGAGCTGTTCTTCAACGACGTGCGCGTCCCCAAGGAGAACCTGCTCGGTGAGCGCGACGGCGCCTTCATCCACCTGATGACCAACCTCGCCCAGGAACGCATGGGCATAGCCGTCGCCGGGATCGCCGCCGCCGAACACCTCCTGGAGATCACCACCGCGTACGTCAAGGAGCGCGAGGCGTTCGGCCGGCCGCTCGCCAAGCTCCAGCACATCCGCTTCGAGATCGCGGAGATGGCCACCGAGTGCGCCGTCACCCGGGCCTTCCTCGACCGGTGCATCGTGGACCACTCCGACGGAACCCTCGACGCCGTGCACGCCTCGATGGCGAAATGGTGGGCGACCGAACTGCAGAAGCGCGTCGCCGACCGCTGCCTCCAACTGCACGGCGGCTACGGCTACATGGCGGAGTACCCGGTGGCCCGGGCGTTCACCGACGGCCGCATCCAGACCATCTACGGCGGCACGACCGAGATCATGAAGGAGATCATCGGCCGCTCGCTGCTCGCCTGACCCGACTCCCGGACCGCCCTCGCGCCACCACCCTCGAAAGGCAGCTGTCTTGAGTACCGAAGCATTCGTCTACGACGCGATCCGCACCCCGCGCGGCCGCGGCAAGGCCAACGGCGCCCTGCACGGCACCAAGCCCATCGACCTCGTCGTCGGTCTCATCCACGAGATCCGCGACCGCTTCCCCGGCCTGGACCCGGCCGCGGTCGACGACATCGTCCTCGGTGTGGTCAGCCCGCTCGGCGACCAGGGCTCCGACATCGCCCGGATCGCCGCCATCGCGGCCGGCCTGCCCGACACCGTCGCCGGCGTCCAGGAGAACCGCTTCTGCGCCTCGGGTCTGGAAGCCGTCAACCTGGCTGCCGCCAAGGTGCGTTCGGGCTGGGAGGACCTGATCCTGGCGGGCGGCGTCGAGTCGATGTCCCGCGTGCCGATGGGCTCCGACGGCGGCGCCTGGGCGATGGACCCGATGACCAACTTCGAGACCGGCTTCGCCCCGCAGGGCATCGGGGCCGACCTCATCGCCACCATCGAGGGCTTCTCCCGCCGCGACGTGGACGAGTACGCCGCGCTCTCCCAGGAGCGGGCCGCCGAGGCGTGGAAGGAGAACCGCTTCGCTCGGTCCGTCGTCCCCGTGAAGGACCGCAACGGCCTCGTCGTCCTGGACCACGACGAGCACATGCGCCCCGGCACCACCGCCGACTCCCTCGCCGCGCTCAAGCCGTCCTTCGCGACGATCGGCGAGATGGGCGGCTTCGACGCCGTGGCGCTCCAGAAGTACCACTGGGTCGAGAAGATCGACCACGTCCACCACGCGGGCAACTCCTCCGGAATCGTGGACGGCGCCTCCCTGGTGGCCATCGGCAACCAGGAGATCGGCGAGCGCTACGGCCTCACCCCGCGCGCCCGTATCGTCTCCGCCGCCGTCTCCGGCTCCGAGCCGACCATCATGCTCACCGGACCCGCCCCCGCCACCCGCAAGGCTCTCGCCAAGGCCGGGCTCACCATCGACGACATCGACCTCATCGAGATCAACGAGGCCTTCGCCGGGGTCGTCCTGCGGTTCGTCCGGGACATGGGCGTCTCCCTCGACAAGGTCAACGTCAACGGCGGCGCCATCGCGCTCGGCCACCCGCTGGGCGCCACCGGCGCCATGATCCTCGGCACCCTCGTCGACGAGCTGGAGCGGCAGGACAAGCGCTACGGCCTCGCCACCCTGTGCGTGGGCGGCGGCATGGGCATCGCCACCGTCATCGAGCGTCTCTGACCGTCCCCCCTTCCTACGGAGAAGACACACCCATGACCGAGAGCACGACCATCCGCTGGGAACAGGACGAGACCGGCGTCGTCACCCTCGTACTGGACGACCCCAACCAGTCCGCCAACACGATGAACCAGGCGTTCAAGGACTCCATCGCGGCCGTCGCCGACCGCGCCGAGGCCGAGAAGGACTCCATCCGGGGCATCATCTACACCTCCGCCAAGAAGACCTTCTTCGCCGGCGGCGACCTCAAGGAAATGATCAGGATCGGTCCGGAGGACGCGCAGCTCGCGTTCGACACCGGCACCGCCATCAAGAACTCGCTGCGCCGCATCGAGACCCTCGGCAAGCCCGTCGTCGCCGCCCTCAACGGCGCGGCCCTGGGCGGCGGGTACGAGATCGCGCTGGCCGCCCACCACCGCATCGCCCTCGACGCGCCCGGCTCCCGCATCGGCCTGCCCGAGGTCACCCTCGGCCTGCTCCCCGCGGGCGGCGGCGTCACCCGCACCGTACGCCTCATGGGCATCGCGGACGCCCTCCTCAAGGTCCTCCTCCAGGGCACCCAGTACACCCCGCGCCGCGCGCAGGAGAACGGCCTCGTCCACGAGGTCGCCGCCACGCCCGAGGAGATGCTGGACAAGGCCCGCGCCTTCATCGACGCCCACCCCGAGTCCCAGCAGCCCTGGGACGTCAAGGGCTACAAGATCCCCGGCGGCACCCCGTCGCACCCGAAGTTCGCCGCGAACCTGCCGGCGTTCCCGTCGAACCTGAAGAAGCAGATCGCGGGCGCGCCCATGCCGGCGCCGCGCAACATCCTCGCCGCGGCCGTCGAGGGCTCCCAGGTCGACTTCGAGACCGCGCTGACCATCGAGGCCCGGTACTTCACCGAGCTGGTCACCGGCCAGGTCTCCAAGAACATGATCCAGGCGTTCTTCTTCGACCTCCAGGCCGTCAACTCCGGTGCCAGCCGCCCCAAGGGCATCGAGGAGCGCCAGGTCCGCAAGGTCGCCGTCCTCGGCGCCGGCATGATGGGCGCGGGCATCGCGTACTCCTGCGCCAAGGCCGGGATCGAGGTCGTCCTGAAGGACGTCTCCGCCGAGGCCGCCGCCAAGGGCAAGGCGTACAGCGAGAAGCTGCTCGACAAGGCGCTGTCCCGGGGCCGTACGACCGAGGCGAAGCGCGACGAGCTGCTGGCCCGGATCACCCCGACCGGTGACGTCGCCGACCTCGCGGGCTGCGACGCGGTGATCGAGGCCGTCTTCGAGGACACCGCCCTCAAGCACAAGGTGTTCCAGGAGATCCTGGACGTCGTCGAGCCCGACGCGCTGCTCTGCTCCAACACCTCCACCCTGCCGATCACCGTGCTGGCCGAAGGCGTCTCGCGCCCCGCCGACTTCATCGGGCTGCACTTCTTCTCGCCGGTCGACAAGATGCCGCTGGTCGAGATCATCAAGGGCGAGAAGACCGGTGACGAGGCGCTGGCCCGCGCGTTCGACCTGGTCCGCCGGATCAGGAAGACCCCGATCGTCGTCAACGACTCGCGCGGCTTCTTCACCTCGCGCGTCATCGGCCAGTTCATCAACGAGGGCGTCGCCATGGTCGGCGAGGGCGTCGAGCCCGCCTCCGTCGAGCAGGCCGCCGCGCAGGCCGGCTACCCGGCCAAGGTGCTCTCCCTGATGGACGAGCTGACCCTCACCCTGCCGCGCAAGATCCGCAACGAGACCCGCAAGGCCGTCGAGGAGGCGGGCGGCACCTGGCCCGGCCACCCGGCGGACGAGGTGATCGACCGGATGGTGGACGAGTTCGGCCGCCCCGGCCGCAGCGGCGGCGCGGGCTTCTACGAGTACGACGAGACGGGCCGGCGCACCCGCCTGTGGCCGGGCCTGCGCGAGCACTTCGCGAAGCCGGACAGCGCGGTCCCGTTCACCGACATGCAGGAGCGGATGCTCTTCTCCGAGGCGCTGGACAGCGTCCGCTGCCTGGAGGAGAACGTCCTGATCACCGTCGCGGACGCCAACATCGGCTCCATCATGGGCATCGGCTTCCCGCCGTGGACCGGCGGCGTGCTCCAGTACATCAACGGTTACGAGGGCGGCCTGCCCGGCTTCGTGGCCCGCGCCCGGGAACTCGCCGAGCGCTACGGGGACCGCTTCCTGCCGCCCGCGCTGCTGGTGGAGAAGGCGGAGAAGGGCGAGACCTTCCACGACTGACCCGGCGCGCCGGGTGCCGTACCGCCGTTCCCGGCCGGTACGGCACCCGATGCGTTCACTCGGCGGTGAACGCCGCCCGCAGCTCCTCCTTCAGCGACCGCTGGAACGCGGTCACCAGCGCCTGGAGCACCATCGGCTGCATGTGCGCGGACAGCGACTTCATCGCCTTGACGTGCTCGGGGTCCGCCTCCCGCTCCCGGTACGGGTTCCACACCTCGTCCCGGAAGAGCCGGGTCAGCTCCTGCGCGGCGGACCGGGTGTGCTCCAACAGCACCGTACGGGCGGCGAGGATCGTCTCGTGCGCGATCGGCACGTCGAGCAGTTCCACGCCGAGCCGCAGCAGCCCGGGGTCCAGCCGGAAGACCCCGTCCTCGGGCGCCGACCGCTCCAGCACCCCCATCGCCGCCAGCCGGTCGAGGTCCTGGTCCCCGAGCGGCCGCCCGGCCCGCCGCTCCAGCTCCGCCCGCGAGGCGTCCTCCGCCGAGTCCGGCGCCCAGGACGCGACGAGCGCCCGGTGGATGGCCAGATCGTGGGCGCTCAGATCGGGCGGCAGCTGCTCCAGGTAGCGTTCGATCGCGGCGAGCGTCATGCCCTGGTGCTGTAGCTCCTCGATGAGCGCCAGCCGCGACAGGTGGTCGTGCCCGTAGTGCCCGACCCGGCGCGGTCCGATCACCGGGGGCGGCAGCAGGCCCCGGGTGCTGTAGAACCGCACCGTCCGCACGGTCACCCCGGCGCGAGCCGCCAGCTCGTCGACGGTGAGCCTCGGCTCCTCGGCCTCGGTCGCCATGTCCGCTCCTCGTATCTGGTGCTGCGCCCCACTCGGTGCAACAGTATTGCTGTCTCACCAGCGATGTGAAAGTGGCAGCGGGGCCCTGTCGGTGCCGCCCTCTAACCTGAACACATGTCCGAGATCAGGTACGTACGGGGTGACGCGACCGCTCCCGGGGGCAAGGGCGTCAAGGTGATCGTGCACGTCTGCAACGATCTCGGCGGCTGGGGCAAGGGCTTCGTCCTGGCCCTCTCCCGCCGCTGGCCCGAGCCCGAGGCCGCGTACCGCCGATGGCACCGCGAGCGCGCGCGGAACGACTTCGGCCTCGGCGCGGTGCAGTTCGTCCAGGTCGCACCGTCCACCTGGGTGGCGAACCTGGTGGGCCAGCGCGGCATGCGCCGGGGCAGCAAGGGCGTGCCGGTGCGCTACGAGGCCATCGACACGGGGCTCGCCGCCGTCGCCGGCCGGGCGCGGGAGCTCGGTGCCTCCGTGCACATGCCCCGGATCGGCTGCGGCCTCGCGGGCGGTACCTGGTCCCGGATCGAACCGCTCATAGCAGCCCGGCTGACGGACCGGGGCCTGTCCGTGACCGTGTACGACTTCGACTGAGCGCCGGATCTCCTGCGCCCGGCTGGCCCCGTCCCTCGGCACGGGCCGGTGCATCGCCCGGCTCGGCACCAGCGCCGCGCTGGCCGCGCTGGTACGGCGGTACGGAACGTGTCACTCTGTTCCGGCTCCCGCGGTGGCGGTGAGCCGGCGGACCGGGGAGGGCACATGGCGGGGCGCGGCAGGGAAGAGGCGGGGGCCGGGGCGTCCGTCGACGCGCTGGGGGAGCAGATCCTCGACGCGGCGCGTGAGCAGTTCATGACCTTCGGGCTGCGCCGCTCCACCGTGGACGACGTCGCCAGGCGCGCCGGTGTCTCACGGGTGACCGTGTACCGGCGGATCGGCAACAAGGACAGCCTGGTGTCGGCGTGCCTGCTCCGTGAGTACCGCAGGTTCGTGGAGGAGGTGGACGAGGCCGTCGCCGCGTTGCCCACCCCCGAGGACCGGCTGGTGGAGGGCTTCGCCGCCGTGCTGCGGCACATCCGCGAACACCCCCTCATCGGCGGGCTGCTGCGGCTCGAACCGGAGACCATGCTGCCGTTCCTCACCGTGGAGAGCGGCCCCGCCTTCCTCGCGATCCGGGGCTATCTGGCGGGCAGGCTGCGCGAGGTCAGGCGGCTGGAGGGCGGCCCGGAGACCGACCCGACCCCCGTGGCCGAGCTCATGGTGCGGATCACCGTCTCCTTCCTCCTCAACCCGGTCAGCTGCTTCGAGCTGGACGACGACACCCAGGTCCGCGAGTTCGCCCGCCGCTGCCTGGTCCCCCTGCTCGCCGCCTGAGGCGCGCCCGTTGCCCGACCGGGCGCCTCAGCCGCCTTCCGGGCCCGGCCGGACGGTGGTCTCGTCCGGCAGCGGTTCCAGCGGCCGGCTGCGCGCCCAGTGCGGCCCGAGGTCGTCCAGCCGCCAGCCGAAGGGGTACGAACGCGGCTGCGGCCGGGACGGGAGGACGCGGGGCCTGGCCGGCATCCGGCGTACGCACCGGGCGCGCAGCCGCAGCGCCGTCGACGCCGAGGTCCGCACCCACCGGGGCTGCGGCGGGAAGCCCAGCGCCCTCAGCAGCGGTTCGTCGAGCACCGCCAGCGCGAACCGGGCGACGAGCGGCCGCAGCGGGCGCGGGTACCAGTTCGCCATCACCCGGAACGTGGCGCCGGCCACCCGCCGGTTCGCCGGGTCGTACGCGAACATCCGCTCCTCGTAGGCGTCGAGCAGCCGCTCGAACCCCTCGTACGTGTCGGGCACGCCCTCGATGCCCATCACCGCCCCGGTCCGCCGCGCCGCCTCGGCCAGCGCCCGCACCTCCTGCGCGCACAGCGGGCGCCAGCCGTACCGGTCGATCCACCGCTTCGGCCCCACGACCGTCGTCGCCAGGACGTACAGGAAGTCGTCGTTCTCGATGCGGTACTTGCCGTGGATGCGGTTCAGATGCCGCGCCGCCGCCCGCCCACGCTCCGAGTCGAAGCCTTCGACGGTCATCTCGTACCCGATCAGCACCGTGTCGTCGTACCGCTTCTGCCCGTTGCGCTCGAATTCCTGGGTGCGATCGAGGAGCGCGGAGATCCGGGGGACGCCGTAGTCGCGCAGGAACGCCACGCTGACGCCCTGCCGGTAGTCCCACGGGAACTCGTACTGGGAGATCAACCGGAGGATCTCGGCGTAATCCCGTGCCGGATCCATCCGGCGGATCTCGTGCAGGCGGCTGTACCGGCCCATGGTGCGCCCTCCTGTCCGTGTCCCGGTGTCAACGCGCGATTTCGGAGCGATGTGACGGCACGTCTGTTCCGGAGAGTCAAAGTTACAAATACTATTGACTTGTTTCATCGACGTCGTCAACACCACTGCCGGGAGCACCGCATGAGCAGCAGCAACGACCCCGCGCCGCCCCCGCCCGGCGGTGTGCTGTGGAGCCTGTCCGGCGACGTGCGGGCCCTGCTGATGCTGCCCGCCGCCCTCACCCTCCAGGTCGCCCACCCCGCCGTCGGCGCGGGCGTGGACGAGCACTCCGTGTTCCGCACGGACCCCTGGGGGCGGGGCGAGCGCTCCCTCGGCTCGCTCCAGCTCTGGGTGTACGGAGGTGAGGAAGCCGCCGAGGAGGGGCGCAGGCTCCGCCGGCTGCACCGCACCATCCAGGGCACCGACACCCGGGGCCGCCCCTACCACGCCCTGACCCCGGTGAACTACGCCTGGGTGCACGCCACCGGCTACCCCGTCTACCGGCACGGCGCCCGCTACCTGCTGCGCCCGCTCAGCCGCGAGCAGGAGCGCGCGCTGTACGCGGAATGGCTCCAGGTGGGCCGGGTGCTCGGCATCCACGACCGGGACATGCCGCCGACCATCGAGGAGTTCTGGCCGTACTACCGCGCCATGCTGGCCGACGAGATCGAGAAGACCCCCGTCGTCGCGGAACTCGTCGCCACCGACACCGCCGTCCCGCCGCCGGACCGGGGGCCCCGGGCGCTGCGGCTGCTGCTCAGGGTGCTGTGGCCGGTGCTGCTCCCGCCGCTCGCCCGGTTCCGGTCGTTCCTGACCGTCGGGCTGATGCCGCCCGACGCCCGCGAGGCCATCGGCCTGGAGTGGACCGACGCGCAGGAACGCGCGCTGCGGCGATTCTGCGCGGTGGTCCGGCTGGTCGTCCCCGCCCTGCCGGAACGCCTGCGCTACCTGCCCCGGGCCCGCCGCGCCCGGGCGGCGTACCGGGCCCGCTGCGGCGGGCTCAGGCCGAGGCGCGGCGGACCAGCCGCGTCGGGGTGATCACCGACTCCGGACCCGCGCCCCCGTTCTCCAGCCGCTCCATCAGCAGCCGCACCATCAACCGGCCCATGCCCACCACGTCCTGACGTATCGTCGTCAGCGGCGGGTCCGTCGCCTCGGCGACCGACTCCATGTCGTCGAAGCCGACCAGCGCCACGTCCTGCGGCACCCGCCGCCCCCGCTCCCGCAGCACCCGCAGCGCACCCGACGCCATCAGGTCGTTCGCCGCGAAGACCGCGTCCAGTTCCGGCCGCCGGTCCAGCAGCTCGGCCATGGCCCGCGCACCGCCCTCCACCGTGAAGTCGCCGTCCGCGAGCAGCGCCGGGTCGGCGTCCGGCAGGATGTCCGCGTAGCCGTCGATCCGGTCGAGCGCCGAGGTCTGGTCGCGCGGGCCGGCGATGTGCGCGATGTGCCGGCGGCCGAGCCCGGCCAGATGCCGTACGGCCTCCCGGGCACCGCCCCGGTTGTCGCAGTCCACGAAGGGCACCGCGTCGGTCGGCGCACCCGGCCGCCCGGGCCGGCCGCCGTACACGGCCGGGACGCGGAAACGCCGGATGGCGGCGGGGAGTTCGTCGTCGGTGTGCAGCGAGAAGGCCAGCACCCCGTCGACATGGCCCCCGCCCAGATAGCGGCTGACCCGCTCGAAGTCGCCCCGCCCCTCCACCAGCAGCAGCACCAACTGCGCGTCGTGCGCGTTCAGTTCCCGGCTGATGCCCCGGATGTGCTGGGAGAAGAAGGGGTCGGAGAAGATCCGCACCTCGGGCTCGTCGATGATCACGGCCACCGCCCCGTTCCGCCGGGTCACCAGCGTCCGCGCCGCGTGGTTCGGGATGTAGCCCAGCTCCTCGACCGCCTTGCGCACCTGGTCCACGAGCGGCTGCCGGACGCCCGCGCCCCCGTTCACCACCCGCGAGGCCGTCGCCCGGGAGACTCCGGCACGGGCCGCCACCGCTTCCAGCGTGGGACGCGTGTGGAGCGGGGCATCGGGGGACGGACCGGGCAAGGGACGCTCCTCTGTGGCGCAGCGGGGCCGGCCGGTCGGCCGGCCCCGCCAGCCTAGGGGGTTCGCCGGCCGGGCCGGGGCCGGATGCGGCCCCGGCGGCCCCGGACCGCCTGCCCGTTTCCGGAAATGACACGTGCACGGGTCTGTCGCGGGCCACGGCCCCGGAGTACCTTCCGCCCATGCCGATCGCGCCGACGGCCGGGGGACGGCGGCTGCCCCGGCGCGGCCGTGCCCGCGATCTCGCCCTGGCGGTCGCCACCGCCGCCCTGACCGTCCCCCTGCTCGGCGTCCCCTCGGACGCCGCCCGCTCCACCGCGCCCCGCACCGGCTTCGAGGTCTCCGGCGGGGCCCGCTGGACCCGGCAGTCCGAGGAGGCGTCCCTGCTCGCGGAGCTCGCCCGGCACGGCGACCGGGTCTCCGTGCGGCGGATCGGCACCACGGCCCGGGGCCGCCCCCTGCGCCTCGTCCGGATCGGGAGCGCGGAGCCCGACGCGCTCACCGTCCTCGTGGTCTGCGGCCAGCACGGCGACGAGCCCGCCGCGCGCGAGGCGTGCCTGAGCACGGTCCGGGACCTCGCGTACGCCACCGACGCCCGCACCCGCGCCCTCCTCGCCCGGACCGAGATCCTGGTCCTGCCCACCGCCAACCCCGACGGCCTCGCGGCGGGGACCCGGGGCAACGGCGACGGCGTGGACGTCAACCGGGACCACCTCGCCCTGCGCAGCGCCGAGGCCCGTGCCGTCGCCGCCGTACTGCGCGACCACGAGCCCGATGTGATCGATGACGTGCACGAGTACGCCGCGACGGCGCCGTACTACGACGCGGACCTGCTCGTCCTGTGGCCCCGCAACCCCAACACCGACGACCGGCTGCACGACGACGCGCGGGCCCTGGCCCTGGACCGGGTGCGGCCCGCCGCCGAGAAGGCCGGCTTCGGCACCGGTGTCTACGGCGTGTGGACCGACCCGGCCACCGGCCACCCGATCAAGCGGAGCGCGGGCGACGGGCAGGAGCGCATCCTGCGCAACGTCGCCGGTCTCACCCACGCGGTCGGACTGCTGACCGAATCCCGTACGGACGCGCTCTCCGCCGCCGAGCGCGCCGACCCCGCCCTGGCCGCCCGCCGCCGCGTGGCCTCCCAACTGGTGGCCCTGAAGGCGCTCTTCCGGTACGCGGACGAACGGCGCGCGAGTATCTCAGCCGCCACCGCCGCCTCCCGCGCGGCGGGGGCCGAAGACCGGGGGCCCGTGTTCCTCGGGGGCTCGGACGACGAGGCCCCGGCGCCCGACGACACCCTCTTCGACCCGCCCTGCGGCTACCGCCTCACGGCGGAGCAGTTCGCGCGCGTCCGTGACGCACTCGCGCTGCACGCCGTCACCACCCGCCCCGACGGCGACGGGGTCTTCGTACCGCTGGGGCAGCCGGCCCGGAAGCTGATCCCGCTCCTGCTGGACGGGCGGGCCGCCCATCACCTCACAAACGGTCAACCCCATACCGCTTGTTGATCCCGAAAGATGCCTGTGGGGTGTGGTACTGCCTACGGAGACCGAATTGTCAGTTTCCGTGAAAGGTGCCATTCGTGTCGCAGGACGATCAGAGAACGGGCGGCAGAGGGGACGTGCCGGTGACCGCCGACCTCCCCGGAGAACCGGGCCACGGCCGGCGCCCCGTCACCGACCGGGTGGTGTTCGGCGTCACGGCCGGCCTCACCCTGGCCTTCGTCATCTGGGGGGCCACCGCCACCGACTCGCTGGAGGACGTCTCCGACAAGGCCCTCAACGGCCTCATCCACAACGGCGGTTGGGCGTTCATGCTGGCCGCCTCCGGATTCGTGGTCTTCGCCCTGTGGCTCGCCATCAGCCGGTACGGAAACATCACCCTCGGCCAGGAGGACGAGGAGCCGGAGTTCCGCACGGTCTCCTGGGTCGCGATGATGTTCAGCGCCGGCATGGGCATCGGTCTGATGTTCTACGGCGTCAGCGAACCGCTCGCCCACTTCACCGACCCGCCGCCCGGCACCCACCCCGCCGACGCGGCGGAGGCGATGCAGACGGCGATGGCCACCACCCTGTTCCACTGGACGCTGCACCCATGGGCGATCTACGCGGTCGTCGGCCTCGGCATCGCGTACAGCACCTTCCGGCGCCGCAGACGGCAGACGATCAGCGCCGTCTTCGAGCCGCTGATCGGACCCCGGCACGCGCACGGCGGCCTCGGCCGGTTCATCGACATCCTGGCCATCTTCGCGACGCTCTTCGGCTCGGCCGCCTCGCTGGGCCTCGGCGCCCTGCAGATCGGCAGCGGCTTCCACGAGCTGAACTGGAAGGAGAAGACCGGCACCGGCCTGCTCGTCCTGATCATCGCCGTGCTGACCGTCGCGTTCATCGCCTCGGCCGTCTCCGGGGTGGAGAAGGGCATCCAGTGGCTGTCCAACATCAACATGGTGCTCGCCCTGATCCTGGCCGTGTTCGTGTTCATCGCGGGCCCCACGATCATCGTGCTCGACCTCGTTCCCACCTCGATCGCCGCCTACTTCGGCGATCTCCCGCAACTCGCCGGACGCACGGAGGCCACCGGCGAGGGCGAGGTGGCCGACTGGCTCGGCAGCTGGACCGTCTTCTACTGGGCCTGGTGGATCTCCTGGACGCCCTTCGTCGGCATGTTCATCGCCCGGATCAGCAGGGGTCGCACCATCCGCCAGTTCATCGGCGGCGTCATCCTGGTGCCCAGCACCGTGAGCCTGATCTGGTTCGCCATCTTCGGCGGCACCGCCATCAAGCTCCAGGAGGGCGGCGAGCTCGGCGGCGCCGACACCCAGGAGGCACAGCTCTTCGGGGTGCTCCAGCAGTTCCCCGTCGCCACGCTGATGAGCATCCTGGTGATGGTGCTCGTCGGCATCTTCTTCGTCTCCGGCGCGGACGCCGCGTCCATCGTGATGGGTACCCTGTCCCAGAAGGGCATCCTCGAACCCGCCAAATGGGTCGTCATCTTCTGGGGCGTGGTCACCGGCGCGGTCGCCGCCATCATGCTGCTCATCGGCAACGGCAAGGGCGACGCCCTGGCGGGCCTCCAGAACCTGACCATCCTGGTCGCGGCCCCGTTCACCATCGTCATGATCTGCATGTGCGTGGCCCTGCTGCGCGACCTGCGCCAGGACCCCCTGATCGTGCGCCGCGAGTTCGGCGTGGAGGCCGTGGAGTCGGCGGTCATCGAGGGCCACGCCAAGTACGACGGCGACTTCGAGATCCGCATCGGTCCGGGCGGCAGCCAGATCACGACCGAGCGGCACGACGGCGACCGGCCCGGCGGAGCCACCCCGGCGTGAGTCGCCCCCCCGGGCGGGACCCGCGCCCGGTACGGTCCGCCGGCACCGGACTGCGCCGTCCCGGTGCCGACGGGCGGCCCGGCGCGGTGTAGCCGCGCCGCGACGGGCCGCCCGCCCCTCACCCCACCAGCCGGGCCGCCTCACGCGCGCAGCCCAGCGCCACCGTCACGCCCGCGCCCCCGTGCCCGTAGTTGTGCACCAGCCGGCCGCCCCCGGCCAGGGACTCCGCCTCGATGCGGACCCCCGCGTCCCGGGCCGGGCGGAGGCCCACCCGGTGGCCGATGACCCGCGCCTGCCCGATCTCCGGGCGTACCCGGGCGCAGCGGGCCACGATCTCCTCCGCCGTACGGGGATCGGGCACCGCGGTCCAGTCGTCGGCCGTCGCCGTGCCGCCGAGCACCAGGCGGCCCGGCTGCGGGAAGAAGTACGTGGTCGCGCTCGACGCCGGGTCGGCCTCCGTGAACCACTCCCGTATCCCCGGGTTCTCCACCAGCACCAACTGCCCGCGCACCGGGCGCACCCCGGCATCCGGGACCAGCTCGCGGGCGCCGAGCCCGGCGCAGTTGACCACCGTCCCCGCCGCCGCGGCGGCCTCGGCGAAGGAGGCGACCGTGCGGCGCTCCACCGCACCCCCGGCCGCCCGCACCCGGTCCTCCAGCCACGCCAGGTGCGCCGGCATGTCGATCAGCGGCAGCCGGCACCGCAGGCCCTCGGCCGTCTCCACGGCGTCCTCCAGTTCCCCGGCCCACGGCCCGAGGTCCGCCAGGCGCTCGCCCCGGTGGAGTCCTTCGACGAGGCGGACACCGGTCTCCTCCGGGCGCGCGGCCAGCTCCTCGTACCACCGCAGCGCGGCCAGCGACCAGTCGCCGACGCGGTCCAGCGGCTCGATCCGGTACGGCCACCACAGGGCGCCCGCCACGGCCGAGGTCGTTTCGCCGGCCGGCTCCCGCGACCACACCCGCACCCGGTGGCCCCGCTCGGCCAGCACCTTCGCCGTGGTCAGCCCGCTGACCCCGCCGCCCACCACGATCACGTCCGCCACCACTGCCGCCTCCCGGTCCGCGTACCCTCGGCGCCCGCCCGGCAGGCCGCCCCGGGCACATTAGGATCTGCACCCTGATGACTGCCACCCTCGTCGCCAAGGATCTCGCCGCCGGACACGGCGACCGCACGCTGTTCGCCGGGCTCGACCTCGTGGTCGCCCCCGGTGACGTGATCGGTCTCGTCGGAGTCAACGGCGCCGGTAAATCGTCCCTGCTCCGGCTGCTCGCCGGTCTCGACCGGCCGGAGGAGGGCGAGCTGCGGCTCTCCCCGCCCACCGCCACCGTCGGCCACCTGCCCCAGGAGCCCGAGCGGCGCCCCGGCGAGACCGTACGGGAGTTCCTGGCCCGCCGGACCGGCGTGGCCGAGGCCCAGACCGCCATGGACGCCGCCACGGAGGCGCTGGTCGAGGGCGCCCCCGGCGCGGACGACGCGTACTCCGAGTCCCTGGAGCGCTGGCTCGCCCTCGGCGGCGCGGACCTGGACGAGCGGGCCGAGGAGACCGCCGCCGAACTCGGCCTCACCGTCGGCCTCGACCTGCCGATGACCGCGCTCTCCGGCGGCCAGGCGGCCCGCGCCGGACTCGCCTCGCTCCTGCTGTCGCGCTACGACGTCTTCCTGCTCGACGAGCCCACCAACGACCTGGACCTGGACGGCCTGGAACGCCTGGAGAAGTACGTCTCCGGGCTGCGCTCCGGCACCGTCCTCATCAGCCACGACCGCGAGTTCCTGATGCGCACGGTCACCAGAGTCCTCGAACTCGACCTGGCCCAGCAGCAGATCAACCTCTACGGCGGCGGCTACGCGGCCTACCTGGAGGAGCGCGAGCGCGCCCGGCGGCACGCCCGCGAGGAGTACGAGGAGTACGCCGACAAGCGCTCGGCGCTGGAGAGCCGCGCCCTGATGCAGCGCTCCTGGATGGACAAGGGCGTCAAGAACGCCCGCCGCAAGGCCACCGACTCCGACAAGACCGGCCGCAGGTTCCGCAGCGAGTCCAGCGAGAAGCAGGCCGCGAAGGCCCGGCAGACGCAGCGCATGATCGAACGGCTCGACGTGGTGGACGAGCCGCGCAAGGAGTGGGAACTGCGCATGGAGATCGCCTCCGCGCCCCGCTCCGGCTCGGTCGTCGCCACCCTCCGCGAGGCCCGCGTCGTGCGCGGCGACTTCGTGTTCGGACCCGCCTCGCTCCAGATCGACTGGGCGGACCGGGTCGCCATCACGGGCGCCAACGGCTCCGGCAAGTCGACCCTGCTGGCCGCGCTGCTCGGCCGCCTCCCGCTGGACTCGGGGCACGCGAGCCTGGGCTCCGGCGTGGTCGTCGGCGAGGTGGACCAGGCGCGCAAGCTGTTCCACGGCTCGGAGACGCTCCTCGAAGCGTTCTGCGCGGCGGTCCCGGAGACGGAGCCCGCCGACGTGCGCACCCTGCTCGCCAAGTTCGGGCTGCGCGCCGACCACGTGATGCGCCCGGCGACGACGCTCTCACCGGGGGAGCGCACCCGGGCGGCGCTCGCCCTGCTCCAGGGCCGGGGCGTCAATCTCCTGGTGCTGGACGAGCCCACGAACCACCTGGACCTCCCGGCGATCGAACAGCTGGAGTCGGCGCTCGACTCGTACACCGGAACGCTGCTCCTGGTGACGCACGACCGCCGGATGCTGGCGGCGGTGCGCACCACGCGCCGGATCGAGGTGGCGGAGGGCCGGGTCACGGAGGTCTGACGGCGGGCGCGCGGGCGGACCCGCCCCGGCCGGTGCGCGAGAGGGCGGGGAGGACCGCGGCGAGAACCGCACGGCGCCTCAGAGCGGCCGAGCGGTCGCCGACGGCCCGACGCCCAACGCCGCCGCGTGACCCAGCCCGTCCGGGCCGTCCACCGCCTCCGAGCCCCGCCGACCCTCTCAGCCCCTCCGGCGCTTGAGGAGCGGGGTCCGGGGCAGAGCCCCGGTTCCGGGAAGGGGCGGGCAGGGGGCAAGGCCCGCCGCAGGCGCCCCCACCCGCTCCCGCCCCCTACTTGCCCTTCAACAACCCCGCCCGCCGCAGCGCATCCGCCATCGCCCCACCGGCCGGAGCCGCCGCAGGCGCGGACCGACCACCGCCACGGGACGGGCGGCCGCCACCCTCCCGGGGCCGAGGCGGCCGTCCGCCCCGCTCACCCCCGGAGGCCCCCCGGCCACCGGCCGGCTGGTCGTCGTCCAGCCGCAAGGTCAACGAGATCCGCTTCCGCGGAATGTCGACCTCCATCACCTTCACCCGCACCACGTCCCCCGGCTTCACCACATCCCGGGGGTCCTTCACGAACGACCGCGACATCGCCGACACGTGCACCAGCCCGTCCTGGTGCACCCCGACGTCCACGAACGCCCCGAACGCGGCGACGTTGGTCACGACGCCCTCCAGCACCATCCCGGACTCCAGGTCGCCGATCTTCTCGACGCCCTCCTTGAAGGTGGCGGTCTTGAAGGCGGGACGCGGGTCGCGGCCCGGCTTCTCCAGCTCCTTCAGGATGTCGCTCACCGTCGGCAGCCCGAACTTCTCCGACACGAAGTCGTCGGCCCGCAACGACCGCAGCACACCCGTGTTGCCGATCAGCGCGGCCACGTCCCCGCCGGTCTTCTTCACCATCGCCCGCACCACCGGGTACGCCTCCGGGTGCACGCTCGACGCGTCGAGCGGGTCGTCGCCGCGGATGCGGAGGAAGCCCGCGCACTGCTCGTACGCCTTCGGGCCCAGCCGGGCCACGTCCTTCAGGCTCCGGCGGGACCGGAACGGCCCGTTCGCGTCGCGGTGCGCCACGATGTTCTCGGCGAGCCCCGAGCCGATGCCGGAGACCCGGGACAGCAGCGGCGCGGACGCGGTGTTGACGTCGACGCCGACCCCGTTCACGCAGTCCTCCACGACCGCGTCCAGCGACCGCGAGAGCTTCACCTCGGACAGGTCGTGCTGGTACTGGCCGACACCGATCGACTTCGGGTCGATCTTCACCAGCTCGGCCAGCGGGTCCTGGAGCCGGCGCGCGATCGAGACGGCACCGCGCAAGGAGACGTCCATGTCGGGCAGCTCCTGCGAGGCGAACGCCGAGGCGGAGTACACGGAGGCGCCCGCCTCCGAGACCATCACCTTGGTCAGCTTCAGCTCCGGGTGCTTCGCGCACAGCTCACCGGCCAGCTTGTCCGTCTCCCGGGACGCCGTGCCGTTGCCGATCGCGATCAGCTCGACCCGGTGCTCCCGGGCCAGCCGTTCCAGCGTGGCGAGCGACTGGTCCCACTTGTTGGCCGGGACGTGCGGGTGGATCACGTCGGTCGCGACGACCTTGCCCGTCGCGTCCACGACGGCGACCTTCACCCCGGTACGGAACCCCGGGTCGAGCCCCAGCGTCGCCCGCGTCCCGGCCGGCGCGGCGAGCAGCAGATCGCGCAGGTTCGAGGCGAAGACGCGCACCGCCTCGTCCTCCGCCGCCGTACGCAGCCGCAGCCGCAGGTCGATGCCGAGGTGCACCAGAATCCTGGTCCGCCAGGCCCACCGCACCGTGTCGGCCAGCCACTTGTCGCCGGGGCGCCCCCGGTCGCCGACGCCGAAGCGCCGGGCGACCATGTTCTCGTACGAGGAGGGGCCGGGCGTCTCGGACGGCTCCTCCGGCTCCAGGACCAGATCGAGCACGTCCTCCTTCTCGCCCCGGAGCATCGCCAGCACCCGGTGCGAGGGCAGCGCGGTGAACGGCTCGGCGAAGTCGAAGTAGTCGGCGAACTTGGCACCCGCCTCCTCCTTGCCGTCCCGCACCCGGGCCACCAGCCGCCCGCGCGTCCACATGCGCTCACGCAGCTCGCCGATGAGGTCGGCGTCCTCCGAGAAGCGCTCGGTGAGGATGGCGCGGGCGCCCTCCAGCGCCGCCGCCGGGTCCGCGACGCCCTTGTCCGCGTCCACGAACGCCGCCGCCGCGGCGAGCGGGTCCACCGAGGGGTCGTCGAGCAGGCCGGAGGCGAGCGGTTCGAGGCCGGCCTCCCGGGCGATCTGCGCCTTCGTCCGCCGCTTCGGCTTGAACGGGAGGTAGATGTCCTCCAGGCGCGCCTTCGTGTCGGCGGCCCGGATGCGCGCCTCCAGCGCCTCGTCCAGCTTGCCCTGCTCCCGTACGGATTCGAGGACCGCCGTCCGGCGCTCCTCCAGCTCCCGCAGATACCGCAGCCGTTCCTCGAGCGTGCGCAGCTGCGCGTCGTCGAGCATCTCGGTCGCTTCCTTGCGGTAGCGCGCGATGAACGGCACGGTGGACCCGCCGTCGAGCAGCTCGACGGCCGCCTTCACCTGCCGCTCGCGTACGCCGAGCTCCTCGGCGATCCTGCCTTCGATGGACGTCGTCACGGTTCTACCGACTCGCCTTCTCCTGCTGGCTGTGCTGGTCGGGCCCCGGGCCGCCACGGGGACGGTCCCGGAGTCACACGTCCTGCATTGTGCCGGGTGGCCGGGTGCCGTGTCGCCCGGCCACCCCAGGGAGCGGTCCGCGGTTTTCGCGGGTCAGCCCGTGGCGCTCGCCGGGAAGGCGCCCGCCGCCGCGGCCGTGGCCAGGAAGCCGCGCCCCAGCTCGGTCAGCCGGGCCACCCCCGGTCCGCCCAGGTGCTCGTACGGGCCCAGGTCCATCCGGTCCGTGGCCTCCTCCAGCTCCTTGCGCAGGGCCGCGCCCGCCTCGGTCAGCTCGCCCTCCGCCGTGAGCAGCCCGCGCCCGCGCAGCCGCTCCGACGCGTCCTCCCAGTCGGTGCGCCGCCAGCCCCGGCTGGACAGAATCCAGCGGATCGCCATGCCCTTGCCGGTCGCGGTGTGGCTGACCAGCGCTTCGAGCGGGTCGAGCCCCGCGGTGAGGAGTGCGGCGAGATGGGCGTCGCCCCGGTGCTCGCGGAGCAGTGCCGCCGCGTGCCAGAGCGCCAGGTGCGGTTCGTCGGGCACCGGCAGGCCGGCGTGGGCGGCGTACAGCGGCCGGGCGTGCCGGGTGCAGCCCTCCGTGGCCCGCAGGGCGAGCTGCGCGGCCTCGGCCATCTCGGGCGAGGCGATGATCTCCTCGCCGAGCAGCCGGCGCAGCGTCGCGTCGGCCGCGCGCAGCCGCGCGTCCAGGACCTTCGCGGGCGGGGCGACGTCCCAGACCGCGGGCACGTGCCGCGCCACGAGCGCGTGGTTGAAGTTGTAGAAGGTGGCGGTCACGGTCTCCGCCCCGACCGCGCCCATCGCGGCGGCGCGGGTGGCGAAGTAGGCGGCGGAGGGGTCGTCGATCCCGATCCCGCCGAGCTCCTTGCCGAGGTCGGGGGAGAAGTAGAGCGACGAGTGCAGCGGGTTCAGGGCGTTGTGGCAACGCCGCCCGGCACGGGGCGGGAGAGTACTCATACCCGCACGTTACCGACTGGTTGGTACGGGCAGGAACCCCCGGGCCCACGTGAGCTGCGCCGCAGCCGGTGATGGCAGGAAAGGTGGGGAACCCGTCATTGCGGCCATCCCGGGGGCCGCCCAGGATGGCGGACATGAAGCAGCGATCCGTGCTCGTCGTCCTCTTCGACGGCGTCCAGAGCCTCGACGTCACCGGCCCCATGGAGGTCTTCGCCGGGGCCTCGCGCTTCCCGGACGTCTCGTACGAGCTGCGCACCGCCTCGCTGCACGGCGCCCCGGTCCGCACCTCCTGCGGCCTCACCCTGGTCCCCGACGCCGGCCTCACCGACGCGCCGGCCCCGCACACCCTCCTGGTACCCGGCGGCCGGGGCACCCGCGACCCCGACCCCGGCCTCGTCGACTGGCTGCGCGCCCACGGGCCGCTGCCCGAGCGGCTGGTCTCCGTGTGCAGCGGGGCGCTGCTGCTCGCGGCGGCCGGACAGCTGGACGGGCACCGGGCGACGACGCACTGGAACGTGTGCGGGAAGCTGGCCCGCGAGTATCCGGCCGTCGAGGTCGACCCGGAGCCGATCTTCGTACGGGACGGCAGGATCGCCACCTCGGCCGGGGTCACCGCGGGCATCGACCTCGCGCTGGCCCTGGTCGAGGAGGACCACGGACGGGACGTCGCCCTGACGGTCGCCCGGCATCTGGTCGTCTTCCTGCGCAGGCCGGGCGGCCAGTCCCAGTTCAGCGCCCAGCTCAGCGCCCAGACCGCGCGCCGGGAACCGCTGCGCGAGGTGCAGCACTGGATCACCGAACACCCCGGCGCCGACCTCTCCGTCGAGGCCCTGGCCGCCCGCGCCCGACTCTCGCCCCGCCACTTCGCCCGCGCCTTCCAGGCGGAGACGGGGACCACGCCCGGCCGGTACGTCGACCGGGTCCGCCTCGAACACGCCCGCCGGCTCCTGGAGGACACCACCGACGGGGTCGCCGGGATAGCCCGCAGCTGCGGCTACGGCACGCCGGAGGCGATGCGCCGGGCCTTCGTCAGGGCACTCGGCGCGGGCCCGGCCGAATACCGCCGCCGTTTCGCCTCCCACACCACCGACCCCTCCTGACCCACCCGAGAGACAGGAAACCCATGCAGATCGCCATCGCCCTCTACGACCGCTTCACCGCGCTGGACGCCGTCGGCCCCTACGAGATCCTGTCCCGCGCCCCCGGCGCCGAGACGGTCTTCGTTGCCGAGCGGGCGGGAGCGGTACGCAACGACAGCGGCACGCTCGAACTGGTCGCCCACCGCACGTTCGAGCAGGTGCCCGCCCCGGATCTGGTGATCGTCCCGGGCGGACCCGGGCAGTACCACCAGATGGAGAACGAGAACCTGCTCGGCTGGCTGCGCCGGGTGGACGAAACCACCACCTGGACGACGTCCGTCTGCAGCGGATCGCTGCTCCTGGCGGCCGCGGGGCTGTTGCGGGGGCGGCGCGCCACCTCGCACTGGCTGGCGCTCGACCAGCTCGGGGACCACGGCGCCGAGCCGGCCCGCGAACGCGTCGTCCTCGACGGCAAGTACGTCACCGCGGCCGGGGTGTCGGCCGGGATCGACATGGGCCTCACGCTGCTCGGCCGCATCGCCGGCGACCGCACCGCCCAGGCCGTGCAGCTCCTCACCGAGTACGACCCCCAGCCGCCCTACGACGCGGGGTCGCCGGACAAGGCGCCGGCCGGCCTGGTCCAGGAGTGGCGGGACCGGAGCCGCTTCATCCTTCAGTAGGCGCGGGACGCCAGGTGAACCGGGGCGTGCGGCGTTCCAGGAAGGCGGCGACCCCCTCCGCGGTGTCGCCGCAGCCCCACGCCTGCCCGGCCCAGTACACGTCCCGGTCCTCCCGCCCGGCCGCGAACTCCTTGGCGGCGGCCTGGGTGAGCCGGGACCGGGACACCAGAGTGCGTACGTAGGCGGCGACCCGCTCGTCCAGCCCGTCGGCCGGCAGCACCTCGTCCACCAGGCCCGTCCGCAGCGCCCGCTCGGTGTCGATCAGCTCACCGGAGAACAGCAGGTGCTTGGCCGTCGCGGGACCCGTGAGGGCGACCAGCCGGCGGGTGGACGAGGCGGGGTAGACGATGCCCAGCTTGGCCGGGGTGACTCCGAACCGGGCGCCCTCGGCCGCGAAGCGCAGGTCGCAGGCGGCGGCGAGCTGGCCGCCGCCACCCACGCAGTAGCCGCGCACCGCCGCGAGCGTCGGCAGCGGGAACGCCGCCAGCGCCTCCTCGGCCGCCACGGCCAGCCCCTGCGGGTCGCGCCCGGGGTCCCGGAGCGAGGAGATGTCGGCGCCCGCGCAGAAGGTGTCGCCCGCGCCCGTCAGGACCAGGGCGCCCACGGAAGGATCGGCGGCCAGCTCGCCGAGCAGCACCGGCAGCGCCTCCCACATGGCGGCCGTCATCGCGTTGCGTTTGGCGGGATTGCTGATGACGACGGTGGCGACGCCGTCCGCGACGGTGTGCTCCAGCCGGGGTTCCGTACGGTCCATGGCCGGATGCTATCCGTGGCCTCCAGGCCGGTCAGAAGCGGCCTGAAAACCGACACTCTCACGCAAAAGAAGTCGATTTCTCTCGATAGGAATCGACTTGTGTTCAGTAGCACGGGCCGGAGCAACCTCGACCGCCACCCTGTACTCGACGTGAAGTCACTACGAGTGGAGAGCGGGTACCGGACTATGGAGAGCCGCGGGAGTGTCCCCGCCCGGCCCGTGCCGTACGAAGGGGTCTGGCGGTTCACCGCCCCGGCCTCGGACGTCTCCGTACCCCAGGCCCGGCACGCCGTGCGTGATCTGCTGAAGCGCCAGAACGTGCCGATCGAGGACGACATCACCCAGGGGCTGCTGCTCATCGTCTCCGAGCTGGTCACCAACGCCGTCAAGCACGCGGCGCTGCTCTCGCCCGAACTCGCCGTGGAGGTGGCGGTGGGCGCGGACTGGGTCAGGGTGTCCGTCGAGGACAACCACCCGTACCGCCCGACCGCGCTGGAGACCGACTACGCGCAGACCGGCGGCCGGGGCCTGCTGCTGGTCCGCGAGATCACCCGGGAAGCGGGCGGCACCTGCGACGTCGAGCACACCGCGGGCGGCGGCAAGGTCATCTGGGCGGCCCTGCCGCTGAGCCCCGCCCTCTGACCTCCCCGCCGGCCAGCCGACCTACCAGCCGGCGCCGTCCCCGGTCAGCTCCCGGATCGCCGGACGCGCGGCGTCCAGCACGGTCATGAACCACGCGGAGAACGGGTCGCGGCCGTGCCGCTCGGCCAGCTCGGCCGCCGTCACGAAGGCCGTCCCGCCGACCTCCTCCGGGTCGGGCCGCAGCCGCTCCTGCGCGAGCCCCACGAAGAGGTGGTTGAACTCCTGCTCCACCAGGCCCGAGGCCGGGTCCGGGTGGTTGTAGCGGACGGTGCCGGCCTCGGCCAGCAGCGAGGGGGAGATCCCCAGCTCCTCGTGCGTACGCCGGGCGGCGGCGGCGAACGGCGCCTCGCCCGGGTAGGGGTGGCCGCAGCACGTGTTGGACCAGACACCGGGGGAGTGGTACTTGCCCAGGGCGCGCTGCTGGAGCAGCAGCCGGCCCTGCTCGTCGAAGAGGAACACGGAGAACGCGCGGTGCAGCCGGCCGGGCGCCTGATGGGCGGAGAGCTTCTCCGCCGTGCCGATGGTGGTGCCGCTCTCGTCGACCAGTTCGAGCATGATCGCTTCCGCTGTGCCGTTCGACGAGGTGTTCGCCGCGGTGACTGGTGTGGTCGGCATACCCATCCTTCGCTGTGGTCCCGGCCCCGTGCAGCCGGTCCCGTCGAGTCTGCTCAAGTCTGCCGTACAAAAGCGGCTTGTCCGTACTTGAGGGCCTGGCATGTCCGCCCGCACACGTCCGCGAAACCCTACACCTCGGGCCGTACCGCCCCAGGGCTCAGTGGCAGAGCCTGGCCTCGTGCTCCGCGTGCCCGCTGGGCTCCAGCTGGAAGGTGCAGTGCTCCACGTCGAAGTGGTCGCCGAGGCAGCCCTGGAGCTCGTGCAGCAGCTTCTCGTGGCCGATCGAGTCGAGCAGGTCCTGCTGCACCACCACATGGGCCGAGAGCACCGGCATCCCCGAGGTGATCGTCCAGGCGTGCAGATCGTGGACGTCCAGCACCCCGGGCAGCGCGGTGATGTGGTCGCGTACCTCGCCCATGTCGACGCCCGGGGGCGCCGCCTCCAGGAGCACGTTCAGCGTCTCGCGCAGCAGCCGCACCGTACGCGGGACGATCATGAGCCCGATGACCAGCGAGGCGATGGGGTCCGCCGCCTGCCACCCGGTCGCCATGACGATGCCCGCCGAGATCAGCACGGTCACCGAACCCAGCGTGTCCGCCAGCACCTCCAGATAGGCGCCGCGCACGTTGAGGCTGTCCTGCTGCCCGCGCGTCAGCAGCGACAGCGACACCGCGTTCGCGACGAGGCCCACCAGGGCGAAGGCGATCGTGAGCCCGCCCCGGGTCTCCGCCGGGTCGATGAAGCGCTCCACGGCCTCGAAGAGCAGATAGCCGCCCACCCCGAGCAGCAGGCAGCAGTTGGCCAGGGCGGCCAGGATCTCCGCCCGGGCATGGCCGAAGGTGCGGTTCGGGCCGGCCGGCCGGTTGGCGAAGTGGATCGCCAGCAGCGCGAGCCCCAGCCCCAGGGCGTCGGTCGCCATGTGGGCCGCGTCGGCGATCAGCGCCAGGGAGCCGGACAGCACACCGCCGACGATCTCGATGACCGTCACGGCCAGGGTGATGCCGAGCGCGATGCGCAGCCGCCCCCGGTGCGCGGCGGCCGCCGTGCCGGTGAGCGCCGGCCCGTGCGCGTGTCCGTGATCGTGCCCTGCCCCCATGGGGACGCCTCCCGGTCGTCTCGCGGACCCGGGCTTCCGGCCCGGGCCCTGTCAGTCAACTACGGGTGGGGGGTATCGGGCAACACGGCACTGAACACCGTTGTCATTGGCTCTGACCTGCGCAAACGTGCGCAGGTCAGAGCCTGGCGCGGTGCGGAGCCACCCGGCTTTGTCAGGCGGGGCGGCCATCGACGATGATGATCGCGGGCGGAGCGCGTGGTCCGGCCCCGCCCGGAACGGGGCACCAACGGGCAGTGAACTCGCGCCTCCGTTCATCCGATAGCCTCTGCCGACATGCCGCCGGCCGCTTCTGGCCGCACTGTCGCGTGCCGATCCGTGTCAGCACCCAAGGAGTGAGTTCGTCTGTCGACCGCCATTCTCACAGGTGCTCCGCTGCCCGGATCGTCACTGGAGGACGATCTGCGGGCGCTGGGCTTCGACGTCCGGACAGCCGCCGACGTCACCGAAGCGGCCACCCTGCTGGCCGCCGTCCCGGCGGCCCACCGCATCGCCCTGGTCGACCCCCGCTTCGTCGGCCACCGCCACGCCCTGCGGCTCGCCCTGACCGACCCCCGCTTCCCCGCGGCGGCCGTGCCCGGCGCCCTCACCGCACAGGCCGAGGCGCGCCCCGCCCTGGTCGGCGCCCTGCGCGCCACCACCGACGCGGTCGGCGCCGGACAGCCCGCGAGCGGCACCGCCACGGTCACCGACCGCACGGTGCCCGGCAGGCTCGCGGCGGCCATGGAGGCCGAGGGCACCCAGGTGCAGCGCCCGGAACTGGGCTCGCTCGTCGCCACCGTGCCCGCCGACGAGACCGCCCGCGCCGCGGCCCGCACGGACGTCGAGGCCGTGGACGACGAGGCGGTCCGGCTGCGCAGCGCGGTGAAGGCCCGCGACGGCTTCTTCACCACCCACTTCATCAGCCCGTACTCCCGCTACATCGCACGTTGGTGCGCGCGCCGGGGGCTCACCCCGAACCAGGTCACCACCGCGTCCCTGCTCACCGCGCTGATAGCGGCCGGCTGCGCGGCCACCGGCACCCGGGGCGGGTACGTCGCGGCGGGCATCCTGCTGCTGCTCTCGTTCGTCCTGGACTGCACCGACGGGCAGCTCGCCCGCTACTCGCTCCAGTACTCCACGATGGGCGCCTGGCTGGACGCCACCTTCGACCGCGCCAAGGAGTACGCCTACTACGCGGGCCTTGCCCTCGGCGCGGCGCGCGGCGGCGACGACGTCTGGGCGCTGGCCCTCGGCGCGATGGTCCTCCAGTCCTGCCGCCACGTCATCGACTTCTCGTTCAACGAGGCCAACCACGACGCGGTGGCGAACAGCAGCCCCACGGCCGCCCTCTCCGACAAGCTCGACAGCGTCGGCTGGACGGTCTGGCTGCGGCGCATGATCGTGCTCCCGATCGGCGAGCGCTGGGCGATGATCGCCGTGCTCACCGCCGTGACCACCCCGCGCATCGTCTTCTACGCCCTGCTTGCCGGCTGCGCCTTCGCCGCCTGCTACACCACCGCGGGCCGCCTCCTGCGCTCCCTGACCCGCAAGGCCCGGCGCACCGACCGTGCCGCCCAGGCCCTCGCCGACCTTGCGGACTCCGGCCCGGTCGCCCAGCTGATCGCCGCCCGGGGCCCGAAGGCCGGCGGGTCCTGGACCGCCCCCGTGGTCGCCCTCGTCGGCACCGGCGCGCTGATCGCCGCCGCGCTCCAGCAGCCCTTCGGCAGCCGCCAGACGATCATCGCCGCCGCCTTCTACGCGATCTGCTCCGGCATAGCCGTGGCCCGCCCCCTCAAGGGCGCCCTCGACTGGCTCGTACCCCCCGTCTTCCGGGCCGCCGAGTACTGCACGGTCCTGATCCTGGCCGCCCGCAGCGACCTCGACGGGGCGCTCCCCGCGGCCTTCGGGCTGGTCTCGGCCGTCGCCTACCATCACTACGACACGGTGTACCGCATCCGAGGCGGCACCGGCGCCCCGCCCCAGTGGCTCGTGCGCACGATCGGCGGACACGAGGGCCGGACCCTGGTCGTGGCCGTGCTCGCCGCCGCACTCACCGGAGCCTCCGGCTTCACCACGGCGCTCACCGTGCTCGCCGTGGCCGTGGCAGTGATCGTGCTGGTGGAGTCCATCCGCTTCTGGGTGTCCTCCGGGGCGCCCGCCGTCCACGACGAAGGAGAACCCGCATGATCGGCCTCGTACTGGCAGCCGGCGCAGGACGGCGCCTGCGCCCCTATACCGACACCCTGCCCAAGGCGCTCGTGCCGGTGGACGGCGACACGACGATCCTCGACCTCACGCTGGCCAACTTCGCCGAGATCGGGCTCACCGAGGCCGCGATCGTCGTCGGCTACCGCAAGGAGGCCGTCTACGCCCGCAAGGAGGAGCTGGAGACCACCTACGGCCTGAAGCTGACCCTCGTGGACAACGACAAGGCCGAGGAGTGGAACAACGCCTACTCCCTGTGGTGCGCCCGTGACGTGCTCAAGCGCGGCGTCATCCTCGCCAACGGCGACACCGTGCACCCGGTCTCCGTCGAGAAGACGCTGCTGGCCGCCCGCGGCGACGGCAAGAAGATCATCCTCGCCCTCGACACGGTGAAGTCCCTCGCCGACGAGGAGATGAAGGTCGTCGTGGAGGACGGCGAGGGCGTGCGCCGGATCACCAAGCTGATGGACCCGGCCGAGGCCACCGGTGAGTACATCGGCCTCACCCTCATCGAGGCCGAGGCCGCCGAGGAACTGGCCGACGCGCTGAAGGCCACCTTCGAGCGCGACCCGGACCTCTACTACGAGGACGGTTACCAGGAGCTCGTCAACCGCGGCTTCACCGTGGACGTCGCCCCCATCGGTGACGTGAGCTGGGTCGAGATCGACAACCACGACGACCTCGCGAAGGGCCGGGAGATCGCGTGCCGGTACTGACCCGACTCATCCCGTCCCCGGTCTTCGTGGACATCAGCCGGGGCGCCATGCACGACCTGGCCGGTCTCCTCGCCGACCAGCGGATCTCCGCCTCCGGCAAGCTCGCCATCGCGATCAGCGGCGGCTCCGGGCTCGCCCTGCGCGAGAAGCTCGCCCCGGCCCTGCCGGGCGCCGACTGGTACTGCGTGGCCGGCGGCGACATCGACGCCGCGGTGCGGCTGGCCGACGACATCAAGGGCAAGCGCTACGACGCCGTGGTCGGCCTCGGCGGCGGCAAGATCATCGACGTGGCGAAGTACGCCGCGGCCCGGGTCGGGCTGCCGCTGGTCTCGGTCGCCACGAACCTCGCCCACGACGGCCTCTGCTCGCCGGTCGCCACCCTGGACAACGACAACGGCCGGGGCTCCTACGGCGTCCCCATGCCCATCGCCATGGTGATCGACCTGTCGGTGATCCGCACCGCCCCCGACCGCTTCGTACGGTCCGGCATCGGCGACGCCATCTCCAACATCTCCGCCATCGCCGACTGGGAGCTCTCGCACCAGGTCAACGGCGAACAGATCGACGGACTCGCCTCCGCCATGGCCCGTACCGCCGGCGAGGCCGTCCTGCGCCACCCCGGCACCGTCGCCGACGACGAGTTCCTCACCGTCCTCGCCGAGTCGCTGGTGCTCTCCGGCATCGCCATCTCGATCAGCGGGGACACCCGGCCCTCGTCCGGCGCCTGCCACGAGATCAGCCACGCGTTCGACCTGCTCTTCCCGAAGCGGGCCGCCAGCCACGGCGAGCAGGTCGGCCTCGGCGCCGCCTTCGCCATGCACCTGCGCGGCGCCGTGGACGAGTCGGGCCTCTTCGCCGACGTACTGCGCAGGCACGGCCTGCCGGTCAGGCCCGAGGAGATCGGCTTCACCGCCGACGAATTCGTCCAGGCCGTCGAGTACGCCCCCCAGACCCGTCCGGGACGCTTCACGGTCCTGGAACACCTCAGCCTCTCCACCGACCAGATCAGGGACGCGTACGCCGACTATGCCAAGACCATCAGTAGCTGAACTCCGCCCGGTCGTTCACCCGCCGGGCGTCAAGGACCGGCGCAGCGGTGAACACTGGGCGGGCCGGATATACATGCGCGAGGTCTCCCTGCGCATCGACCGGTACCTGGTGAACACCAGGGTCACGCCCAACCAGCTGACCTACCTGATGACGCTGGCCGGTGTGCTGGCCGCCCCCGCGCTGCTCGTCCCGGGCATCTGGGGTGCGGTGCTCGGTGTCGTCATGGTCCAGCTGTACCTGCTGCTCGACTGCGTGGACGGCGAGATCGCGCGCTGGAAGAAGCAGTTCTCGCTCGGCGGCGTCTACCTGGACCGGGTCGGTGCCTACCTGTGCGACGCGGCCGTGCTCGTCGGCTTCGGCCTGCGCGCCGCCGACCTGTGGGGCACCGGCCGCATCGACTGGCTCTGGGCCTTCCTCGGCACGCTCGCCGCGCTCGGCGCGATCCTGATCAAGGCCGAGACGGACCTGGTCGGCGTCGCCCGCCACCAGGGCGGACTGCCGCCGGTCAAGGAGTCCGCCTCCGAGCCGCGCTCCTCCGGCATGGCGTTCGCCCGCCGGGCCGCCGGCGCGCTCAAGTTCCACCGGCTCATCCTGTGCGTCGAGGCGTCCCTGGTCATCCTGGTCGCGGCCGTCCTGGACGAGGTGCGGGGCGACTTCTTCTTCAGCCGTCTCGCGGTCGCGGTCCTGGCGGGCATCGCCCTGCTCCAGACCCTGCTGCACCTCGTGTCGGTCCTGGCGTCGAGCAGGCTGAAGTGAGCACACCCATGAAACTCGGCGCGGTCATCATCACCATGGGCAACCGCCCGGCCGAGCTGCGCGCCCTGCTCGATTCGGTCGCCGCCCAGAAGGGCGACCGGATCGAGGTGGTCGTCGTCGGCAACGGCTCGCCGGTCCCCGACGTCCCCCCGGGCGTCCGCACCGTCGAGCTGCCCGAGAACCTCGGCATCCCCGGCGGCCGAAACGTCGGCATCGAGGCGTTCGGGCCCTCCGGCGCCGACGTGGACGCCCTGCTCTTCCTGGACGACGACGGGCTGCTGCCCCTCACCGACACCGCGGAGCTGTGCCGCGAGGCGTTCTCCGAGGACCCCCGGCTCGGCATCATCAGCTTCCGCATCGCGGACCCGGAGACCGGGGTGACCCAGCGCCGGCACGTGCCGAGGCTGCGCGCCGCGGACCCGATGCGCTCGTCCCGCGTGACCACGTTCCTGGGCGGCGCCAACGCGGTGCGCACCCGGGTGCTGGCCGAGGTCGGCCCGCTGCCGGGCGACTTCTTCTACGCGCACGAGGAGACGGACCTCGCCTGGCGGGCGCTGGACGCCGGCTGGCTGATCGACTACCGCGCGGACATGGTGCTGCACCACCCCGCCACGGCCCCGTCCCGCCATGCCGTCTACCACCGCATGGTGGCCCGCAACCGGGTCTGGCTGGCCCGGCGCAACCTCCCCGCGCCCCTCGTGCCGGTGTACCTCGGGGTGTGGATGCTGCTGACCCTGCTGCGCAGGCCGTCCGGCGAGGCCCTGAAGGCGTGGTTCGGCGGCTTCCGGGAGGGCTGGCGGACCCCGTGCGGACCGCGCCGCCCGATGAAGTGGCGTACGGTGTGGCGACTGACCAGGCTGGGCCGCCCTCCGGTCATCTGAGAGGCTCCCCTCTGGGAGCATGAGGCGTATTTTTCTTGTCGGGACCTGTCCGCCCTGAGCCGCGCCCGCGACTGGCTGCGCATTTCGAATACGAGAGTTTCTTCTGGTGAGTGACACAACCCATGGTGGCGCGGTTGCGGTGAGCAGCCCGCCGTCAGCCGACGACGGCCTGAGCGCGGCCGAGCTGGCCGCCAAGTACGGTCTTGCGGTCAGCGGTGCCCGGCCCGGACTCCTCGAGTACGTGCGCCAGCTCCAGGGGCGACGCCATTTCATCCTGGCGTTCTCCCGGGCCAAGCTGACCGCCCAGTACAGCCAGGCGAAGCTGGGCCAGCTCTGGCAGGTGGCGACCCCGCTCCTGAACGCGGCGGTCTACTTCCTCATCTTCGGGCTGATCCTCGGCACGAAGAAGGGGATACCGCAGGAGGTCTTCATCCCGTTCCTGGTGACCGGGGTGTTCGTCTTCACCTTCACGCAGAGCTCCGTGATGGCCGGCGTGCGCGCGATCTCCGGGAACCTCGGCCTGGTCAGGGCCCTGCACTTCCCGCGCGCCTCGCTGCCCATCTCCTTCTCGCTCCAGCAGCTCCAGCAGCTGCTGTACTCGATGATCGTGCTGATCGCGGTCACCGTCGGATTCGGCAGCTACCCCCGGCTGTCCTGGCTGCTGGTGATCCCGGCCCTGGCGATGCAGTTCTTCTTCAACACCGGACTGGCGCTCGCCATGGCCAGGATGGGCGCCAAGACACCCGACCTGGCCCAGCTCATGCCGTTCGTCATGCGTACCTGGATGTACGCGTCCGGGGTCATGTTCTCCATCCCGGTGATGCTCGCGGACAAGCCGGCCTGGATCACCGACGTGCTCCAGTACAACCCGGCGGCCATCTACATGGACCTGGTCAGGTTCGCCCTGATCGACGGATACGGCTCCGAGAACCTGCCGGACCACGTCTGGGCGGTGGCCCTCGCCTGGTCGATCGTGGTGGGCATCGTGGGCTTCGTGTACTTCTGGAAGGCAGAGGAACGGTACGGCCGTGGCTGACGACAACACCGCGGGGCGCGTCCCCACCGTGATCGCCGACGACGTGCACATCGTGTACCGGGTCAACGGCGGCGGCGGTGGCAAGGGCAGTGCCACCGCCGCACTGAGCCGGATCATGCGCCGCGAGAAGGGCGAGGCACGCGGGGTGCGCAAGGTGCACGCCGTGCGCGGGGTGACCTTCACCGCCTACCGGGGCGAGGCCATCGGGCTCATCGGGACGAACGGCTCCGGCAAGTCGACCCTGCTCCGCGCCATCGCGGGACTCCTGCCGACGGAGAGCGGCAGCGTCTACACGGACGGCCAGCCCTCGCTGCTCGGCGTCAACGCCGCGCTGATGAGCGACCTGACCGGCGAGCGCAACGTGGTGCTCGGCGGCCTCGCGATGGGCATGAGCCGCGAGGAGATCCGCGAGCGCTACGACGACATCGTGGAGTTCTCCGGCATCAACGACAAGGGCGACTTCATCACCCTGCCGATGCGCACGTACTCCTCCGGTATGGCCGCCCGCCTCCGCTTCTCCATCGCGGCCGCGAAGAACCACGACGTCCTCATGATCGACGAGGCGCTGGCGACCGGTGACCGCAAGTTCCAGATCCGCTCCGAGGCACGGATCAGGGAGCTGCGCAAGGAGGCCGGGACGGTCTTCCTGGTCAGCCACAGCAACAAGTCGATCCGGGACACCTGCAACCGGGTGCTGTGGCTGGAGAAGGGCGAGCTCCTGATGGACGGGCCGACCGAGGAGGTCCTGCGGGCCTACGAACGGGAGACCGGCAAGTAGGACGCTCCGCGTCGCACGGCACACGGCCTCCGCCGGACCCTTCCGGCGGAGGCCGCGCCATGTCCGGATGGTGGACCGGAGTCCGGACATCCGCGCCTCGTCGTACGGCGGCCGTCGCGATCTCCTACCGCCGGATGACGTGAACGCGCTCCGGTGGGGGGAAAGTTGACGCGGGCCCCGGGTCCGGTGCCGTACGGCCCGTACCCCGGCGTTTGGATGAGCGTTGTACAACGTAAGCTGTACCGGTGCTGATTCGCCGCAAGTGGGGCGATACCGCCCGGGGGACGGTCGGGAGCCGTCCTCGGCACTCGGAAGGGCGGGCGGCGTGTCCGGAATGGGGTATTTTGGGTCAGCAGTGTAGAACGGGAGTTGTGACGGCTATGACGGAAGATCTCCCGCTCCGAGGTGCTCACGCCGTCCCCGCGCAGGGCGGTCCGCAGTGACCCGTACCCGGCAGGCGCGGCTCGATACCGCCGCATCCGGAACCCTCGACAAGGCAGCCCACGAGAACTTTCCGGTCGCCCCCTTCTTCCTGCCGCGCGCCTGGCGCGACGACCTGATGGCCGTCTACGGCTTCGCCCGGCTGGTGGACGACATCGGCGACGGCGACCTCGCCCCCGGCGGCGCCGACGCGACGTACCTCGGCCTCGACCCGGCCCAGAGCGACGACAGGCTCGCGATGCTGGACGCGCTGGAGCGCGATCTGCGCCGCGTCTTCGCGACCACCGGCGAGACCCCGCACCATCCGTTGATGCGGGCGCTCCGCCCGACCGCCCGGCGCCGCGCGCTCACCCCCGAACCGTTCATCGGTCTCATCGAGGCCAACCGGCAGGACCAGAAGGTCCGTCGCTACGGCACGTACGAGGAACTGCTCGCGTACTGCGAGCTCTCCGCCAACCCCGTGGGCCGCCTCGTCCTCCAGCTCACCGGTACCGCGAGCCCCGAACGGCTGCGCCGCTCCGACGCCGTGTGCACCGCACTGCAGATCGTGGAGCACCTCCAGGACGTCGCCGAGGACCTCGGCCGCGACCGCGTCTACCTGCCGTCCGAGGACATGGCCCGGTTCCACGTCGGCGAGACCGACCTCGCGGCGCCCACCGCGAACGCCTCGGTCCGCTCCCTGATCGCGTACGAAGCGGAACGCGCCCGGGATCTGCTGAATGAAGGCACCCCCCTGGTGGGTAGCGTCCACGGCAGGCTCCGGCTGCTCCTCGCCGGATTCGTGGGAGGAGGACGCGCCGCCCTCACCGCGATCGCGGCCGCCGGATTCGACGTACTGCCCGGACCACCCGGACCCACCAAGCCCAGCCTGCTGCGCGAAGTGGGAGTTGTCTTGCGAAAAGCGCGTAGAGAGGGGTGAGCCGGACCGTGGAGGGACAGACGACGTACATGTCGGCACCGGTGCAGGCCGCATACAGTTACTGCGAGGCGGTCACCGGACAGCAGGCGCGTAACTTCGCGTACGGCATCAGGCTGCTGCCGGCCGAGAAGCGGCAGGCCATGTCGGCGCTGTACGCCTTCTCCCGTCGCGTGGACGACATCGGTGACGGCGAACTGGAGCCGGAGACCAAGCGCGTCCGCCTGGAGAGCACCCGCACCCTGCTCGACCGGGTCCGCGCCGGCGAGGTCGAGGACGACGACACCGACCCGGTCGCCGTCGCGCTCGCCGACGCCGCCCGCAGGTTCCCGCTGCCACTCGAAGGGCTCGACGAGCTCATCGACGGCGTCCTGATGGACGTGGACGGCGCCGTCTACGAGACCTGGGACGACCTCAAGGTCTACTGCCGCTGCGTCGCGGGCGCCATCGGGCGGCTGAGCCTCGGCGTGTTCGGTACGGAGCCGGGCGCCCCCGGCGCCGAGCGCGCCCCCGAGTACGCCGACACGCTCGGCCTCGCCCTCCAGCTGACGAACATCCTGCGCGACGTCCGCGAGGACGCGGGCAACGGCCGCACCTACCTGCCCGCCGACGACCTCGCCAAGTTCGGCTGCTCCGGAGGCTTCCAGCGGGCCACCCCGCCGCCCGGCTCCGACTTCGCGGGCCTCGTCCACTTCGAGGTCCGGCGTGCCCGCGCCCTGTTCGCCGAGGGCTACCGGCTGCTGCCGATGCTCGACCGGCGCAGCGGCGCCTGCGTGGCCGCCATGGCCGGCATCTACCGCAGGCTTCTCGACCGCATCGAACGCGACCCCGAGGCGGTGCTGCGCGGCCGGGTCTCGCTCCCGGGGCACGAGAAGGCGTACGTCGCGGTGCGCGGCCTGTCCGGACTCGACGCCCGGCACATCTCGCGGCGCACGGCCCGAGGGCGTGTCTGAATGCGCCTCAGGTACATCTCGCGCACCATGTGCATCACGAACGAACACGGCGGACGGCGGGCAACCCCCGGCCGGGCGGTCGCGTCCCTGTCTGGGCAGGACCGATCCGAGCAGCACCCATGGGCAAGCAACCGGCGAGAGGGGGACGCGTGAACGACGACGCGCCGCGCCCTTCCCGCGCGGTCGTGATCGGCGGCGGCATCGCCGGGGTCACGGCGGCGCTCCGTCTGGCCGACGCCGGGCTTGACGTGACCCTGCTCGAAGGGCGGCCCCGGCTCGGCGGGCTCGCCTTCTCCTTCCGCCGGGGCGAGCTCACCGTCGACAACGGCCAGCACGTCTACCTGCGCTGCTGCACCGCCTACCGCTGGTTCCTCGACCGGGTCGACGGCGCCCGCCTGGCACCCCTGCAAAACCGTTTGGACGTGCCGGTTCTGGACGTCGGACGGCCCTCGGGCCCCCGGCTCGGACGGCTCCGCCGCAACGCGCTCCCGGTCCCGCTGCACCTCGCGGCCGGCCTCGCCGGGTACCCCCACCTGTCCCTCGCCGAACGCGCCGGCGTCGCCCGCGCCGCCCTCGCCCTCGGCCGGCTCGACCCGGACGACCCCGCTCTCGACGCCGTGGACTTCGGCAGCTGGCTCGCCCGACACGGCCAGTCGCCGCGCACCATCGAGGCGCTGTGGGACCTCGTCGGCGTCGCCACCCTCAACGCCACCGCCCCCCACGCCTCGCTCGGGCTCGCCGCGAAGGTCTTCAAGACCGGGCTGCTCTCCGAACCGGGCGCCGCCGACATCGGCTGGGCCGCCGTACCGCTCGGCGACATCCACGACACGATGAGCCGCAAGGCCCTGGACTCCGCCGGCGTCCGCACCGAACTGCGCACCAAGGCCCACGGCCTCGCCCGCACCGAGGACGGGCACTGGGTGGTGGACACCGGCGCCGAACGGATCGAGGCGGACACGGTCGTCCTGGCCGTCCCGCAGCGCGAGACCCACGCCCTGCTGCCCGAGGGTGCGCTCGACGCACCGGACAAGCTCCTGGAGATCGGTACGTCCCCGATCCTCAACGTGCACGTCGTCTACGACCGCAAGGTGCTGAAGCGGCCCTTCTTCGCCGCGCTCGGCTCCCCGGTCCAGTGGGTCTTCGACCGTACCGGGACGTCCGGCCTCACCGGGCCCGGGCAGTACCTCGCGGTCTCGCAGTCCGCGGCCGGCGACGAGATCGACCTGCCCGTCGCCGAACTGCGCGCCCGCTACCTGCCCGAACTGGAACGGCTGCTGCCCGCCGCCCGAGGCGCCGGCATCCGGGACTTCTTCGTCACCCGCGAGCGCACCGCGACCTTCGCGCCCGCGCCCGGCGTCGGCCTGCTGCGCCCCGGGACGCTCACCCGCGCCCCCGGACTCTTCCTGGCAGGTGCCTGGACCGCCACCGGCTGGCCCGCCACGATGGAGGGCGCGGTCCGCAGTGGCGCGAGTGCCGCGGACGCGGCGCTCCTGGCGCTCGGCCGCCCCCATGAACATCCGCTGCAGGAGGCGGCATGAGCAGTACCACCGGAACAAGAGGAGAGTCAGTGACCCCGGCGAATCCGGCTTCCGACACCGTGGCGGACACCACGGACGTCACCGCGCTTCTGGAGCGCGGACGGGCCCTTTCCGCGCCGGTGCTCCGGGCCGCCGTCGACCGGCTCGCACCGCCCATGGACACCGTGGCCGCCTATCACTTCGGCTGGATCGACGCTCAGGGCAGGCCCGCCGACGGCGACGGCGGCAAGGCCGTCCGCCCGGCGCTGGCCCTGCTGTCCGCCGAGGCGGCCGGCGCCGCGGCCGAGGCCGGCATCCCCGGCGCCGTCGCCGTCGAGCTCGTGCACAACTTCTCGCTGCTGCACGACGACCTGATGGACGGCGACGAGCAGCGACGCCACCGCGACACCGTGTGGAAGGTGCACGGCCCCGCCCAGGCCATCCTGGTCGGCGACGCCCTGTTCGCCCTGGCCTACGACGTCCTGCTGGAGCTCGGCACGGCCGAGGCGGGCCGCGCGGCCCGGCGGCTGACCACGGCGACCCGCAAGCTCATCGACGGGCAGGCCCAGGACATCTCCTACGAGCACCGCGAGAGCGTCACCGTCGAGGAGTGCCTGGAGATGGAGGGCAACAAGACCGGCGCCCTCCTCGCCTGCGCCTGCTCCATCGGCGCGGTGCTCGGCGGCGCCGACGACCGCACGGCCGACGTCCTGGAGGCGTACGGCCACCACCTCGGGCTCGCCTTCCAGGCGGTCGACGACCTCCTCGGCATCTGGGGCGACCCCGAGTCCACCGGCAAGCAGACCTGGAGCGATCTGCGCCAGCGCAAGAAGTCCCTGCCGGTCGTCGCCGCGCTCGCCGCGGGCGGACCGGCCTCCGAGCGCCTCGGCGAGCTGCTCGCCGCCGACGCCAAGAGCAGCGACTTCGACAGCTTCTCCGAGGAGGAGTTCGCCGCCCGTGCGGCGCTCATCGAGGAGGCGGGCGGTCGCGAGTGGACCGCCCAGGAGGCGCGTCGTCAGCATGCGGTCGCCATAGAGGTGCTGCACGGTGTCGACATGCCGGAACCCGTGCGGGCGCAGCTCACGGCGCTCGCGGACTTCGTCGTCGTACGAAAGAGATGATCACCATCTGGTCCATATGACTCGCAGTCGCCGGGCGGCGCCCCCCCCGGCGCCCGCCCCCCGCGCCCCCCCCCCCCCCCAGGCCCCCCCGCACCCACGGGGAGCCCAGAAACCCCCCACCCCCCCAACCCCCCGGGGCGGTGTACCCCC
>NZ_JBHUXS010000017.1:0-65437 GCF_042669245.1 Streptomyces sp. NPDC057249 | reverse complement strand
CGGGGGGGGCGCAGCTCACGGCGCGCGGGTACTTGGTGCTCGACAGAAAGTTAGTAACACCAGCTGGTCCATATGACGCGCAGGCGCCGGCCGGCCCCCCCCCGGGCGCCGCCCGACGGAGACCCCAGCACAGCAGAGGACCACCTGCACGAAGGGGAAGCCATGACAGCGACGACCGACGGAAGCACCGGGGCCGTTGACCCCCGCGCAGCCTCGGCCAGCAGAAAGACAACCGAATCGACGATCGCCGCGGACGGTGTACTGGCCGCCGCGCGGCGGGCCGCGGAGCGCTCGGTGGAGCACCTCCTCGGCAGGCAGGACGAGCAGGGCTGGTGGAAGGGCGACCTCGCCACCAACGTCACCATGGACGCCGAGGACCTTCTGCTCCGTCAGTTCCTCGGCATCCAGGACCCCGCCACGGTCCGGGCCGCCGCCGGGTTCATCCGCGGCGAACAGCTCGGCGACGGGACGTGGGCGACCTTCCACGGCGGCCCCGCGGACCTCTCCACCACCATCGAGGCGTACGTGGCGCTGCGGCTGGCGGGCGACCGGCCGGAGGACCCGCACATGGCGCGGGCGGCGGGCTGGGTCAGGGAGCAGGGCGGCATCGCCGCGAGCCGGGTCTTCACCCGGATCTGGCTGGCCCTCTTCGGCTGGTGGAAGTGGGACGACCTGCCGGAGCTCCCCCCGGAGCTGATGTTCTTCCCTAAGTGGGTCCCGCTCAACATCTACGACTTCGGATGCTGGGCCCGCCAGACCATCGTGCCCCTCACCATCGTGTCGGCGAAACGGCCGGTGCGGCCCGCGCCCTTCGCCCTGGACGAGCTGCACACCGACCCGGAGAACCCGAATCCGCCCAAGCGCCCCGCACCGGCGCGGAGTTGGGACGGGCTCTTCCAGCGGCTCGACAAGGCGCTGCACGTCTACCACCGCGTCGCACCGCGCCGACTGCGCCGGGTCGCGATGAACGCCGCCGCCCGCTGGATCATCGAACGCCAGGAGAACGACGGCTGCTGGGGCGGCATCCAGCCGCCCGCCGTCTACTCCGTCATCGCCCTGCACCTCCTCGGCTACGACCTCGAACACCCGGTGATGCGGGCGGGCCTCGAATCGCTCGACCGCTTCGCCGTGTGGCGCGAGGACGGCACCCGCATGATCGAGGCGTGCCAGTCCCCGGTCTGGGACACCTGCCTGGCCACCATCGCGCTCGCCGACGCCGGGGTCGCCCCCGACCACCCGGCGCTCGTGAAGGCGGCGGACTGGATGCTCGCCGAGGAGATCGTCCGGCCCGGCGACTGGGCGGTGCGCAGGCCCCAACTGCAGCCCGGGGGCTGGGCGTTCGAGTTCCACAACGACAACTACCCGGACATCGACGACACCGCGGAGGTGGTCCTCGCGCTGCGCCGGGTCCGCCACCCCGACCAGGCCCGGGTGAACGCCGCGATCGAGCGCGGAGTGCGCTGGAACATCGGCATGCAGTCCCGTAACGGCGCCTGGGGGGCGTTCGACGCGGACAACACCAGCCCCTTCCCCAACCGGCTGCCCTTCTGCGACTTCGGCGAGGTCATCGACCCGCCGTCCGCCGACGTCACCGGGCACGTGGTGGAGATGCTGGCCGTCGAGGGCCGCGCCGCGCACCCCGTCACCCGGCGCGGCATCGAGTGGCTGCTCACCGAACAGGACGCGGCGGGCGGCTGGTTCGGGCGCTGGGGCGTCAACTACGTCTACGGAACGGGGTCGGTGGTCCCCGCACTGACCGCGGCCGGGCTGCCCCCGTCGCACCCGGCGATCCGGCGCGCCGTCGAGTGGCTGGAGTCCGTCCAGAACGACGACGGCGGCTGGGGCGAGGACCTGCGCTCCTACACCGAGGAGAAGTGGATCGGCCAGGGGGCTTCCACCGCCTCCCAGACCGCCTGGGCACTCCTCGCGCTGCTCGCCGCGGGGCGGCGGGACACCGTCGCCGTGACCCGGGGCATCGCCTGGCTGACCGAGACCCAGCAGGCCGACGGCTCCTGGGACGAGCCCTACTTCACCGGCACCGGGTTCCCCTGGGACTTCTCCATCAACTACCACCTCTACCGGCAGGTCTTCCCGCTCACCGCGCTCGGGCGGTACGTGCACGGCGACCCGTTCGCGGGCCGCACCACGACGCGCGAGGGGGCCTGATGGGAGAGTCGGGGCCGGCCGCCCCGCTGCTGATCGCCTGCGCGCTCGGCATCGAACAGCTCGCCCTGCGCACCGGCAGGGGGAGGGCGCTGGACGCCCCGGAGCGGGTCACCGTGCTCCGCACCGGCATGGGCCCCAGGGCGGCCGAGACCGCCGTGGCGCGCGCGCTCGGGCGGGACGGCGGGGCGGCGGCGGACACCGCGGTCATCGCCTCGGGGTTCTGCGCCGGCCTCGCGCCCGGAATGCACCCGGGCGACCTGGTGGTGGCCGAGGAGACCCGGGCCGCCGGGGACCCCGTCCCGTGCACCGGTGCGGAGCTGCTGGCCGACGCGCTGGCCAGGGCCGTACCGGGGCGCACCGTACACACCGGCCCGCTCACCGGGTCCGACCATGTCGTCCGGGGACATGAGCGGGCCGAACTGCGGGCCACCGGGGCGATCGCGGTGGACATGGAGTCCGCCGCGACCCTGCGCACCGCCCTGCGGTCCGGGCCACGCCCGGTTGCCGCCGTACGGGTGGTCGTGGACGCCCCGGAGCATGAGCTCGTCCGCATCGGCACGTTCCGCGGTGGAATATCGGCTTTCCGCGTTCTCCGTGCCGTCCTGCCGGCTTTCTATGAATGGCACCGATCTTTGCTGCTCCCCAGGAGGTGAGCTAGATGGCCATGCCGCTTCGTCAGTCCATCAAGGTTGCGACGTACCTCATTGAACAAAAGCTCCGCAAGCGGGACAAGTTTCCGCTGATCGTCGAGCTGGAGCCGTTGTACGCCTGCAACCTCGCCTGCGAGGGCTGCGGGAAGATCCAGCACCCGGCCGGAGTCCTCAAGCAGCGCATGCCCGTGGCCCAGGCCGTCGGCGCCGTGCTCGAATCGGGCGCCCCGATGGTGTCCATCGCCGGCGGCGAGCCACTGATGCACCCTCAGATCGACGAGATCGTGCGCCAGCTGGTGGCGCGGAGGAAGTACGTCTTCCTCTGCACCAACGCGATGCTGCTGCGCAAGAAGATCGAGAAGTTCACGCCCTCGCCCTACTTCGCGTTCGCCGTGCACATCGACGGGCTCCGCGAGCGGCACGACGAATCGGTCGCCAAGGAAGGCGTGTTCGACGAGGCGGTGGCGGCGATCAAGGAGGCCAAGCGGCGCGGCTTCCGGGTCACCACCAACTCCACCTTCTTCAACACCGACACCCCGCAGACCATCATCGAGGTGCTCAACTTCCTCAACGACGACCTCAAGGTGGACGAGATGATGATCTCGCCCGCCTATGCGTACGAGAAGGCGCCCGACCAGGAGCACTTCCTGGGCGTCGAGCAGACCCGCGAACTCTTCAAGAAGTCCTTCGCCGGCGGCAACCGGAGCCGGTGGCGGCTCAACCACTCGCCGCTCTTCCTGGACTTCCTGGAGGGCAAGGCCGACTTCCCGTGCACCGCCTGGGCCATCCCCAACTACTCTCTGTTCGGCTGGCAGCGGCCCTGCTACCTGATGAGCGACGGCTACGTGCCGACGTACCGGCAGCTCATCGAGGAGACCGACTGGGACAAGTACGGCCGGGGCAAGGACCCGCGCTGCGCCAACTGCATGGCGCACTGCGGCTACGAGCCCACCGCCGTCCTCGCCACCATGGGCTCCCTGAAGGAGTCCCTGCGCGCCATGCGTGAAACCGTCAGCGGCAGCTGAGCCGCGACACCCGGCCGGGCTCCCGCGCGGAGCCCGGCCATCACCTTGAGCAGCAACAGGACCACAGAGAGGGGGCCCGGGCATGACGCTGCTGCAGAGCATCCGGGGGCCGCACGATCTGAAGGCACTGAACGCGTCACAACTCGGCGAACTCGCCGACGAGATCCGCACCTTCCTGGTGCAGGCCGTGGCCAGGACCGGGGGCCATCTGGGCCCCAACCTCGGGGTGGTGGAGCTGACCATCGCCCTGCACCGGGTCTTCGACTCGCCCGTCGACCGCGTCCTGTGGGACACCGGGCACCAGAGCTACGTGCACAAACTGCTCACCGGACGCCAGGACTTCTCCAAGCTGCGCGGCAAGGGCGGGCTCTCCGGCTACCCGTCCCGCGAGGAGTCCGAGCACGACGTCATCGAGAACTCGCACGCCTCCACCGTCCTCGGCTGGGCCGACGGACTCGCCAAGGCCAACGAGGTCCGAGGCAGGAACGACCACGTCGTCGCCGTCATCGGGGACGGGGCCCTCACCGGCGGCATGGCCTGGGAGGCCCTGAACAACATCGCAGCCGCCAAGGACCGCCCGCTGATCGTCGTCGTCAACGACAACGAGCGCTCCTACGCGCCCACCATCGGCGGCCTCGCCCGCCACCTGGCCACCCTGCGCACCACCGACGGCTACGAGCGCTTCCTCTCCTGGGGCAAGGGCCTCCTGGAACGCACCCCCGTCATCGGACAGCCGCTGTACGGGTCGCTGCACGGGGCCAAGAAGGGCTTCAAGGACTTCGTCGCCCCGCAGGGCATGTTCGAGGACCTGGGGCTGAAGTACATCGGCCCGGTCGACGGACACGACACCGCCGCCGTCGAGGCCGCCCTGCACCGCGCCAAGGGATTCCGGGGCCCCGTCCTCGTCCACTGCATCACCGAGAAGGGGCGCGGTTACGCCCCCGCCCTGCGCGACGAGGCCGACCGCTTCCACACCGTCGGCGCGATGGACCCCCTGACCTGCGCCCCGCTCGTGCCCGCCGCCGGCCCGTCCTGGACCTCCGTGTTCGCGGACGAGATCGCGGCGATCGGAGCGGAGCGCCCGGACGTCGTCGCGCTCACCGCCGCGATGCCGGGCCCGGTCGGGCTGACGAAGTTCGCCGAGGCGTTCCCGGACCGCGTCTGGGACGTGGGCATCGCCGAGCAGCACGCGGCGGTCAGTGCCGCCGGGCTCGCCACGGGCGGCCTGCACCCGGTCGTCGCGGTCTACGCCACCTTCCTCAACCGGGCGTTCGACCAGCTCCTGATGGACGTCGCCCTGCACCGGTGCGGGGTCACCTTCGTCCTGGACCGGGCCGGCGTCACCGGGCCCGACGGGGCCTCGCACAACGGCATGTGGGACCTGTCCGTGCTCCAGGTCGTGCCGGGGCTGCGGATCGCGGCCCCGCGCGACGCGGACCGGCTGCGCGAAGAGCTGCGCGAGGCGGTCGCCGTGGACGACGCGCCGACCCTCGTGCGGTTCCCGAAGGAATCGGTGGGCGACGCGATCGAAGCGGTCGGCCGGACCGGCGGGATGGACGTGCTGCGGCGCGACGAGGATGCCGACGTGCTCCTGGTCGCCGTCGGCGTGATGGCCTCCGTCTGCCTGCGCACCGCCGAACTGCTGTCGGGCGCCGGCATCCGCTGCACCGTGGTGGACCCCCGCTGGGTCAAACCGGTGGACGCGGCGCTGCCGCCGCTCGCCGCCGCGCACCGGCTCGTCGCGGTGGTCGAGGACAACAGCCGGGCCGGGGGCGTCGGTTCGGCGGTCGGGCAGGCGCTCCGGGACGCGGGGGTCGACGTACCGCTGCGCACCTTCGGCATCCCCGAGCAGTTCCTCGCGCACGGCAAGCGGTCCGAGGTACTGGCCGACATCGGACTCACCCCGGTCGAGATCGCCGGCCGGATCAGCGCCGTCACGGCCGCCCGGAAGGCGGCCGGCGGCACGGGGCACGACGCCCCGGGCAACGGGCACAAGGAGAGCGGGGCATGAAGGACGACGGGCCCAAGGGCTTCGATCTGGCGCGGCTTCTCGCCGAGCGCGGCGCCGAACGCTACGAGCTGCACAGCAAGCACCTCAACCACCAGCTCCCGCGCATGCTGCACACCATCGGCTTCGACAAGGTCTACGAACGGGCCGAGGGCGCGCACTTCTGGGACGCGGACGGCAACGACTACCTGGACATGCTCGCCGGGTTCGGCGTCATGGGCCTGGGCCGCCACCACCCCGTCGTGCGCAAGGCCCTGCACGACGTCCTCGACGCCTCGCTCGCCGACCTGACCCGGTTCGACTGCCAGCCGCTGCCCGGGCTGCTCGCCGAGAAGCTGCTGAGCCACAGCCCGCACCTGGACCGGGTGTTCTTCGGCAACAGCGGCACCGAGGCCGTCGAGACGGCCCTCAAGTTCGCCCGGTACGCCACCGGCCGGCCCCGCGTCCTGTACTGCGACCACGCCTTCCACGGGCTGACCACCGGGGCGCTCTCGGTGAACGGCGAGGGCGGGTTCCGGGACGGTTTCGCCCCGCTGCTGCCCGACACCGCGATCCCGCTCGGCGACCTCGCCGCACTGCGGCGCGAGCTGAAGAAGGGTGATGTGGCGGCCCTGGTGGTGGAGCCGATCCAGGGCAAGGGGGTGTACGAGGCGCCGCCCGGCTACCTCCGCGAGGCCCAGGAGTTGCTGCGCAAGCACAAGGCCCTCCTCATCGCCGACGAGGTGCAGACCGGCCTCGGCAGGACCGGGGACTTCTACGCGTACCAGCACGAGGAAGGGGTGGAACCGGACCTCGTCTGCGTCGCCAAGGCGCTTTCCGGCGGCTACGTCCCGGTCGGGGCGACGCTCGGCAAGGACTGGATCTTCAAGCGCGTCTACTCCTCGATGGACCGGGTCCTCGTCCACTCCGCGAGCTTCGGCTCCAACGCCCAGGCCATGGCGGCCGGGCTCGCGGTGCTGTCGGTGATGGAGGACGAGGAGACCGTCGCGCACGCGCGCCGCACCGGCGACCTGCTCCGCGAACGGCTGTCCGCGCTCGTCGGGCGCTACGAGCTGCTGCACGAGGTGCGGGGGCGCGGGCTGATGATCGGCATCGAGTTCGGCCGCCCCACCTCGCTGAAGCTGCGCAGCCGGTGGACGATGCTCCAGGCGGCCCGCAAGGGCCTCTTCGCGCAGATGGTCGTCGTGCCCCTGCTCCAGAAGCACCGCATCCTGACCCAGGTCTCCGGCGACCACCTGGAAGTGATCAAGCTGATCCCGCCACTGGTCATCGACGACGCGGACGTCGACCGGTTCGTGGAGGCGTTCACCGCCGTCATGGACGACGCGCACAGCGGCGGGGGACTGATGTGGGACTTCGGACGGACGCTGGTGAAGCAGGCCGTCGCCAACCGCTGAGGAGTTTTTGCCCCTGAGGCAAGTTATTTGCCTCAGGGGAAAGAATTTGGCCCAATGGAGGCATGAACCCTCCGGACGACCTGGCGGCCGGCGAGCTGCCCGGTGTCGCGCCACGCCTGCGCGATCTGCGCCGAGGCCGTGGTCTCACCCTGGAGACCGCGGCCCAGCGGGCCGGGCTCTCGCCCGCCCACCTCTCCCGGCTCGAAACGGGCCGGCGCCAGCCCTCGCTGCCGATGCTGCTCCAGCTGGCCAGGATCTACGGTACGACGGTCTCCGAACTCCTGGGCGAGATGCCCCCGGAACGTGACGCGATCGTCCGCGCCCGCCCCTTCGAGGGCACGGCCGCCGACGGCTGGACGTACCAGCAGGCCGGCGGCTCCGGCCGGGCGATGCAGGCGCTGCGCGTCCGCGTCCCGTACGGCGCCCAGGGCGACCTGGTCCGGGTCCACCCCGGCGAGGAGTGGCTGTACGTCCTGACCGGCCGCCTCCGGGTGACGCTCGGCGAGACGGTGCACGACCTCGCGCCCGGGGACGGCGCGCACTTCGACTCGCTCACCCCGCACCGGATCGCGGCCCCCGACCCCGAGGGCTCCGAACTGCTCTTCGTCCACACCCTGCTGCAGAGCCCCGCCGCCGACCTGTGCCTCGGCGGCGCGGTCCACCGCGGCTGAGACGTTTCCGCCGCCGGACCCCCGGCAGCCAGAGAGGCCAGTCATGTCCGATTCAGAGCATTACGACCCGCTCACCCCGGCCCCGCGCCCCGGCGCCGACACCCAGGAGAGGAAGATGCCGCGCGGGCTCGTCATCCGGCTCTTCGCCTATCTCGTGGCCGGACACGTCATCGCCGCGTTCCTGTATCTGCTCTTCGCGGTCGGCATGCACAACCAGTAGGCCGGGCCGGCTCAGCACTCGTCGAGGAGCCGTTCGCGCAGCCGCTCCCGGGTGGCCGGCGTCAGCTTCAGGCCCTCGGCCAGGTAGCCGTCGGTGCCGCCCCAGGTCTCGTCGATGGCGGCGAAGGCCGCGGCAAGGTAGTCGGGCTGGGCGCCGAAGAGCGGGTTCAGCAGCTCCAGCACCTCCGGGGACATCCCGGCCGCCGAGGTGTCGCTGCGCCGGATGCGGTAGCGGCGGTGCGCGTCGTTCGACTTGAGGTAGTCCGCCTCGATGGTGTCCCGCCCGACGCCCACCGCCAGCAGCGTCACCGCGATCGAGAGCCCGGCCCGGTCCTTGCCGGCCGCGCAGTGCATCAGGGCGGGCACGCTGTCCTCGGCCAGGGCGTGCAGCACCCGGCTGTGCTCGGCGGTGCGCTCCAGGATGATCGAGCGGTACGAGGCGACCATGCGGCGGGTCCCCTTGCCGTCGGCCAGGATCGAGCGCAGGTCCGCCAGGTCGCCGTCGCGCACCATCCGCCAGAACTGCGCCCCGTCCGCCGGGTCGCTGAGCGGGATGCTCACGTTCCGTACGCCCGGCAGCTCGATGTCCAGGCCGTCCAGCTTGTGGTCCGCCGCGTTGCGGAAGTCGAAGACCGTGTGCAGGCCGAGCCCGCCGAGGAAGGCCGCGTCCTCGGCCGTGGCGTGCGCCAGGTGGCCGCTGCGGTAGAGACGGCCGTGCCGTACCCGGCGGCCGTCGGTGGTGGGCAGGCCGCCCAGGTCGCGGAAGTTGCGGACGCCGGTGAGCACGGGCTCCGTCGGCGGGGTCTGCGGCAGCTGCTGCGTCACGGTCACTCCTGGAGGCTCTGCCCCGGCGCGTGTCGCCGACGGGCCCTCGACCGCGACGATACGACATCGGTTCCGGGTGCATTCGTCTCGGTCGGCACCGCCGGATTCCGGGCAGGCACCGTTGCCCCGCCGCTCCGGACGGTCGATGATGTGCGGACCTGTGGGAATCCGTCGAGGGTGTGCGGACGGGGGCGCGATGATCGAGACCGGCGACCGGATCTGGCTGCTGACGGGGGCGGGCGGGAGCTACGCCCTGCGTCTCACCGAGCGGCACGAACTGCTGCACCTGCACTGGGGCCCGCGCATCTCCCTGGCCGCCGCCCAGGCTCTGGCCGCGGCGCCCGCACCGCCCGACCGGGGCTTCGAGTCCCCGCTCGACGGCCGTGAGGAGTACCCGGTGGAGGGCGGCCCCCGGTTCGTCCGCCCCGCCCTGTCGGTGCGCACCGAGGAGGTGCGCGGCACCGCGTGGGTCTTCGCCGGCGACGCGGTGGACGGCGACGAGCTGCGGCTCTCCTTCGACGACCCGGTGCACCGCCTCGCGATCACGCTGCACTACCGGATGCGGGACGACTCCGACGTCGTCGAACGCTGGAGCACGCTCACTTGCACCGGGCCGGACGGCCCGCCCCTGGAACTGCTGCGCGCCGACGCGGCGGCCTGGGCGCTGCCCGCCCGCGACGGCTGGCGGCTCAGCCGGCTGCACGGCCGCTGGGCGGCGGAGACCCAGCTGGAGCGCACCGAGCTCGCGTACGGGGAACACCTGCTCTCCAGCCGGCGCGGTCACACCGGCCACCAGGGCCTGCCCTGGGTCGCCCTCGACGCGGACGGCGCCGCCACCGAGGAGACCGGGGAGGTCTACGGCTGCGCGCTCGGCTGGTCCGGCTCCTGGCGCATCGCCGTGCAGCGGCTGCCCGACGGGCTCGTCCAGATCACCGGCGGCGCCGGCCACGACGACTCCGGGCTGCTGCGGCTCGCGCCGGGGGAGTCGTACACCAGCCCGGTCTTCGCCGGGCTGTGGAGCCCCGGCGGCTTCGGCGGGGCGAGCCGCGCCTGGCACGCCTGGCAGCTCGCCCATGTCGTCCCGGACGCCTCCGAGCCGCGTCCGGTGCTCTACAACTCCTGGGAGGCCACCGGCTTCGACATCGCGGAGGACCAGCAGCGGGCGCTGGCCGAACGTGCCGCCGCGATGGGCGTCGAGCTGTTCGTCGTCGACGACGCCTGGTTCGGACAGCGGGTGAGCGACCGGGCCGGGCTCGGCGACTGGACGCCGAACCCGGAGCGCTTCCCCGACGGCCTCGGGCCGCTCGCCCGCCATGTGCACGGCCTCGGTATGAAGTTCGGGATCTGGGTCGAGCCGGAAATGGTCAACCCCGACAGCGATCTCTATCGCGCCCACCCCGACTGGGTCCAGCACTTCCCCGGCCGGGCACGCACCGAATTCCGCAATCAGCTGGTCCTCAACCTGGCCCGCCCCGATGTGCGGGCGTACCTGTGGGAGAGCCTGGACGCCCTGCTCTCCGGCACGCCCGTCGACTACGTGAAATGGGACTTCAACCGCTGCTTCTCGGACGCCGGCTGGCCGGGCGCCGACTACCCGCAGCGACTGTGGACCGAGCACGTGGACGGCCTCTACGAGCTGATCGACCGGCTGCGCGCCGCCCACCCCGGCGTCGCCTTCGAGTCCTGCTCGGGCGGCGGTGGCCGGATCGACCTCGGCATCCTCTCCCGTACGGACCAGGTCTGGACGTCCGACAACACAGACCCGCTGGACCGCCTCGCCATCCAGGACGGCTTCGGACAGATCCACCCGGCGCGCGTGATGGCGGCCTGGGTCACCGACAGCCCGAACGTGCAGCTGAACGGCCGCCGCTCCTCGCTGCGCTTCCGGTTCGTCAGCGCCATGGCCGGGGTGCTGGGGATCGGCGGGGACCTCACCGAGTGGGGCCCGGCCGAGCTGGACGAGGCGCGCGGGTGGGTGGAGCTGTACAAGGAGATCCGCCCGGTCGTGCAGCTGGGCGACCTGTACCGGCTGCGCGCGCCGGGCCCCGGGCTCAGCGCCGTGCAGTACGTACGGGGCGCGGACACCGTCGTGCTGGCGTGGCTCCACGCGCAGCGGTACGGGGAAGAACCGCCGGCGCTGCGACTGCGCGGGCTCGACCCGGAGGCGACGTACACCTGCCTGGACACGGGGGCGGTGCACCACGGGTCGGTGCTGACGCATCACGGGCTGCGGACGGGGCTGCGCGGCGACCTGGACGCGCAGGTGGTGCGGCTGCGCCGCGGATGACGGCCATGCCATGTCCGTATTGATGCGTTATGGCCAAACTGCCCCGGTTGTGCGGGGGATGATCACCCGCTCGTGAGCGGGATCATATCCGTGACGGTGTGTGGTGACGCCCCGGCCGGGTAGTCCCCGCGCCGCGCGGAAAGTCAAGATCCGTAATCCACGGAGTGTGACCGGAATTCCGGGCCGCAATTCCGATGCGGAATCCGGTGCCGCACCTGTGGCTTGTTTCCGTCGTCCCGGCTCGCTTACGTTCCATGTCCATCCGGATGGAACGCCCAATCCTGCCGCCGTCCGGAATTCGCACCCACTTCACCGTGTGGCAGGAGCGGGGGAACCAGGTAAGCCGCCGACCGGGACGACCGGACGGCTAGGGGTGAAGCCGTGCCAGGCGCGGCCGGGCATCTCCAGCCCGAACCCGACAGCTCACCTCGCAGGCGCCGGAGAGGAAATTCTTCATGCCCAACTCGGGTAAGCACCGCCGTCCCAAGTCCAGCGCCATAGCCCGCGGCGTCGTCGCCGCGAGCGCCGGCGGCGCCGTCATCGCGCTTCCGCTGCTCGGCGCCACCGGCGCCCACGCCGCGGAGCAGTCCGCCCCGGCCACGTCGAAGTCGGCCGCCACGCACACCGCCCCGGCCAAGCCCGCGAAGAGCACCGGCACCACCACCTACTCCGTGGTCTCCGGCGACTACCTGTCGAAGATCGCGGCCCAGCACCACCTCAAGGGCGGCTGGCAGAAGCTGTACCAGGACAACCGTGAGGTCGTCGGCGAGAACCCGAGCCTGATCTTCCCGGGCATGAAGCTGACCCTCGGCGCCAAGTCGGCCCCCGCCGCCACCCCGTCCGAGGCCCCCGCCAAGCCGGCGAAGAAGGCCGAGACGAAGGCCGCGCCCAAGGCCGAGACCAAGGTCGAGACGAAGACCGAGGCCACGACCGAGGCCCCGGCCGCCCAGGACAACGCCTCCGGCTACGTCCACCCGGTTCCGGGCAACCACACCACCGCCTACCGCGCCTCCGGCGCCAACTGGTCCAGCGGCAGCCACACCGGCATCGACTTCCCCGTCGCCACCGGCACCAGCGTGAAGGCGATCACCTCCGGCACCGTCGTCACCGCCGGCTGGGGCGGCGCCTACGGCAACCAGGTCGTCATCAAGCACGCCGACGGCCACTACTCCCAGTACGGCCACATGTCCTCGCTCTCCGTCTCGGCGGGCCAGACCGTGACCGCGGGCCAGCAGGTCGGCCTCTCCGGCTCCACCGGCAACGCCACCGGCCCGCACCTCCACTTCGAGGTCCGCACCGGCCCGGAGTACGGCTCGGACGTCGACCCGATCGCCTACCTGGCGTCGCACGGGATCTACGTCTGATCCAGGCGGTACCGGCCCGGTGATCCGGGTCACTGAACGGCGCAGAGGGACGGAGTGCAACGGCACTCCGTCCCTCTGCTTATTCCCTCTTTACCGAAAACTGGCCGGGTGGTTTATCTCACCCCCCGTCAACCCCTTATTACGGTCGCGTAGGTCACATTCCGGGGTGCAGGATATGCGTTTGTGGCAGACGATTCGAACAACATCCAACAGGGCGTCATCGGCCGACCGGGCGCCATCGGGTCGTACGCGGCGATTGGCGACAGCTTCACCGAGGGAGTCGGCGACCCCGGCCCGGACGGAACATTCGTCGGCTGGGCCGACCGGCTCGCGGTACTCCTCGCGGACCGGCTTCCCGAGCCCGGCACACCGGCGGGCCCCATGGGCTCACCCGCGTCCGCGCACGGGAACTTCCGGTACGCCAATCTCGCCGTACGAGGACGCCTCCTCGACCAGATAGTCGAGGAGCAGGTGCCCCGCGCCAAGGAACTCGCCCCCGATCTGGTGAGCTTCTGCGCCGGCGGCAACGACATCATCCGGCCGGGCACCGACCCGGACGACGTGGCCGAACGCTTCGAGCGGGCGGTCGCCGACCTCACGCGGTCGGTCGGCACCGTCATGGTCACCACCGGCTTCGACACCCGTGGCGTCCCCGTGCTGCGCCATCTGCGCGGCAAGATCGCCACCTACACCGCCCACGTCCGGGCCATCGCCGACCGCTACGACTGCCCGGTCCTCGACCTGTGGTCGCTGCGCTCGGTGCAGGACCGGCGCGCCTGGGACGGCGACCGGCTCCACCTGTCGCCCGAGGGCCACACCCGGGTCGCGCTCCGCGCCGCCCAGGTCCTCGGCCTCGACGTGCCGGCCGACCCGGACCAGCCGTGGCCGCCGCAGCCCCCGCGCGGCACGCTGGAGATCCGCCGCGACGACATCCACTGGGCGCGCGAATACCTGGTCCCGTGGATCGGACGGCGGCTGCGCGGCGAGTCCTCCGGGGACCACGTCGAGCCGAAGCGGCCGGACCTGCTGCCGCTCTGACCAGCCCCTCCGCTGTCCTCAGTCGCCCCGCGACCGCGTCGCGGCGACCGGGGACAGCGGCAGCGCCGCCGGTATCCGCTCCAGCACACCGCCCGCGAAGACGTCGTACAGCGGCAGCGTCTCCAGGTGCACATACCCGATGTGGCAGTCGCAGACGGCCAGCGGGCAGGCCCGCGGCGCCAGCGCCCGCCGGTAGCTCCCGTCGTACAGATTGCCCAGCTCCGCCCGGACGAAGTGGCAGCGGCGCACCGTGCCCTCCCCGTCCACCGAGATCACCGACTCACCGGTCCGGCAGGGCAGCCCCGCCGAGCGGTGCGGATGGCGGCTGTACGGGAACAGCGGATCGATCGCCGTCCACCGCTCCGCCTCCTCGTCCGTGTAGGTGTGCCCCTCGGCGGCGTTGACCCAGAGGTAGACGTCGTCCGCGAGCGCCGCGCGCAGCCGTCGCGCCTCGCCGAGATGGGCGTCGAACCCCACGACGCCCACGCTGTGCCGGACCCCGAGGTCCCGCAGCTCCGCGCACCGGCCGAGGAAGCGCTCGTACGGCGTCTGCCCCGGGTGGTACGTGCACCAGAGCGCGATCCGCTCGCGGGCCGCCTCCGGTGCCTCGGCCAGCCACCGCGTCCGGCCGCTCAGATTCGTCTGGATCGCGACCCGGCGTATGTGCGGGAGGCCCGCCAGCTCCACGATCGCCCGGCGGTACCAGGAGCGCACCAGGCCCTCGCCCCACGGTGTGAACAGCACCGAGATCCGGTCGCCGGTCTGTGCCGCCGCCCACGCGGTGAACCGTTCGAGCGCCGCCCGGTCCGCCCGCAGCTGCTCCGGGGTGTCGCGCCGCTTGGCGAACGGGCAGTACGGGCAGTCGTAGTCGCAGGAGGCGAGCGGTCCCCGGTAGAGAATGGTCAGGTCCACGGATGACTCACTTCAGCTCGTACGCGGCCATCGCGGCCCGCACGGCGGGGGAGAAGAGCTCCGGGCCCAGCGCGTCGGAGTACGCCAGCCCCTCGGGCGACAGCCGCAGCAGCCCCTGCGCCTCCGTGTCGAGCCAGCCCCGGGCCTCGAACCGGGCCAGCTCCTCGGGGAAGTCCTCGTGCGGCGAGGTGCCGAACCGCTCGCGGTACTCGGCCACGGGCATGCCCCGCGCCTGGAGCACCGACTGGAGGAGGTGGCGGCGGCGCGCCTCGTCCCCGTCGGTGTACCGCCCGACCTCGGCGCGGGAGAAGTCTTCGGTGGCCGTGTAGGCGTCGATGATGCCCCGGACCTCGGTCATCCGCACCGCGTAGTCGAAGGAGTAGTGCAGCCGCGAGGTGTAGGAACGGGCACCGCAGCCCAGGCCGATCATGCCGTCCGTCTGGCAGGCGTAGTCGTCGGGCCCCTCCGCGCACGGGGCGTCGGCGCGGCGGAACATCCGCATCGACACCTGCTCGTAGCCGTGGGCCAGGAGGTGGTCGCGGCCGGCCCGGTACAGGCGCAGGCGCTGTGCGTCCCAGTCCGCGTCGGCCTCGCCGGGGGAGCGCCGGCCGAGGGCGGTCAGCGGGCGCACGTACAGCGGGTAGAGGTACAGCTCCTCCGGCCGCCAGCGCAGCGCCGCGTCCAGCGAGGTCCGCCAGCTCCGCTCGGTCTGGCCGTCGATGCCGTAGATGAGATCGATGTTGAGCACCGGTACGGAGGTGTCCCGGATGAGCCCGAGCGCCCGCTCCACGTCGGCCGCGTGCTGCGGGCGCACCGCCGCGCGCGCCTCGGCCTCCACGAAGCTCTGCACCCCGATGCTGATCCGGGTCGCGCCCCGCGCGGCGAGCACGGCGAGCCGGTCGGCCGTCGCGGTGGACGGGGACGTCTCCACGGACAGCGGAACGGACCGCAGATCGGCGCCCATCCGCTTCTCCGCGATGTCGCACAGCCGCTCCAGCTCACCCGCCGTCAGAAAGGTGGGCGTGCCCCCGCCGAACGCCGCCGCCGCGAACCGCACCGGCTCGGCGTCGCCCAGCGCCTCCCGCACGGCACCCGCCTGCCGGTCCAGCGCGTCCAGATAGCGCGAGGTCAGCTCGTCGGGGGCACCGATCCGGGTGAAGAGGTTGCAGAAGCCGCAGCGGACCTCGCAGAACGGGATGTGCAGGTAGAGGGAGAGCGCGTCCTTGCGTTCCCCCGCCCACAGCTCGTCCAGCGCCGGCCGCCCGCCGGGCTGCTCCGCGAGCGGCCGGTACGCCGTCTTGTGCGGGTAGGCGTACACATAGCTCTCGTACGGGCGGACCGTGTGTGTCAGCGTCATCGGGCGGTCCCCGGTTCCAGGAAGAAGTGGGCGTACGGGACGGTCCAGACGGACGCGTGGCCGAGCCGGTGACCGGTGTAGCCGTCGTCGCCGTAGGCCGTGCCGTGGTCGGAGCAGACGACGGCGAAGGCGCGGCGGCGGCTGCTCACGGCGGCGAAGAGCCGGCCGATGTGGGCGTCCACGTACTCCAGGGCCGCGGCGTGCGTCGCACGGCTGTCACCGGCGTCGCGGGTCGCCCCGGCCCGGTGGAACCAGTTCGGCTGGTGGAGCGCGGAGACGTTGACGAAGAGGAACAGCCGCTGCTCGGCCGGCAGGGCGGCGACCACCTCCTCGGCGCGGGTCACCTGCGCCTCGAACGAGGTGGGCGACGCCACGCCGAACTCCGGCTCCCAGTGCGCCTCCTGGAACAACCCGGGGAGCACCGAGCCCAGCGCCCCCCGGAGGTTGAAGAAGCCGACACCGCCGACGCACACCGTGCGGTACCCCTCCTTCGCGAGCCCCGACACCAGGTCCGGGGTGTCGAACACGAAGGTGCGCTCCGCCGTGGTCTCGCTGCCGGCGAACCGGGCGGCGAACAGCCGGGGATGCGGCCCGGGCGCGGCCGGGGTGGGCAGGAACCCCGCGAACATCGCCTGGTGGGAGGCGTACGTGAAGCTCCCCGGAGCGTGCCGCTCCTCCCAGACACCGCCCGGCAGGTGCCGGGCCAGATTCGGGATGCGCCCGGCGGCGGCCAGCTCGGCCGCGACGTCGTACCGCAGGGTGTCCAGGGTGACGAACAGCAGGTCGTGGCTGCCCACGACCTCGCTCATATCGGGGTCGCAGGGGGCCGGGTGGCGCTCAGGGGGTGGTGCTGACACGGTCGTTCCTTGCTCGTTCCAGTACGGCGGCGATCTGCGCCGCGTAGGTGTCCAGGCCCTCGGCGTCGCTGCCGGGCAGACCGGTGAGGTGAGGCAGCAGGTCCCCGAAGGCGTTGACCTCGCCGACGGCGAAGCGCCGCCAGCCGGTCAGGGGCAGCAGGTCGACGCCGACGCACAGGGTGTCCGGGAAGGCGGCGGCGGCCCGCTCGCAGATCGCCAGGGCCTCGCCCCAACGGCCTCCCGCCGCCTCGACGGCCGCCCGCACCCCGGCCAGGTCGCCGCGCGCCCCGCCCAGATGCAGATTGGTCATCGGTGAAGCACTGGTGCGCACCACCGCGTGGGTGGCCCGGCCGGCGACCACGACGACGCGCAGGTCGGCGGCCCGGCCCCGCTGGGTGGCCTTGGGCAGCCAGCGCTCGATGTGCAGCCCGTCGGGCGCCAGCGCGTCGATCACCGCCGCGACCTCGCGCTCCGTCGTGCACCGGCGGACCCGCAGCGAGTTGTACAGCCGGCCGGCCGGGTCCCGCTCCACGGAGGTGGCCGCCCGGACCCGGCCCCCGCCGGCCGTCTCCACGGCCAGCACACCGGAGGCCGACGAACCGTGCGCCGGTTTCACGAACACCCGGGGCATGCGGTGGGCGGCCATCAGGTCCCGCACGTCGTCCCAGCCGCGCACGGGCGCCCCGGCCGGTCCCGAGGTCGGCGAGGCGGGGACGGGCACCCCGGCCGCGTCCAGCACCCCGTGGCACAGCCGCTTGTCGAAGAGCGCCGCGATGTCCGCCGGGCCGTCGAGCAGGCGGGCGCCGGCCTCCTCGGCGGCGCGCGCCACCTCGCGTACGGCGGCGGTGAACCGTGCGTACCAGAGCGCCGAACCCTCCACCCGCGTCGGGTCGTCGGCCCCGCGCAGCAGCCGGTCCACCTCGGCGTCCTCGCCCGGTGACTCGATGCGCACGGTCTCCCCGGGCAGGAAGCGCGCCCCGCCCCCCAGTACGCCGAGCCAGGGGACCGTACGCGCCTCGGGCAGACCGGCGGCGGCCACGGCGTCCTGGAAGAGGGCCACCCGCCGGCTGCCCGGGTTGCCGACGACCGCGAGACGCGGCGGACCACTACTCGCTGACCGCGACATAGCGGGGCTCGTCCTCGTCGTCGGGGTCCCAGTCGTCCACCTCGGAGAGGTCGACGTGGACGTCGTGGCGCTCGGACAGCTGCCTGAAACGCTCCATCACCTCGTCTCCGAGGTAGTGGTGGTGCAGGTCCAGGCCGCTGAGATGGGTGAGCGGCTGTCCTTCGAGGAGGGCCAGGCCCCCCGCGTCGCTGAGGGTGCCCATCGAGAGCGCCAGGAACTCCAGCTGCGCGACGACCGGGGCGGAGGCGACCGCCACGGCGATCTCGTCCTGGATCTCGCTGTTCTGGAGCCCGAGATGACGCAGCCGGGGAAAACCGCCCCCGGACAGCAGCGGAGCCATGTCCGCCACCGTGGCGTCGCCCGAGTACCACTGGGAGCCGAGCCACAGTTCCAGCCGCTCCAGCGCCGGGAACGCGCAGGCGCCGACCGCGCGCACGATATGACCGGGCAGACCGCCGGACTCGAAGCGGAGGGCCTTCAGCGCCTCGTGCCGCACCGGGGCCAGCTCCAGCGTCTCCTTGTTGAGCCCGCTGCCACCGCCGCGTACCACCAGCTCCTCCAGCCGGGGGAAGGCCTGCAGCACCGGTGTGATGTCGCACATCTGGAGCCACGACACCTCGCACTCCTCGCCCACCACATCGGCGAGGAACAGAGCGCGCAGCGCCGGGAAACGGGCCGCGTCCGAGGCGATCCGCTCCACCACGGGAGCCAGCGGGCTGTAGTCGTCCCGCCACCAGGGGCCGATCACCAGGGCCCGGACCCGCGCCGGGTCCACCGTCTCCAGGAAGTGCTGCCAGACGGCGGCGAACTCCGGACCCTCCCAGCCGCATTCCAGCCGCCAGGCCACGGAGTCCGCCGCGGGCGGCGTCGCCGGCGGCGGGCTGTCGTCGCCCGGGCCCGGCAGGGTGAAGACGGGCATGCCGTGGAACGAGCAGGGGTGATCGATGTCGATCATCGCGCCGTCACTCCGACACCGTGACGTACCGGCCCGCCGGGCCCCGGTTGTCCCACGGCTCGCAGCGCTCGGAGAGGTCCAGCCGCACGCCGTGCGGCTCCAGTGCCTCGGTGAAACGGCGCTCCATCGCCTCGGTGAGGAAGTGGTGGTGCAGGTCCAGCACGTCGAGATGGGTCAGCGGCTGGCCCTCCAGCAGGGCGGCCGCCCCCTCGTCGCCGAGCGTGCCGCAGGACAGGTCCAGGGTGCGCAGCCGGGCCACCAGCGGGGCCGAGGCGACGGCCGCCGCGATCTCGTTCTGGATCTCGCTGTTGCGCAGGCCGAGGTGGTGCAGGGCGGGGAAACGCGTCCCGGCGAGCAGCGGCGCCAGGTCGGACACGTCCGCGTCGCCGCCGTAGGCCGAGACGCCGAGCCACAGCTCCAGCCGCTCCAGCGCGGGCAGTTCGCTCTCCAGGACACCGCGCACCACCTCGCGCGGCAGCCCGCCCGTCTCGATGGTCAGCGCCCGCAGCCGCTCGTGCTTCGCGGCCGGGAACACCAGCTCGGAGCCGCCGCGCACGCCCAGCTCCACCAGGGCGGGGAAGGCGTCGAGCAGCGCCGTCACATCGCTCTGCTCGATCCAGGAGATCTCCGCCTCCTCCATCGTCAGGTCCCCGACGAACACCGCCTCCAGCGACGTCAGCCGGTCCGCGGCCGCGATGACGAGACCGATCGGGTACGAGGACTTCTCCTCGTACGACTCGCCCCACTGCCCGATGATCAGGGCCCGGACGCCCGCCGGATCGACCTCCGCGAGAAAGGCGTCGAACTCCTCCTCCCAGGTGCCCTCGTCCTCGTAGGCGTCGATCGACACCCGCCAGGCGGCGGCATCGGCGGCGGGCCGGGGGCCGCCCTCCGTGCCGGACTGGAAATCGACGGCCGGAAGGCCGAGCAACTCGTGCAGGTGGTCCACGGACATGCCCTGAGCTCCTGATGACGGCGACGGTTCGATGTCCGCAAGGTCTATCAAGGCCCACTGACAACGCGGCGACCGCCCCCGCCCCGGACGGTCCGACGGCCGATTGTCAGACCCCCGCCGTAGCGTTTTCGATGTGGCCGGCACACCGGGTGCCGCCGCGGAGGGGAGACGTCTGTGTACCGGCAGGGCGATGTGCTGATCGTGCCACTGGAGGAGTCGGCGGTGCCCGCGCACCTCCTGGAGGCGGCGGGCGAACTGCGCGACGCGCGGGGCCGGCTGGTGCTCGCGCTCGGTGAGGTGACCGGACACGCGCACGCCGTGCCGGGGCCCGGCCGGCTGATCCGGGAAGGCGGGGTCTTCGGCCCGATGCTGCTCCACCTCCCCGAAGGCGGACGCGTCGTCCACGAGGAGCACGCGACGATCCCGCTGCCCCAGGGCTGGTTCCGTGTGGTGCGCCAGCGGGAGTACGCGCCGGGGGCGGTCCGCATCGTCGCCGACTGAGCGACGGCGGGACGGGCAGGACAGCGGGACCGCACGGTGCGGGACCGGGACATCAGAGCGGAACAGCGGAAACAGGGGACGGGGAAACCGATGCAGTACGTGGACTCTTGGCGGGCCGTGGCGGCGGCGACGGGCGCGGCGGACCGGGCGGCCGCCGAGGACGGGGTGCGGCTCGCCTACCGCCGCGCGGGGCTCGCCGAGCCGGCGGAGTTCGTCTGGGCCGGTTCGCCCAGGGAGGCCGTGGAGGCCGTCGGGAAGCTGACCGGTCCGGGGCGCTCCGTCCGCGACGAGGTGCGCACCCGCCCCTGGGCGGAGGAACGGCGCCGGGTGTACGACGCGTTGGGCCCGGCCGGCTGGTCCGCCCTCTGGTCGGCGACCGGCGCCCAGCTCTGGGAGACGACGGCGGGCCTCGCCGAGCGGATACGGGCCGGGGTGGTCGCCGACCTCGCCGGTGCGGACCCGGACGCCGAGTCCCGGGTGCGCCTGGTCCTGCTCGACGCGGTCCTCGGGCAGCACGACGCGGCGTGGCTCGCCGCGTTCGACGGCCGGGGCGACCGGCTCGACGGACTGGCCGCGGTGGCGCGGAACGCGGGCTGGTGGTGGCCCTACGAGCGGGTCGTGGTGATCTGCGAGCGTCCGGAGACCCTGCACCGCGACGAGGCGGGCCGCCTCGACCGGGGCGACGGACCGGCGCTGTCCTACCCGGACGGCTTCGCCCTGTACGCCTGGCGCGGCATGCCGGTGCCGCCGGAGTTCCTGGACGAGCTGGCCGCGCTGACCCCCGAGCGCATCCGCGGCGAGGAGAACGCGGAGCTGCGCCGCGTGATGCTGGAGTACTACGGCTACGACCGCTACCTCGCCGAGTCCGGCGCCGAACCGGTCCACCGCGACGAGACGGGCATCCTGTGGCGGATCGCCCTCGCCGACGACGAGGACGTCGTCATGGTGGAGGTGGTCAACTCGACGCCCGAGCCGGACGGCACCCACCGTACGTACTGGCTGAGGGTCCCGCCCGCCACCAGGACCGCCAGGGAGGGCGTCGCCTGGACCTTCGGGCTCCATGCCGACGTGTACGAGCCGCTCCAGCAGACCTGACCCGGGGAGGGGAGGGGGAGGACGCGGTCAGGCCGTCAGGGCCTCGTGGTCGATGCCCAGTTCACGGGCGAGCGCCTGCTCGGTCCACTCCAGCATCGTGGCCCGGGACAGCGGACCGTTGTACGAGGTCATCTGCACGGCCAGACCGTCCAGCAGGGCGGTCAGCCGCCAGGCCACGGACATCGGGTCGTCGCAGTGGAACTCGCCCGCCGCCGCGCCCTCCTCGATGACCTCGGCCAGTTCGGCCTTCCACTGCTGGTCGAGATCGCCGGCCACATTGCGCAGCGCCGGGTCACGGAGGGAGGCCGCCCAGCCCTCGATCCACAGCCGCCAGCCCTTGGCCTGGCCGGTCGGCGCGTACCAGCGGACGGCCGCGCGCAGCCGGCGCACGGCGGTCGTGCGGCGGCCCAACAGTTTGCGCAGATGGGCGAGATCGCTCTCGGCGGCGTGCGCGAAGGCCGCCGCCACCAGCTTCTCCTTGGTGGAGAAGTGATAGAGCACGAGGGCGTTGCTCACCCCGAGCACGGACGCCACATCGGCGATGCGCACGGCGGCGACACCGCGCACCTCGATCTGTTCGACGGCGGCACGCAGCAACTCCTCGCGCCGCTCCGCCACTCCCAACCGCACTCTTGCCACGCGGTCACCCTAACCAATGCCCGCCCGGGGAACGTCGGGCGGACCGGGCGCGGACCGGCGGTACCGCTCAGCGGTACCAGCCGAAGCGCTCCGCCATCACCGGCAGCCGGTCGGCGGCCACCGCGTGCGCCGCCGCCCGCGGGGTGCAGCCGTCCGCCTCCGCGCGGGCCAGGACCAGGCCGACCAGTTCACGCATCGCGCGCCGGGTGTGCGCGAACGCCTCGCCCGCGTCGGCCCCGATGTCGCCGAACAGGGTCCACCACCACCAGGCGTTGGTCCCGGAGTTGACCACCACATCGGGCAGCACGGTGATCCCGCGTGCCGAGAGCAGCGCCTCCGCCTCCGGCAGCACCGGCATGTTGGCGGCCTCCACGACCCAACGGGCCCTGATCCCGGCCTGGTTCTCCGCGTCCACGGCGTAGGAGACGGCGGCCGGGACCAGCACCTCGGCGTCCTGGACGAGCCAGGCGTCGGCCGGCAGCTCGCGGTCGCCGGACCGCAGGACGCCCCGGTCCACGGTGCCGTGCGCGTCCCGCGCGGCGAGCAGCGCCTCGACGTCGAGCCCGGCCGGGTTCGCGATCGTGCCCTTGACGTCGGCGACGGCGACCACCCGAAGCCCCGCCCGGGACAGGAAGCGGGCGGTGGCCCCGCCCATGGTCCCGAGCCCCTGGAGCGCCACCCGGGCGCCTTCGTACGGGACCCCGTCCCGGTCCAGCGCGGCGAGTGCCGCCTCGGCGACCCCGCAGCCGCCGACCAGCTCGTCCAGTCCGATGCCGTCCACCTCCAGGGCGAAGGCGTCGGCCAGCCGGCGCCGGGCCGCGGCCTCGTCCTCAAGGAGCGGGTAGACGGCCTGCACGGTGGAGACCAGCCCCGCTTCGGCCGCCGCTCGGTCCACCAGGTCCTGGGAGAGGCCCAGGTCCTCACCGGTCGTCCAGACGTTCTCGATGTACGGGCGCATCGCCCGCAGATAGCGGACCAGGACGCCGTACGCCGCCGGGTCGCGCGGGTCGCAGTCGATGCCGCCCTTGGCGCCGCCCAGGGGTATGTAGCGGGCCCCGGGCCGGTCCGCGTCGAAGTGCAGGGCCTCCTTCATCGTCATGCCCCGGGCCAGCCCGGCCACCTCCTCCAGCGTGCAGCCCGGGCGCATCCGCAGGCCGCCGCTGGACACCCCGCGCACCAGCCGGTCGACCACCAGGTGGCCCCGGCATCCGGTGGCGTGGTCGGTCCAGGTCAGCGAGATGAGCGGGGCGGGCGGGGACACCGGAGGCGTCGTCATCGGGAGTGCTCCTGGGTCACTGTCGGCGGGCGGTCCTGGGCGGGCGGTCCGGCGGGCCGGTGTCAGCGGCCCACCTTACTGAATCGCCGGTCAGTATCGGGAGCCGGGGGCGGCCCTGTCAACGCGGCCTCCGCCGCCGGGCGGCCCCGGTGGCCGGAACGCGCCGGTGCGCGCACGGCGGGGGAGGGCGCGGTTCCGGTTCCCGGCCGGGGCGAGGCGGCTTCCCGCGTGCTGATGGCGGGCACGTGTGCGGACGGTGACGCCGGCGGAACGCTCGGTGCGGAACGCCACCCACCCGGCTGTTCCGCTCTCGCACTGTCGTACCCCTTGTCCATAATGGGACGACCCCGACTCCTCAGGAGACCCCGTGACCGGCGCTGACCACAGGCTTCCGCTCCGCACCCGGCTGCGTGCGCTGCGCCCCGCTGCCTTCGGGGCCGACCCGGACGGCGCGCGCATGGAGCGCATCCGCCGTTCCCCCAACTTCGCCGACGGCGTCTTCCAGAACCCGGTGGGGGCGCGGATCAGGCCCTCCGGTTCCACCCTGGAGTTCGCCCGGGTCTACTTCCGCAAGGAGGAGCGGGTGCTCCGGGCCCCCGCCGCCCCGGTGCCCGTGCACGCCACGACCGTCGCCGACCTCGCCCGGCCGCCCGCCTCCGGGCTCCGGATCACCTGGATGGGGCATTCCGGCGTCCTCGCCGAGATCGACGGCCGGCGCGTGCTGTTCGACCCGGTCTGGGGCGAGCGCTGCTCCCCCTTCGCCTTTGCGGGCCCGCGCCGCCTGCACCCGGCCCCCGTGCCGCTCGGCGCCCTGGGGCCGGTCGACGTGGTGGTGATCTCGCACGACCACTACGACCACCTGGACCTCCCGACGGTCCGCGCCCTGGCCCGTACGGACACGGTCTTCGCGGTCCCGCTCGGTGTCGGCGCGCACCTGGAGCGCTGGGGCGTCGCGCCCGACCGGCTCCGCGAGCTCGACTGGAACGAGACCACCACGGTCGCCGGTATCAGCCTCACCGCCACCCCCGCCCGCCACTTCTGCGGACGCGGCCTGCGCAACCAGCAGCACACCCTCTGGGCCTCCTGGGCCGTAGCCGGACCCGAGCACCGCATCTACCACAGCGGCGACACCGGATACTTCCCCGGCTTCCGGGCCATCGGCGCCGAGCACGGCCCGTTCGACGCGACCATGATCCAGATCGGGGCGTACAGCCAGTTCTGGCCCAAGGACCGTACGGACGACATGCCGGAACCGGGCGCCTGGCCGGACATCCACATGAGCCCGGACGAGGGCGTGCGCGCCCACCTCGACCTCCAGGGCGACGACCCCGGGGCGGGCGTCATGCTGCCGATCCACTGGGGGACGTTCAACCTCGCGCTGCACCCGTGGGCCGAGCCCGCCGAATGGTCGATGCGCGCCACCCGGTCGGTGGGCGTCACCATGGTCGCCCCGCGCCCCGGCCAGCCGTTCGAGCCCGCCGATCCGCCGCCCGTCGAGCCGTGGTGGCGCGGCGTGGCCACCGAGCCCGCCCCCGGCTGGGGCAACTGGCCCCCGGTCCACGTACCGCTGCACGACCGGGCGGCCGGCGCCGCCTCCGGAACCGACCGGGAACGCGACCGGACACCTCAGCCCTGAGCCCCGGAGGCGTACGTCCCGGACGAGGCATCCACAGGAGGGCCCCCTCGGCTTCGGTCGAGGGGGCCCTCCTGTGCATGCGCGTGGCATGGGGCGGGCGGATTCGGTCGGCCGTGCGAGCGCTCATACCAGAGCGGGACGGATGGCGGGCAAGTTCCACAACTGCCCATCGGGCCCGCACTTCTGACGACTACCGTATGTGTCCGGTGATCAACGGTGGGCTCATATTCTCCGGGCCTGCCCGGCCGATGACCCGAGAATGCCCGACCACCGTAGGTGCCACCACATGAACGCAGATGCCTGGGGCCCCACGTACCGAGGACGCTGATGTCTCAACTTCGCGCACCCGACGCGCGACCGGATCGACGAGAGGGCGGGCGGCACGGCCGACCGGGTGCCCGTTCCCACTCGGCCGCAGCCAGACCACGCGCGGCCCGCCCGACCCCCGAGGCGCGCATACGCCCTCAACTCCTGCGCACCGCCGTGCTGCCGGCCCTCGCGGTCGCCCTCGCCGGCGCCGCGGCCGTCATCTTCACCGCCCGCGCGGGCCACGCACGGCCGTCCACCGAACTCTGGATCGCCCTCGGCTCGGCGACCGCCCTCGCGCTCGCCGCGGTCCTCGCCGCCTTCCTGGCCGCCAACCGGGCCGCCACCACGGTCTTCGGCCGCTGCCTCGCGCTGCGCCGGACCAGCGCCCAGAGCCAGGCCGAACTGCAACGCGTGGTGGAACAGCTGCGCAACGGCGAGCCCGTGCCCGTCCGGCACGCCCCGCAGAGCCCGCCGCCCGGCGGCGACCCGTTCGAACTGCTGGCCCAGGAGCTGGGCCGCCAGCAGGAGTCCGCCGTGGCCGCCGTCGTCCAGGCTTCCCGGCTCTCCGAGCCCAGCGGCGAGGACCAGAAGGTCGAGGTCTTCGTCAACCTCGCCCGCCGCCTCCAGTCGCTCGTGCACCGCGAGATCCAGCTGCTGGACGAGCTGGAGCACGAGGTCGAGGACCCGGACCTGCTCAAGGGCCTCTTCCACGTCGACCACCTCGCCACCCGCATCCGCCGCCACGCCGAGAACCTCGCCGTGCTCGGCGGCGCCGTCTCCCGCCGTCAGTGGAGCAACCCGGTCACCATGACCGAGGTGCTGCGCTCGGCGATCGCCGAGGTCGAGCAGTACCCGCGGGTCAAGCTGGTCCCGCCGATCGACGGCACCCTGCGCGGGCACGCCGTGGCCGACGTCATCCACCTCCTCGCCGAACTCGTGGAGAACGCCACGGTGTTCTCCGCCCCGCACACCCAGGTCCTGCTGCGCGCCCAGCGCGTCACCGCCGGGCTCGCCCTGGAGGTCGAGGACCGCGGACTCGGCATGCCGGGCGACGAGCAGAAGCGGATGAACGCCCTGCTCACCGACCCCGACCAGGTCAATGTCGCCCGCCTCCTCCAGGACGGCCGCATCGGCCTGTTCGTGGTCGCCTCGCTGGCCCGGCGGCACGGCATCGCCGTGCGGCTGCAGAGCAACATCTACGGAGGCACCCAGGCCGTCCTGGTCCTCCCGCAGACCCTGCTCGGCGCCGACGAGGACGCCTCCGGCGCGACCGAGGAAGCACCCGTCCCGCCCACCGGACCCGTGCACCGCCCGCCGCCCCTGGAGGACCGCCCGGCACCGCGCGAACCGGCGTCCGCCCCCGAGCCGGAACTCCGGCCCTACGTCCCCAGCCAGCAGCCGGGCCCGCACCGGACCCCGCCCCCGCCCGGCCCGGCCCGCCGGGGCGAGGCCCCGCCGCTGCCGCTGCGCGCCGAACGCGTGGACCGCCCGGCGGACGACGTACCGCCCGCGCCCGCTCCGGCGCCCGCGCCCGCGTCCGACGACGCGACCGCGGCGAAGGCCGCGGCCGACCGGCCCCTGCTGCCCAGGCGCGCCCACCAGGAGCACCTGGTCCCGCAGCTGAGGGAGGCCCCCGCGCCCAGGTCCGACGAGGAAGCCGTCCTGCACGACCCCGGTCTCGTCGCCGCCTTCCGGCGCGGCATCGACCTCGCCGAGGCCCGGGCCGAGGCCGAGCAGGAGCCCGCACCCGAACCCCCGGCCGGAGCCACGCACATGACGACGGCCGCCCAGCCGGCCGCACCGGCCCGGCCGCTCCCCGTCCGGGGCGCCGCCGCACCCGCGCAACTGCGCGGAGCCGGTGACCCCGACCCACTCGCAGCGAACCCCATCAAGGAGTAGATGCCCCATGGCGACCGATATGCCGTCCGGTCAGGTCTCGGACCTCGACTGGCTGCTGAGCGGCCTGGTCCAGCGCGTGCCGTACACCCGCAGCGCGGTTCTGCTCTCCGCCGACGGGCTGGTGAAGTCCCTCCACGGCATGGACGCCGACAGCGCCGACCACATGGCGGCGCTGGCGGCGGGCCTCTACTCGCTGGGCCGCAGCGCCGGGGCGAGGTTCGGGGACAACGGCGAGGTCCGGCAGGTGGTCGTGGAGCTCGACTCGACGCTCCTCTTCGTCGCCACCGCCGGCTCCGGCACCTGTCTGGCCGTCCTGGCCGGCCGCAACGCCGACGCCGCCGTCCTCGGCTACGAGATGACCATGCTGGTGAAGAGCGTGCGGCCCTATCTGATGACCCCGGTGAGACAGACGGCCGGGACGCCGGGCACCCCGGGGCTGTGACCATGGCGGTCACCCAGGACGGGCCGCTGCTCGACGACGCGGCGGGCCGCCTCATCCGCCCCTACACGGTGAGCAACGGCCGTACCCGTCCCACGGCCGTGCTCGATCTGCTGTCCCTGGTGATGGCCACCGGGAGCGTTCCGCAGACCCACCTCGGCCCCGAGCACTCGGTGGCCCTGGGCCTCTGCGAGGGCCCCACCTCGGTGGCCGAGATCGCCGCACATCTGCGGCTGCCCGCCGTCGTGACCAAGGTCCTCCTCTCCGACCTGGTCGACTGCGGCGCCGTCACGGCCCACGCGCCCGCCTTCCAAGACACGCCCACCGACCGACATCTGCTGGAGGCAGTGCTCGATGGCTTACGACGACAGCTCTGACGGCTACGGCTACCCGGACGGCTCCGGCTATGGCTACGGCTACGCGGACGACGGCTCCGGCAGCGGGTACGGGCAGGACACCGCCACCGCCGAGTACGCCGCCCCGCAGGCCGCGCCCGAGGGCTTCCCCGTCGCGTTGAAGGTGCTGGTCGCCGGCGGATTCGGGGTCGGCAAGACGACGTTCGTCGGCGCCGTCAGCGAGATCGCGCCGCTGAGCACGGAGGAGCTGCTGACCCAGGCGAGCGCCGCGACCGACAGCCTGGAGGGCGTCGAGTCGAAGACCTCCACCACCGTGGCGATGGACTTCGGCCGCATCACGCTGGACGAGCAGCACGTGCTGTACCTGTTCGGCACACCGGGCCAGGAGCGTTTCTGGTTCATGTGGGACGAGCTCTCGCAGGGCGCGCTGGGCGCGGTCGTGATCGCCGACACCCGCCGGCTGGAGGAGTGCTTCGCGGCCGTCGACTTCTTCGAGCGGCGCGGCATCGGGTTCGTCGTCGCCGTCAACGAGTTCGACGGTGCCTACCGCTACGGCCCCGAGGAGGTCCGCGCCGCGCTCGACCTGTCACCGGAGGTGCCGGTCGTGCTGTGCGACGCCCGCATCGCCAGCTCCGGCACCGGCACGCTGGTGACGCTGGTCCAGCACCTCATCAACGCCACCGACGACGCCGTGCCGCTCCCCGGGCACGCCGGATTCGGGGCCCTGTCGTGATCCCGCGCCCCGTCGGGCGGCTGCTGCTGACCCCCGTGGACAGCGAGGCGCCCGCCCGCACCCGTCGGCTGCGCAGTCTCGGCCTGGGGGAGCGGGAGGACGCCTCGTTCGACAACTTCGACGCCTTCGCCGACCGGGTGGCCGAAGTGACGGACGTGCCGTTCTCGATGGTCAACTTCATCGACGGGAACCGGCAGTTCTACGCCGGACTGCACACCCCCGCCGGGACCCGCAAGGGCTCCGACCTGGGGGCCACCGCGGCGGGCAGTGGCCGCAGCGACCGGTACGTGGCCCTCGACCACGGCTACTGCCCGCACGTGGTCGTCCGGCGCAAGGCGCTGGTCCTGGAGGACGTCTGCGACTACCCGCGCTTCGCGGGCAACCCGGTCGTGGACGACATAGGCATCCGCTCCTACCTGGGGGCACCGCTCATCGACCGCACCGGGATCGCCCTGGGCGCCGTCTGCGCCGTGGACACCGTGCCCCGCCCCTGGGGAAGGGCGGGGCTCGACACCATCAAGTCGCTGGCGAGGGAGCTCGTCGGCCATCTCGACCGCAGGGAGGACCACGCCCCCCGCTTCTGATCAGACCTCGACCGTGCGGCCGTCCAGGAAGTCCAGCGTCACCGCGTCCCCGGACACCCGGACCCGTACGGCCGAGCGCAGCGCCTCCGGATGGACGCCGTCCCGGGACAGCACCACGAGCGTGACATGGACGGCGACACCGCCTGGATGGGGAGCGCCGCGCAGATACGGGACCGCCGAGTGCGGTCCGTACGCGTTGGCCTCGACGTCCCGCGCCACCTCGGCGTCCTCGGGCCCGCCGTCCCAGCCGTACAGCCCGACCACCGCGCTGGACAGGCCGTCGGCGGTGCGGGCGAGCGCCCAGCCGGGACCCGAGGCGGCGAACGGGCTCGTCCGGTGCGCGACGGCATGGCCGCCCTCCCGGACCACCGCGCCCTCGGGCGCCTCGACCCGGTGCACCCGGATCTCCCACGGCCCGTGCAGCACGCTCGTCGTGGAGATCCGGTGGGCGCGCTCGTCGCCCGGCAGCCGGGCCGCCGACCAGGACGCGGCGAGGCGGTCCTCGCAGCGCACCGGGTGGATGCGCACGCGCCGGGACGGGGTGCCGTCAGGGGCGAGCAGGGCCAGATGGTTGTCGATGTTCCGGGCGAAGGCGTGCGGCGCGGACTCCGGGGCGGTCGCCGTCGAGTACGCCAGCTTCGCGTAGTGCGGATCGTCGCCGTCGGCCCCCGCGTCCGGATCGGTGTCGCCCGCCTCCGGGAGGGGGTTGTGGTCACTGCCGTGGTTGACGAGCCGGACGATCCCGTCGTGCCGGGTGCCGTGCAGCAGCCAGCCCGGCGCCGGAAGCGCGGTGTACGTGTCGGACTCCTCGACGGGCAGCGGCAGTTCGCGCGCCGTCCACACCTCGTGGTCGGCCGGGAGCAGCAGCCCGAGGAAGCCCTTGCTCGCCCAGTACGGCGACGCCGGACCGGAGTACGGCTGTGTGGCGGGCAGGAACGTGTCGTACCAGCCGAGGGTCAGCAGCCCCCGTTCGTCGGGCACCCCGCGCTCCGTGAAGTGGCGCAGCGTCCCGGAGGCGAGGCGGCGGGTGAGCCCGGGGGCGAGCGGGGTGCAGTCCGCGAGGGCGCCCAGCCACACCGGGGCCAGCGCCGCGAAGCGGTAGCACAGTGACCGGCCCTGGTGGACCGGAGAGCCGTCCGCGCCGAAGAAGTGGGGGTAGTCCTCCAGGAACCGGCCGAGGCGTTCCCGGTAGACGGCGGCCCGGCCCCCGTCGCCGTCCGGGCCCGCGATCCGCGCCCACAGCAGCGGGTACAGATGCATGGCCCAGCCGATGTAGTAGTCGAAGTTGCGCCCGCTGCCGTCGCTGTACCAGCCGTCACCGACGTACCAGTCCTCGATCCTGTCGAGCCCGCCCTCGATGTCGGCCCGGCTGTACGGGGCACCGACCGACGCCAGGAACTGCTCCGACACCACCTGGAACAGCCGCCAGTTGTTGTCCCAGGTGCGTCCGCCGACGAAGCCGGAGAACCAGTCGGCCACCCGCTCCTGCACCCGCGCGTCGAGCCGGTCCCAGATCCACGGCCGGGTCTCGTGCAGCGCGATCGCGACCGACGCCGCCTCCACCAGCTGCTGCGAGCAGTCCGTGAGGCGCGGCCACGCCTCACCGCTCGCCGGGTCCGTCCCGGCGGCGAGTCCCGCCGCGTACCGCTCGGTCAGCGCGGGGTCGACCGCCCCGCCCGCGCCCGCGATCCGGAACGCGGCCAGCAGGAACGACCGGGCGTAACCCTCCAGCCCGTCCGACACGACACCGGACCAGCTGTTCCGGCCGGGCAGCCGGTACTGGGCGAAGCCCGGTGTCGCGTACGGCGTCAGCGCGTCCAGCATCCGGTCGGCGGTCACCTCCCAGTGGGCCCGGGTCCAGCCGGTGCGGGAGGACAGAATCCGGTCGGTGGGCGGCAGGTGCAGATGCGGGGCGACGGACATGGCGGTGGTGCTCCTGGTGTGTGCGGGGGCTATCGGACGAGTTCGGCGCGGTGGGTGTGGCCCCGGGAGCCGCCGACGGCGACGGTGAGCGACGGCCGGCGCCCGGGGACGAGTCCGACGGTGTCGTCGGCCTCGACCACCCCGCGCACGGTGAACGGCAGGCCGACCGTGACGGAGGCCCCCGTCCGGCCCGGGTCGGCGACCGCCACGGACACCCGCGCCCCCCGCCGCCGCACCAGGACCGTCGCGGGACCGGACGCGGTGATGCCCGCGGCCGTACCGGCGGTCCAGAAGTGCACGGCAGTCAGGCCGGTCCTGCGGTCCTCCACCGCCTGGGCGGTGGTGTCGTTGGCGAGGACGCGCACCGGCCGGGACGCAGACCAGACGGCGGTCGCCGCCGCTGAGGCACCGGGCAGCAGCACATAGGCGTAGTCGGCGCCGTCGGGCGAGGGGCCGTGGTCGAGCCAGAGGGTGAGATACCGGCGGGTGACGGGGTCCGTGCTGCCGCCGGTGTCCGCGCCCGTGTCGATGGCCCGCCAGGAGCCGGTGCGCTCCTCGCGCAGGCTGCGCAGGGCGGCCCCGCCCGGCAGCACATAGCCGCCGACCCCCTCGATGTGCGCCCAGCGGGCCCGCTCGGGGGCGCCGGTCCCCGGGCATGGCACGCCGTCCACGAGCAGCCGGTGGCGGCCGTCCGCGCCCAGGTTGCGGTTTTCGACGACCGTCTCGACCGGGTGACCGCCGTCCGAGGTGATGCCCGCGCCGAGCGCCACGACGGTGTTGTCGAACAGGAACCACGCCTTCCTGGCCCGCAGGCTGCTGCCCGGGGCGCCGATCAGCTCCATCGCGGCGGCGCCGTACCGGCCGTCCAGCGCCGCGCCGCCCGCCACCGCGTTCGGCGGCCGGTAGGTGGAGGTGCCGGCGCCGGTGCCGAGGTCCTCGCGCGGGCGGGTGTCGACCGTGGTGCCCGGCAGGCGGTACGGGTCGACGGTCGGCCAGAAGCCGTCGTTGTACTGCCCGAGGTCGTCGCCGTCGTACAGGTACGTCATGCCGTCGCCGGTGTACCAGCCGTGCAGGTTCTCGCCGTTGCCCGCCTCGTACGCGGAGATCCGCTTCGAGGACAGCGAGAGGGTGCAGGCCCAGCCGGGACGGCGGTGGACGACGCGGTCCATGTCGGCGAAGACGGAACAGCCCGTGGTACGCGGTGCGGGCCGGACCTCGCCGTCGGCCAGCACCGCCTTGGCCAGCGCGAGTTGGGGCAGCGTCGCCAAGGAGGTGAACGGGGTGGTGCGGTTGCGGGTGAGCCAGCCCTTCACCAGCGCACGCCACCGTTCCGCCGGACCGGCGGGGGCGCCCGTCGCCAGGAGCAGGATCGCGGCGACGGCCGCCGCCCCGTCGCGGTGGTCGCCCGCCCGCTCCCGGGAGACGGCCCGGCCGCGCACCGCGTCCATCATCAGCCCGTCGAAGATCACCGGGACGAAGCTCCGCTCCACGGCCTCGTACATCACCGACACCGCCGGGTCCGTCACCGCCCACGCGGAGCCGGCCAGGAGCGAGAGCAGCCAGGCGGCGCCGCCGAGCAGGACGGTGCCGTAGGACCCGGTGTACGCCACCACCGAGTGCTGGACGAACGAGCCGTCCTCGTAGAACCCGTCACCCGAGGTCGTATAGCGGAAGAGGCTGTTGCGGCCCGCGTCGCGTACGTCGGAGAGCGCGTCGCGGGCGGACGCCATCTTGTCGGCGTTTGTGCCGAGCAGGCCGCGCAGCGCCACGATCACCGCCTTGTCGGTGCGGTTGGCGCCGGTCTCCGGCAGCGTGGGGGAGTTGGTCCGGCGGTCGGCGTCCGGGCAGAACCGGTCCACGACCGCGAGGTAGTCCGCGAGATCGGCGGCCGGCAGCCGCTCGCGCAGCAGGACGCAGCAGTCCATCAGCGCGCGCGGCGCGCCGATCTCCCAGAACCACCAGTTGCCGGTCTCGCGCGCCGAGGGATGGTAGGCCGTGTCGTGCGCGAACCGCAGCGCCCCCAGCAGCACGTCGGCCGTCTCCCCGCTTCCGGAGAGCGCGGTGCCGGGCGTGGCCCACGCGACGGCGAGCGTCCGCAGCCGGGTGTAGCTCTGGCCGAAGTTACCCGGTTCGGTGAGCGGTGCCAGATCGGGCCACAACGCGGTCCGACCGGCCGTCCGGTCCAGGGTGTCCCACAGTGCGCCCGCCGCGCCGTCCAGTGCGGCGACGCCGGCGGCGAAGTCGGGGTCCGAGGGGTCGAACGCGCCGCCGGTCAGCAGGGCCTCGGCCCGTCCCAGGAGGACGTCGAAATCGTCGATCGGCTCCTCCTCGGCCGCTCCGGTCCGCGCCGCCCCGGCCGGACCCGTCGTGAGGACCGCCGACGCCGTGGCGCCGCCCGCGGCGAGAAGGGCCCTTCTGCTCAGTCGCATGATGCCTCCCTTGCGCGTTGTCGTGGTCTCAGTCGGAAAGCGTGCTCGGGTCGACGGGCGGCCGGGGGAGACGCAGCGCGGCGAGCTCGGCGCGGCCCGTCGCGTCGATGGGGAAGGCCCAGGTGTGCACGAAGAAGTCCGTCAGGTCGTAGCCCGCGATCCGGCTGGAGTAGGTGGCCAGCGCCCGGTAGCGCCTGGCGTCCTCGGTGTAGTGGGACTGCGGGTTCTCCTCGCGCACCAGCTTGTGCAGCCGCGGCCAGAAGTCCTCCCCGAAGGCCAGTTCCAGCTGGCGCAGCGGCACCAGCTTCTCGTACGCCCCGAACGACTTCTCGTACGACAGGCCGGCCGTCCCGAACTTCGCCCGGGAGCTCTGGAAGACGGTGAGCCCGGTCGCCGGGTCCACGGTGAGCAGGTTCGACGGCTGCTCCAGGGTGCGCTGCGCGGCGAGCGAGTAGATGTTCACGGTGACCTCGGTGAGGCCGCCCGGCTTGTACGCCATCTGCTGATGGAGGTGACCGAGTTCGTGGTACAGCCCCCAGCCCCGGGTGCGCAGGCCCTCGACGGTGGTGGCCCGGTCCAGGTAGGCGCGCGGGAAGCCGTTGTAGCCGTGCGTGGCGTAGGCGCCGACGCCGGAGGGCACCTTGCTGACCTCGGTGAAGTGGTACGGCCCCGCCTTGCGCCGGTGTACCGGCCCGGAGCCGTCGAGGCCGCTGATCCGGGCGTGCGAGTCGATGACGGTCTCGATCAGCCGGAGCAGCGCCGCGTGGTCCTCGTCGCGGTACAGCAGGGCGCCCTCGCGGGTCAGCGTCATGATCGTGTGCGGGGCGTGCAGCTCCACCCACGGCGACTCGGTCAGCGTGTCCAGCTGCCGCTGGTAGTCGGCCTCGCCGGTCCGGCCCAGCGCGAAGACGGGCATGCGGACCGCGCCGGACCTGAAGAGCACGCCCGCGCGCTCACCGCGCCCGGTGAGAGTCAGGTACACCGGGCCGCCGTACGGGTCGGTCACCGTGTTGGCGCCGGCGGTCAGCGGGTAGCCGCGCGGTTCGGTGATCTCGCCGTAGTAGTCCCAGGCGCCGATCCACAGCGTGGGCACGAGGCCGTCGTACGCCTGGACGGTCAGCGAGAGCGGGGTGCCCGCGGGCGCGTACAGGCCGGTCGGCTGGAACTCCGAACCGCGCAACGCCTGGGCGAGGCGCAGCCGTTCGGCCTCGGCGCCGGGGCGTCCGGTGACGGTCACCGAGACGGGGGCACCGGCGGGCCGGCCGGTCGCGGGCCGGGCCTGGGCGGCGGTGGCGGTGAGGCCGAGGGCCGCCGCGGCTCCGACGCCCGCAGCGGCGCCGAGGAGGGCGCGGCGGCCCACGGAGGAGGACTCAGGGGCGGGGGAGGCGGCCGGGGTGACGGACGGGGTCGGCTTGCGCATGCGGAACTCTCCCTGCGGTCGGGAACGAGGGGCGGAGTCGTGCGGAACGGTGGGGGTGCGCCGTCAGCATGTAAGCGGTTGCTGTCGAGCCGCAAGAGGGGTCGGGAAGTTACTGTGATTTTCTATGGCCAACTGCGGACAGGCAGGAAGTAACCGGTCACTTCCGCAGCGGTCTGCCGGACCGGGGCGCCACGGAATCGCGTACCACGATGTGCGTGCCGAGCCGCAGGGCCCCGGTGGTCGGCTCCCGCCAGTCGTCCTCGTCCCCGCCGGACACGGCGAGCCGGACCGCCTGCCGGCCCATCTCCTCCAGCGGCACATGGACGGTGGTCAGCCGGGGGCGCAGCTCCTGGGCGACCGGGATGTCGTCGTACCCCACCAGCGAGACGTCCGTGGGCACCCGGACGCCCGCCTCCTCCAGCGCCTGTGCCGCACCGGCCGCGACCATGTCGTTGGCCGCGAAGACTGCGGTGAACTCCGGCCCGTCCCGCAGGAGTTCGGCCATCCTGCGGTACCCGAAGCCACGGCTGAAGGCGCCCGGCTGGGCCAGCTCGGGATCGACGGGGACGCCCCGCAGCTCCAGGGCGCGGCGGTGCCCGGCGAGCCGGTCGCGGGTGGTGGAGAGCTTGGGCGGACCGCCGAGGTAGAGGATGCGCTCGTGGCCCTGCATCAGCAGGTGGTCGGTGATCGCGAAGGCGCCGCCCTCGTTGTCGTACTCCACGGCGGCGGTCGGCGCGGACTCGCCGAGCGGGGGCCGGCCGCACAGGACCAGCTTCGAGCCGCCCGCGTCCAGTTCGCGCGCCCGGCGGGCCAGCTCCGAGGTGTAGCCGCGGTCCGCGATGGAGCCGCCGACGACCACGACCGCGTCCGCCCGGCGCTCGTGCATCAGGTCGATGAAGGCCAGTTCGCGCTGCGGGTCGCCCTGGGTGCAGCAGACCAGGCAGAGCCGTCCGCCGAGCGCCGCCTCCCGCTCCACACCGCGCGCGATGTACGCGTAGAAGGGGTCGATGACCTCGTTGACGATGATGCCCACGGTGCGGTTGGAGACGCCGGCCAGGGCGCGGGCGTGCGCGTTGACCACGTAGCCGAGCTCGCGCATGGCGGACTCGACGCGTTCCCGGGTGGCGTCGGCGACGGGGTAGTTGCGGTTCAGGACGCGTGAGACGGTGGCCGTCGAGACGCCCGCGCGCCGGGCCACGTCGGTGACCGTCGCCCGCCGCTGTCCGTCCCCGGCCGTGCTCTGCCGGCGCATCCGGCTCACCCCCTGAAGGCTGTTGTGTGACGACGAGCCTAGTGCCGTGGCGGGCCCCGCCGGCCCCGGAACCGGAGCCCGCGGCGGAAGGGCGGTCACGCGATCCGTCCCAGGTCGGCCCGGTGCACCGGGTGCCCGAACGGCTCGCCCCGCGCGTACCGTGCCAGCTCGTCCACGGCGAGCGCGCCGAGCCGGCCCACCTCGTTGCCCTGGGCGCCCGCGAGGTGCGGGGTCAGGAACACGTTGGGCAGGTCCCACAGGGGGTGGCCGGCCGGCAGCGGTTCGGGCGAGGTCACGTCGAGGACCGCGTCGAGCCGGCCGTCGACCAGGTGCCCGGTCAGCGCCTCGGTGTCCACGAGCGGGCCGCGCGCGGTGTTGACGAGCAGCGTCCCGGGCCGCATCAGGCCGATCCGGCGGGCGTCGATCAGGTGCCGGGTCTCGGGCGTGTCCGGGGCGTGCAGGGTCACCACGTCGCTCGTCGCCACGAGGGTGTCCAGGTCGACCGGGGTCACCCCGAGGAGGACGGCCTCGGCGGCGCCGACGTAGGGGTCGTGGAGCAGGACCTCCGCGTCCAGCACCGTCCGCAGCAGTTGGATCACACGGCGCCCGATGCGGGAGGCGCCGACCACGCCGACGGTCAGCCCATGGGTGCCGAGCCAGTGGTGGCGGTCCAGGTCGGCGGCGGTGCGATGGGTGCGGCGGGTCCGGTAGAGGCCCGCGAGCGGGAAGACGCGTTTGGCGCCCATGATGATCGCGGCGAGGGTGTACTCGGCCACCGGCACGGCGTTGGCCGCGGCGGCCGACGAGACGACGATCCCGCGGTCGAAGGCGGCCGGCGACAGGAACGTCTTCACCGTGCCCGCCGCGTGGACGACGGCCCGCAGTGCGGGCGCCCGGTCCAGCAGGGGCGGGCCCACGGGCGGACAGCCCCAGCCGGTCAGCAGCACCTCCGCCTCGGACAGCGCCCGGGCGGCGGCCGGGGAGTCGAACTCGCTGACCACCGCCGGATCGAGCAGTTCGGCGGTCTCCTCGAGACGTGACCGGACGGCGGGCGGGAAGACGTCGTCCAGCAGTCCCGTGCTCATGACCAGAACCGTGCGCGGCCGCCGTCCGGGCGGCTCCGCTGCCTCGGTACCGGAACGGGCCGGTGCCTCTTCGGTGGTTCGCACCCTGCCTCCGGATAGTAATCGTGTTCTATCGAGTGACCGGCACGCTAAGGAGGTCGACGGCCGACCGTCAAGCGAGCGACCTGCCCCAATGAGTCGTTGAGGGCGGTTTATTGGCCTTTGCCGCCCAGGAATTCGCCCCGAAGGGCGACGGTCGGCGAAGACGTTCACCCGGATCTCTTGACGCTTGGGTTAACCGCTTACTAACTTGCCGCCGCAGAAGGCACACCACGCGCCACCCAGCCGAACAGGACCCACCATGGCTGACACAGCACCCCCGCTGCCGCGCGAAAAGCGGCGAACGCGGCGAAAGCAGGCCGAGGAGCCTGCCCCGCCGTCCGGCCAGGCCCTCGCCGCCCCGCACCGGCTCACACTCGGACAGCGCCTCAAACGCGACCGGGTGATGCTGCTGCTCACCCTGCCCGGCCTGCTCTACTTCATCGTCTTCCACTACGTGCCGCTGCTCGGCTACGTGGTGGCGTTCCAGGACTACCAGCCGTACCTCGGATACATGCACAGCGTCTGGGTCGGCTTCGCCAACTTCTCCGCGGCGTTCGGCGAACCGGCGTTCTGGAGCGCGACGTTCAACACCCTGGAGATCGCCCTCGTCCAGCTGGTGTTCTTCTTCCCGGTGCCCATCGCCCTGGCCCTGCTGCTCAACAGCATCGCCAGCGACCGCATCCGGCGCTTCGTGCAGAGCGTCGTCTATCTGCCGCACTTCATCGGCTGGGTCATCATCGTCTCGATCTTCCAGCAGATCCTGGGCGGCGCCGGCGTGCTGCCCGACGTCCTCGGCGGTCTAGGCCTGCCCCGCTACGACATGATGAGCGACCCGGACGCCTTCCCCTGGCTGCTCACCCTCCAGGTGGCCTGGAAGGACGCCGGCTGGGGCACGATCATCATCCTCGCCGCGCTCCTCAACATCGACCGGCAGCAGTACGAGGCCGCCGCGATCGACGGAGCCGGGCCCCGGCGCCGCCTGTGGCACGTGACGCTGCCGGGCATCGCCCCCGTACTCATCCTGCTGCTCATCCTCAACCTCGGGCAGATCCTCTCCGTCGGCTTCGAGCAGATCCTCCTCCAGCGCGACGCGGTCGGCCCGGACGCCGGTGAGGTGCTCGACACCTACGTCTACTACCACGGCATCAGGGACAACGACTGGGGCGTCGCCGCCGCCGTCGGACTCGTCAAGGCGGTCATCGGCACCGCACTCGTGCTGGGCGCCAACAAGTTCGCCCACCGACTCGGCCACGAAGGGGTGTACCGCGGTGCTGACCGCTGAGAAGACCCGCGCCACGGCCCGGACCACCGGCCCGCAGACCCCGCCCGCTCCCGCCCGCGAGTCCGACGGCCGTCCGCCGTGGATGGAGCGCCCGACCCGCATCGGGCAGACCGCGAAGGCCGTCGCCGTCGTCGTGGTCGTCCTCGCCGTCGCGTACCCCCTCGTGGGCGTCATCGGGACGAGCTTCGCCTCGCAGACCGACATCATCAGGAGCTCCGGCCTCGTCCTGTGGCCGGACCACCCCACCCTCGACGCCTACCGCACGATCTTCACCGGCGGCGTCGTCAGCCGGGCCCTCGTCGTGTCCGTGGGCATCACCGTGTTCGGCACCCTCGCCAGTCTGCTCGTCACCGTCGGCATGGCGTACGGACTCTCCCGCCGCGAGGTCACCGGCTCCCGCTTCATCCTGATGACGGCCCTGTTCACCATGCTGTTCAACGCCGGCATCATCCCGAACTTCCTGCTGGTCAAGGGGCTCGGCCTGTACGACACCTACGCGGCGCTGGTCATGCCGACCCTGGTCAGCGCCTTCAACCTGGTCGTCCTGCGGTCCTTCTTCATGAACCTGCCGGAAGAGCTGTACGACGCGGCGAAGGTGGACGGCGCCGGCGACTTCCGCATCCTGGTCCGCATCGTCCTGCCGCTGTCCAAGGCCGTCCTCGCGGTCATCAGCCTCTTCTACGCGGTGACGTACTGGAACGCCTTCTTCAACTCGCTCCTGTACCTCAACGACTCCGACAAGTGGCCGCTGCCCATGGTGCTGCGGACCTACGTCCTCCAGGGCCAGAGCCTCGACGCCGCGTCGGCCGGCGAGGTGCTCGCCCCGCAGCAGGCCGTGCAGATGGCGGTCCTGGTGATCGCGGTCGTCCCGATCCTCTGCGTCTACCCGTTCCTTCAGCGCTACTTCACCAAGGGCGTGCTCACCGGAGCCGTCAAGGGCTGAGCGCAGCCGCCGCCCCCCGCTCCCTCCCCTCCCTCTTCCAAGGAGATCCAGGTGTCGAGCTCCACCCCCATCAACCGCAGAGCGCTCTTCCGACTGGGCGCCGGTGTCGGCCTCGGACTGGCCGCCGCCCCGCTGCTCACCGCCTGCGGCGACGGCGGCACGACCGCGAAGGCCGAGGCGAAGAGCGCGTCGCTGCTCCCGCACAGCGCCGTCCGCAACATCGGGCTCAAGCCCGACCTGGAGGGCACCGCGGCCGGTGTCCCGCAGGGCTTCTTCAGCTACCCGGCCGAGCCGCTGCGGGCCACGAAGGGCACTCCGCTCAAGGGCGCGAAGACGATCAGCGCCACGATGGAGACCTTCTCGCCGCCACCGCCCTCGCGCGGCAAGAACGCGGCCTGGCAGGAGATCGAGAAGCTGCTCGGCGCCCGGGTGGACATCACCGGTGTGCCCTCCGACGACTACAGCACCAAGTTCTCCACGATGGTCGCGAGCGACAGCCTGCCCGACCTCTTCATGTACCCGGAGAGCGGCGGCGTCGACAACAAGGCCGCCTTCCTCCAGGCCAAGTGCGCCGACCTCACCCCGCACCTCTCCGGTGACGCGGTCAAGGACTACCCCAACCTTGCCGCCATACCGGAGGCCGCCTGGCAGGGCGCGATCTTCGGCGGCAAGCTCTACGGCATCCCGATCGCCCGCTCCGGAACCGGCGGCGCCGGCTTCTACCGCCACGACCTGTTCGAGGAGGTCGGTGTCACCAGCCTGGACCAGATCACCGACCTGGACCGGTTCGTGGAGGTCTGCAAGGAGCTGACCCGGCCCGCGAAGGACCAGTACGCGATCATCGCCGGGGCCACCACCGTCATCGCCATGTCCGCCGGAGCCCCCGCGTCCTGGCGGCTGGACGAGAAGACCGGCAGGTTCACCCTCGACCTGGAGACCCCGGAGTACCGCAAGGCGGTCGAGACGGCCCGGCTGCTGTACAAGGCCGGCTGCTACTACCCGGGCACCCTCCAGATGTCCGGGGCCCAGAAGGCCCAGTACACGGACATGTTCAAGAACGGCAAGGGCGCGTACGTCTACGACGGCATGCCCAGCTACCTGGCGCCCGGCGTCGGCTACGTCGCCACCATGAAGGCGATCGACGAGAAGTTCGACCCGCGCCCGTTCGTGCCCGTCGGCAAGGACGCCGTGACCTGGACGGACAACGTCGCGCTCCAGAACACGCACATCAGCAAGGCCTCCGGGGACCGGGTCCAGGAGATCCTGCGGTTCGCCGACTTCGCGGCGTCGCCCTTCGGCAGCCTGGAGTACACCCTCATCAACTACGGGGTCGAGGGCAAGGACTTCACCCGCGACGCCAAGGGCAACCCGGCCCTCACCAAGCAGGGCACCCAGGACGTCACCGTGCCCTGGAAGTTCGCCGCGTCCGCGGTCCCGGCGGTGTTCAGCGCCGACTCGGAGCAGGGCGTGCGCCACGTCCACGAGGCGTACACCAGGATGATCCCGATGATGGTCCCGGACGCGACGCTCCGGTACTCCTCGCCCACCTGGGACTCCAAGGGGTACGGCAGCCTCAGCACGCTCAAGGGCGACGTCATCAAGGACATCGTCGCCGGCCGCAAACCGATGTCGGCCTACGACCAGCTGGTCAAGGACTACCTGGCCAAGGGCGGCGAGAAGGCCCGCGGGGAGTTCGAGGACGCCTTCCAGAAGGGAAAGAAGTGACCACCCGGCGCACGCTCCTCGCAATCGGCGGCGCCGCGGTCGCGGCGGCCGCGACCGCCCCTGCCCTCGGCACCTCCGCCGCCGCCGCGGCGCACGGCTTCCACCCGGAGCCCGGCTCCGACGGCGTCGGCGACCCGCTCTTCCCGACCCTCGGCAACGGCGGCTACCAGGTCACCCACTACGACCTGACCTTCGACTTCACCCCGGTGACGTACGACTTCGCCGCCACGGTGAGGATCAGCGCCGCGGCCACCCAGGACCTGTCCGCCTTCAACCTCGACACCGACGGCCACACCATCGACGCCGTCACCGTCGCCGGCCGCCCCGCCACCTGGCGGCTCACCGCGGGCCGGAGCGGCCAGGAACTGACCGTCACCCCGGCCCGCCCCCTCCGCGCCCACCAGGCGTTCACCGTCGAGATCCGCTACCGGGGCAACGGCAAGGCGCCCCGGCTCGGCCTCACCGGCTGGCGGTTCGGCAGCGACGGCGGCTTCGCCTCGGCCGCCCAGTCCTCCCGCGCCGACACCTTCCTGCCCTGCAACGACACCCCCTCGGACAAGGCGACCTGGACCTTCCACATCAGCGCCCCCGAGGGCTTCGTCGCCACCGCGAACGGCGAGCTGACGCACCGTACCCGGCGCGCCGACGGCTCCACCGTCTGGCACTTCGCCCTCCGCGAGCGCATGGCCACGGAGCTGATCGGCATAGCCGTGGTCAAGGGCACCTACCTGTACGGCCACAGCCACCGCGGCCTGCCCCTGCGCCACATCGTGCCCCGGGGCCAGGAGGACACGTACGCCCCCGTCGTCGCCCGCACCGCCGACCATCTGGCCTGGTTGGAGGCGAAGTTCGGGCGCTACCCGTTCTCCGTCTACGGGGTGCACATCTACGACGGCTACACCGACGCGCTGGAGAACCAGACGCTCTCCCTCTTCGGCACCAACTGGTTCAAGCTCAACGCCCAGGGGCAGCCCGGCTACGAGACCACCATGGTCCACGAGCTCGTCCACCAGTGGTTCGGCGACTCCGTCACCCCGCACGACTGGCAGCAGGCGTGGCTCAACGAGGGCCCCGCCGTCTACTACGCCGGTCTGTACGGCGAGGAGCGCGGCTGGTCCGTCCTCGCGGACAAGATGAAGGCCACGTACGAGAAGCTCGACGCCGTCCGCGCCGCCGACGGCCCGCCCGGGCTGCCCAAGGCCCTCGGCGGCACCAACATCTACGACGGCGGCGCCCTCGTCCTCTACGCCCTGAACCGACGCATCGGCCGGCGCTCCTTCGACACCGTGATGCGCGAGTGGGTGAAGCGTTTCAAGGACTCCACGTACACCTCCGAGCAGTTCATCCGGCACACCGTCGACACCACCCGCGACCGCTCCCTCGACCCGTTCCTGCGCGACTGGCTCTTCGGAGCCGTCAACCCGCCCATGCCCGGCCACCCCGACTGGAAGGCCACCGCGTGAACCGCCGCCCCCTGAACGTCGTACGAGCCACCGCCGCAGCCGCCACCGCGGCCCTGCTGACCGCCCTGCTCGCCGCCCCGTCCGCCGGGGCCGCGCCCGCGACCCGCACCCTGTACGCCGCCCCGGACGGCCGCGGCTCCGCCTGCACCGCCGCCCGCCCCTGTGCCCCGGAGGCGGCCCGCGACCTGGCCCGCACCGAGCACCGCCGCACGGTCCGGGTCCTGCTGAAGGACGGCACCTACCGGCTCGACGCGCCCCTGGAGCTCGGCGCCGCCGACTCCGGCACCACCTGGGCAGCCGCCCCCGGCGCCCGCCCGGTGCTCTCCGGCGGCCGGGACCTCACCGGCTGGCGGAAGAACGCCGACGGCACCTGGACCGCCCCCGTCCCCGCCGGTGTCACCCCGCGCCAGCTCTTCGTCGACGGCCGCCGCGCGACCCGCGCCCGGGGCGAGGCGTGCGCCGCGAGCACCTGCGACGCCACCGCCGACGGCATGACCGGCGCCACCGCGACCGGCATCGACCGCTGGGCGCACCCCACGGACGCCGAGGCCGTCATCCGGGTCCGCTGGCGCAACTACCACTGCCGGATCGCGGGGGTCAGCGGCGACACCCTCACCTTCGCCCAGCCCTGCTGGACCAACTCCGCGAGCGGCACCGACCGCACCGGCCCCGCCTGGGACACCACCGCCGTCGACTCCACCCGCTACAGCGGCGTCGCGTTCTTCGAGAACGCCGCCGAACTCCTCGACGAACCGGGCGAGTTCGTGTGGAACTCCGCCGCCCGCACCGTCACCTACCTCCCGCGCGAGGGCGAGGACATGCGCCGCGCGCGGGCCGTCACCCCGCACACCGAACAGCTGCTCACCGTCGACGGCGCCCACGACCTCACGGTCAGCGGCATCGGCTTCGCGTACGCGGCCTACCGGCAGCCCGGCACCGACGAGGGCTACGCGGGCATGCAGGCCGGTCTCACCCTGACCGGAGCCACCGGTCCCGTCGATCACGCGGGCCGCTACTACACCAAACCGGCCGCCGCGCTCACCGTGCGCGGCGGCCGGCGGGTCACCGTCGACTCCGCGACCTTCACCCACCTCGGCGGCGCCGGAGCGATCCTGGAGGCCGGTTCCAAGGACAGCGCGCTCACCCGCTCCACCTTCACCGACCTCTCCTCGGGCGCCGTCTACGTCGGCGACACCGAGCCCCTGCCCGAGCCCGCACTCGCCGGGGAGCGCAACACCGTCGCGTACAACACCATCAGCCGCACCGGTGTCGAGTACACCGACGCGGTCGGCATCTGGGCCGGTTACGAGGCCGGGCTCACCGTCGACCACAACACCCTGGACCACCTCCCGTACTCGGCGATCTCCGTCGGCTGGGGCTGGAACCAGCCCGAGGCGCGGAAGTCCGTGCTCCGCGACAACAAGGTGACGGACAACCGCATCACCGACGTCATGGAGGTCGCCCGGCAGCAGCACGACGGCGGCGCCGTCTACACCCAGGGCGCCCAGCCCGGCACCGTCATCAGCGGCAACTACATCAACCGCTCCGCGTACGGGAACACCGAGCGCGACGGCAACGGCATCTACCTGGACGAGCAGTCCTCGTACATCACCGTCGAGAACAACGTGATCACCCGCATCGGCTACAAGTGGGTCTCCAACTGGGCGGACTACGGCATCCGGAACACCGCGCGCGGCAACTGGACCGACACCGCCGCCCCCGCGCTCGGCGGCACCGGCTCCGTCATGACCGGCAACCACACCGGTCTGGACCGCCTCCCGGCCGCCGCCCTCGCCGTCGCCGCCCGCGCCGGCGCCCACGGCGGGCCCGTCGAGCAGCTGCGTACCGACCTGGCGCGCACCGGCACGGCCACCCAGTCCTCGACGGACGGCACCGCCGCCGCCGCGCGCGCCCTGGACGCCGACACCAACACCGACACCCGCACCCTCGCCGAGCCCGGCGCCTGGTGGCAGGTGGACCTCGGAGCCACCCGGCACCTCCGCCAGGTCGAGGTCTGGAACGACGCCGCCACCACGACGGCCGACTTCGACATCGTCACCGACGACACCACGATCCACGTCAGCGGCAAGGCCCTGCGCCCCACCGTGGTGGACCTGGACAGCCGCAGCCGTACGGTCCGCATCGTGAAGACCGGCACGGGCCGGGTCGCCCTCTCCCAGGTGCTGATCCACTGAGCGTGCCCGGCGGAACACGGAGCGCGGCGAACGGGAAAGCGGTTCGTGACCACCCGATGAAGTGCGGTATTGTTCTCATGCGCGTTCGGCCAGGGGGAAACCCCAGGTCAGGCGGGCATCGGGACGTGGCGCAGCTTGGTAGCGCACTTGACTGGGGGTCAAGGGGTCGCAGGTTCAAATCCTGTCGTCCCGACTGGTAGCAGTCGTAGGCCGGGGGCCGGTTCTGGAGGAATCCAGGACCGGCCCCCGGTCGTTTCGTTTCCGGCCGGGCGCCGCACCGGAACCGGCGGTCAGGCGTTCTGGACCCGCTGGGCGCGGTCGGCGGCCACCGTGGCCAGCTGCTCGAATTCCGCGGTCCACTCATGGTCGCTGGAGAGCGCCGGCCCGTATTCGAGTCCGATGAGCACCGTGCCCACGCGGATCGCGGCCCGGGCCGTCGTCTCGTCCATGGCGGCATCGTGCGTGGTCGCCGCGGTACGTTGATCGCCGAGTTCCGACAGGGGGAACTCGTCCATCCCGTCGGCGAGGGCGGCCCGGCTGTCCTCGAAGGCCTTCGCGCTCGCCGCGGCACTGGAGCAGGACCACACCCGGAACGTGCTGCGGACCAGCGTGCCCGAGCTGTCGCGCCCGTAGGCGGATACGAACTTCCCCTGGGCCACCGAGCACCCCGCCTTCTTGTTCTCCCCGGACTCGATGGACCCGTCCCTCTTCCAGTCGCCTGGCATGCTCGCGAGGTCCGGGATGACCTGCCTGAGCTCGTCGGCGTTCAGGGTGCGTACGGCGTTGCGGTCGCCGCCGCCCCGGGACGACCCGGGGGAATCGTCGGGCAGGATCAGCTCGACTCCTCCGTAGACGGCCACCACGACCACGGCGACCAGCAGGGCGGCGATCAACGCGATGACGGCCCGCCCGGCCCGGGTGTTGTTGACCGTCAGCGGCCCCAGGGCGATGGAACTGCGCGAGACCTTGCTGCCGTTGATCGTCATGCTGCCCGTGGTGTGATGCGCGGGAGCGCTCAGCTGCACCTGCAAGTGGCGCGACAGCTCCGGGTCCGCCTCGATCTCCTCCTGGATCGCCGACCTGGCCGAGGCCAGTGCGGCGAGGTCGTCCGGGGCCCGGTCCAGCGTGCTCAGGGCCGTCCGCCCCCGTTCCGACGCGGCCAGCCGGGCACGCAGGGCGTCGGCGAGCGCGTTTCCCGCTCCCTGGCCGACGGCACCCGCCGCCTCGGTCGCCGTGGCGGTCATGATCGCGACGACCATGGCCGCCAGCGCGGATGCCTCCATGCGTTCCCCCCGGTTCCGGCGCCCGGCCCCCGCGGGGTGCCACGCCCGGTTCTCGTCGTTCCCACGACGTACGGCGTGGTCCGCCCCAATGTGGCCCGGCCCCGGACGCCCTGTCTTTGGCGAGCAGCGCAGACCTGCGGCGCATTCAGCGCAAGCCGGCCCGGAACTCGCTCGGTGCGGCCCCGTACGCCCTGCGGAAGGCCCGGCTGAAGTCGGCGGGGTGCCGGAAGCCCCGGCGCAGGGCGATCTCGCCGATCGAGAGGTGCAGCAGGCCGGGCTCGGCCAAATCGGTGCGGCACCGCTCAAGGCGCCGGCGCCGGATGGTGGCGGCGACGGACTCCGGCTCGTCGCGGAAGAGGTGGTGCAGGGTCCGTACGGACATGTGGTGGTGGGCGGCGACGGCCGCCGGGCCCAGGGCCGGGTCGTCGAGGTGCTGGTCGACGAAGGCGTCGATCCGGGCCAGGAGTACCCTCCGGCGCGACTCGGCGGGCAGTGCGCCCCGGTCGTCGAGCCGCGCCGCGAAGAGGGAGGCGGCCAGGTCGACCGCCAGGGTGCCGAGCCTCGCGAGTTCGGCGGGACCCGCGGTGCGTGCGGCCTCCGGCAAGGCGGTCAGATACGGGACGAGCAGCGCGCCGGACGCGGTCCCGGTCGCCAGCGGCTCGGCCAGCAGGCGGTCCGCGCGGCTTCCGGACAAGGGGAGGAGCGTCAGCGGCAGACGCAGCAGGGTGACGCGCACGGAACCACCCGTGTCCATGAAGTCGCAGGCCAGCGGCCTCGAACTGGAGAACAGGGACATGTCGCCCGGCCCGAGGCCGATGTCGTTGCGGCCCTGCTCCAAGCGGACCCGGCCCTCCCGGACCAGCACCAGGAAGCCGTCCTCCGGGTCCTCCCCACGGATCTGCGCGGGGGAGCGCCGGGCCGTCAGCGGGGAGAAGCCGAAGGTCGCGAGCCGGCTGTGTGGCAGCTCCACGGACTCCGCCCGGCCCCGGAAATCGCGCGCGTGGGGACTGCGGATCGACACGGGCATGACTTCCCGGCCGACCATGTCGCTCCACCACCCGAACCGGTCCGGCACCGCGAGGTGGTCGGTGTCCACGGCCGCCACCGGCCCCGTCTCCGCCGGTTCCTTCCCGGGCGTACCCCTGAAGCCAGGCATGCCACGATGGTGCCCGACGGGCAGGCCGGGCGGGTAGGCGGTGCCCGGCCATACCGTGGTGACCTGTGGGGAGAGGGGGCACTGCCCCGGGAGGAGGCTGCCGCCCATGAGAGAGCCCCGGGTGTTTCTCTTCGATCTCGGCGGAGTCGTCTGCCGCTTCCGCCGGGAGCGGCGGCTGGAACTCCTCGGGGCCGCGTGCGGGGTCTCCGCGCGGCGCGTCGAAGCGGAGCTCTACGCCTCCGGGCTGATCGCGGCCTGGGACCGGGGGCGGGGGAGCGCCGACGACGTGGAGGAGGAGATCAGGCGGCGCCTCGGCTTCGCCGGTACGGGCGAGGAGCTGCGTCGCATCTGGTGCGAGGCGTTCGAGCCCGACCCCCAGGTTCTTGCCGCGGCCGACCTCGTACGGGACCGGCCCACGGCCCTGTTCACGGACAACGACGCGTTGCTGCGCGCCGGGCTGCCCGAGCGGCTGCCCGAGGTGAACGACCGCTTCGACGTGCTCGCGTTCTCGTGCGCGCTCGGTGCGGCCAAACCCGCCCGGGAAGCCTTCGCGGGCGCGCTCGGGATGCTCGGGGCCACCGCCGGGGAGGCGTTCTTCGCGGACGACCGGGAGGCCAACGTCCGGGCGGCTCGTGAGCTCGGGCTGACCGCCGTGCTCTTCGAGGGCGGTGCGGCGCTCCGGCGGACCGTGGAGCGGCTGCTCACGGGCTGAGCCGCGCCGCTCACCACACCCCGTCGCGCCCGGCCGCCACCTCCGTGGACTCGCGCAGCACCAGGCGGTGCGCCACCACGCGGTCCTGCGGGCGCTCCGCGGCCGGGCCGTCCGCCTCGTCCGGGCGGCGGGCGGCCTACTCGATCCGGTGCAGCAGCAGGTCCGCCGCGACCCGGGCCACCGCCTCCTTGTCCGGGGCGACGGTGCTCAGGGACGGCACGCTGTGGCGGCCGCCCTCCACGTCGTCGAAGCCGATCACCGCGACGTCCTCGGGCACCCGTGCCCCGTAGCCGTGCAGCACGCGCAGCGCACCCAGCGCCAGCTGGTCGTTCAGGCAGAGCAGGGCGTCCGGCCGGACGCCGGAGGCCTGGACCCGGCGGACCGCGTCCGCGCCGTCGCTCATGTGGAACGCCTCCACCGGCAGCAGCGACGCCGGGTCGTACGCGAGGCCCGCCCCGGACAGCGCGAGGCGGAAGCCGCGGGTGCGGGCCTGGGCCGTACCGACGCAGCCGTCCTCCCGGCCGCCGACGGTGAGGATGCGGCGGCGGCCCAGGGCGAGCAGGTGCTCGGTGGCCTCGCGGGCCGCGCGTTCGTTGTCGATCGCCACGTGGTCCGCGCCCTCGTTGAGCAGTTCGCCGAGCAGGACCGTCGGCGGCGGTCCGGTGTGGGCGCGCAGGTCGTCCGGCGCGAGGGCGAGCGGGCTGAGGATGACGCCGTCCACGAAGTCCGAGCCGCAACCGGCCAGGGCGGCCTTCTCCCGTTCCCGGTCGCCCCCGGACTGGTGGATCAGCACGGTCAGGGAGCGTCTTTCGGCCTCCCGGACGACGTGCCGGGCCGGCTCCGCGAAGTACGGGACGTCGAGTTCGGGCACCACCAGGGCGATGATGCCGGTGCGCCCACTGCGCAAATGGCGGCCGGCGAGGTGACGATGTTCGGCGTCCTTCCTCGGGGGCACGAAGGCGTGGGGGGTGGCCGGGTGGGGCTGCTGACGGCGAAACAGTAGGGCCGGATGTACATCGATGTAAACAGGGCGTACGGCTTCCGCTGCCAGGGCTGCCCGAGTGCGTCAGGGGGCCGTCAGCGTCATCTCGAAGGAGTACCGGGACGCCCGGTACAGGTGGCGGCCGTACTCCACCGGGCGGCCCCGGTCGCCCAGCACCGTGCGCTCGACGGTGAGCAGGGTGCCGCCGCGCGGCTCCGCGAGGAGCCGGGCCTCGGCCGCCGTGGCCCGGCGGGCGCCGATGGTCTGCTCGGCGGAGCGCAGGGCGGTGCCGGACCGCCTGATCAGCGCGTAGAGCCCGTGCGCGGCCAGGTCCTCCTCGGTGAGGTCGGCGATGCCCGCGGGCAGGTGGTTCTCCAGGACGGCCATCGGCTCGTCGTCCGCGTACCGGAGCCGGCGCAGCTCGACGGTGTCCGCGCCCGGTTCGAGCTGGAGGGCGGCGGCGACGCGGCCCTCGGCGGGGCGGATGCGCATGGACAGGACCTCGGTGCGCGGGCGGCGGTCCTCGCGTTGCAGGTCCTCGTACAGGCTGGTCAGTTCCACCTGCCGGCGCGCCCGGCTGTTGACGACCTGGGTGCCCACCCCGCGCTTGCGCGACAGCAGCCCCTTGTCCACCAGATGCCGCATGGCCTGACGCATCGTCGGGCGGGACAGGCCGAAGCGGTCCGCCAGCGCGATCTCGTTCTCCAGCCGGGCGCCGGGCACCAACGTGCCGGATTCGATGAGGCGTTGGAGCTGCTGCGCGAACTGGAAGTACAGCGGAACCGGGCTGGACCGGTCGATGGTGATCAGCCTGGTGAGCGGTTCCATGCCGGGCTCCTCGGAACGTCGTGCCACGTACTCAGTATGCCGTAAGACGGCGTCCAGCTCAGTACGTATATATGTCAGTACAAATGCTTGACCGGGTCCGATCGGCGACGATACAAAGACGAAGATCAGGAGCGTCGGCCAGTCGGCCCCCATCCGCCCCGGAGGCACCCGCGCATGCGCATCGGACTCATCGGAACGGGCCGCATCGGCGCGTTCCACGCCGCCACCCTCGCCGCCCTGCCCGCCGTCGGCCGTCTCGTCCTGCACGACGCCGTCGAGCAGCAGGCCCGCGAGCTGGCCGGGAAGCTCGGCGCCGACTGGGCGGGCGACCTGGACGCGCTGCTCGGCTCGGGCCTGGACGGTGTCGTGATCGCCGCCCCCACCGCCGTCCACGACACGCTGATCCGCGCGGCCGCCGCCGCCGGGGTGCCCGTGTTCTGCGAGAAGCCGGTCGCCGCCGGCCTCGACGCCACCCGTGCCCTGCTGGCCGACACCGCCGGCTCCGGGGTGCCGCTCCAGGTCGGCTTCCAGCGCCGCTTCGACGCCGGCTACACCGCCCTGCGTGACGCGGTCGCGGCCGGGGAGCTGGGCTGGCTGCACACCGTACGGGCGTGCACCGCCGATCCGGCGCCCCCGCCGGCCGGATACCTGCCGCTGTCCGGCGGCATCTTCCGGGACTGCGCCGTGCACGACTTCGACAGCGTCCGCTGGGTCACCGGCCGCGAGGTCGTGGAGGTCTGCGCCACCGGGGCCAACCGGGGCGACGACTCCTTCGCGGCGGCCGGTGACGTCGACACCGCGGTCACCGTCCTCACGCTCGACGACGGCACCCTCGCCAGCTGTACGGCCACCCGCTACAACGGCGCCGGATACGACGCGCGCATGGAGCTCGCCGGTTCGCGGTCCACGCTGGCCACCGGGTACGGCGACCGCGCGCCCCTGCGGACCACCGCCGGCGGGCCGGCGTCCGGCTCCGCTCCGTACGACGGGTTCCTGAGCCGTTTCCACGACGCGTACGTCGCGGAGATGGCGGCCTTCACCGAGGTCGCGGCCGGGCTCCGGCCCAGCCCCTGCACCGGGGCCGACGCCCTGGCCGCGCTCCTGGTGGCGGAGGCCGCCGACCGCTCGCGGCGCACGGGGCGGCCGGTGCGCGTGGGGGAGTGAGGGCGGGGGCCGGGCCGGGGTGAGGCGTCGAATGAACGTCTGGTTACCATATGAGCGCCGCCTAGCTCGAAAGATAAACCTGTGACTGTCAATGACGACGCGTTCACCAACTGGAAGAACCGCGAGGAGATCGCGGAATCGATGATTCCGATCATCGGCAAGCTGCACCGCGAGCGGGACGTCACCGTCCTCCTGCACAGCCGCTCGCTGGTGAACAAATCGGTGGTGAGCATCCTCAAGACCCACCGATTCGCCCGGCAGATCGACGGCGCGGAGCTCTCGGTCACCGAGACCCTGCCCTTCCTCCAGGCCCTCACCACCCTCGACCTGGGCCCCTCCCAGATCGACATCGGCATGCTCGCCGCCACCCACAAGGCCGACGACCGCGGTCTCAGCGCGGCGGAGTTCACCGCGGAGGCCGTCGCCGGCGCCACCGGGGACAACAAGATCGAGCGCCGCGAGGCGCGCGACGTCGTCCTCTACGGCTTCGGCCGCATCGGCCGCCTGCTCGCCCGGCTGCTCATCGAGAAGGCGGGCTCCGGCAACGGCCTGCGGCTGCGCGCCATCGTGGTCCGCAAGGGAGCGGGCCAGGACATCGTCAAGCGCGCCTCGCTGCTGCGCCGCGACTCCATCCACGGCCAGTTCCAGGGCACGATCACCGTGGACGAGGCCAACAACCGGATCGTCGCCAACGGCAACGAGATCCAGGTCATCTACTCGGACGACCCGACCTCCGTCGACTACACCGCCCACGGCATCGACGACGCCATCCTCATCGACAACACCGGCAAGTGGCGCGACCGCGAGGGCCTGTCCAAGCACCTGCGGCCCGGCATCGCCAAGGTCGTGCTGACCGCCCCCGGCAAGGGCGACGTCCTCAACGTGGTGCACGGCGTCAACCACGACATGATCAAGCCGGACGAGCAGATCATCTCCTGCGCCTCCTGCACCACCAACGCGATCGTGCCGCCGCTGAAGGCGATGGCCGACGAGTACGGCGTGCTGCGCGGCCACGTGGAGACCATCCACTCGTTCACCAACGACCAGAACCTGCTGGACAACTACCACGGTTCCGACCGCCGTGGCCGCTCCGCGCCGCTCAACATGGTCATCACCGAGACGGGCGCCGCCTCCGCCGTCGCGAAGGCGCTGCCCGACCTGGAGGCGACGATCACGGGCAGCTCGATCCGCGTCCCCGTCCCGGACGTCTCGATCGCCATCCTCAGCCTGAAGCTGGGCCGGGAGACCACCCGTGCCGAGGTCCTCGACCACCTCCGCGAGGTCTCGCTCACCTCCCCGCTCAAGCGGCAGATCGACTTCACGACCGCCCCCGACGCGGTGTCGAGCGACTTCATCGGCTCGCGCCACGCCTCCATCGTCGACGCCGGCCCCACCCAGGTCGACGGCGACAACGCGATCCTCTACCTCTGGTACGACAACGAGTTCGGCTACTCGTGCCAGGTCATCCGGGTCGTGCAGTACGTCTCCGGCGTCGAGTACCCGACCTTCCCGGTCCCGGTCGCCTGACCCCGGCCCCGACGACGACAGGTCCCGCCCGCCGCATCGGCGGGCGGGACCCGTTCCGTCAGCCGGTCCCGGAGACCGTGGCGGCGGGCGCGGGCGCGTACCCCGTGGCCCGGGTGGTGAACGTGCCCCGGCCCTGCGTACGGCTGCGCAGCCGCGTCGCGTAACCGAACAGCTCGGCCAGCGGCACGGTCGCCGTGACCACCGCCGCACCGCCGCGCGTGGTGGACCCGGAGACCCGGCCGCGCCGGGCGGCCAGGTCGCCGAGCACCCCGCCGACCGCGTCACCGGGCACGGTGACCGTCACCTCGACCACCGGTTCCAGCAGCACCATCGCGCTCGCCCGCAGGGCCTCCCGCAGCGCGAACCGCCCCGCCGTGCGGAACGCCATCTCCGAGGAGTCCTTGGGATGCGTCGCGCCATCGGTCAGCGTCACCCGCACCCCGGTCACCGGATGCCCGCCGAGCGGCCCCTCGGCGAGTGCGTCCCGGCAGCCCGCCTCGACCGCCCGCACGTACTCCTGCGGCACCCGGCCGCCCACGACCGACGAACCGAACGCGAACTCCGCCGCGTCCTCGCCGTCCCCGGCCGCCAGCGGTTCGACGTCGATGACGACGTGCGCGAACTGCCCGGCCCCGCCGTCCTGTTTGACGTGCCGGTAGACCAGACCGGACACCCCGCGCACCAGCGTCTCCCGGTGGGCGACCTGCGGCCGGCCGACCAGGACGTCCAGACCGTGGTCGCGGCGGATCTTCTCCGCGGCCACCTCCAGGTGCAACTCGCCCATGCCCGAGAGAACGGTCTGACCGGTCTCCGGGTCCGTCCGCACGACGAGCGACGGGTCCTCCTCGGCCAGCCGGACCAGCGCGGCCATCAGCCGTTCGGTGTCCGTGCTCCGCCGCGCCTCCACCGCCACGGACACGACCGGCTCGGCCACCGTGGGCGGCTCCAGGACCAGCGGGGCGCCGGGCGCGCACAGTGTGGCACCGGGGCGGGCGGCCTTCGGACCGATGACCGCGACGATGTCCCCGGCCACCGCCGCCTCCACGTCCACGTGCCGGTCCGCCTGGACCCGCAGGATGCGCCCGACGCGCTCGGTGCGCCGGGTGGTCGCGTCCAGCACCGTCTCCCCCTTCCGGATCGTTCCCGAGTACACGCGCAGATACGTCAGCCGGCCCGTCGCGGTCGCGTTCACCTTGAACGCCAACGCGGCGAAGGGACCTTGAGGGTCGGCGGCCCGCTCCCGCACCGCCCCGTCGAGCAGGCCCCGTACCGGCGGCACGTCGAGCGGGGAGGGCAGATACGCGACGACCGCCTCCAGCAGCGGTTCGACACCGCGGTTGCGGTACGCCGAACCGCACAGCACCACGACCCCCTCACCGGTCCGCGTCAGATCCCGCAGCGCCCCGGTCAGCGTCTGCGCGGAGAGCTCGGAGCGTACGCAGAACTCCTCCAGGGCCGCCGGATGCAGCTCCGCCACCGCCTCTTCCAGGAGCCGCCGGCGCCGGGCCGCCTCCTCGCGCAGCCCCTCGGGCACCTCGCCCTCCTCGTAGGCGTCGGCACCGTCCGCCCACACCAGCGCGCGCATGCGCACCAGGTCGACCACCCCGCGGAAGGCGTCCTCCGCGCCGATGGGCAGCTGCGCCACGAGCGGGACGGTGTGCAGCCGGTCCCGGATCGAGGCGACCGCGGTGTCCAGATCCGCGCCCGCCCGGTCCAGCTTGTTGACGAAGGCGATGCGCGGGACGGAATGCCGGTCCGCCTGGTGCCACACCGACTCGCTCTGCGGCTCCACCCCGGCGACCGCGTCGAACACCGCGATCGCGCCGTCGAGCACCCGCAGCGCACGCTCGACCTCGTCGGCGAAGTCGACGTGCCCGGGGGTGTCGATCAGGTTGATCCGGTGGCCGTCCCAGGCGCAGCTGACGGCCGCGGCGAAGATGGTGATGCCCCGGTCGCGTTCCTGGGAGTCGAAGTCCGTGATGGTCGTGCCGTCGTGGACCTCACCGCGCTTGTGGGTGGTGCCGGTGGTGTAGAGGATGCGCTCCGTCACGGTGGTCTTGCCGGCGTCGACATGGGCGAGGATGCCCAGGTTGCGGACGGCGGTGAGAGCGGTGACGGGGGAGATGTGCTGGTGGGTACGCACGGCCGGTGGCCTTTCGGGATGATCCGGAAGAAGACGGCGCGATACCCCCGGACGAAGCGGCCCGGATGCGGGCCGGCAGGGCCCAGCGAGGTGACCGGAAGTCAGGAGTGCTGTGGGGCCCGGGTGTTCGTCACGGGGTCCGGGGCCGGCCGCGCAGCCGGCGCCGGGCGGCGCGAGACACCAGGATCACCTCGAACCGCGACGGGGGGACGACGGCGGCGGTGCGCTGACGCACGGCGGTCTCCCCTCAACGGTCACGGCGGACGCGCCGGCGGACGGCCGGCGCGCGGTGTACGGCGAGTCTAGGGAAGGCGGGTCGCGCGGGGGAACCGGATTTTCGGCCGGGTGCGTCCCGGGCCCAGGGGCCGGCAGGCGGTCCGGCACCGGCGCAGCGCGCTCCGGCCGCAGCCGCGCCACTCCGCGGGCGACGGACCCACACCCCGGCCGCCCCGGGTGATCAGGGCGTTCACCGGCGTGTGCGGGTCGAGCGCCATGCTGCGCGCGAACAGCACACCGATCACGAGCGGGGCGAGCGAGAGGGCCAGAGTGGTGCCGGCGCTGGTGACGTGGCGCACGCGGAGGCGCTTCGGGTCGGGAGCCATGACCCCATTCCAGCGGCGGTGCCCCGGCCCGTGATCGGGGTACGTACTCAGACCGCACGGCCCGGATACTCACCCGGGCCGTGCGGTGTGTCCCGCCGGACGCTCAGGCGCTGGTGCCGGGGCCCCCGCCCGACGCCGCCTTGATCCCCTTGGTGATCTTGTCCAGGACGGACAGCGAGGGCGCCTTGCTGTTGATGTCGAAGCCGGAGCGGACCACCACCAGCATGTCCTTGGCCAGCGGGGACGGGAACGCCAGCGACTCGACGTAGCCGTCGTCGCCGTTCTTCGTCACCACCTTCCAGCGCACCCGGTAGCCCTGCTGGCCGGCCACCGTGACCGCCTCGGACTTCAGCTCCTCGTGCGAGGTGATGCCGCCGTAGATCTCCTCGCCGTAGGACTCGTTGGCGTTGGTCTCGATGTCCTTCTCGGCGGTGGCCTTCGCGGTCTTGGTGGTCAGCTTCAGCGCCTCGGCCGGGGCGGAGAAGATCCCGCCGCGCACGCACTTCTGGTCGGTGTCTCCGGGGCAGGCGTAGGACCCGGTGGTCACCCCGGCGCCCATGCCCGACTCGCCCTTCCAGCCGTCGGGGACCGGGATGCTGATGCCGCTGGCCAGGTCCGTCGCGTAACCGTCCTCGAGCTGCGGCTGACCCTGATCCGGCGACTCGCTGCCGCCGCCGTTGCCGCCGTCACCGCGCTCGTCACCGTTCCCGCCGCCGTCGCCGCCGCGCTGCCGGTCGGGGCCGGGGGAGGGGGAGCCGGACGGAGCGGTGGCGGCGGTGTCGCTCTTGCCGTCCGAGTCGTCCGTCAGCAGATAGACACCGCCCCCGATCGCGGCGAGCACCACCACCGCGGCGGTGATGCCCGCCCCGATGCGTATCCGTCGGCTGCGGACGGCCGCCGGTGGTACGCGTAGATGGTCGGTCCACTGGGTGCCGTCCCACCAGCGCTCGTGGCGGGGGCCAAATCCTGAATACCCGGGGTCTGGATGCCAGCCGGGCGGGCTCGTCTGGGTCACGCCCGACACGGTAACCGGACTGCCTGAGAATCCTATGAACTGGGTGGGTGGTATCCGCCGGCCGTCGACCGCAGAGGCCGTCCTCCTTGGTCTAGACAAGTGGAGGGGGTGTCGCTAGCATCCGCCGACGAGGCGCGGCGGACCCGCCCGACCGCGCACCGCGCCCAGAAGTGAGGGCCCCATGGAAGCGACCGCCCCCGACCGTCGTTTCGCCGAGGACTACCGCCTGGCCCGGGAGATACCGCGCGACGGGCTGACCGCGTGGCGCGCCGCCGTCGCCGCCGAGGTGGAACTCGCACCGGGAGCCACCGTCCTGGACGTCGGCGCGGGCACCGGGTCCTTCGCCTCCGCCTTCACCGACTGGTTCGGCGTCCGGGTCCTGGCCGTGGAGCCGGCCGCCGCCATGCGGGCGCTGATCCCCCGGAACGGACTGATCGAGGCGCTGGACGGGCGGGCCGAGGCGCTGCCGGTGCCGGACGGCTGCGCGGACGCGGCCTGGCTGGGCTCGGTCGTCCACCACATCGGCGATCTGCCCGCCGCCGCCGGGGAGTTGCGCAGGGCCCTCAAGCCCGGCGCCCCGGTACTCATCCGCAACTCCTTCCCGGGCCGGTGCGCACGCGACCTCCGGGTGCGCTTCTTCCCCGGCGCCGAGCGCATCGTGGACGGCTACCCGACGGTGGAGCAGACGTGCGCCGCCTTCGCGGGGGCCGGTTTCAACCGCGTCGCCCTGCACGCGGTGCCGCAGGAGAGCGCGCCGAGCCTCGCCGCCTTCGCCGACCGGATCAGACGGGACACCGACGCGAAGCTGTCCGGCCTCGGCGACGAGGAGTTCGAACGGGGGATGCGCCGGCTGCGTACGGCGGCGGAACAGGAGCCGGGCCGGCCCGCCGTGAGCTGGATGGACCTGCTGGTCCTGGCCTGACGACGGGTGCGGCCGACGTAAGGTCGGTCCGTATGGAGCTGAGCGACGAGGAGGGGCGGGCCGTACGGGCCGCCATGGCGGGCGAACGGCGGCTGCTGGAAGCGGCGGTGCGGGCGTCGCCCGAGGCGGTGACGGAACTGCTCGACCCGGAGTTCACCGAGTTCGGCGCGTCCGGACGCCGCTACGACCGGACATCCGTCCTCGCCGTCACCTCCGCCGTCGAGGACGACGACCCCGGCCCCGAGGTCCGGGGGCTGTCCGGCACCCTGCTGGCCCCTGACGTGGTCCACCTGACATACGTCACCGCGCGGAACGGTTCGCTCGTCAGGCGCAGTTCGCTGTGGCGCAGGACCGGTGAGCGATGGCGGCTGTACTTCCACCAGGGCACCCCGGCCGGCCCGGCACGGGACGCCCGCGAATAACCGGCGGACACCCCCGGCGGCGTTGCGTAGGCTCACCCGATGACACCATCCCGCTACCCTTCCAAGCCCCGGCCCGGCGACCGCGTAGCCGTGCTCTCCCCCTCCTCCGGACTGCCTGGAATCCTGCCGTTGCCCTACGAGTTGGGCCTGCGGCGGCTCCGCGAGGACTTCGGTCTGGAGCCGGTGGAGTATCCCTGCACACGCACGATGGGCTCCACCCCGCAGGAGCGCGCCGCCGACCTCCACGCGGCCTTCGCCGACCCGGAGATCAAGGCGGTCATAGCCAGCATCGGCGGCGACGACCAGATCACCGTGCTGCCCCACCTGGACCGCGAACTGCTGCGCGCCAACCCCAAGCCGTTCTTCGGCTACAGCGACAACACCAATCTCCTGGTGTTCCTCGACAACCTCGGCATCGTCGGCTACCACGGCGGTTCGCTCATGGTCGAGTTCGGCCGCCCCGGCGCGCTGCACCCGCAGACGGCCGAGTCCCTGCGCGCCGCGCTCTTCACCCACGGCGAGTACGAGCTGACGCCGGCGAAGGAGAGCGGCAGCGTCAACCGGACCTGGGAGGACCCGCGCACCTTCGAGCAGGAGCCCGACCTGCTCCCCGCCGACGGCTGGATCTGGCACAACCCGGGCCGGGTGGTCGAGGGGAGGAGCTGGGGCGGGAACCTGGAGCTCCTGGCCTGGCTGCTGATGGCCGACCGGGAGATCCTGGCGCCGGAGGCGTACGAGGGCCGGGTGCTGTTCCTCGAAACCTCCGAGGAGCTGCCCGGCGCCGAGGAGGTATACCGCATCCTGCGCAACATGGGGGAGCGGGGCCTGCTGCGGCGCTTCCCCGCGCTGCTGATGGCGCGCGCCAAGAACTGGTCCTTCGACAAGCCGCTCGACGCGGAAGCCGGCGCGCTGTACTGCCGGGAGCAGCGGGAGGCGGTGCTGCGGGCCCTCGCGGAGTACGCCCCCGACACCATGGCCGTCTTCGACGTCGACTGCGGCCACACGGACCCCCAGGTGATCATCCCGGTCGGCGGCAAGGTCAGGGTGGACGGCGTGGAGCGGCGCATCACCGTCACTTACTGAGCGGGGTGGAGGGCTCTTCGTTTGCGGTCCGACCACATGGCGTGTGTGACATAGTCGGGATGTACGCATACGTCGGAGCGGGGAGTGGAGAAGCGGATGCCTGTCGAGTGGCAGCCCGTGCGGCAGGCCCGGACCCATGAACTCGTGCTCCAGAGCATCGAGGAGCAGGTCTTCGCCGGGAAGCTGAGGGCCGGGGACCGGCTGCCGCCGGAGCGCGAGCTCGCCCCGGTGTTCGGAGTGAGCCGGTCCGCGCTCCGCGAGGCGCTCCGGGTCCTGGAGACCATCGGTGTGCTGGTCGCCCAGCCCGGCCGGGGCCACGACTCCGGGGCCCGCATCGTGCGCAACCCGGACGACGCGCTCGGACGGCTGCTGCGCCTGCACTTCGCCCTCGGCAGCTACAGCCTGCACGACGTGATGGAGGCCCGGGTCGCCCTGGAGCGCGCCAGCTTCGCCGCCGCCGCGCAGCACGCCTCCGAAGCGGACCTGGACGCGGCGGGCGCAGTGGTCCACCGGATGTCGCGGGAGGGCATCGCGCCGGAGGAGTTCAACGAGCTCGACACGGAGTTCCACGTGAAGGTGGCGAGCAGTTCGGGCAACGCCCTCACCTCCACGTTGACGGCCGCGGTACGGGAGTCCGTACGGCCCCTCATCCTGCGGGCACTCGAAGAGGTGGACGACTGGCCCGCCACCCAGGCCCGTCTCAACGCCGAGCACACGGAGATGCTGAGGCTGGTGCGCACCGGTCACGGCGAGGAGGCGGCCGACCTGGCCGAACGCCATATCCGCGGCTTCCACGGCACGCTGGTCGACGAGGACCGGACCGGCTCCGGCGGCGAGGGCGCCGAGTAGCACCCCGCCGCCGGCCCGGTTCCGCTACGGCAGCATCCAGGAGAGCGCCGAGGTGGACTGCAGGTAGACCAGGACGCAGAGGATCGCCAGCATGGCCAGGCTGTATCCGGCGACCTTGCGCAGCAGGATGCGTTCCGAGCCCTGCATCGCGACCGCGGTGGCGGCGATGGTCAGGTTCTGCGGACTCACCAGCTTGGCGACCACGCCGCCGGAGGTGTTCGCGGCGACGAGCAGCGTCGGGTCGATCCCGGCGGTCTGACCGGCGGTCTGCTGGAGGTTGGCGAAGAGCGCGTTGGCGGAGGTGTCGGAGCCGGTCACGGCGGTGCCCAGCCAGCCGAGGATCGGCGAGAGAAGGGCGAAGAGGCCGCCCGCCGTCGCCAGCCACGTGCCGATGGCAACGGTCTGACCGGACTGGTTCATGACGTAGCTCAGCGCGAGCACCGTGGCGACGGTCGCGATGGCGATCCGCATGTTCTTCAGGGTGCGGCCCGCCGCCGAGAGCGCCATACCGCCGCTCATCGGGTAGGCGCCGCGGTCCTTGGCGAACCGGTAGATCAGCGTGACCAGGATGCCGGAGATGATCAGCAGGGTGCCCGGGTTGCCGAGGACGTCCAGTGTGTAGACCGCGCTGGACGACGGCGCACCGCTGCTCGTGAGCAGCTCGCCGTGGAGGCCCGGCCACTCGATTGCGAGACTGGCGCGGCCCAGCAGCTCGGGCACGTCCAGCCCGCCCACGTGCAGCTTGGCGATGCCGAAGATCGCGATCACCAGGATGTACGGGATGACGGCGTAGGTGACGCGGTGCCGGGTGAGCGGCTCGTTCTCCACCTGGGAGCGCTGGTCGTCCGGGGTGCTCGGCCGCCAGAAGCGCAGCATCAGCACGGCCACGCCGAAGCCCACGAGCGAGGCCACCACATCGGTCAGCTCGTACGCGAAGTGGTTGGCGCACCAGAACTGGGTCACCGCGAAGACCCCGCCGGTCACCAGCGCGATCGGCCACAGCTGGCGGATGCCGCGGGCGCCGTCCACGACGAACAGCAGCAGGAGCGGAACGAAGATCGCGAGCAGGGGCGACTGCCGGCCGATGACCGAGGCGATGTCCTCGGGGGGAATGCCGGTGAGGTTGCCCGCCGTCGTGACGGGGATGGCCATGGCGCCGAACGCCACCGGTGCGGTGTTGGCGAGCAGCACGGTCACCGCGGCCTTCACCGGGGGCAGGCCGAGGGCCAGCAGCATCACGGCCGTGATGGCGACGGGCGCGCCGAAGCCGGCCAGCGCCTCCAGCAGACCACCGAAGCAGAAGGCGATGAGCATGGCCTGGATGCGCAGGTCGCCCCGGCCGACCGCGCTGAACGAGCGGCGCAGGTCTTCGAACCGGCCGCTGACCACTGTGAGTTCGTAGAACCAGATGGCCGCGACGACGATCAGCATCACCGGGAAGAGGCCGAAGACGAGGCCCTGGGAGGCCGAGAGCAGTCCCAGCCCGACCGGCATGTCGAACCCGAGGACGGCCACGAGCAGAGCGGTGACGACGGAGCCCAGCGCGGACACCAGCGCCGAGCGCTTGGCCGCCATCAGGAGCAGGAAGAACACGGCGAGCGGGATGACGCTCACCAGCGCGGTCGCCAGGAGGCTGCCCCCGATGGCGTGAACATCCGGCGTGTAAGAAGCCAGCACGGTGGCGGGTGGTGGGGAAGCCACGGAATTACTCCTCGCTGAGTGACGCAGCTAATTCAGCGATCAGTAGGACACCAGAGATGTCGTATGTCAATAAGGTCAGACCAAATGGTCCCCAGGTCACTTCCCGCTTCGGTCGCCCTCCAGGTGCGCCGCACCCCTGCCGGAACCGGACGGAGGGTAGTATGGTCGGACCATAACTCGCGATCGGGGAGGCTCCATGCGTATCGGACTCTTCGCCACCTGTCTGGGAGACACGCTCTTCCCCGAGGCGGTGAAATCCACCGCGGTGCTGCTGGCCCGGCTGGGACACGACGTGGTGTTCCCGCCCGGCCAGACCTGCTGCGGTCAGATGCACGTCAACACCGGCTATCAGCGCGAGCCCGTCCCGCTGGTCCGCAACTTCGCCGCCCAGTTCGGCGACACCTCCATCGACGCCGTCGTCATGCCGTCGGGCTCCTGTGCCGGATCGGTCCGCCACCAGCACGAGATCGTCGCCGGGCGGTACGGGGACGCGGCGCTGCGCGCGGGTGTCGCCGCGGTCAAGGCGAAGACGTACGAGCTGTCCGAACTCCTGGTGGACGTGCTCGGTGTGACCGATGTCGGCGCGTACTTCCCGCACCGGGTCACGTACCACCCCACCTGCCACTCGCTGCGCATGCTCAGGGTCGGCGACAAGCCGTTGCGGCTGCTGCGGGCCGTCGACGCGATCGACCTGGTCGAGCTGGAGGAGGCCGACGCCTGCTGCGGGTTCGGCGGCACCTTCGCCGTGAAGAACGCCGACACCTCGACCGCGATGCTCCAGGACAAGATGCGCAACGTCACCGCCACCGGAGCCGACGTGTGCACCGCCGGCGACTCCTCCTGCCTGATGCACATCGGCGGCGGGCTCTCCCGCATCAAGGCCGGAACGAAGACCCTCCACCTCGCCCAGATCCTCTCCTCCACCCGCACCTCGCCGCACGTCCTGACGGAGGCCGCCCGATGAGCGCAACCTTTCTCGGCATGCCCGCGACGCCGCCCCGCTCCCCGTACGGCACGGGCAACCTGCGCGGTGACCGGAAGTTCCCGGCCGCCGCCCACGACGAACTGGGCAACGAGCAGCTGCGCCGCAACCTCGGCCGCGCCACCCACACCATCCGCGCCAAACGCCTGGACGTCACCGGCGAACTCCCCGACTGGGAGGAACTGCGCGACGCCGGGTCGGCCATCAAGACCGACACCATGAACCGGCTCCCGGAACTCCTGGAGGAGCTGGAACGCAACGTCACCGCACGCGGCGGCACCGTCCACTGGGCGCGCGACGGCGTCGAGGCCAACGAGATCGTCGCCCGGCTGGTCCGGGAGACGGGCAGCGACGAGGTCATCAAGGTCAAGTCGATGGCCACCCAGGAGACCGGGCTCAACGAACACCTCGAATCCCTCGGCATCACCGCGCACGAGACCGACCTCGCCGAACTCATCGTGCAACTCGCCCACGACAAGCCCTCGCACATCCTGGTCCCCGCGATCCACCGCAACCGGGACGAGATCCGGCAGATCTTCCTCAAGGAGATCCCCGGCGTCGACCCGGCCCTGGACAACGTCCCCGCGCACCTGGCCGCCGCCGCCCGCGCCTATCTGCGCGAGAAGTTCATGACCACCAAGGTGGCCGTCTCCGGGGCCAACTTCGGCATCGCCGAGACCGGCACCCTCTCCGTCGTGGAGTCCGAGGGCAACGGCCGCATGTGCCTGACCCTCCCCGACACGCTGATCACCGTCATGGGCATCGAGAAGGTCCTCCCGCGCTACCAGGACCTGGAGGTCTTCCTCCAGCTCCTGCCGCGCTCCTCCACGGGCGAGCGGATGAACCCGTACACCTCGATGTGGACCGGCGTCACCCCCGGCGACGGGCCGCAGACCTTCCACCTGGTGCTCCTCGACAACGGTCGGACCGCGGCACTCGCGGACCGCATCGGCCGCGAGGCGCTGAACTGCATCCGCTGCTCGGCCTGCCTCAACGTCTGCCCGGTGTACGAACGGGCCGGCGGGCACGCCTACGGCTCGACCTACCCCGGGCCGATCGGCGCCGTCCTGACCCCGCAGCTCGCCGGCATGGACGCCGCAAAGGACGACCCGAACAGCTCGCTGCCGTACGCCTCCAGTCTCTGCGGGGCCTGCTTCGACGCCTGCCCCGTCAAGATCGACATCCCCTCGCTGCTGGTCGAACTGCGCCACCAGCACACCGAGCGGTCCGGCGCCACCGCCGAGAAGCTGGCCATGAAGGCGGCCGGCGCGGTGATGAGCAGGCCCAAGGTGTACACCGCCGCCCAGAAGGCGTCCCGGCTCGGCCGCGCCCTGGCCCGGGACGGCAAGCTCCCGCACCTGCCGCCCCCGCTCAACGGCTGGAGCGACAGCCGCGACACCCCCGCCCCGCCGAAGCAGACCTTCCGCGCCTGGCTCGCCTCGCCCGAAGGCGCGGCCGCCATGCGTGAGGCGTCCGCCGAGCACACCCGCAACCAGCAGCAGGAGGACGGCGAATGACGACCGCCCGTGACATCGTGCTCGGCCGCGTCCGGGACGCGCTCCTCCTCGCGCCCGCCGGGGAGACCCCCGTCCCGCGCGCCTACCGCACCGGCCGCACCCTCCCCGACGAGGAACGCCTCGCCCTCTTCGCCGACCGGCTGATCGACTACAAGGCACAGGTCCACCCCTGCACCGCCGACCGGACCGCCGAGGTGATCGCCGAGGTGCTGCGGGAGCGGGGAGCCGAGCGGATCGGTGTGCCCCCGGGGCTCGACACCGGGTGGCTGGCCGCCTACGACGGCGAGGTCCAGCAGGACTCCGCGGACATCCCGGCCCCGCGCCTGGACGCCCTCGACGGCGTCGTCACCGCGTCCGCCGTCAGCTGCGCCGAGACCGGCACCATCTTTCTGGACGGCTCGCCCGACCAGGGGCGACGGGCGCTGTCCCTGGTGCCCGACCTCCACGTGTGCGTGGTCGACCTGTCGACCGTGGAGGTGGGTGTGCCGGAGGCGGTGGCCCGGCTGGTGCCGGAGCGCCCGACGACGCTGATCAGCGGGCCCTCGGCCACCTCGGACATCGAGCTGGAGCGGGTCGAGGGAGTCCACGGCCCGCGCACCCTCGCGGTGGTGATCCGCACAGACGTCTAGGTGATCATGCCGGGCGGGATTACGCTCTCTGCCTGGCATGGACACACTTACTCTCTGGCAACTGGCGGCACTGGCCGCCGCCTCCGCTCTCGTCGGCTTCTCCAAGACGGCCGTCAGCGGCGCCAACACGATCAGCCTCGCGGTCTTCGCGGCGGTCCTCCCCGCCCGCGAGTCCACCGGGGTGCTGCTCCCGATCCTGATCGCCGGCGATGTGCTCGCCGTCCTCGTCTACCGGCGCCACGCGCACTGGCCGACCCTGCTGCGGCTCTTCCCGGCCGTCGCGGTCGGCGTGGTGGCGGGCACCCTGTTCATGATGTGGGCCGACGACGCCACCGTGCGGACCTCGATCGGCGCGATCCTGGTCTTCATGGCCGGCGTGACCGTCTGGCGCCGCCGCCGGGCCGAGACGGTCGCGGAGCCCGGGGCGGAGGACGGGCCGCCGACCGCCGGCGAACGGCTCAAAGCACGTTCGTACGGGGTGCTCGGCGGTTTCACCACCATGGTCGCCAACGCGGGCGGCCCGGTGATGTCGCTCTACCTCCTCTCGGCCGGATTCCGGAAGCTGGGCTTCCTGGGCACCTCGGCGTGGTTCTTCCTGATCGTCAACACCTCGAAGGTGCCGTTCAGCGTGGGCCTCGGGCTGATCGACGGGCGCTCCCTGCTGCTGGACGCCTGCCTGCTGCTGTTCGTGCTGCCGGGCGCCTGGATCGGCCGCGCCTGCGTGGACCGCATCGACCAGCGCCTCTTCGAGCGCGTCGTCCTGGCCGCCACCGTCGTCGGCGGCCTCCAACTCCTCCTGACCTGATGGCCCTACGCCGGCGGCCCCCGCGCACACGTGTGCGC